>JAXJGV010000001.1:0-69317 GCA_036300205.1 Oscillospiraceae bacterium
TCTGCCCTTTGGAGTGGAAAGAAGCGAAAAACCTGAGGTATATTGGCTGTTTTTCACTTAAATTTCCTTAACTAAACCAAAAATCGGTCATTTTTACCATTTGGAACAGAATGAAGCTTATTTATTCAGAGGTTCCCTAACGCTCCCTACATCTCCCGATTTGTCTCGCTCTTTTATAAAAAAGTATGTCAACAAAGCGAAGAAACTTATTGATGATTTAAGAACCGCCCGAACAATTGTAAATCATCCAGAACTTTCTGTGTTCAGATAATGGTTTCCTTGATTTTGGTGCGATACTGTCTTACGAACACCTTGCAATATGGCGGGGCATTTTTTATTCTGGCCCTTTCATTCATAGCCGAAATGGAATTTATCAAGAAGTAACCTTGAATTGACATTTTTTCACAATGGGGATATACTACCTTATACAGAACCCATCTAAAAAGGGAGAGCATGTAAAGAACATGGAAGGAAAGAAAACCAGTGTCAATACTCTGCCGGAAACGGCTTTTCCGGCTTTCTTTCGGAAGCTGTCGGACTATGGCTGTTTATCTGCCGGGGAGATACAGCACACCGATGACGGATTCTATGCCGTCACAAAATCCATTGCCGATATTCTGATGGCCATGGAGGTCTCTACTTTCCTCAATGACCAAAATCAGGAGCGGGAATGCAGCAGATTTTATGATGACTGGTATCTCTATGCCGTCCCGCAGAATGAAGCGCATGTCTATGGTCTGTATAAAATGCGGGAGCAGGAATCCGATGCCGAGGAGGATATTCCCGCGGATGGCGATACTCCCGGTGTAACCATTTCCTTTATTGCATTTGATACGGAATCGTTGGCAGCGTGCCTCGCCTCGCCGACTCCATCCAATCGGAAGGAATTAAACAAAGAGATAAACCGGGTTGTGGCCTCCCGGAGACAGGTACATCACAAAGCGCTGAAGGACTATTTTAACAATCCCCAAGCGGAAGGTCCTTATCTCATTGCGGAGTTGTATGTAAGGCACATTGCCGCCTTGGCAGAAGACGGATGCATTAACGTTCCAAAGCACTATGCGGCGCTCTATCAAAGAAGTAAACTTTCCAAAGCATCCCGCAAAGATTCAAGGCTTCCCCTTTTTCTTGATTCCAACAACCAAGCGGCGGGCCGCACGGTATGCGACCACAAAAAGATTTACATTCAGGACTCCGGCCACCTCTCCCCTTTTGAAAAGCAGGCGATCCTGGCCACCCATACCGCGAATGTATCCTTCCACTCCTTTGCCGCAGAAGTGCGCTATCACGCCCGGTTTCTGGTTTGGTATACCCGAATCCCCCTCCCGGTAATTGGCCATTCTGTTTACGACAGCGCCATTCGCGCCGATATGACCATTGACGATACGGAATTTGAAGGCCCGGCGCCCTTCTACCGGTTGGACAGCCGTTTGGTGATGCTGCAGCGAAAGTACCATGAAGGATAGGAAATTCATTTACGCTTGTATAAAGGAAGGCTATGTATGGAGGATTTACAGTTTAATTTCGGCGATAACCTGTTCAATTGCCGGGTTGTGGGTGTCTGCATTAAGGAGAACAAACTTTTTCTTTCAAAGCTAAAGGATGACAAATATTGGACATTTGTAGGCGGTAAGCCTCAGTTCGGGGAAAGCACCGCCGATGCGGTTATCCGGGAATACGAAGAGGAAGTCGGCGTAAAATTGCAGATTGACCGACTTGCCGCTGTTATCGAGAATTTTTTTACGCTTCAGGGTAAGAATTGGCACCAGTACATTTTCTTTTATCTTCTGAAAGATAAGGAAAATGCCCTTGAATTTTTCGAAGGTGAAAGAGCCATTGCGGACAACCGCAACGGAATATACAAATGGGTCGATATCGCTGATTTGAAGAACGAAAGCATAAAACCCGATTGCTTTGTGGGAATTCTTGAGGATCTTGATAAGGGCATACAGCATATTGTGAGCAGGGATTAACAGGCTGCAATATTTCCTTAATCATTGGGCTTCCAAAGTTAAAGCAAAAGAAAACGACTGCATTTCCTCAAAATGCAGTCGTTTCTTTTGGTAGGATTCGCTTTCTCCGCCGCCATTCAGGTCATTGGAAAACAAAGAAAAAAAGGCTGATTTCCTGAGAAATCAGCCGTTTTGGTCGGAGTGTAATTATAGAATCTAAGAAAATCCAGTCATATCAACAGTTTTTTGAATTATGAACTTGAAGCTCTTTGCTCATTTTGGGAATGTAATAACCACACAAGCCGATGCAGCAGACGCAGGCCAGTCCCCATGCCATGGGAGCGGACACGCAGATCAGGAAGAAGCTGCCGAAATGAACGGCCAGCAGGCCGGCGGCGCTTCTGCCGATGATCTCCATGACAGAGGAGGCTAGGGTGCTGGCGGCGAAGCCCATGCCCTGGATGGTGTTGCGGAAGATCATCAGGCTGCCGTGGAAAATAAACAGGGTGCTGATGATGGACAGATACTCCACGGATGCCAACGCTTCCGCAGATGTGCTCTCGCCCAAAAGCAGCGCAACCAAAGGTGCTTTCAGCACCAGCAGCACAGCCCATGCGGCCGCACAGTAAACTGCCACAATGATCAGACCGGCCTTGATTCCGTCTTTGATTCGGTCCATCCGCTTCGCACCGAAGTTTTGCCCGGCGTAGGTCGCCACGGCGGTGCCCAGAGATTCCATCGGCAGGGTGGCGATGCCCCGGATCTTTTCACCGCAGACGTGGGCGGCGGCAACCACGGAGCCAAGAGAGTTGATGGAGCTTTGCAGCACCACATTGCCGATGGAGCAGACGGAGTATTCCAGTCCCAGGGGCATACCGACTACGCAGATCTTCCTCATATGTCTGCCGGAAACGGCGGTGAGCGCTTCGCCGGAATCACTGCGCTTTCGAATCACATTCATTTTCTTTGCCAGCCACCAAACGCAAAGGCCAACACTGATGGCCTGGCTGATAACGGTAGCCAAAGCCGCACCGGCAACGCCCATGGGAATTACCAGAATGAATACTAGATCCAATACCACATTGATGCAGCTTGAAATGACCAAAAACCAGAAAGGCCGCTTGGAGTCACCAAAGGCACGAAGCACACCGGCGAAATAATTGTACAGCACCGTGGTGATCTGACCTGCCAAAATGATCGTCAAATATTGGGTCGCCATATCAAGAAGTTCATCCGGAGTCTTCATCATGGAAAGCAACGGACGGGTAAAGAAGCTGACGCCAATACTGATCACCAGACCAATGCCAACACTCAGATATAGCCCATTCCAAAAATTGCGGCTGACCTCGTCCTGATCCGCGGCACCCACTGCCTGAGAGATGGGAATACAAAAGCCCATGGCGCTGCCCATGGTAAAGCCCAGAACCAAAAAATTCAGAGAGCCTGTGACGCCAACGGCGGTCAACGCCTCTGAACTGATGCAGCGGCCCACAATGGCCGTATCCACAAAGGAGTAGAGCTGCTGAAACAGCGATCCCAAAATCAAGGGGATGGAAAACCGCACCAGCAGCGGCAGCGGATTACCTTGGGTCATATCCAGCGTTTGTTTCTTTGACATGGTTACCTCCCGTTTTTTGTTGCATTGAACGAACATCCTTGATTTCCTATCCCAAATTAAGAAAGTCCACCCGGTGGGTGGACTTTCTTTTGGTCGGAGTGAGGGGATTCGAACCCCTGGCCTCTTGGACCCGAACTGCCGCGCTGGGTGTCGTTTCGTTTTCGGTTAGCACCGAAAACTACAACTCCACAGGGGCTAAAATCGTCTTGATTCCACCGAATTGCCGTTATTTTTCACACATTTATTATATCATAAGGCAGTATGAATTGCAAGCATAATCCGATGGAAAAGCGCACAGTTTTGTGCGCTTTTTTGCGGTCTGTGCGCTTTCTGTGCGTCAAAAAATGGAGCGGAATTTTCGTCCCGCTCCATTTAAGTTTTAACCACCAAAAACAAAATCTAAATCATTGATATAATCTCTGGCTTCTTTTTCATATTCCGCTCTTGCATCTGAAAAAGATTCAAAGGATTGCCTTGCTTCCAGACACGCATCAAGATACGCACCTGCCATAGTGTAGAAACCTTTGAGCGCAGGATAATGTTCATAGTCATTATATTTACCGCTTAATTCTTGCATTTGTGTCTTTGCAACTTCCAAATAGTTTCTTGCTTCTTCAACTCTACCATTTAGTTTATAAGCGTTTCTGATACTGTGTAGTGAGAAGTTCATACAATTATCGAACAAACTAAATCCTTCACCCTCAAATTTGCTTGCAGAAGTTATGTATTCCTCTTTTTCATTGTCCGACAATTCATCCCAGTTTTTTCCGTCCATATTCTTTGCCATTACATAAGCAATACCAAGTTTTAAGGATTCCTCATCCAAATAACTTAACTCCGACATCAACGCATTGAGGGTATTGGTATCTAAAAGATTGTCTCTATCATACACAACCGCCCACCATACACCAGCCAAGTCCGATGCAAACTCGTATGCAATATCATACGCTGCCTTAATATTGTCATAGGCTATTTTTGAAACTTCAAATGCTTTTTTGTCACTGCTACAACCTGTTATGGAAAAACATATTACAACAGCCAAAAGCAACGCCATAAATCTTTTCATACTATACACACTTTCTATTAAGTATTCGCTTTTGCATTGAGAACATAAGCCGTTGCACGGGTCGCGGCTTCATACTCTCCAACATACCGGGAAACAGTCGAACGGCAACGACCGGACTTCTTGGCAACCATTGCGATGTTGCCGTATTTCTGGTAGAGTTTCCAAATCTTCTGCTTCTCCTGTTCGCTTACCCGCTTCGCCATTATTCATTCCCACTTCCAGAAGTAGGTTCAACCACGTTGTCGTCAACTGCTTCTGTAATAGGCTTTTTAGTGGTTCTGGACTTCTTTGCATTGGTCTGGGTCAGCAGTCTATTGTCCGTGTCAGACATAGCAACCTTAAAGGAACGCTTGATGCGGTCAATAGCCTTTACGGGCTTTGCACCATACTTCTCCAACTTCTCGTTTTCCTCTGCAATCTTCTTAAAGAAGTTGTCGGGGATAATCACAATATCTCTGTCTAAATCAATGGTAACGCGCATTTTTCTCTCTCCTTAAATAATAGATGTATAGATTCGGAAATTTCCGAACTTCCGATATAGACCATTATATATATATATATATATTTGCAAGTATTTTCCGCACTTTTTGGCAAATTTTATCAACATTAACAGAAACAGTAATGAATTTCATTCAATTCAGTCCGATTTCCGTCAAGTTCATCGAAATCAATTAAATTTCAGACTATTTCACCTATTTTCAGCAGATTTCAACGAAAACGGCAAAATCAAAGTCGATTTCGTCCGAGTTCCGACCAGATATACCCCTCTTGCGGCTTTTCACTTTTTATTATCCCGAAATAGAGCCGCCACCCGGATTCTTTATAATAGCAAGCCCAAATTTGCCTTACATTGATTTTTATATAAAAATTTGATATAATATATTTAGAAAACATAAGAAATATATATGTTTTCAGAATATTTTATAAAATATAAAGGAGAACGAAATGTTCCAAGATAATTTTATGAGTGCATTAGACAGATACCGTATTGCAAGTGCCTTATCCAATGACCCCAATGTGTAGTTGGATATTCAGCGGGATATGATTCTATCCAGCATCAGGGAACAGGAACGGGAAGAATAGATGATTAACAGGATTGCCGGCAGAGTATTGCAGAAGTTTTCTGTCAGCACCGATTTACAAAAGGCAATTCTGGAAATCACGGAATTGAAAAAGGCTCTCGACAGCCTTTGCAAGTGATGGAGGATAAGAAAATGCCAAGTATTACTTATCCCAATCAGAGATTGATTAAGATTCACAGGGAGTCCGCGAAAACGGACTTCCTTGGTATCAAAAACGAAAACTGGCAAGCCGCGTCCCGTGATTTGGGCGCACACGCATTGCAGTTATATCTATACCTTGCATCCAACGCAAATAACTACACCTCTGCCCTTTCCCCTGTTGCAGTCCGACAGGCAATCGGTATGGCACGCTCTACCTATCACGACCAATTCCATAAATTGGTGGATAAGGGCTATTTAGTCCCCGGCACGGGGAATACATACGATTTCTATGAAGTCCCACAGACCGCTACGCAGACAAGAATAATGTTGAGTGTCGGAGGACAAGACTTTGCAGAATCTACGAGCCACGGCGAACCAGCCCGCCCAGACGGTCAGAGTGTATTGTCCGGGGATAGAGAAATAAATAATACAGATATTACAACTAACAGGGTTATAAATAATAACAATCCAGAAGGAATGGAAATCTACATCCCCAAACAAAAGGAACTCGTAATCAAACGACCAGTAGCAGAGGGCAAGGACAGACCGAAGCCCATTCAAGAGCCAAAACAAGAGGTATTTGTATTCTGATGGGAAAATATGCGGATAATGCTTACTACTGGATGAAGCGCAACGGACACGCTCCAAAATACGAACACGCGGGAATATACTGCATCAAGGTCGATGATAAAATCGTCTATGTTGGAAAGAGCGGAAATATGCTGCGGCGGATTGCGTTCCATTACGCCCATACCCAGATGGAAACCGAAACGAAATACAGAATACTGTCCGAAGCACGGCGCAAGGGACACAAACTGGGATTTGATGTGCTGTATTATGCCAAAAGCGAACGATACGCGGATAAACAAACAGAGTTAGGAGAAAAAGAGGGTGAATACATCCGACAGTATCAGCCCATTCTCAATACATAGATTCCAAAAGAGGGTAATTGGCGCAAGTGGGACACGAACCCCCTTGACGCT
This sequence comes from Oscillospiraceae bacterium, assembly GCA_036300205.1. Classification (GTDB taxonomy): domain Bacteria; phylum Bacillota; class Clostridia; order Oscillospirales; family Oscillospiraceae; genus Faecousia. Next base: position 6,843 of record JAXJGV010000001.1, read on the forward strand.
AAAAAGATATTGCAGGAAATTTTAGAGAATTAAGGAGTAACCGATGGAAAAAAAGATTCTGGACTTTATCGCCGCTGATTGGCGGCTCGATAACCTTGTAAAGACTATGCCACAGGAATACATAGACTATATTACAGATTTGTTTGAACCTCCCTTCGAGATAGAGGGTGACAGGGATAAAGAAATGCTTATCTTTCTGTATGTGGTCGATTGCGTCCGATACTTGTATTACTACGGCGAGGGACACGACGAACGATACCCGGAATTGTTCTGGTGTCTGGAAAGCATCGTGGATATACACCCGGAATACAGAGCCGAGCGGTTTTTGACATAAAAATAGGGGCGGGAGATTCGTTTCTCCCGCTCCTTTTCGTTGTGTCCGTGTTTCGTATCAGAGATTGAACGCCAGCGCGTATTTTTGTGTTGCGGCTTTCATTTGCTTCAAATCTGTCTTTACATAGTAGTCAAGGGTCGTGCTTGCGTCTGCGTGTCCCAAAATCTCCTGCACGCTCTTAATGTCTGCACCCTCTGCCAGAAGTAAGGTCGCGCAACTATGTCGGAGGTCGTGGGGAGATAGGTCGGGGAAATCGTTATTCTTCATAAATCGTTTTACGCGGCGGGTAACACTGCCGGGGTCGCGTGGCTCAAATACATCTCCTCCCCGAGGAAATACAAAGGCTTCTTTCAATAGCACATCGGGATTCTTTGCGCGAGTCTGTTTCTTCCACTCTTGGAGCAGATTCAACGTGGAATGCATAAGCGGAATCGTGCGAATACTGTTTTCTGTCTTTGGTGTGCTTACTGTTACACCCGCTTCGGGGGTATAGGTCACGCAACGGGCAATGGTTAGTGTGCTGTTCTTAAAATCAATGTCCTTCCATTGGATTCCCACACATTCCCCGCGCCGTATTCCAGTAGTGATAAACAGATGAAGCATACAACGGAAATCAAGGTCGCACGCAGGAAGGACTTCAAAGAACCGCTTTGCTTGCTCCTGGCTCAATGCGTCCACTGCCTTTTTCACCTTCTTCGGAGCATCTACGCGGCTCATAGGATTCTTTACAATCATTTCCTGCTTGTCCGCATAGGCAAAGATATTTGTCAGCGTGCCGTAATGGTGTCGGACAGACTTTGGAGAGAATGGCTTGCCCTGCGGCGTTCTGTAATCCGTTTGCAGATACACAAGATACTTCTGGATTTGGATGGGGCTTATCTCCTGCAAGATACATCCCTTAAAGTAGTTGGTGATTACCTTGACAATGTTCTTGTAGAAAGCAATACTTGTGGGCTTACAGTTTCCGCCCCGGATGTGTAGAGGAAACCAAATCTCGTTGATAAAGTCACAGAAATCGTCGCGCCGCTTTTCGGGAGGGAGATTATACGCCGCACCGCACGCCGCTGCTTTCTGTTCCTCTTGGTATCCTCTGATAACTTCCTGTTCCCAAGTATCCGCCGCCCGTTCGGCGGCTTTTCTTGCTTTTGCGGGTGTCAGACCTTCGGGCGGTGTCCAAGTATGGTATTTCCGTATCTGCTTACCTGCCGCGTCCCGTCCAAGACACGCAATGAAACGGAAAGAAACCACCTTGTTTCCCTTTTTGTTTTCTCTGATAGATGCCATTTGAATACGCCCTTTCTCTTGGCAAATCAGTGAAAACAACTCCGTTTTGAAAAGTTGTGCGCTTTTTTGTGCGCTTTTGGAGTTTTGGGGCGTGTTTTTTGAGTTCAATATAAAAAGAAAAAGTCTTGAAACCTGTTGCGGCACAAGACTTTTTCCTTTGGTCGGAGTGAGGGGATTCGAACCCCTGGCCTCTTGGACCCGAACCAAGCGCGATACCAAGCTTCGCCACACCCCGAAATCTTATATATTATAACGGTTATTCTCCATTCTGTCAACTAAAATTATTGCCGATTTATAGACAAGCCTGCATTATGGTATGTGCGAAACTGCCCTCCGGCTGGATGCGCATCGGAGGACAGCTTTTTTTATTTGCGGCGCTTACGGATGATGAAGAACAGGAGAATAATCAGCAGAGGATACAAAATAGCGAGGATGATGAGCCAGCTCAGCGGGAGCGTCTTTTTCTGTACTTCTGTCTGGAGCTGCTGTACAGTTTCCTGCTGCAGTTCAATGCGGTGGCCACGGACCAGCAGGCGGTGGGAGTTGACTCCGTAAGGGGTGCAGGTCACCAGTGTGCAGTAGTCCTGGTCCGGTACGGCCGCCAGGTCCTGGCCTTCGCTGGGGAGCACCACTTTGATCTGATCCACCTGATAAGCCAGCGTCCCGTCCAGAATGGTGATATAAAACGTATCCCCTTCTGTCAGCTCGGTCAGGTCGGTAAACAGTTCCGCGCTGGGCAGGCCTGTGTGGCCGGTGAGCACAGAATGGTTCCCCGTTCCGCCGATGGGAAAGGCACTCTGCGGCAGATGCCCCACACCCTTGGCAAGAATCTCTTCGGTAACATCATGGTAAATGGGTAGGTTTACGTTTATTTTTGGAATTTGCAGATAGCCCATCATGCCGTCCGAAAAGTTGAGTATGGCGTTATATTCCTCCTCATCAATTTCCCCCTGGGCGGTAAGCAGGCGGGAATTGTAAGCCTCCGCCAGCCGACGCTGTTCAGCAATGTCCGCATTTTCCAGGTGCTCCTGCAGTTCCTCGATGGCATAAGAGCCATGACGCTGGTTGACAAAGTTGCTCAGCGCCGGATAGGACAGGATACCCAGTCCCACCAGAAGCAGGATGAGAAACAGAACGGTTTTTCTCTTACTCAAAACGGTTTACACTTTCTTCTTGCGGTTGCTCAGAAGCAGCAGGCAGGCAGTGCCAATGATGAGGATGCCGGCCACCGTGAAGACGGTCGTACCCATGCCGCCGGTCTCCGGGAGGATGAATTTGGTATTGACCACATGGATGGTGTTATCAATGACCTCTCCCTCTGCATTCTCCCAGCCGTCTGCCTTCGTCAGATGGCTGCTTTCATTGATTTCTACGGTGATGGGCTGGGTCAGCAGGTTGTAGCCCGCAGGAGCTTTCGTCTCAACCAGGTAATAGGTGCCATAAGCCAGACCGTAGAAAACTGCCTGGCCGTCTTCGCCGGTGGTGACTTCCGGGGTCTTCTTGTCGCTCATATCCGCTGCGGCATGGAATTCTACGAAAACAACGGACAGTTCCTTGCCGCCTACATTCAGGATCTCCTTGGTCACTGCTGTGTCGGACAGTTCCGCTTCCGTTGCCTCACGGGCGATCTTGAAGATCGCGCCTGCAAGGGGCGTATCGGAGGTGTCCGTTTTCAGGATGTGAATGCCGCCGGTATGTACCTCGGGTACATCGGAATCATCTTTGTATTCCACACCTGCGGAGTTGGTGTACTCCAGGTGAGCGGTATTGGGGATGGTGGTACCCATCTGAGCATTTTCGTTGATAACCGCTTTGAAATAGACCCGGATCTCCGCAGTGCTTTCACCGCTGCCCTGGTTGGAAGCTGCATAGGCCATGCCCGCAGGCGTCAGGGAAACCGTGAAGCAGTCCAGTGTACGTCCGTCTTTCTCTACGGTACCTTCTGTAAGCACGTAATGCACATTGTTCTGCAATTCCAGCTCCGTTCCGGCTTTCGTAGCAAGCATGACTGCGGGACTGCCCTTTTCATAGGTCAGGCGGTAATCGATGGTATCGGTGATGACATACTTCTGGCCGTTGGCGATACCGGCCGGGATGCCGCCACGGATGATCCAGGTGTGGGTCTGCCCTACGTCATAGGTGTCGGAATTGTTGTCCAGTTTGGTAACGTCCTTCTGGATGTCAGGACCTGTTTCCGTAACGTTCTTGGGGTTGATGTTTACGGTATAGGCATAGCCGCTGCCGTCTTCCGTGGTGCCGGGAATGGTGACGAAAAAGGGCTCCACTGCGCCGGTGGTAGCGGAACTGAACTGCTCGGCGATCATATAAACGCCGTCAGGCTGGCCATGCTCCGTAAAGTTGTAAGACGCAAAGCCCTGGACATCCGTGACCAGCGAAGCGATCAGGTTCCCTGCCGTCTGGTAGGCTGCGATCTCCGTTTCGGAGGGCTGGGCGCTGAGCTTAACCTCGCCGCTTTCCAGCTGCTCCATGGTGGCGACCTTGTAGATGTGGAAGGTGATGTTTGCCAGGGGCATTTTACCGCTGGCTTCACTGGTGCTCTTGAAGATGTTCAGAACCCGGTCAGGGGTAACCGTGATCTCGCCGTGAACAGGCAGTCGGCTGTCGTCATAGCCCACCAGAGTCTGGGAAACGTTACGCTCGCCCTCGGCGTCAAAGAGGTATACGTCCCCGCCGCACTGGTAGCCGTTGATCTCCAGCGTTACTTCCACCCGGTCGGTCAGGCCCTGGAAGGTGAAGCTGTAGCGGTCTGCCGCGGTGACAGACTGGCTTTGGACCTGGTCAGCACAGGTGGCGGTGATGGTCAGCGCATCGTCCACGCCTACTTGGGTGTTGATGTTTGCTGCGGCGGTGATGGTGTAGGTGCCGTCAGACTCCTTCACCGCGGTATAGACGGGGTTTTCGAAGGATGCTTCGGAAACAGCATCGTATTTCGGGGCCACGGAATTCAGATTATAGAGGTAGTGGTACAGGCTCTCAATATTCTGGGGTGTACTTTCGGTTTCCTGCTGGTCTACGTTGGTGGTATCCGCCACATTATCCAGATAGTCACCGTAATCATTGCGCAGGTCGGCCATGCCGTCAAAGAATTTGTTTATGGTATAGTTGTCGGCATTGGCCAGCTCCCAGATGGCGATCTGGGTGGCCAGGATGGCTTCGCCGCTTTGCAGGCCATTGATCGCAGGCAGGCCCTGCCCCTGAAGCCAGATATTGGCATTGGCCTCGATGGTCTCCACGCTGACCCGGGGGAAGGAATTGAGGATCACCGCACGGATCTTCCCTGCCGCGCCGCTTTTGTAATATGTAGAGTCTTCCAGGTTGATGCGGCGGTAGGAGGTATTCTTTCGGATGCCTGTGGCGGCATCCGTACAGTAGGCCGCAATGGAAGCATAAGCGCCATCCCCGCCCAGGGAGAGCTTTGTTGTGTTGATGAGGTTGAAGATCTCCGGAAAATTGCCCCCGGTATAGGAACTTCCGTCCCCATAGACCACTGTGTGATTGACCGTAAAGGGCGTGGTGTACATATAGGTCTGACTATACTGGTAGTCTGCGGTCAGGGAGTTGGGCGCGTAATTGAGGACATAGGCATTGGTCTGCTCCACTTCCTCGGCAGAGGCTGCGGGAACCAGGCCGGGTACGGCAGTGAGAATCAGCATCAGCGCCAGCAGAAGCGCGCCGACGCGTTTACAGGCAAATTTCATTTGTGACATTCCTTTCTTGCAATTTGGATCAACTCTTGAATCAGCGCGATGCGTGGCGATCCCCCTTTCCCAAAAATGCACCGCTTAGGTTCGGTTCGCTTTATGCCGCGGTGTTTCCGCTGCATTTGCGCTCAGTTTATCACGAAGCCCATGTCGGCTTTTGGCAAAACAGGAATGGCGTTTGAAATTTCGCAAAATATCTTTTCATTGAAAGAATCTTCCGCTTGTGCTACACTAATAGAAAATACACAAATGAGGGATCACATGAAGCGGTTTCACAAGATCTATTTGGAGATTTCGAATGTATGCAACTTAAAATGCAGTTTCTGCCCCGGAACCAAGCGGAAAGCCAGGGCTTTGACGGAAGAAGAATTTGCTTCCCTGCTGCCCAAACTGCGGCCATGGTCGGATTATCTTTATTTTCACCTCATGGGGGAGCCGCTGTGCCATCCAAAGCTGGAACGGTTTTTGCAGCTTGCGGGAGAGGCTGGATTTCAGGTCATTCTGACGACCAACGGTACGCTGCTTGGAAAGCACCAGGAACTGCTGCTTCGCTCCCCTGCCCTGCACAAGGTCAACGTGTCCCTGCACGCGTTTGAGGCAAACGATCTGGCTATGCCCTTTGCGGAATATCTTCGGCAATGCTTTGCCTTTGGGCAGGCCGCCGGCGGGAAAAAGCTGGTGGTCTACCGGCTGTGGAATCAGGGCGGTGCGGATGAAAAAAACGATGCCATTCTTGCCGCCATGGAGGACGCTTTCCCAAAGCCATGGAAGGTGGAACGCCGGGGGACGAGGATCGGCCACCGGGTCTATCTGGAGCACGGAGAAAAATTCGACTGGCCGGATCTGGGTGCTGCGGACGGCGGAGAACAGGTATTCTGCTACGGGCTTCGGGATCAGATCGGGGTGCTGTGCGACGGTACGGTGGTTCCCTGCTGCCTGGATCATGAGGGCGACATTCCACTGGGGAACCTGTTTGCCGAATCCATGGAAGAGATTCTGGAGAAACCCCGGACGAAGGCGATTTATGAAGGTTTTGGAAACAAAAAAGCGGCAGAAGAACTCTGCCGGAAGTGTGGATACGCACGGCGTTTCCACTGATATGCGAAAAAGAGAGCCATCCGGAGATGGCTCTCTTTCCTATTTGGTATTACAGCACCATCAGCAGGGTTCCTGCCGTGATCAGGATCGCGCCCAGGATGGATTTGGGGGTAAATTTCTCATGCAGGAACACAAACGCCAGGATCATGGTGAAGACCACGCTGAGTTTGTCCACAGGTACAACTTTGGAAACGTCGCCGATCTGCAAGGCACGGTAGTAGCACAGCCAGGACGCGCCGGTGGCAAGGCCGGACAGGATCAGGAAAATCCAGCTGCGGGTGGAGATCGTACGGAGCCCGTCCTGGGCGTGGGTTAAAATACCATGCCCCAGGACATCAGCACCACCACGCAGGTGCGGATGGCAGTTCCCAGGTTGGAATCCACGCCGCTGATGCCCACTTTGGCAAGGATGGATGCAAGGGCCGCAAACACTGCGGAAAGGATCGCCAGAACAAGCCACACGAAAAATGCGCCTCTTTTCTCTTATTTATACAGGGGGAACTTCTCACAAATATCCGCCACCGTGGCCTGGACTTCCGCCTGGGTCCCTTCAAAATCCCGGGCGGTCAGAGCCACGCAGTGGGCGATCTGCTTCATTTCCTCTTCGCCCAGACCGCGGGTGGTGACGGCAGCAGTACCGATGCGGACGCCGCTGGTGACGGCGGGCTTCTCAGGGTCATTGGGGATGGCGTTCTTATTCAGGGTGATATGGTTGGCATCGCAGCGGATCTGCAATTCCTTACCGGTAATGTGCATGGGGCGCAGGTCGGCCAGCATCAGGTGGTTGTCGGTGCCGCCGGTGACCAGATCAAAGCCTTCTTCCAGCAGGGCGTTTGCCATGGTCTTGGCATTCTTGACAACATTTTGGGCGTAGGTCTTGAATTCCGGCTGCATGGCTTCCTTCAGGCAGACAGCCTTGGCGGCAATGACATGCTCCAGCGGGCCGCCCTGGGTTCCGGGGAAAACGGCGGAATTCAGCTTCTTTGCGTATGCTTCCTTTGCCAGGATCAAGCCGCCCCGGGGACCCCGGAGGGTCTTATGGGTCGTGGTGGTGACGATATCGGCATAGGGCACAGGACTCATATGGGCGCCGCCCGCCACCAGGCCCGCGATGTGGGCCATGTCCACCATCAGGACGGCGCCAACTTCATGGGCAATATCGGCGAACAGCTTGAAATCAATGGCCCGGGGATAGGCGGAGGCACCGGCGATGATCAGCTTGGGCTGGCACTTTTTCGCCATGTCCCGGATCTGGTCGTAATCGATCAGGCCGGTGTCGTGGTTGACATCATAGGAGACCACATTGTAGTATTTGCCGGACATGTTGGCAGGACTGCCGTGGGACAGGTGGCCGCCGTTGGCAAGGCTCATGCCCATCATGGTATCGCCGGGCTGCAGCAGAGCAAGCTGGACCGCCATGTTGGCCTGGGCGCCGGAATGGGGCTGGACATTGGCAAATTCCGCACCGAAGCAGGCCTTGGCCCGGTCGATGCACAGCTGCTCGATCTCGTCAACAAAATGGCAGCCGCCGTAATAACGCTTGCCGGGCAGGCCTTCCGCATACTTGTTGGTCAGGATAGAACCCATGGCCGCAATGACGGCAGGCGACGCGAAATTCTCGGAGGCGATCAGCTCCAGACCGTCCTGCTGTCTGGTCAGTTCCCGGCCCATCATGGCTGCCAGCTCCGGGTCATAATTGGAAACAAATCCGATGGAATCGATGGGTTTTGCAAGCATAGTCAAGTACCTCTTTCTATATTCTCATTCTAATTAAGGCCTGCATAAAAAACAAAAACAGCCCAGAAAATGGACTGCTCTGTGCAACAACTGTTAAGCATCTCTGTCCATTTGCCTGAGAGATTCGGCTTTCGCCTTGCACCTTCGGCACACAACTGAATGTGTTCTCCAGAGAGTCCTCAGCTTTCCGGTCTTCTTCATTCCGAAAAGCGTCTTAGGGTTATTTTGTTTTTATGTATACAGTATACACTGTTTTCCGGAAATGTCAATATATACTTTTTCACGGATTGTATAGTGGGAACACCTGGGTTATTATGCATATAAACGGATAAGAGGATGGATTTATCATACCTGGGGTCAAAAAAGAGGTTTTGATCCCGTTTTAGGGGAAACCATCGTAAAATTGGGGGCTGCCAGCTGGCAGCCCCCTTGTTTTCTGTTTAGCCGCCCAGGTTGTGCAGGAAATCCTGCTTCTTCTGCGCGCCATATTTCGCGTACTCGCCGGACTGGAGCTTACCGAAGCCAACGGCAATGGCCTCGTCCCAGCTTTCCTTTTCGTGGTTGACGAGAATGGGATAGTAGTGAACGCCATTCTTTTCGGCGGCATCGCAGTCGCCGGGGGCGTCGCCTACCATGAGCACCTTATTGGCGTCATAACCAAATTTCAGCATCTCCCTGATGCAGGCGGCCTTGGAACCCACGTCCTGGGCCAGAACGATGTCGGTATGCTGCAGCAGGCCGAACTTGCCCCACTCTTCTTCCACGGCGTCCCGGTTCGCAGAGGAAACCATAGCAACATCCGCAAACTGGTGGGCAGCTGCCAGACCTTCTTTGGCACCCTCGTAGGGAACCTTCAGTTCTTCGGGCAGCTTTACGATGGCGGCGTTGACCGCCTTGCTCCAGGACAGGGCCTTTTCCAGAATCCGCTTAGCCTCCGGGTCGGCGGCTTCGGCCGCTGCCTTGGCTGCGCCGTCATTGCTGAGGGCGGGCGCAGTTTCTGCCCAATGCTGCAGGGCCTGGATACCGGGGATGGGCTTATACTTCCGGTCGATCTCTCCCAGCGCCATGGCCAGTCCCTTGAAACGGTTGATGCCCCGGGTCATGGAGAACAGATTGATCTCATTCCAGCGTTCCAGAATGGCGTCCTTCCACTCCCCCAGCTCCCACTCGTCCACCATGCAGGGGCCGAAGCAGTGGAAGTGCTTGCAGTTCATGGTATCCATGACGCAGCCGTCGGAGTCCACGCAGACCAGATAGTCGTGCTTCTTCTCAAAAGAATCAAAAATAGACATTCGATTCCTCCCAAATTACATATGGGTATCCCACATTCCGCAGTAGGAGTCGATGGGATCGGAGCCCTTGAAGGCCTCGGGGCCGGTCAGCAAAGCATCTACCAGGGCGTTCATGGTGTCCTCGTTGGAATCGTAGGTGTTGATGTAGGTGCGCAGCATGGGGCAGTCTGCCAGCATGGTGGGCTTATTCACGGAGATACCCACTACGGGGACCTCATGGACGTACCAGGGGATCTCACCGCCGCCCTTGGACATGCCGAAGACGGGATGGCCGTTGGCAACGTCGAAGAAGGTGATGACCAGATCCATGCCGGAGGTGAAGTCCGCAATGGCGTTCTTGCCCGCGAAGTACAGGTTCAGGTTGAAGGGCTTGCCGGCGGCTACTTCCTTCATCATCTTATCCAGGGGGCTTTCGTAGATGAACGCGTCAAAGCCCTTGGCGCACAGCTTCTCGCAGAAACGCTCGGCGGGAGACTTTCTGGCCGCGCCGCCGCCCATAGCCATGGCGGCCAGCTTGCCCATGGGACTCTCGGGGCCCTTGACATTGACGATCATGACACGCTTGGTCTTCTCGGGAGACAGGGGCAGGATGTCCTCATCCTTATATTTGACCAGGGTCAGGGCGTCCTGGGAAATGGCGGGAGCCACTGCCTTGAACGCGGGATTGGTCAGGGCTGCTGCCAGGGCTTCGTCGGTGCCGCACAGTTCTTCAGCAGACTTCTTGTGCATACCCTTGGCTGCCTTCAGGCCCAGAATACGGGTCAGGGCTTCCACAATGCGCTCCTCGCTGATAATGCCGGTCTTGTAGGCATTCAGCATGGTATTGAAATCTTCCTCGGGATCGTTGAAGAACAGGAACATGTCACAGCCGGCATTGATGGCGGCGGGCAACATGTCGGTGCGTTTCATGCGGTTGGTCATGCCAACCATGTGGGAAGCGTCGGTGACCACCATGCCGTTGAATCCCAGCTTGTCCCGGAGCAGGCCGGTCATGATCTCGGGGCACAGGGTGGCGGGCTTCATCTCATCCATGGTGATGTCGGGATTCAGCTCCTTCATGTACTCGGGCATCATGATGTGTCCGCCCATGATGGCGTCCAGGCCGCCCTCGATCAGGGTCTTGTAAACGTGGCCGTAGGATGCCATCCAGTCTTCCTCACCGAAGTGGTTGATGTTGTTGGACATATGGGCATCCCGGTAGTCCTGGCCGTTGCCGGGGAAGTGCTTGGCACAGCAGTAGACGCCCTCGGTCTCGTGCAGGCCGTCCATGTAGGCCTTGCCCATTTCGGCAACCATCTTGGGGTCGTCGCCGTAGGCACGGGCCAGGACCTCTTCGCATTCCCAGTTATAGGTAATATCGACAACGGGAGCAAAGGCCATGTTGCAGCCGGTGGCCTTGATCTGGACACCGGAGACCCGGCCCATGGCCTGGGCATACTCGCTCTTGCCGGTAGCGCCGATCTTGATCTGGCTGGACACGAAAGTGCCATCGGGACAGACGCCGTTGCCGCCCTGCTCGGGGTTGCAGGCGATGAAAACGGGGACCTTGGCATACTTCTGCAGGATGCGGTTCTGGTTCAGGACCTTCTGACCGGGCATACCGTTATAGCGGCAACCGCCCAGGTGGTACTTCTCCATCAGCTCCTGCAGATAGCTCTCCTCCTGAGAAGCCGTCAGCTGCCAGAACAGCTGACCAACCTTCTCCTCTGCGGTCATGCCGGCGATGGTGCTTTCTACCCAGGCGATGTCTGCATCCGTCAGGTTATAGGGCTTTGCTCTTAAATCGACCATTGGTATCACATTTCCTTTCCACTTGTTCCATGATTCCGTTTTTTCACTGCTTCTTTACAGTAAATCAAAAATACTATATCAAACGATCTGCCTTTTTGCAATAGAAAACGTCAAAACTTTATTTGTGTATTGTTAATTTTATACAACAGAACAAAAACATTGTCAGCAGGCCGCGCATATGCTACAATGTAAAAAACCAATAAAGGAGGCACATATACATATGAAACTTGTATTTCTTACCGCGCTTGGCGTAGGCGGCGCTACCGTCGCCGGTTCCGTCATCGGTTTCGCGTTTAAAAACATTTCCCACCGTTTCAGCGACCTGGTGCTGGCCTTCGCCGCAGGCGTGATGCTGGCGGCGGCGGTACTGGGCCTCATCGTTCCTTCTGTGGAATATGGCGGAAAATTCGGTCTGGTCTTTACCGTTGCGGGTATTTTCTGCGGCGCGTTCTGCCTGAACCTGATGGACCGGCTGGTGCCCCACATGCACCATCTGGTGGGCGGAGACTCAGAAGAACATCACGGCAACGCAAACCTTGACAAGGTACTGCTGTTCGTCAGCGCCATTGCCATCCACAATCTGCCCGAGGGCATTGCGGCCGGCGTCAGCTTCGGTTCGGGAAGCACTGCCGAAGCACTGCTGATCGCAGGAGGCATCGCTCTTCAAAACATCCCGGAGGGCATGGTCATCATCGCGCCCATGCTGGCGGCGGGCATCAGCCCCAAGCGCACCTTTGTCTGCGCGCTGGTTACGGGGCTGATCGAAGTCATCGGCACGCTGCTGGGCTATTTCGCTGTGACCATTGCGACCGCAATTCTCCCCTTTGCCCTGGCCTTCGCCGGGGGTACCATGCTGTACGTCATCAGCGACGAGATGATCCCGGAGACCCACCATGATAATGAGAGCGGCGCGACCTACGCCCTGCTGGTGGGGTTCTGCGTGATGCTGGTTTCCGACGTTCTGCTGGGCTGATACGCATTAGGAGCACTTATTGAAAAGATATGTCCCGGTGGAAACCAGAGGGACGGGCAATATCGAGACCATGTCGCTGATTTTTCAAAGAGAGGAGTAAAAACGCAAATGCAAAAGACGATTCTATTTGACCTGGATGGTACTCTGACGGATTCCGGCGAGGGCATCATCAACTGTGCCATTCTGGCACTGGAACATTTCGGACTGCCTGTTCCCTCCCGGGAGGAAATGCGGGTATTTGTAGGCCCTCCCCTGCATGAGACATTTGTCCGGTTCGGCGTGCCTAAGGACAAGGCGGAGGAAGCGGTGGCGGTCTACCGCAGCCGGTACATCCCTATTGGAAAATATGAGAACACTCCCTACCCCGGAATCCGGGAGCTGCTGGAAGCCCTGAAAGCGGAAGGACACAAGCTGTATGTGGCAACTTCCAAGCCGGAACAGATGAGCGTGGATATTCTGGAGCACTTCGATCTGGCAAAATATTTTGACCAGATCTGCGGCGCGACCATGGACACCTCCCGCACCAACAAGGAAGCGGTCATCGCCTACCTGCTGGAACAGAACGGACGGGCAGACAACATGGTCATGGTGGGCGACACGAAGTTTGACGTGATCGGCGCCAAGGCCCACGGCATCCCCACCGTCGGCGTCAGCTGGGGCTACGGCGAAGTCAGCGACATGGTTGACGCAGGCGCTGTCGCCATTGCGGACACTGCCGGGGAGCTTCTGGAACTGCTTCGCCGGGCATAGGGCCTCCTGTTCGCGGACATTTGTCCGTTTTGCAACAAATTGTAACCAGAAATGCATAGAACGCGTGGTGTTTGTCGGAACACCACGCGTTTTTGCATCTTTAAAATGTAAAAAATTCACCTTTAGCGGCATAAAGTATTGACAAAAAATTCAGTTTTTGGTATCATAGTTCCATTATTAGTCGAAATATTCCGTTTAAATCGTTTCTAACTGTCTAATTTGCTGACGGAACTCATTTCCCGGAGGTTGGCCTATGAATCTTAACGAACGTGTTCTTGCGATGGAGCCTCAGCTTCTCGCCTGTTTGCAGGAAAACCTGTGTATCCCGAGTGTTCAGGGAGACGCCGAAGAGGGCGCGCCCTATGGCCTGGAAGTGCGCAGAAGCCTTGACCATGTTCTCGCCGCGGCGGAAAAGCTGGGCTTCCGTACCGAAAATGTGGACAACCACCTGGGCTGGTGCGAATACGGCCAGGGTGAGGAAATGGTGGCGGTTCTGGGGCATCTGGATGTGGTTCCCGCCGGGGACGGCTGGAGCTTCGATCCCTGGGGCGGCGAGATCCGGGACGGCAGGATCTTTGGCCGGGGCACCATGGACGACAAGGGTCCTTCCATTGCCGCGCTGTTCGCGCTGGCGGCCCTGCGGGATTCCGGTCTGCCCATCAAGCGCCGCATCCGGCTGCTGTTCGGCTGCAACGAGGAAACCGGCTCTGCCGATGTGAAATACTATCTTGCCAAGGGCGGTGAAGTGCCGGTCATGGGCTTTACTCCGGATGGCGAATATCCGGTCATCAACGGCGAGAAAGGCATCATCAACGTAACCTTCTCCCGCAGCTATCAGCAAAAGGGGGAACTGAAACTGCTGTCCATTCACGGCGGCACCGCGCCCAATGTGGTTCCCGCCGCGGCTTCCGCGAAGCTGGGCTGCTCCAGGGAGATGGCTGAGCGTATCGCCAAGCTGCATGCGCCCATGATCCGCTATACTGCTACCGATTACGGCCTGTTTGTGGAGGCCGAGGGCGTCAGCGCCCATGGCAGTACCCCCGGATTGGGCGAAAATGCCATCGGTCGACTGATGCTGGCGCTGGATACCCTGCCCTTTGAAGGAGAGACGGCACAAGCCATTCACTTCCTGGCATCCACCCTTGGTATGGAGACCGACGGCAAATCTGCCGGAATCTACCTGCAGGACCAGGTTTCCGGAGAGCTGACCCTGAACTGGGGCACGCTGGAAGCGGACAAACACAGAATGTCCATGAAGATCAACTATCGGTATCCCGTTACCAAGGGATATGAGGACTGCGGCCCCGCCTTTAACGCCAAATTCGAGGCCGCTGGGTTTGTCAAGGACGCGGAGGTCCACAAGGCCAAGCTGTACATCCCCGAAAACAGCCAGTTGGTACAGACCCTGCTGAAGGTATACAAGGAGCACACCGGGTTGGAAGGCGCCCCCAAGTGCATCGGCGGCGGCACTTATGCCAAGATGCTGCCCAACACCCTGGCCTTCGGCCCCATTTTCCCCGGCGACGAGGTACGGGAACACAAGCCGGATGAATTCATTGAGATCCCCAAACTTATGAAAAATGCTCAGATCATTGCCGCGGCAATGTACGAGATGGCAAAATAACAGAAAGCAAGGTGTCCACCCATGAAAATCACAAAAGTACGTTTAGGCCGCATTTCGGTTCCTCTGCGGACGCCCTTCAAAACCGCACTGAGAAGCGTTAACTCGGTGGAAGATGTGATCGTTGAGATCCACACTGACTGCGGCGCAGTCGGCTACGGTGAAGCCCCTCCCACCGGCGCCATCACCGGCGACACCACCGGCGCCATCATCGGAGCGATTCAGGATCACATTGCCAAGACCATTATCGGCCGGGATGTAGATGAATTCGAGACCCTGCTGCAGTCCGTGCAGAAGTGTATCGTTGGAAATTCCAGCGCCAAGGCCGCTGTGGATATGGCTCTGTGGGATCTGTACGGCCAGCTGTACAACATTCCCGTTTACAAGCTCATGGGCGGCGCCAAGAAGAACATCGTCACCGACATCACCATTTCCGTCAACGACCCCGAGACCATGGTTAAGGACGCGCTCATCGCGCTTGACCGGGGCTATGACTGCCTGAAGATGAAGGTGGGCGTCAATCCTGAGCTGGACGTTCAGCGGCTGGCTGCCGTCCGCGGCGCTGTGGGCAAGGATGTGGTCATCCGCATCGACGCCAACCAGGCCTGGACCCCCAAGCAGGCTGTCAAGATCCTGAACAAGATGCAGGAGCAGGGGCTGGATATTGAGCTGGTGGAGCAGCCCGTTAAGGCCCACGATTTTGAGGGGCTGAAGTATGTCACCGAGCGCAGCTATGTGCCCGTTCTGGCTGACGAAGCCGTCTTCTCCCCTGAGGACGCCATGACCATCATGAAGATGGGCGCTGCCGACCTGATCAACATTAAGCTGATGAAGTGCGGCGGCCTGTACAACGCCCTGAAGATCGCTTCCGCAGCTGAAGTTTTTGGTGTGGAGTGCATGATCGGCTGTATGCTGGAGGCCAAAATTTCCGTCAACGCGGCTGTGCATCTGTCCTGCGCAAAGAACATCATTACCAAGGTGGACCTGGACGGCCCCGTGCTGTGCAGCGAAGACCCCATCTTGGGCGGCGCTGTGTTTGACGAAAAGCTGATTACCGTCTCGGATGAACCCGGCCTGGGCATCAAGGGTATTGAACCCGGCCGCCTGGTGTATATCGACTAACGGTTTTTTCTACTGCGGGAAATGTCCGAAATGAGACTGATGTCCGTTCGGATGTTGCAGCCGGTTTGATCTCGGTCATTTCCCGAAAAAATATTTTCCGGAAAGAAGGAAACACAATGATTACCAACGGTTTTACTTACATTGCATTCCTGATGTTCATTGCCGGCGGCATGCTGGCCCTGCAGAAATATACCAAGTGGAAGGTTTTCGACATCGTGCCTCCCCTGGTTTGGATCTACGTCCTGAACATGGTCTTCTGCACCATCGGTATGTATGATTCCGAAGGCTGCTCTGCTGCTTACAGCTCTCTGAAGAACAATCTGCTGTACGCCATGATTTTCGTTATGCTGCTGCGCTGCGACTTCCGCAAGCTGGCTAAGCTGTCCGGCCGTATGATCGCCATTTTCCTGGGCTGCTCCCTGACCCTGGCTGTGGGCTTCATCGTGCTGTACCCTGTCTTCGTGGGTTCCATGGGCGGCGCAGAAAAGAGCTGGGCTGCTGTTGCCGCTCTGTACGCTTCCTGGGTCGGCGGTTCCGCCAACATGGCCGCTATGCAGGACGCTCTGCCTGTTGACGCAGGCGCTTACAGCTGCGCGCTGGCTCTGGATACCGTGTGCTACTCCGTGTGGATCGCCCTGCTGCTGCTGGCTGTTAAGATCGCTCCCAAGTGGAACAAGGCCTGCAACGCCGACACCTCCAAGCTGGACGCTGTTGCTGAGGCCGCCAACGCCGAAGTGGCAAAGGAAAAGAAGGCCGCTTCCGCCGGCGACTGGATCTTCCTGATCGGCCTTTCCCTGATGGTCTCTGCCCTGTCCCAGGGTGTGGGCGCTTCCGCGAACGCCGCTCTGAAGTCCGTGGGCCTGGGTATGTTCGACAAGGGCACCATCACCACCGTGTTCGTCACTGTGCTGGGCCTGATCTGCGCCATGACTCCCATCGGCAAGCTGCCCGCTGTTGAGGAACTGTCCAACGTTTACCTGTACGCAGTCGTTTCCCTGCTGGCTTCCACCGCAACTGTCGTTGACCTGATCAACGCTCCCATGTGGGTGGTTTACGGCTTCCTGATCCTGGCGATCCATGTCGTGCTGATGTTCCTGCTGTCCAAGATTTTCAAGTGGGACCTGTGCATGGTCTCCACCGCTTCTCTGGCAAACATCGGCGGCTCCGCTTCCGCTCCCATCGTTGCCACCGCTTACAACCCCAACTTCGCCGGCATCGGCGTTCTGATGGGCGTTCTGGGCGCTGCTATCGGCAACTTCTGCGGTCTGGGCATGGGCGCCATCCTGAGCTGGATGTCTTCCTTCCTGGGCTAATGTAAATTTATGCGCTCCCACCCTGCTGCGGGCGGGAGCGCTCTTTTTTCGGGAGGTTCCTATGAACATCAATGATACCCTGCAATATTTGCAATACGGTCTGCCGGACGACATTCGCCGGTGCAAGGAGCACGGCGATTTTGAGAAAGCCGCGCGCCTCATTGACCGCCGTCTGGCAGAGGATGGGCTGACGGATACGCTTCGGGCCAGTCTGCTGGCCCATAAGGAAGTGATGCGCCGCCTGCCTGGGGAATTCCCCTATTCCAAGGAAGAAGCTCTGGAAATTGTCCGAAAAAATATCCCGGACTTTTCTATGGAAGAGCTGGAGGAACTGATCGACGCCCGGCGAATTCGATGGATTTATGTCAGTGGCGAGGTACGGATCTTCAACCGGTTCTTCTCTTCCCTATGCAAGGCGATGCTTCCGTTTGCCAAGCGGGCCGGGATCAAAATGCCGGGTGTAGAAAGCGCGGCAGGCGGCTCCAAAGAGGATGACCGGTTGGATATCGCCATAAAAAAGATGAAAACAAACGGCTCCATGACCAACCGTATCCGAATTCGGGCAACGGTAAAATTGAAAGATGCATGCTTTACTCCCGGTATGTTTGTGCGGGCGCATCTCCCCATCCCTGCCGCCTGCCAGCAGCAGAGCGATATCCGCATTGAGAAGATTTGGCCGGAAAGCGGGATTATCGCCCCGGAGGACGCAGCCCAGCGCACGGTCTGCTGGGAGGAAACGCTGCAGGAAAACCATGAATTTGTGGTGGAATATTCCTATCTGCATACCGCAAGATTTACAGACGCGTATAACGGAAACGGCACCGCAGGCATTGTGACCAGCGATTTGCAGGAGCAGGCGCCCCATATCGTTTTTACCCCTTACATTCGGGCGCTGTGCGAAGAACTGACCCGTGGGATCGATGACCCGCTTCAAAAAGCCCGGGCATTCTATGACTTCATCACCCTGAACATGAAGTACACCTATATGCCCAGCTATATCGCCCTGGAAAATATGGCAGAAAACTGCGCCCGGAGTTATACCGGCGACTGCGGTATTTTTGCCCTGCTGTTCCTGACTCTGTGCCGCTGTGCCGGTATCCCTGCCCAGTGGCAGAGCGGACTGACGGCGGAGCCGGACTTTATCGGCGGGCATGACTGGGTACGGTTTTATGTGGAGCCTTACGGCTGGATCTTTGCCGATCCCTCTTATGGTACCGGCGCTGTGTGGGCCGGTAAAGAAGAGCGGCGGCAGTTCTATTTCGGAAATCTGGATCCTTACCGGATGGTGGCAAACTCTGCATTCTATGAGAATTTCACGGTTCCGAAAATGCAGTGGCGTGCGGATCCCTATGACAACCAGCTGGGCGAGATCGAATCCGCTGTGCGGGGTTTTGCCTTTGAAGAATACGAAAGGAGCAAGGAGATCCTTTGCTGTGAGGATGTTTGAAAAAGAGGGCGCGCTGGGCCAGTGTCAGTAAGTGAATAGAAGACAATGCAGGGCGGAGGCATGCCTCCGCCCTGCAAGTTCTCTAAACTGAATGACATTGACGCATTACGCGTCCTCTTTCAGCTTATTTCGGATGTATTGCTTTGCCTGGTCCGGCTCCACTTCCATGACGATGGAGACTTCGCTGATCAGCAGCTTTTCCGCGTCCCGCAGGAAGTTTTCGTCGCACAGGTGGCATTTGCGGCCTGCCGCTGCCTGAGAAGCCTTGTGACGGTAAAGCGTGTGCACCATCTGCATGAGCTTGGCCCGGTCGCCGCTGCTGATGAGCTCCCGGTAGGTCTGCTTACGCTGGTTTTCATCCTTGATCCAGCCGTCGGCATGGACTTCCTCGGATGCCAGCATGGTTTCCAGTTCTTCTTTTGACAGCATACGGCGCAGCTTTGACATGGCCACCGCGTTATGGGTGGGCACAAAGTAGCAGGAACCATCCTGGCCCACAGGCTCCAGCGCCAGATAGGTTTGGCGCTTTCGGTCGATGAGCCGCTCCTCCTGATCCACCACCATGCAAACACCGTGACTGCCGTATACGACCTTGTCTCCAACCTGATACATGTTATTCTCCCCTTCAAAAACGCCCGGCTTTTCCTTCTGCAAAATCTATTATAGCACAAAGCCGATTTCTTTTCATGTGGGGATATCGCCGAATTTTTCCAGGCATTTTTAACAATAAAAATAGCAAAAATGCTGCCCCGGCTGAAGAAAGCCGGGGCAGTTTCTTATACAGTTTCAATCTTGATGGTGTTGGTGTTGCCGTGCTGGCCGTTGATGGGACCGCCGGTCAGGACAATGTTGTCACCAGCCTGCAGGCCAAAGGCATCCATGGCCGCCTTCTTGGCATAGTAGAACATGACATCCATGCTGGGGAACTGCTCTGCCATGACAGGGGTAACGCCCCAGCTCATGGACAGGCGGCGCCAAATCTTCACGTCCGTAGTCATGCCGATGATGTTCACAGGGGTGCGGAAACGGCTGACCAGCATAGCGGTCTTACCGGAAACGGAACAGACAACAATGGCCTTGGCGTTGACATCGATGGCCATGGAGCAGACGGCATGGGAGATGCAGTCCAGGTTGTTCTGGCCCACATACTCTGTGGACTGGAAGCGCTGCTTATAGTCGGTGTGCTGCTCGGTATACTCGGCGATCTGGGCCATAGCCTTGACCGCTTCCACGGGGTACTTGCCCGCGGCGGACTCGCCGGAGAGCATGACGCAGGAGGTGCCGTCATAAACGGCGTTTGCCACATCGGAAATCTCAGCACGGGTGGGACGGGGGTTCTGGATCATGGATTCCAGCATTTCAGTGGCAGTGATGACGCGCTTGCCAAGCATACGGCACATGCGGGTCAGCTTCTTCTGGACGGCGGGGACTTCCACGAAGGGGATCTCCACGCCCAGGTCGCCGCGGGCGATCATAATGCCGCCGCAGGCAGAGCAGATATCTTCCACGTTGTCCACGCCGGACTGGTTTTCGATTTTGGCGATGATCTCAATATCGCTGCCGCCGTTGGCATCCAGCAGTTCCCGGATGTCCAGGACATCCTGCTTGGTGGAAACAAAGGATGCGGCAATAAAGTCCACGCCGTGCTGGATACCGAAGATGATATCCGCCTTATCCTGCTCGCTCAGGTAAGGGCCGGACATGACCTTGTTGGGGAAGGACATGCTCTTACGGTCAGACAGGACGCCGCCCACCAGGCACTTGGTCAGAATGTTGCTGCCCTCGATCTTCTCGACCTCAAACTTGACCATGCCGTTGTTGACGGTGACGATATCGCCGGGCTTCAGGTCTTTATTCAGGGCCTTGTAATTGACGCTGACCTTGGTTTCGTCGCCTTCGATCTCGTCGGTGGTGAACGTAAATTCCGCGTCGTCCGCGATGGTCACCTTGCCGGTGGAAAAGGTCTTGATCCGGTACTCAGGGCCCTTGGTATCCAGCATGATGGCAATGGGCAGGCCCAGCTTCTGGCGGACGGTCTTAATAAGCTCGATCTTCTTCTCGTGTTCGGGATGGGTACCGTGGGAGAAGTTCAGACGGGCGACATTCATGCCGGCCAGACACATTTGAGTCAGGGTCTCCTCATTTTCACTGGCGGGGCCGATGGTGCAGATGATCTTTGTTTTGCGCATGAAAATGCCTCCTACTTTATCTGTACTGTATACAAAATTTCCAACGTTATTCTACCATATGAGTTTTTTCCCGTCAATGCAAATTCTAGTAAAGTATTTTACCAACACAATTCCACTCCGTAATGCCGCAGCCAAAAATCCAGCTGCAGGAAATAGGCTACGGTCTGGGGGCGGCGCATCAGCTGGCCGTACCAGGGCCACAGGGGCTGGGAGGTCAATATTTTTTCTCCGGCTTCCCTGCTGACCAGGTGCCACAAAGGCGTATCCTCTGTCAGCTTCTCCTTCAGGCGGGCACAGACGAGCTGTTCGTAACGGGGGTCGAAGGTCTTGGGATAGGGGCTTTTTTTGCGGTATAGGACTTCCTCCGGCAGAAGGCCCTCCATGGCATGGCGCAGGAGGCCTTTTTCTTTTCCCTGATAGTCTTTGTATTCCCAGGGAACACTGTACAGGTATTCCGCAATTCGGTAGTCGCAGAATGGCACCCGGACTTCCAGGGCGTGATACATGCTCATGCGGTCCTTGCGGTCCAGCAGGGTCTGCATGAACCAGCGGAAATTCAGGTTGACCATTTCCTTCATGCGGCGCTCCTCCGGGGAATTGCCCGGCAGGATATCGCTTTCCCGGCAGGTCCGGTTATAGGCATCCATAACAAAATCCTGGGCTGGGATTGGAAGCGCGGGAGACAGGATCGCGGCACGTTCCGGGGTGTTCTGCGCCCAGGGAAAGCCCTCTTTTGCCCGGACCTCCGGGTCACGGTACCAGGGATAGCCTCCGAAAATTTCATCGGCGCATTCCCCGGACAGGGCCACTTTAACATCCTTCCGGATCTCTTTGCAGAAGGCCAGCAGAGAAAAATCCACGTCCGCCATGCCGGGAAGGTCCCGGGCTATGGTGGCCTCCTCCAGTGAATTTACCAGCTCCTCCGGCGTCAGCACCGTCCAGCGGTGGTCCGCGTCCAGGGCCTCCTGCATGATGCGGATGTAAGCGCTGTCGGAATTGGGCTGGAATTTGCTGGCCTGAAAGTACCGGTCATTGTTTTCGTAGTCTACAGAGAAGGTTTTCAGCCGCTCTCCCCTAGCCTGCATTTCCCGGGCGCAGACGGCCGTGATGATGCTGGAATCCAGTCCTCCGGAGAGGAAGGTTCCGATGGGAACGTCGGAGACCATCTGGCGGCGGATGGCGTCCGTTACCAGATAGCGGACGGATTCGCTTGTTTCCGCGAAGCTGTCCCGGTGCTCCCGGTCCCGCAGTTTCCAATACCGGGAAATGTGCAGTTTTCCATTTTCGTAATAGCCGCAGCAGCCGGGTTCGATCTCGAAAATATCCTTGAAAACGCCGCTTCCCGGAAGCCTGCCGGGGCCCAGAAGGATCAGCTGGGCGGCGCCGGTCTCATCCAGCTGGGCCTTTACCGTCGGGTACGTAAGGATCGTTTTCAGCTCTGACGCGAAGATCAGGCCGCCGCAGTGGGGCTTATAAAACAGGGGCTTCACGCCGATACGGTCCCGGGCCAGGAACAGGCGCCTGCGTCTTTTTTCCCAGACAGCAAAAGCGAAGATCCCATTCAAGTGTTCCACACAGTCCGCGCCGTATTCCGCATAGGCATGGAGCAGCACTTCGGTATCCGAATGTCCCTGAAAACAGTGTCCCGCGGCAGCAAGCGCCCGGCGCAGTTCCTCCGTGTTATAGAGTTCTCCATTATATACAAGAAGATACGTCTCCCCTGCCCAGGTCAGCTCCATAGGCTGTTTTCCGCCGTCCGGGTCAATGATTGCCAGACGGGCATGCAGGAGCGTAACATCTTCCTCCTGATAAATTCCGCTTTCATCCGGACCACGGCGATGCATGGTGGCAAGCATTTTTCGGACGGTGGTTTCGTCAGCTCCCAGTCCAATCATGCCGGAAATCGCGCACATAATGATCACATCCTTTCCATTCTCATATTCTATGTATGGTTTGCGGCAAGATGTGCATACTACGAACGGTGATGTGAGATGAAAAACAACAAAGAAATCCTTTCCTCCGTTCTGAAGACCACGCAGATGGGGCAGATCGGCATTCGCAGCGTGCTGGACACCAGTATGCGGCCCGGACTGCGCAAGGCTTTGGAATCCCAGCTGCATGAATATGATTCCATTGAAACGGAAGCCCACTGCATTGCCACCCGGCGGGGCTGGGAGCTGGAAGAGCTGGACCCGGCGGTGCGGTTTATGACGGATATGATGACCCGGATGAAGCTTACCGGGCGCAATACCGACTCCAAGATCGCGGGCATGATGATCCAGGGCAACACCCGGGGCATGATCAAAGGGCTGAAGAATATCCACCAGTTCGGCGGCCAGGATGAGCAGATCCACATTCTGTCCCAAAAACTGCTGGACTGCGAAACGGCCAATATCCGGCAGATGCAGGGATATCTATAACAAAAGCGGCGGATAAACCGCCGCTTGCATTTTATTTTGATTCCCTTACGGAATCTTCCTGCCTTACCAGAAAAACACCGTATATTCCAAACAGAATAAACGTAATCAATATGACTGCCGCTGAGATGGTTGGATAGGTTTTCTGGGTAGAGAAGCAAAAAGGCAGTCCGCACAGGTCGATTACCCAGTGAAACAATGCCGCAAGCCACAAATTCCCGGTTCGCGTGTAAACCGCGCCCAAATAGATCCCCAGTCCAACTGCCCAGGCAATTTTACATACTGCCAGCAAAACGGGCATCCCGACCATGCCAGCGATATGCCCCAAGCCAAAAATCAAGGAAGTCACCACAACGGCTTTCAGTCTGCCGTTTTTTCTGCCTGACAGCATCCGTTCCATTGCGTTTTGCAGCAATCCTCTGCAAAAAAATTCCTCGATCAGACCCACGCCGGCATAGTACAGCACGCCCTCCATCAGAAGTTTCCACACCGTGGGCGAATAGTCAAAGGGCGCCAATCCCACGCAAAAGGCAAGACATGGTATGGCGAAGGCGATCAGGCAGGAAAGCCCGTACCGCTTAAGCCCCGTTTGAAAATGCTTCTTCGTGAATCCAATGGGAAATCCGGGAAGCAGCCGCTTCACGAGAATCCATCCCACAGCCATTACCGCCAGGATATTGATAAACAGCGTAATGCAGACCGGGTCAACGTCCGCCCATTCCACCTCTGGGAACAGCGCTGCGGGCAGTCCCGAAATATACGCCAGCGCAACGATTCCCGCTATAAAAACCGCAATAATACTTTCCCGATGCTGTTTCATTGCCATCACCGCCTTTTTTCACATATCATACCATGGCTGTCCGTCAAAAGCAATCTTCCCGGAACAAAATGTCTCCGCCGGCATATAATAATCGAGAACGTGAAAGGAGTGATTCATTTGCCAGCCACAGGCTACATACAGGTTCGCGCTTACACAAGCACCGCCCAATTTCCGCTGAAGGATGTGGCAATTACCGTTACCGCTTCCGACGGAACCGCCATTGCCATGCGGCTTACCAACCGCAACGGACAGATCAATCCCATTGAAGTCCCGGTTCCCGACAAGTCGGAAAGCCAGGAGCCGGAGCCCGGTGAGAAACCCTTTACCTCCGTCAACCTCTATGCCCGGCTGAAAGGTTATGAGCAGGTGGAATCGGAGAATCTGCAGGTATTCGCCGATACCACCACCATTCAGAATCTGGAGATGATCCCGCTGTCGGAATTGCCAAACCAGTGGGACCAGTCCGCAATTTTCAACACGCCTCCCCAAAATCTCTAGGAGGTGAATTATGCCGCCAGTCATTCCTTACATACCCCAGCGGATCACCGTGCATTTGGGTCCTCCCAGTTCGGACGCGTCCAATGTCACCGTGAGTTTTGTTGACTATGTAAAAAACGTCGCTTCCAGTGAGATCTACCCCACCTGGGAGGACAGCGCTCTGCGGGCCAACATTCTGGCCATCGTTTCCTTCGCCCTGAACCGGGTATACACGGAATTCTACCGGAGCCGGGGATATGATTTTGATATCACCAATTCCACGGCTTACGACCAGTTCTTTGTCAATGGACGCAGCTACTTTACCAATGTGGCCCGGTTGGTGGATGAATTATTCGACGACTATCTGCGCCGTCCGGGATTTGTGGAGCCACTGGCCGCCAAATTCTGCAACGGCACCACCGCCACCTGCGAGGGTCTGAGCCAGTGGGGCAGCCAGAATCTGGCGCTGCAAGGGTATTCTTCCACCGACATCCTGCGCAGCTATTACGGCAATGTGGAAATCGTAAACAACGCGCCCATTCAGGGCATTACCGCCTCCTATCCCGGGACGCCGCTGCGGCGGGGCACCTCCGGGCCCAGCGTGGTTGCCGCCCAGATCATGCTGAACCGGATCTCTCAGAATTATCCCGCCATTCCCAAAATTTCCATGGTAGACGGTATTTTCGGCGCCCAGACGGAGGCTGCCGTCCGGAAGTTCCAGGAGATCTTCAACCTGTCGGTGGACGGCATCATCGGCCGGGCTACCTGGTACGCGCTGGTGCGCTACTATATTGCTGTGACCAATATGGCAGAGCTGCGCAGCGAGGGACAGCGGTTCTACGCCAACTCCTGGGCCACCACCAATCCCATTGAGCAGGGCGACCGCGGTGTCAAGGTGGAGCACCTGCAATATATGCTGAATGTGCTTTCCGCCTATATTCCCGAAATTCCTTCCGTGACGGTTGACGGCATCTTCGGCACCGGCACACGGGATGCCGTGATCGCGGCACAGCGGCGGTTCGGCCTGCCCCAGACCGGCATTGTCAACTACGACACCTGGGATGAGATCTACGACCAGTTTTCCGGCATTGAGACCACCAGCTGGCGGGATCCGGAGAATTTCCCCTACACCTCCGCCATTATCAGCGGCACCAATCCCAGAGTACGTTATTCCAAAACCACTACCATGACCCAGTTCCCGGGAAATAATCTGCGCACCGGGAACCAGGATCCCGTCCATCAGGAGGTACCGCGATGAGACCACCCGAATCCTTTGTCGGCCAGCCCATCCGCAGCTTGCAGACCATGCTGCGGGTCATTGCCGAAAACGACCCCAGCTATGTACGCATCATCCCCGACGGCATTTACGGCCCGGAAACTACGCGGGCTGTGTCCACCTTTCAGCGGAAACACGGTCTGCCGGTCACGGGAGTGACCGACCTGCCCACCTGGGAAACCATTGTGGCTGTTTATGAGCCGGCTCTGGTGGAGCAGGATTCCGCCCAGCCGTTGGATATTATTCTGAATCCCAAGCAGGTCATCCGTAAGGGTGAACGGAATCCCCACCTGTACCTTGTGCAGGGAATGCTGATCGTTCTGTCCGATGCCTACAAAAGTGTTGGCCAGCCGTCCATGACCGGACTTCTGGACGAGGCTACCGCGGACGCGCTGGCCTCCTTCCAGGCGCTGAGCGGCCTGCCCATGACCGGAAATCTGGATAAGCACACCTGGAAGCATCTGTCGCTTCAGTACCCCCTGGCGGCGAATCTGCAGAACTCGCCGGAGTGATCCCTGCTGAAACAAGGCGGAAAATGTTTCCATTTTATTAATTTTTCCCGGCTTCGTCAGCTTACTCTTGATAAACGCGGTAAAATTGTCTATAATAGGTTATATTGTTTTGCGGCTTCGGCCATTCTCGGAGGAACGATCCATGTTTATCAAGGACTGGAAGAAGGAAATACTCACCATCCCCAACCTGCTGAGCCTGTTCCGGCTCATACTGATCCCTGTTTATGTTTACATCTATCTGAATGCTGCGGAAACCTATCAGTACGTCATCGCCGGTTCCGTTCTGGCGGTATCCTGCCTTACAGACATGGTGGACGGCAAGATCGCCCGGCGGTACAATATGATCACCACCGTGGGCAAAATCCTGGACCCCCTGGCGGATAAGCTGACTCAGCTGACGCTGACGGTCTGTCTGAGCCTGAAGCATCCGGTTCTGTACCCGGTGCTCGTTCTGTTCGTTGTTAAGGAAGCCTTTCAGCTGGTGATGGGCATTATTTATCTGCGCAAGGGCAAAATGCTTCCCGGCGCCCTGATGGCCGGTAAGGTGTGCACCACGGTTCTGTTCGTCAGCCTCATCACGCTGGTGCTGTTCCCGGATATGAATACCGCCGCTGTGGATATGATCGCACTGGTAGACAGCGTGTTCCTGGCTTTCTCTTTCATCAGCTATATTCTGGCTTATTTCGGCAAGAATGCCAAGGTCCAGGATATGGATGCCAAATAAAAATAACGTCCGCCGGAGGGTTCTTCCGGCGGACGCTGCTTTTGGCGCAAAAACGCAGCGACTCCTTTCCTGAGCCGCTGCTGTCATTTGTCCTCTTTCTGTGGGAAGCAGAGTGTCACAGGGCCGCCGTCGGGTTATCCGCAGATATTTCCGCGGCATCGGCTTTCCTCAATGCTTCCCGCTCTGTACTTTAAGTATACCAAAGATTTCCTGCGATTGGTGAAGAATCCTTGAACAAATAAAAAAGAAAATATTGACGAAAAACTGCCGCCCAAATCGGGCGGCAGTTGGTGCTTATGCCGGATATGCGTTGCTTACAAGGATCAGCAGCGGTAAGGCCAGTGTGAAGACACTGATGGCCCAGGGATACATGGCCTTGCGGGAACAGAACATCAGCAGCAGGCAGGCCAGCGTCAGGCCCAAAGGTCCCATGACGGCGATATTGCGGCTGATGAGTTGGGCAAACTCGCCGGTGGACTGCAAATTGATGCCCACCGGATCGGGAAGATGCTCACTGTTGTAAGATGCCAGCTTCAGGGCGTAGTACACCACCGGGGCGGCCATAACGAATTTGCGCAGGCGGAACAGCCATACGCCAATGAGATTGATAATACGGTTGGTTTTGGCGACGCCCGCCTTGAACTTGTCAAGACCCGTCTGCTCGCGTTTTACAGCATTGCCCTGCTGGGCGGATACTCCGGAATTCTCCATAATCTACCTCCGGGAAACAGGATTTTTCTTATCATAACATATTTTACAGCGGCTTTCAAGTCATTCGGCCTTTGTTGCGCCGATTTCAAAAATTCTTAATATTAGTACAATTTATTGGACAGCTTCCTTTGTATACTGGTCTCACGATCAAAAAAGGAGGCATGACCCATGAAACAGCATAAGAAATACCGTCATCTGAAAATCTACAAACCGGAGCAGCCCATTTATCCCAACGCCGCAGGCCGCAGCTATTACCAGGCCAAAGCGGTGGATGTGATCACCGCCATCGTTTCCGTTATGGGCTTTGTCAGCGCCATGCTCTTCCTGGTTACCATGGCTTGAGCAGGTCTTCCTCTTTCAGAATACGGCACTCGGCGATTTTGCCGTCCCGGGTCTCAATAAGGCCCGCACTGCCGCCGTAGTAGCCGCAGCTTCCGGGATTCAGGACCCAGAGGCCGTCTTCTTCCCGGTGGCAGTCCGCCCGGTGGGTGTGGCCGTAGAGGACGGCGTCCACCTTGGCTGTGCGGGCATCCCGCAGCAGAGCCCCCAGGTAGGATTTGACGCTGTGCTTATGGCCGTGGGTCATGTAGAGGTCCACGCCGCATACGCGGTCGATCAAAATCTCCGGCTGGCCCGGCGGGCAGCGGTAGCGGTCACAGTTTCCCGGCACCTGGTACATGGGGGTGCCGGGATATTCCTCTTTTACAGCCTGACCGTCGTCAAAATAGTCGCCCAAATGGATGATGGCGTCGGGCTTCACTTCCTCCACACAGCGGCGCATAAAACTGAGGGTGGAATGGGAATCAGATAATACGAGAATTTTCATAGATTCTGTTACCTTCTAAAGTTTACGCACAAATCGACAGATTCATACATTATAATATATTGTCAATCCTCATCCAGATTGTCGTCCGGATCTTCGATGGTCACTTCCCGGAAAAATTTTCGCTTTTCCGAAGGCGTACAGCCGTAAATTTCGCGGAAATACTGGTTCAGCATCTTGGGATCCCGGAAACCGTGGCGTTCGGCGATCTCGCCGATGGGATCTTCCGTGGTTTCCAACTCCCGGCAGAAGGCTGTGGTCCGCACCTGGTAAACATACTGCAAATAGCTGACGCCCATGTTTTTCTTGAACAGGCGGCAGAAATATTCCTTGTTCAGGCCCATGCTGTCAGCGGCTTCGTCCAAAGGAAGCTCCTCACTGTGGTGCAGCTGAATGTACTCCAGAAGCGGTTCCAGGCGGGTCATGTCGCTGCGCTGGAGCTTTGTCTCCTCCACGGCCAGCGGCTGGGAGAAGTAACGCACCAGCAGCGCGGCTACGGCAAAAAGCCGGGCCTGACGCTCCAGCTTATGGGCCGCATAGGTCTGCTCCGTCTGGCGGAGGATCTCCTGCATATGGCTGCGCAGCTGCTCATAGGCCATGGCTTTGGTCTGATCCTCCGGATCGAAAGTCAGGGAGAATCTCATCTGATCAAAGGTGGGCTCGAAACGGCACATCATATTGGGGTCGATATGGACGCACAGATACACCGCGTTGCGGGTGCATTTCGTCTCGTGGACCTCGTGGGAATTGATGATCAGCATATCTCCGGATTTAAAATGACGTTTTGTATTCTCAAAATTGCAAGTTACCTTCCCTTTTACAAGGAGCAGCAGCTCCACTGCCTTGTGCCAGTGGGGCGGCGTATAGGCGCTCAGGTTGTTCTCATATTTCACACCGAAGCCGGTTTCATCCAAATCAGCCAGGAGACGATGTTGGTAATTTTGCATAAAACACTCCATTTTCTGAACTTTTTCAGTTCATAGCTCGTTCATAAAGTCAATATTCTCCATACCGAAGTCAATTATACCACTTTTTTCCTCTGTGTCAAGGTGATATAATGCTGATACTTCAAGGGCGAGCCCCGATGCAAGTCCTTGCAAGTTCTGTTCAAAGAAAATTCACATACGGTTTTCCGTTTCCTATTTTAAGGAGGTATTCTATGAAGAAGATTTCTGTGAAGCAGCTCCTCGTCAACGCGATGGAGTAGTATGGCAACAATCTGATTCTCTCTGATCGCTTCTAATTCATACTGATCATCCCACGCCGCATACCGGCGAAATTCAAAAAACAACACACGCAATTTGGAGGTATATAACTATGAAGAACACTATGATGAAGAACCTGGTCAAGTCCATGGCTAACTACGGCGAGATGCTGACCCGCGTTGGCGGCTAATCCAACAAACCAGATTAGAAAGAAAGGGCTGTCCACCATTCGGCAGCCGATCCCAAACCAACTCAATTATGGAGGTATTGAATATGTCTATTAAGAAGAACCTGATCCAGTCTATGGAACTGTATGGTGAGATGCTGAGCCACTGCGGCGGCACCATCCTGTAATTTCCGCAACCGAAACTGCCTGCTTTTGAAGCGGGCAGTTTTTTTATGCACATTTATCTCCCCCGCCGCATATCGTATTGCAGTAGAATCTTCACCTGCGGGAGGTAGTTTCATGCAAAATATACCTGATATGTCCGAGCTGCTTCGGCTGGCGCAGTCTCCTGCCGGACAGCAGCTGATGGCGCTTTTACAGCAGTCCGGAGGCCGTGAGCTGGAAAGCGCCGTGGCGAAGGCTTCTGCCGGGGATTACACCCAGGCAAAGCAGGCCCTTTCTTCCCTGCTCTCCACGCCGGAGGCCCAGGCACTGCTGAAACAGCTGGAGGGCAGAAAATGAGCGAAATGGAGGAAAAACTCAGCGCCATCCTGAATAACCCCCAGATGATGCAGCAGATCATGTCCATGGCCCAGGTCATGGGAAACAGCCAGCAAACCCAGCAGACCCAGCCGCCCCAGCAAAGCCCCCAGCCGCGGCAGGAAGCGCCTGGGTCTCAGGAGTCCATCCTCCCCGCGCTTGCGAATCTTGACCCGCGGATGCTTCAGAACATTATGGGGATGGCACGGCAGGGCGGCGTGGATCAGAACCAGCAGGCGCTCCTGCGGGCGCTGTCGCCGTATTTAAGCCGGGACCGGATCAACAAGCTGGAGCGGGCCATGCGGGCGGCTCGGATGGCAGGACTGGCATCGGCGTTTCTGAATTCCGGCGGCCTGCAGCTGCTGAGCGGGAGGTGAAAGCATGTATAACCGATATATCCCACAGTCGGACGGTACTTATCAGCGAAGCCGCGTGCCCGATCCGGTCAGGGAGCAGCCCCAGCCAAAGGCAGCCCCCCGCCGGGAGCGGGAAGAACCTCCGGAAGAAGCATGTCCCTGCGAGCCGGAAGCGCCGCCCTGCCAGAAGGGGCAGCCCTGCGCCCATACCCGTCCGCCCTGCCGTCCTTCCCCGCCTCCTCCACGGCAGAAGAGGTCTTCTCAGCCCGTAAGCGCAGGAAGTTTTTTGAGAAGACTGCTGCCCAAGGATTTTGATACGGAGGACCTGCTGATCGTGATCCTTCTGCTTTTGATGGCGGGAGATTGCCAGGAGGAGCAGAATTCGGCGCTTTTGACCCTGGCGCTTTATCTTTTCATGTAGAATTGGTTTGCTTTTTGTCGGATACCTTGCTATAATGTGGGCAATCTACATTGGGAGGTATCGGCGTGATTGCCCAGGAAAAGAAAAAACTCAGAAACATCCTTGCCGGTTTGGCTGCCGTTTTCCTGGCTGCCGGGGCCATTGCAGCCCATTATCTGTACGATCCCTGGGGATTCTACTGGAAAGTTTCTGAGGAGGAAACCGCGCTGCGGATGCAGGTGGTGGAAACCGCTGAAAGCTATCTGGGATGCAGCGAAGCCGATGGAACCCAGGAAGCTATCATTGACCTGTACAATTCCCATCAGCCGCTGGCCATGGGGTACGAGGTTCAGTATACGGATAGCTGGTGCGCGACTTTTGACAGCGCCGTGGCGATCCGGTGCGGTTTGACAGAGATCATTCCAACGGAATGCAGCTGTGAACGGCAGATCGCCCTGTTTCAGGCGCTTGGCTGCTGGGTGGAAGACGATTCCCTGATCCCCCTGCCCGGTGACCTGATCTACTACGACTGGGATACAGAGGAACGGGGCGAATGCACCGGATGGGCTGACCATGTGGGCATTGTCGTGGGAACGAAATGGCCCTTTGTGAAGGTGATTGAGGGAAACAAAGACGACTGCGTAAGTTACCGCTGCATTCTGCTGAACGATGTGCATATTCGTGGATTCGCCAAGCCGGATTATGGGGCTGTGGCGAAAAATACGCCGTAAGCGGTCTGCTTACGGCGTATTTTTATTCTTCGCTTTCCAGAATAGCTTTCCGTTCCGCCTGCCTGGCTTTCCATTCCTTCACCAGCGGCGGCAGGGCGCTCAGGTCCATGAGGATCACAAAAATCATCAGGCCGATCAGCGGAGCGCTCAGCTCTGCCCGGGTAAAGGCCCAAAGGATCAGAACCACCACCGCAAGGCGCATAAGGATGGCTTTCCCTACATTTTTGATGGCCTTGCGGCAGCGCTCTTCCCGTTCGAAGGAATCCGGTTCGGAGGCGGTTTCCGGGGTCAGGTTCTCGTTTTCCATTACTTTGCTACGAAACCGACCTTCTTGTAGACCTTACGCAGGGTCTTCTCGGCTACATAGCTGGCTTTCTGGGCACCGTCGCGGTAGACGCCTTCCAGGTAGGCTTTGTCCTTCATCAGGCGGGTGGCCTCTTCCCGGATGGGCCGGAGGGTCTCCACCACTGCCTCACCTACCGCAGGCTTAAACTTGCCATAGCCGCAGCCTGCGAATTCAGACTCGATCTGCTCGTAGGTCTTTCCGGTGACGGCAGAGTAAATGGTCATCAGATTTGCCACGCCGGGCTTGTTTTCCTTATCGTAGCGGACGCAGTTCTCGGTGTCGGAGTCAGTGATGGCACGCTTGAACTGCTTCATGATGACCTCGGGGGGATCCATCAGCAGGACACGGCCGGTATCCTCATTTTCGGACTTGGACATCTTGGCAGTGGGATTGGTCAGGCTCATGATTCTGGCGCCCACCTTGGGAACATAGGGTTCAGGAATCTTGAACACATCGCCATAGATGCCGTTGAAGCGGCGGGCAATGACATGGGTCAGCTCCACATGCTGCTTCTGATCCTCGCCAACGGGGACAAGGTCGGGCTGGTACAGCAGGATATCCGCAGCCATCAGGCTGGGGTAGGTAAACAGACCGCCGTTGATATTGTCCGCATTCTTGGCGGATTTATCCTTGAACTGGGTCATACGGGACAGCTCGCCGAACATGGAATAGCAGTCCAGCACCCAGCCCAGCTCGGCGTGCTGGTGGACATGGGACTGGATGAACAGGGTGTTCTTTTCCGGATCCAGGCCGCAGGCGATGTACTGGGCCAACTGCTCCAGGGTGCGGCGGCGCAGGTCGGCAGGATTCTGGCGCACGGTAATGGCGTGCATATCGGCCATAAAGTAGAAGCACTCAAACTGGTCAGCACGCTCCGCCCAGTTCTTGACAGCACCCAGGTAGGAGCCCAGGGTCAGATCGCCGGAGGGCTTGATGCCGGAGAGCATCCGCTTCTTGGGGGCGGCAGTTTCGGTAATGACTTCGCTCATATAGGTCACGTTCCTTTTTCTTGTGATAATAGGGATATTCTAGCACAGTTGCGGCGCTTGCGCAAGGGCTAAAATCAGGGCAGAAATGGAACATTTTCAATGGGCAAATCCACTGTCAACCGCAAACCCTCTGCGCTGAATGGGAACTGTCTTGATTTCCCCAGCGGTATGTGCTATACTCTAAGCTAGAAAACTATGTAAAAGAGGTAGATTATTATGGATTATCAGGCATTGGCTGATCTTCTGTTTCCCAATGTGACGCAGACTCCCGAGTCTCTGGAAGAAAAGTTCCCGGTGCGGCAGCTGCCCGAAGGCGCTGTGGTCACCCGGATGGCTCCCTCCCCTACCGGTTTTGTCCATCTGGGCAACCTGGTGCAGGGTCTGACCGCAGAGCGGATGGCACACCAGTCCGGCGGCATCCTGTTCCTGCGTGTGGAGGATACCGACGCCAAGCGGGAAGTTCCCGGCGCGGTGGAAGTGCTTATCAATACGCTGAAGCACTACGGCATCAACTTTGACGAGGGCGCTACCATAGACGGCGACAACGGCAGTTACGGCCCCTACCGTCAGCGTCAGCGTGCCGCCATTTACCATGTGTACGCCAAGAAGCTGGTAGCTGAGGGACAGGCTTATCCCTGCTTCTGCACCGAGGAAGAGCTGGCCGCCATGCGGGAACAGCAGGAAGCCAACAAGGAGACCACCGGTTACTATGGCAAGTACGCCATGTGGCGTGACCGTTCCATGGAGGAAATCCGGACGCAGCTGGACGCGGGCAAGCCCTGGGTACTGCGTTTCCGTTCCACCGGCTCCATTGAGAACCAGTTCAAGTTCGACGATCTGGTGAAGGGCAAGCTGACCATCACCGAGAACGATGTGGATCACGTTCTGCTGAAGTCCGACGGCATCCCCACCTATCATTTCGCCCACGCGGTGGACGATCATCTGATGCGCACCACCCATGTGGTCCGCGGCGACGAGTGGCTGCCTACCCTGCCCTTCCACATCCAGCTGTTCAAGGCGCTGGGCTTTAAGCTGCCCAAGTATGTGCACATCGGACCGCTGATGAAGATGGACGGCGCTTCCAAGCGCAAGCTGTCCAAGCGGAAGGATCCTGAGCTGGCGCTGACCTACTACAAGGCCGAGGGCTTCCCTGTGGAGGCGGTTTACGAGTATATCATGACTCTGCTGAACTCCAACTTTGAAGACTGGCGGCGGGCCAACGCAGACGCTCCTGCGGACACCTTCAAGTTCAATGCCAAGAAGCTGAACCCTGCTGGTTCCCTGTTCGACTACGCCAAACTGACCGACGTTTCCAAGAATGTCATTTCCAGAATGGACGCGGAAAAGGTCTACGGTCTGCTGGTGGAGTGGGCAAAGGAATTTGATCCGGAGTTCGGCGAGAAGCTGGCTGCGGATCCCGAATACGCCACAAAGATCTTGGCCATCGGCCGGGGCGGCAAGAAGCCCCGGAAGGATCTGGCTGTCTGGAAGGACGCCAAGCCCTACATGGGATTCTTCTATGACGAATATCTGGAAAAGCCCGTGTTTGACGAAAAGTTTGACAAGGCTGTGATCGCAGACGTGCTGAACCGGTTCCTGGAGAAGTTCGACATTGCGGATGATTCCAACACCTGGTTTGAAAAGGTGAAGGAAATCACCAACGACATGGGTTTCACCACCGATATGAAGGCTTACAAGGCAGATCCCACCGCTTTCCCCGGTACGGTAGCGGATGTTTCCACCTTTATCCGTCTGGCTGTTACCGGCAAGACCAACTCCCCTGACCTGTATACCGTTATGCAGATCCTGGGCTACGAGCGGACTGTGGCGCGTATCCGCGCTGCTACCGCAGAACTGTAATCAGAAAACGCACAGCCCCGGCAGTTCAATTGCTGCCGGGGCTGATTCCATGCACAAATGGCTGTCCCGGCGCATAGAATGGTTTGGTGAAATTCTTTTTT
The DNA here is from genome assembly GCA_036300205.1 of Oscillospiraceae bacterium. Lineage (GTDB taxonomy): Bacteria > Bacillota > Clostridia > Oscillospirales > Oscillospiraceae > Faecousia. The sequence goes on from JAXJGV010000001.1 coordinate 41,970, forward strand.
GATCGGAATGGAGGAAACCATGCGCATGAATCAGTACATCGCCACCTCACTGGAACTGCATCTGTTTTTCGGACGGATCATGAAGGAGCACTCCCTGTTTCTTCGGGCCGGATTTACCCCCGCGAATCCGGATTTTGCCGCCAAGGCGGAATTCTTTATGAAAGAATTCGAAAACCTGCTCTGTCAGGCGGTCATGCTCAGCAATGGGATCGTCAGCGAGGGAGTGCTTTGCTCCGGGGAGATCCTTACGGAATTTACGCCCCTTGCGGAAGAACAGACCGCATGTCTCACCGGGATCCCCATCAACAGGGAGATCACAGCCAAGACCAAGCAGCTGAAATGGGGCAGCGGTCAGCGGTGCAGTCAGGAACTGCTGCGCCGGGTACGGCAGATGAACCGGACCGCCATCCGGCTGCTGGATGGGCTGATCCAGCTGAAAGAGACCATTTTGTGCAAGGTTCTGAACGGAGAAATGTTCACGGTAAACTATCCCCTGCTTATTGAGCACATTCTCCGGGAGGCAAAGCTCTACCGCAAGTATCTGGAACAGCTGGAACGCAGCGGAATGCTTTCCCCCGAAAGTATGCGGGAAACAGAGTGCTTCTGGAATCAGATCATGATGGAACACGCCATGTTCATCCGGGGGCTGCTGGATCCCTGTGAAAAGGAATTGATGGACACCGCCGATGATTTTGCCAAAAAATTCTGCGTTCTGCTGGAAACCAGCCGCAACGCCCAGGATCAAACCCTTACCGCCGCTTCGCTGGAAGAAACCAAAAAGCTGCGGGATTTCAAAGCCGCGGGAACACAGGGCATCCAGCAGTGCAAGATCCGCAGCATCATTCTTCCTCTGCTGGCCGACCACGTACTGCGGGAGGCAAACCACTACATTCGTCTTTTGAAATAAGCAGTGCCCGGCACGTTACCGTGCCGGGCGGTTTTTCATACGAATTCTTAATAAAAACCTTTGGTTTTCATTAAGAAGGCACCGCCGAAAGGCGTTGCCGATTGGAGAATATTCAAAATAGAATATTCTCCAATCCCGTCTCATTATGATCCTCATATAAAAACCTACAATTCATACGAATGAAAATTTTTATTGAGTAGCAGTATCATACCAGGACTTGTCCGTTGATGGTCAGTTTGAAGGTCAGCTCCAGGCGTTCCGCGGCTTTGCGGCACAGGAGCATACGCTTCATAAAAATTTCGAAATATTCCATCACGGAGCTGACCTTGGTATCGACGGTGATGCTCAGGGTGATGGTCTTCTGCTCCACGTCGATCTTCAGGTCGGAGCCGGTGACGGAGTAGTTGACCCGGTCATGAATGTCGTGGGCGATATCCGCCTTTTTCCGCACACGGGAACGGCGGACATCGGATTTATCGGCGATGATCAGAGCGGCGGCCACCGCGTTTACGGGGACGCCGGTGCCCTCGTCATGGTTGCCAATGGCGGTGACAATGGCAGCGATCTCCTCCGGCGGAAAATTCATCCGGTCCAGAATACGGAAAGCCATTACCGCGCCGCTCTGGCTGTGGTCCACCCGGTTCACCACGTTGCCGATGTCGTGCAGGTAGCCCGCGATCTTGGCAAGCTCGATGGTCCGTTCCGGATAGTTCAAGGTTTTCAGGATATACCCGGCGGTCTCTGAGACCCGGGTCACATGGGCAAAGCTGTGCTCTGTGAAGCCCAGAGCGTTCAAAGACGCGTCCGCCTGGGCGATATATACTTTTACCGCCTCATCCCGGCGGATTTCTTCATAAGTCATGGAATTCCCTCCTTATCATTATAATATACCACTTTTTGATAATATCACACAGGGCGTTATTTTGCTATCACGGAATTGTAAAATATCCCGGCTGTTCCTGTAAAGTGCCAAAGCGAAACATTGCGAAAATTTTGTTGTAAACGTTACCAAATCTTCTTTACATCCCAATCCCCCTATGTTATAATTTTTAAGTTAACTTAGCAAGTGATTTTTATATAGTAAGGAGTACCATCGCAATGCTCGATCTCTACTCTTCCAACGCATTTGAAGAAAAATATGCCTATACCGGCAGCGATCTGGGCGCTGTCTGGACGCCTCAGAAGACGACCTTCCGGGTCTGGGCTCCCACTGCCGAAGAGGTCACCGTCAACCTTTACCGCGGCGGTACGGCCGGCGCCGACGACCTGCTCTCTCAGCTGCACATGAAGCCCGATGTCAACGGTACCTGGGTCGCGGAGCGTGTGGGCGATCTGAATGGGATCTACTACACCTACCTTGTACTGGTGGACGGTCAAATCTGTGAGGCCTGCGACCCCTATGCCAAGACCACCGGCGTCAACGGCGAACGGGCCATGGTCATCGATATGGACGGCACCAATCCCGACGGCTGGGAAAAGGACTGTGATCCCAACGCCGGGATCAACATTACCGACGCCTTTATCTACGAGCTTCACGTCCGTGACCTTTCCATGCACCGCAGCTCCCGGATCCAGAATAAGGGCAAGTTCCTGGGTGTGGCGGAAACCGGAAAGAAAACCAAAACCGGCCAGCCTACCGGTCTGGACCACATCAAGGACCTGGGCATCACCCATCTGCATCTGCTGCCGGTTTTTGACTACGGCTATACCGATGAAAGCCGCCGCAACCCGCAGTTCAACTGGGGCTATGACCCGGTGAACTTCAATGTTCCCGAAGGTTCCTACGCTTCTGATCCCTACAACGGCGCCGTACGTGTGAAGGAAATGAAGCAGCTGGTGAAGGGGTTGCACGACAGCGGCATCAGCGTGGTTATGGACGTGGTCTACAACCATGTTTTTGAGGCTGGGGATTTCTGCTTTAACAAGCTCGTGCCCGGATATTTCAGCCGGATCGACGAAAACGGCGTGTATTCCAACGGCTCCTGCTGCGGCAACGATACCGCCTCCGAGCGGGTCATGGTGCGCAAGTATCTGGTGGATTCCCTCAACTACTGGGCGGACGAGTATCACATCGACGGCTTCCGCTTCGATCTGGTGGGCCTGATCGATGTGCAGACCATCAACGAGATCGTTCATACCGTTCACAAGACCCACCCCAACGTCATTTTCTACGGCGAGGGCTGGAGCATGAATACCAAACTGACCAAGCCCGGCTTTGATCTGGCCGTGCAGGGTAATTCCGCCAAAATGCCGGGATTCTCCTTCTTCAGCGATACGGTTCGGGATCTGCTGCGGGGCTCTGTGTTTGACAACACTGCTCCCGGATTCGTCAGCGGCGCCATTTGCTCCAAGGACGAGCTGGAAGCCTGCTTTATGGGTGTGCCCCTGTGGGCGGCACAGCCTTACCAGAGTGTGAACTACGTCTCCTGCCATGATAACAACACCCTCTTTGACCGCATTTGCCTGGCCGCGCCGGAAGCGCCCCGGGACGTGCTGGTGAAGATGAACAATCTGGCGGCGGCCTTTACCTTCCTGTCCCAGGGTGTTCCCTTTATGCAGGCCGGTGAGGAAATGCTGCGGACCAAGCCTGCCAAGAAGGGCGGCTTTGACCACAACAGCTACCGTTCTCCCGATAAGGTCAACGCGCTGAAATGGGAAGACCTGGACAAGGAAGAGTATCAGCGCAATGTGGCATTTTACCGGGGGCTGATCGCTTTCCGGAAAGCCCACCCTGCCCTTCGGCTGATGACCCGGGACGAGGTTTGGAAAAAGGTACATCCCGTCCGCGTGGACAATGCGCACGTGGTAGCCTTTAAGATCGATGGCGAAAAGCAGGATATTTTCGCTGTCTTCAATGCGGATACTTCCGACGTGACCGTAACTCTGCCCGAAGGACGCTGGAATGTGAACATTCAGGATGGCGTCGCGGGAACGGAGACTCTGGCCAGTGCGGAAGGGACGGTTCGGGTTTCCCCCATTTCTGCCACTGTGCTGACTCAGAACAAGCCCGTGGATGTTGTGGCTGCTCTGATTTGGGAGAAGGACAAATTTCTGATCTGCCAGCGGCCGGAAAACAAGACCCGTGGGCTTCTGTGGGAGTTCGTCGGCGGCAAAGTGGAGCCCGGCGAGACCATGCAGCAGGCTTTGGTGCGGGAATGTGCGGAGGAGTTGGCCATCCATGTGAATGTGGGCAGTCAATTTATGCAGATCACGCACGAATATCCCGACATGCTCATCCGGCTGACCCTGTTCCACTGCATCATTCCGGAAGGCTTCCCCCAGGCGCTGGAGCACAAAGCGCTGTGTTGGATCCATCCCAGCCAGGCGGATGCGTACGAGTTCTGCCCTGCGGATATGGATTTCCTGAAGGAAATCAAGCGGGTGTATGAAAAGAGACAGCCGCTGTAAGCGCCCCATCGGTTAATTACAAGCTACAAAAACTCCTCTTGCCAGTTTGGCAAGAGGAGTTTTGTATGTTTTAGCCGTTACGGAGAGGGATTTCCTCCGTTACGCCATCGAAAAGCAGACTTGCTCGCCATGGCCTTCTGTACAGGCCGGCCTGCTGCATCTACAATTCCCAAGTGCAGCGTTTCGCTTGCCGCTATCACCTATTCCGCTTTGGTTCTCATTTTCTTACAGCATATGCATGGAATTCAGGAGCAGCGTCCACAGGAAAATGGTGGGCAGACAGAACACCGTGGTATAGGCCACCATCTGAGCGGCGAAATCGCCGTCGGCATCCATGGCAACGGCCATGGGGTAACTGCTGACCGCTGTGGGAGCGGCAAAGAGGATCAGCAGCGCGCACAGCTCCTGGCCCCGGAAGCCCAGCAGAACCGCGATGGCGACAAACACCAGCGGGATCAGCACAAGGCGCAGCAAAATGCCGGAAGTAAGATAGCCCTTCTTGGAGACAGCGCCAAGGCTCAGGGAAACGCCGATGGACAGGAAGCTCAATGGCGTGGTCAGGCCGGAAAGGTCTTCCACCACCCCCAGCACCAGCTCCGGGAGCACGATACCGGAGAAGTTCACCGCAAGGCCCATGACCGTAGCGATGACGGTGGGGTTCTTGGCAATGGCAAGCAGCAGCTTTTTGGTAGACGCGGTGCCCTGGCGGGCAGTTTCCAGAAGGATCGCCGCCTGGGCATTGAACAAAGGCACGGCAACCGCGCCCAACAGGGAGACGATGCCGATATTGCCCGCGCCATAGACGCTCTCTGCCACTGCCGCGCCGAAGATCAGATAATTGGAGCGAAAAATAGCCTGGCCGTAAGATGCGGCGGTGGGACGGGGCTTCACATATTTGGGCACCACCGTCATGGCAATCAGAAACAGGACCATCAGCACGGCTACGCCATAGAGAATATAGCCGATGGTATTCAACTTGGAGAAATCTGTTTTATGGATATTATAAAACGACAGGGTGGGCATGAATACCTTGAAAATCATGTTGTCCACTTTTTTCATGGTGGCCGCGTCCGCTACTTTGCAGATGCGCATGATCACGCCTATGCAAACCATAATGGCCATGGGGACCACCACCTGGACTGCCATAAGTAAACTTTCCATAGTTTTCCTCCGTTGTATATATCATTTTAATCATAACATACCCATTTTGTGTTGTAAAGAGCGATTCTTTGGGGCATCCTGTCTATTGGGGTGAGGAAATGAAGAAGAAAAAGATGGAATGCGTGCGGCTGGATCCGGAGGAGCGGCTGTGTCCCGCCTTCGACAGCTGCTCCATCAAGCTGTTCGCCGCGCCTGACCGTGAAGAAATGGGCGTGTTCGTGGTGGACAACTGCGCGGAGGAGCACATGCAGTAGCGGGACAAATTGTCCCGCTTTTTTCTCGGCATTTTTGCCAAACGGCGTGCTTCTTTCTTGACATTCGCCGGCAAATTCACTATAATGTAGATAAGAGAAGCACAAGCGTTCTCGGAAGGAGGCACATTAATGGAAAAGAAAATCATCACCATCAGCCGTGAGTTTGGTTCCGGCGGACGCACCATTGGCCGTATGGTCGCAGAAAAACTGGGCATTCCCTTCTACGACAAAGAGCTGGTGGACCAGATCGCTGTGGAGTCCGGTTTTGCCCCCAAGTTCGTTGAGGAGCACGGCGAACACTCCCCCGGCAGCAGCCTGTTCTCCTATGCCTTCGCCCCCCAGGGCGTTCCCGGTGTGATGAACGGCCTGTCCACCGCTGACTTCCTGTGGAACATTCAGTGCAGTGTCATTTTGCAGATCGCGGACAAAGGCCCCTGTGTCATCGTGGGCCGGAACGCGGACTACATTCTGAAGGACCGTCAGGACGCGCTCCACGCTTACGTGTTCGCGGATGTTCCCTACCGCGCAGAACGCATCGTCCGCCGCTACGGCGAGTCTGACAAGAGCCCCGAGCAGAGACTGCACGAGAAGGATAAGCGCCGCCGTGTGAACTATCAGCACTACACCGGCCGCACCTGGGGTCAGGCACAGAATTACGACATCTGTCTGGACACCGGCGTGCTGGGCATTGAGCAGTGCGTGGATATTATCTGCGGCATTGTGGAAAATTCCAAGAAGTAAACTACATAAGGTTTGCCCCGCACCAAATTGGTGCGGGGCGTTTTTTATACGGTTGCAGCTTCTTTTTCCTCGTCCTTGATGGTAATGTTCACACCGTTGACTTCCACGTCTTCATCGGCACAGATCATGATGTACTTGACGCCGCCGATGATGCGGGTCTCGATGAGGTCACTGCGGGTGGGATCCACTTTGATGACCACGTCGGGGGTCTTCAGCTCGAAGTGCTTGTTGTCGATGATGTTCTTGGGATGCAGGTCGGCTTCGTAGCCGAAAACCTCATCATAGTCCACGCTGAACTTGGCAACGTGCTCGTCGCTGACGCCGCAGGAGGTCAGCACTTCCTTCACTTCTTCCTTGGAGACCATGAGCGGTTCCGGGACCTTGCTTTCCTTGTGCAGCTCGATGCGCTGGCACAGTTGGTCGTGGACGGTCTGGACAACGTCCAGGCTGCACTCTTCCCCCAGAGAGGTGGTGAGCAGGGCTTCGAAGGACTTCTTCTGCTCCGCGGCGGGCTTGGGGACGGGGGTATTGAACAGGGCTTCGATGAGGGCGTCCTGGCCGTTTTTGATGTCGTGGGTGTAGTACAGGGCGTTATAAATATTGGTGGAGCGGTCGTCGAAGGCCGGGAACAGGAAGCCCAAGGCCGGTGCGGAGACCATCTGGTTCATGGCGCCGTCGTGAAACAGCTTTTCCTCGGGGACATAGTGGAGGTTTGCCTTGGTCTGCTTGACGGGGCAGATGGTGCACAGGATGTACGTATAGACCTCCTCGGACTGGTCGTGCTGGGTGGAATCGTCCTTGCTCTTGAAGGGCACGTCGTAGCTGTCGCAGCCCAAGAGGATCAGGTAGTTGCCTTCCAGGACCACATTGTCGATGATCTTCTTGTAAAATTCCTGGCGCATCTCTTCGTCGTTGCATTTGCTTTCCCGCAGATCCATCAGGAGCTTATGCTCGGGAGAGCCTGCCACCTGGCTGGTCTTGAAGGTGATATCGATGAGATTCTTGCCGATGGAGCCGGACAGGGTGCGGCGCAGGAGAGCAAAATATTTGTCGGATTCGTTTTCCGGCATAATACCGGTGGACTGGCGGAATTCCGCGATGATCTCCTTGTTATCGTTGACGTAGCAGCCGAAAATGTGGGTGATATTGCTGCGATCCCTGCGCAGATGCCGCCGGATCTCGCCGATTTCCTTATCGTTCATGGTGATACCTCGCTAATATAAAATTATCCAGCGCATTATAACACATATGGGCGAAAAAATCCAGTAGAAATACGCCAACGTACAAACTCGCAGGTCTGTCGTTCTGAGCGAAGCGCAGCGAAGTCGAAGGATCCACGCACCACCGCTGCTGCATAGCAGCAATTCAATGCGTAGATCCTTCGACTCCCTTACACTCGCTCAGGATGACAAAAGATCCTGTATATACTTAGTCCCAGAGACACTTCCAGTTCTGGACGAAGTACTCGATGCCGGAATAGAGGGTGGTCGCCACGATGATGACCATGACGATATTGCTCAGAACTTCAATGCCGGGCAGGGCCATCATGATGCACAGGCCCACCATGGTACTGGCAGTCTTGACTTTTCCGCTCCAGCCGGCGGCAATGACGTTGCCCTTCTGGACGGCGATCAGGCGAAGGCCGGTGACGGCGAACTCCCGGGTCAGCACGATCATCAGCGCCCAGGCGGGGAATACGCCCCACTCGCAGAACATGGTCATGGCGGCGATGGTCAGCAGCTTGTCCGCCAGAGGGTCCAGGAATTTACCGAAGTCCGTAGTCTGGTTGTAATGGCGGGCAATATAGCCGTCAATAAAATCGGTCAGACTGGCGACCATAAAGATAGCCAGGGAAATGTACATCCACAGGCCGGCCTTGCCGCCGGATAAGTACATGGTCACCATAAAAGCGGGGATCATCGCCACCCGCACCATGGTGATCTTGCTTGCTGTTGTCATATCTCTCACTCCTCAACAATGTAGCCGGACAGGTCGCCGTCCAGGCAGCCGTCGATTTTTACGGTAACGAACTCGCCCTCGCGGATGGGCTCGTCGGTGGCGATCCAGACCCGGCCGTCGATGTCGGGAGAGTCGGCGTAGGTTCTGCCGTAGAACTGCTCCTGTTCTTCGTCATAACCGTCCACCAGGATTTCCATGGTCTTTCCGATCATGGAAGCGTTATAGTCGTCCATAATGCCGGACTGAAGCATCTCGATGGTCTCCGCCCGCTTTACTGCAACTTCGTTGTCCACGAACTCCATTTCCGCGGCGGGCGTACCCTCTTCCGGCGAGAAGGCGAAAGCGCCCACACGCTCCAGACGCTGTTCCCGGAGGAATTCGCACAGCTCCTGGAACTCCGCTTCTCCCTCGCCGGGCAGGCCGGTGATCAGACTCGTGCGGATGACCAGTCCGGGAATCCGGGCCCGGAGCTTGGCGAACAGCTGGTGCAGGAACGCGCCGTCGCCCCGGCGGTTCATCAGCTCCAGAATCTTGGAATTACAGTGCTGGATGGGGATATCCAGATATTTTACGATCTTGGGTTCCGTGGCCATGACCTCGATGAACTCGTCGTCGATTTCGTCGGGATAGACGTAGTGGACGCGGATCCAATGAAGTTCTTCGATCTGGCAGAGCTGGCGCAGCAGTTCGGGCAGCAGGCGCTTGTTGCCGGGAAGGTCCGTGCCATAGCGGCTGGTGTCCTGGGCCACCACGATCAGTTCCTTTACGCCGCTGGCGGCCAGCAGACGGGCTTCGTAGAGCACGTCGTCCATCTGGCGGCTACGGTATTTGCCCCGGAGGTAAGGAATGATGCAGTAGGCGCAGCGGTTATCGCAGCCCTCAGCGATCTTAATGAAGGCGTAATGCTCGGGGGTGGTGACCACGCGGCCCGTTTCCTGTTCGGGAGCGTCGATGGAGCCGAAGTCGGAGACCTGCTCATCGTTCAGGAGGGCTTCAATGGCGGGAACGATCTCGGTGTAGCTGCCGGTGCCCAGGATGCCGTCCACCTCGGGCATTTCTTCCAAGATGTCGGACTGGTAGCGCTGGGAAAGGCAGCCAGTGACCAGAATCTTACCCACCAGGCCCTCCGCTTTCAGGGCGGCGGTCTGCAGGATATAGTCGATGGCTTCGGACTTGGCAGAGTCGATGAAGCCGCAGGTATTGATGACGACAACGTCGCTGCCTACGATGTCGGCCTTGACGGTGTGCCCGGCTTCCTGGACACGGTACATCATCCGCTCGCAGTCCACCTGATTCTTGGCACAGCCAAGGGAAATAAATCCAATATTTGCCATATGTTTAATCCTCGATAACGTCCTCGGAGTCGAAGGACAGATTGTTCAGTGCTTGTTTGATCCTGCCGTAGCTGTGGCCCCGGCGGATCAGGGCGTCAATGGCCCGTTTGACCTGCTTTTCGTCGGAGTCCGTGTCCAGGCGGGAACGGAGAAAGGCCTCGATCTTTTCCAGCTGGTCGGGGTAGTCTTCCAAGGCTGCGTCCCAGTATTCCTTGGGAATGCGCTTTTCGTAGAGGGCCTGTTTGGCCCGGGCCAGACCGTAGCCTTTGGAAATGCAGGAATGGACCACCTGTTCCGCGGTATTGCGGTCGTCCACCAGGTGAAGGTCCTCCATCCACTGCACCGCTTCCCTCGCCTGGTCAGGGTCCTCCCCTTTTCGGATCAGGCGGTCTTCCAGGTCCCGGCGGGAAACGCTGGTGGCTGAAACGATGCGGACGGCCCGCATTTTGGCGGACATTTTGCCCGCCGCAGTGCGCAGGCCGGAGGCTTCCTCGTCGGTCAGCTCCTTGCCGATGTAAAGGCCGAAATCCTCTACCGTCTGGCGGTACAGGCCCAGCCTGGTGCCGTCGTCAAAGGTGACCCAGTAGCGGCCCGCCCGGTCGGGGGTATTTTTTAAGGAATTAATCCTCATCGTCGAAATCGTCCGCGCTGACGGCTACAGCCTTTTCCGCGGCCTTGGCGGGTGCCTTGGGCGCGCTGGCGTTCAGCTTCCACAGGTTTTCCCGAACCTGAGCCTCCACCTTCTCGGCGATGTCCGGATTGGCAATCAGGTAATCCTTCACGGAATTGGCACCCTGGCCGATACGCTCGTCACCCATGGAGAACCAACTGCCGCTCTTCTGAATGATGTCCATCTGAACGGCCAGATCCACCAGCTCGCCCCACTTGGAGATGCCTTGGCCGTACATGATCTCGAACACGGCTTCCCGGAAAGGAGGTGCCACCTTGTTCTTGACCACTTTGACACGGGTCTTGTTGCCGATGACGTTGCCGCCCTCCTTAATGGACTCGATGCGGCGGACATCCAGACGGACGGAAGAATAGAACTTCAGGGCATTGCCGCCGGTGGTGGTTTCGGGGTTGCCGTACATAACACCGATCTTCATACGCAGCTGGTTGATGAAGATAACCACACAGTTGGTCTTGGCAATGGTGCCTGCCAGTTTTCTCAGGGCCTGAGACATCAGACGGGCCTGGAGGCCGACGAAGGTATCGCCCATTTCGCCCTCAATTTCCTGCTTGGGAACCAGGGCAGCTACGGAGTCCACAACAATGGCGTCAATGGCGCCGGAGCGGACCAGTGCGTCGGTGATCTCCAGCGCCTGCTCGCCGGTATCAGGCTGGGAAACCAGCAGGTTATCGGTATCCACGCCCAGCGCGGCAGCATAGACGGGATCCAGGGCATGCTCGGCGTCCACGAAGGCCACTTCCCCGCCCCGCTTCTGGGCTTCCGCCAGAATATGCAGGGCCAGGGTGGTCTTACCGGAGGATTCAGGGCCATAGATCTCGATGATACGGCCCTTGGGCACACCGCCGATACCCAGCGCGGCATCCAGGGCCAGGGAGCCGGTAGGGATGGCCTCCACGTTCATTTCCGGGCGGTCGCCCAGACGCATAACGGTGCCTTTACCGAAATTCTTATCGATCTGAGCCAGGGCAGTCTGCAGCGCTTTCTTCTTATCAGATGCGGGGGTAGGTGCTTCGTAAGCAGTCTTTTTCGTCGCCATATTAGTCTTCCTTCCTGCCGTACTGGGCAAGCACGGCTCTTTCTCTGTCATTATAGTCTCTGGTTCGTTCCAGAATGGTGTACCCGTTTTCTTCCAGGATCCGGCAGACATCGTCTCCCTGGGTGTCTCCGAATTCAAAGCACAGATAGCCGCCGGGTTTCAGGGCCGCGGCAAAATTCTTTGCGATGGAACGGTAGAAATCCAAGCCGTCCTCGCCGCCGTAAAGGGCCATGTGCGGCTCGTAGTCTACGACGCTCTTGGGAAGTTCCTTCATTTCCTCCCCGGTGATGTAGGGTGGGTTGGAAACGATCATATCGTATTTGCCCAGGAACGGGAACGCGGGCTTCAGGGCATCCGCGCGGACGCAGCGCACCCGCCCGCTCAGTTTGTTCAGGGCAGTATTTTCTTTTGCAATTGCCAGAGCCTCCATGCTCAGGTCGGCAAGGGTGACTTTGGCATCCTTGACCCGGCTGGCAATGGCGAGGCCAATACAGCCGCTGCCGCAGCACAGGTCCAGAATCCGGGGGTCCTGGTCGAGAAACAAGGCCTTTTTTATTGCCAGCTCCGCTACCGCACAGGTATCGTCCCGGGGGATCAGAACATGGGGGGTAACATGCATCGGCAGACCGTAAAATTCCCACTGGCCCAGGATATAAGCGATGGGCTCCCCTTCCAGCAGGCGTTTCAGGCCGGCTTCCACGCCCTCCACCACTTTCTCCGAAGCGTAGAGGTCCCGGTCTGCCAGATATTCCGCCTGGCTTTTTCCGGAGACATGGCACAGCAGCATACGCGCCAGCACACCGGCGTCCTGGGCATTTTCCGTGGCAAGCAGCGCCCGGCGGGTATCCTGGTAAAGTTCACCGTACTGCTTTACCATCGGTCGGCACCCTCCTCTTCCGGAAGCACCGCCTGGACCGCGGCAATACCGACCTCGATCATGGAATCATCCGGTTCGTTGGTGGTAAAATTCTGCATCCACATGCCGGGAGCGGACAGCATTTTGGTAAACCAGTTATCGTGACGGCCGCACCACCGGTTGATCTCATAGGTGATGCCCACCACCACGGGCAAGAGCAGCAGCTTAAACGCGATCATCAGCAGGCGGTAGCCGAAGGTGCCGCGGATGGCTTCCAGCGCCGGGAAAACGGCCAGCAGCGCGGAAGACGCCACGGAGAAGACCAGAATGGAGATCACCATGACCACCAGCAGGAAGCTGGTGCCGCAGCGGGGATGAAGCCGGGTCTGCCTGCGGACGTTTTCCACCGTCAGGGGCAGACCTGCTTCGTAGCAGCGAATGGTTTTGTGTTCAGCGCCATGGTAAGAGAAGACCCGCTTCATTTCCTCCATTCGGGAAACCAGCAGCATATAAGCCATGAAGATGCACATGCGGATGACACCCTCCACCAGATTCAGGCCCACCGTGCTGTGGATCCACCGGTCGAAGAATCCGCCGATAATCATGGGCAGCAGGAAAAACAGGCCGATGGACAATCCCAGGCCCATGACAACGGCAATGCCGATGATGGCCTGCTGGAATTTTTCATTGCCCAGCTTCTTTTCCAGCCACAGGTCAAATTTGGAGGGCTGCTCCTGGTATTCATCCGGCGCCAGGTCAGCGGAACGCATCAGCGCTTTCACACCTGTGACCTGGGAGTCGAAGAAATTGAACACGCCCCGGAAAAAGGGCCAGCTTTTGAAGGATTTCGGCGGATTCAGCTTGCGGGGGCTGACCTCTACCGTCAGTCCGTCCTTGCCGCGCAGAACGATGGCGTCCTTCTCCGGGCCGCGCATCATAATACCCTCGATCAGGGCCTGGCCGCCGATCATGGTTTTGAATTTTTCACAGCATTGGTCTTTCTTGTTTGCCATAGAAATAGTGTCTCCTTAGTGTGCGGCAGGCAGGCGCACGGTCACCAGGGTGCCGCCGCCTTCCGCGTTTTCCAGCGTCAGCGTGCCGCCGTGCATTTCCACGATCTCGTCACAGACGGCAAGGCCGATGCCTGTGCCCCGGACGCTGGAGCTGCCCTTATAAAATTTCTTTTTGACCAGAGGAAGCTCGTCCTCCGGGATGCCGGGGCCGTAGTCCCGGATACGGACGACCACACTGTCATCCTCATAGTGCATTTCCGTATCGATCCGTTTTCCCGCGCCGCCGTGCTTTGCCGCATTGTCCAGAATGTTCAGGAACACCTGCCGCATACGCTGGGGATCACAGGGAATTTCAGGGATATCCTCGTCGTTTTCAATATAATTCAGCTGGATGCCGTCCTGGGCCAGCCGGCTGCCGTACATGAAGACCGTATCCTCATATTCACTGCGGATATCGGTAGGCTCCACGGCAAGGGTCATGCGGCCGTCCTGCATACGGGTGAAGTCCAGCAGATCCATGACCATTTCCGTCAGGCGCTTGGCTTCGCTGGAAATGATCTTCATACCCTGGCGGGTATCGGCGTCCATATTTTCGTCTGCCAGCAGGGTCTCGCTCCAGCCGTTGATAACGGTCAGGGGCGTACGCAGCTCATGGGAAAGCTGGGAAATGAATTCCGCCTGCATTTTTTCGTTCTGAGCGATCTTGCTGGACATTTCATTGATGGTCTCCGCCAGTTCGCCGATCTCGTCTTTGTAGGGCGTTTTGATCTGCACGCCATAGCTGCCGGAGGCGATGCGCTGGGCCTTTTCCGTGATCTCGGCCACAGGATTCATAATGGAGCGCAGATAAAAATTGCTGCTGAAAATGACCACCGCCAGCACCGCCAAAAGCACAAGGCTGCTGACAACGGCCACCAGGACGATCTGCATATCCACCTTCCGGGTGGAGGTCACATAGCGCAGCACGCCGATGACCTCGCCGTTGCTGTAGATCATGGGACTGGATACCGCCATGATGCGCTCCCCGGTGTTGGGGTCACGGCCCACAAAGGGCTGGGGGTATCGGCTGGTCACAGCCTCCTGGATCTCTGCGGTATTGGGAGATTTGCCCGCCCACTGGCCGTAGGAGGATGCCACCAGGTCTCCCTGCTTGTTGATAAACTGCAGCTCGATGATGTTTTTGTCCTCAAAGGTCTGGGCATAGGTGATGCAGGCCTGGTAATATTCGTTATAGGTCTGGTCGATATAGTCCGCAAAAAATTCGGTGGTGGTTCTTGCGCGGTACTTCATATCCGACTCCATATTGGAGTAGTAATAGGCCGCGAAGGATGCTGTCACCGCCAGGACACAGACAAGCCCCAGCGCAAAGACCACGCTGGCGGTATTCAGCAGCCAGCGCTTGCGCAGTCCTCCCACATTGAACCTGGATTTCATATCCATCCGCCTTATGCGCCCCACTTATAGCCAAGGCCCCAGACGGTGGTAATATAAGTGGGGTTGGCGGTATCGTCCTCGATCTTGATGCGAAGACGGCGGATGTTCACGTCCACGATCTTCAGTTCGCCCTCGTAATCCCGGCCCCAGACAGCGGCCAGAATATCCTCACGGGACAATGCCCGGCCTGGGTTCTGCATGAACAGCTTCAAAATGGCGTATTCCACCTGGGTCAGGCGGATACGGTTGCCGTTCTTTTCCAGGGTGTGGTTCCGGGTGTTCATAACGAAGGGGCCCTGGGTCAGCAGCTCGGAGCTGGCGTTGCTGTCGCCGCCGATACGGCGGTACAGGGCGTCGATCCGGGCCGTCAGCTCCGCAGGAGAGAAGGGCTTGGTGACATAGTCGTCGGCGCCGGTCATCAGGCCGGTGACCTTGTCCATCTCCTGGGTACGGGCGGTGAGCATGATGATGCCCATCTGCTTATTGGTGGCCCGAATGCGGCGGCAGACCTCGAAGCCGTCCATATCACCGGGGACCATGATGTCCAGAATGGCTACGCCTGCGTCAGGATTGGCCGCAATGGCGTCCAGGGCTTCCTGGCCGTCGCCCGCTTCGATCACGTCGTAGCCGGCACGCTTCAGGTTGATGACCACGAAGCTGCGGATGTTCAATTCGTCTTCCATAATCAGAACTTTTTTCATATGTTACCTCTTCCTCAAGTCTCCCCCGTCCGCCAATCCTGACGGATCAGGCGGAAGCTCTCGACTAAATGTTCCTCTGTGATTTCATATTCAGCCGCTGCCGGTTCCAGCTTCGCGGCGTAAGCCACGCCTTCACTGCGGTACAGGGCAAAGCGTCCGTCCTGCGCCGCTTCTTCATCCCGGCTGCTGCCGGTGAAAACGTAGACGGTAAACAGGGCCGTGGCCTCCTGATAGGACTCGTCCCAGACATAGAAGGTATAGACGCCCTCGCTCTGGTCCACCGTCACGCGGCTTGCCCAGGCATTATCCAGCTGGAGATACCAGCCGCCCACGTAATTGTGGAAGGTGAACATCTTGTCCATCTCCCAGCCGTCCATATCGATGGAAAACCAGCGAAGCAGGAATTTCTGCTCCTCATCCGCCCAAAGGGAGATGGGCTTCATGGTGATCAGAGACGGAAGCTCCAGGATGCCGTCGTCGTCAATGTCGTCGGCGTAAACGTAGAAGTTTCGCAGGGTGCGGATGCTGGTATCCGCTTCAATAGAGAAGGAAATGTTGGTAAATCTCCCATTTTTCAGGGCAAAGATATCGGTAACGATGGCATTTTCATCCACAGAGCTGGCCACATACACCGCAGGCTCCCCGCCCTGCAGGCAGCCCGGAGTAATGCGGCGGATCTGGGAGGGGTCCGCGGACAGCTCTGTCTCCACAGAGCGCTCGATCTGGCCATCCCGGGAACTGTAAAGCACGGCCATGCCCCGCTCCGTCTCCGCTTCGCCTGGACGGAACACCATCAGCTCGCTGCGTCCGTTTGTATCCAGGTCACAGGTCAGGAATTTGGAGTAACCGTTCAGAAGCAGCTGCACGGCATCGCCGTTTTGGAAGGTATAGACCGCTACGCTGCGCAGGACCTGATCACTGACCTGAATGCCAACTACCAGCTCGCAGCCGGGATTCTCGTCAACTTCCACGTATTCCACCTGCTCAAAGGCAAGACCGTTAAAGCCCAGGGTTTCCATGGTGCGGACGGTTCCGTCCTCTTCCTGGGTGAAGATCAGCACCTGCAGGGGCTTTTCGGAAGCGCCCTTGGCAAAAACCAGGTATTCATCCACCCCATCGCCGTCCAGGTCGGCCATCTGGACCGTCTGCTGGTTTTCCCCGGACTGGGGGGAAGAATAGGTCAGGCCATACATGGCCGTATCGATGGCGGACTGCAGTTCATTATACTCTTCTGACCGCTTGGGCAGGGCGTACATTTCTTCTACCGTCCGCATGGCGCAGCCGGTAAAGAGCAATGCCGTCAGCATCAGCATCGCCAGAAGTCCCATTCGCTTTTTCACGGCATCAACTCCTCTCAATCGTATATTGTAGCACAAATATTTGGAAATGAAAAGCTATTTTAAGACAACATTTGCTTCGCCCAGAACATTTTTCAGCTCTTTCAGCAGATTATCCATAATGGCGCACCGGGTGCCCCGGCGCTGCTTGGTATCGGCGAAGTAGAGCACCACCCCGCTGTCTCCCGGGAACATGTTCAGGATGGCCCGGATCTTGGGGAAGAGCTTCCCTTCCTCGCTGGGCAGGCGCAGATACAATGTGCCTGCTTTGGGCGCGTTCTGCCTGGGGGCGGGCTGCTGGGGTTCCGGGTTTCCGTCGGCATAGTCAGAAATGGGACGGGCACGGTTGATGACAATTTGCGGCTCCTTGTCGTCCCGCAGGGACAGGCGGCCTGTGATGACCACAGGGCTGTTCTCCCGGATGTAACCGCCGTACTGGTTCAGGACGTTGGAGAAGGCCAGCATCTCAATGGCGGCGGTATCATCTTCCACTGTGACGTAGGCCATCATGGAATTGCTGCGGGTGGTCTTCATTTTCACGCTCTGGATGATGCCTGCCACACTGACGATCTGGTCGTCTTCAAAGGCGCTCTCCTCATCCATCAGCTTTCCGATGTGGATGACATGGGTGTTGCGCAGGTAGGGACGGTAGTCGTCCATGGGGTGGCCGGAGATGTAAATGCCGGTGGTCTCCTTCTCCATGGCAAGAAGGTCGGCTTTGTTCAGCTCCTTCATTTTGGGAATGGGGATCTTTGCGGCGGCATCGTCCTCGTCCAGCATGGCAAACAGGCCCATCTGGCCTTCCAAATTTTTTTTGCGGGAGGACGCGATGGCATCCATCATGCTTTCATAGACCGTCAGCAATTCGCTGCGGTGATGGCCGAAGCAGTCGGCGGCGCCGCATTTGATGAAGTTTTCCACGGCGCGCTTGTTCAGCTCCCCCTCCCCCATCCGCTCGATGAAGTCCTCCAGAGACTTGAAGGGACCGCCTTCGGTGCGCTTTCGCACCATGGTGCGGATCAATCCACGGCCCACGTTTTTCACGGCGCCAAGGCCAAAGCGGATGGCATCCCCTTCCACGGTAAAGTGGTCGTCGGAATGGTTGATATCAGGAGGCAGGACCGGGATGTTCAATTCCTTGCACTCGGCGATATAGCCGGAAATTTTTGTGGCAGAGTCCAGCACGGAGGTCATCAGGGCCGCCATGTACTGGCGGGGGTAATGGCATTTCAGGTAGGCGGTCTGGTAAGAGACCACGGCATAGCAAACGGCATGGGCCTTATTGAAGGCATAGTTTGCAAAATCGACAATCTCATCGTAAATCGACTGGGCCACGGCCTCGGGAACGCCGTGTCCGATACAGCCGCTGATATTCTGGGCCGGGTCGCCATAGACGAAGACCTTGCGCTCTGCCTCAATGACCTTCATTTTCTTCTTGGAAATGGCCCGGCGGATGTTGTCTGCCTGGCCCATGGTGTAGCCGCCAAGGGTCTGGAAAATATTGATGACCTGCTCCTGGTAGACGATACAGCCGTAGGTAACCTTCAGGATCGGTTCCAGAAGAGGCGTTTTATAGGTGATCTTGCGGGGATCCAGCTTGTTGGCAATAAAGGTGGGGATGGAATCCATGGGGCCGGGGCGGTACAATGCCACGATAGCCGTCATGTCTTCAATGGATGTAGGCTTCATGTTGACACAGACGCCGGTGATGCCGGCGGATTCCAGCTGGAACACGCCCTGGGTTTTGCCCTCTGCCAGCATGGCGAAGGTCTCCGGATCATCATCGGGAACTTTGTCGATGTAAAAGTCCGGCTGCAGCTGCTGGATCTGTTTTTCCGCGTCCCGAATGACCGTCAGGTTGCGCAGGCCCAGGAAGTCCATTTTCAGAAGGCCAAGCTCCTCAATGGTGGTCATGGTATACTGGGTAACGATGGTGTCGTCATTGCGGGACAGAGGGACGTAGCTGTAAACCGGGTCGGCGGTGATGACCACGCCCGCGGCGTGGGTGGAGGTGTTGCGGGGCATGCCCTCCAGGCTCATGGCGGTGTCGATGAGCTTCTTCACCCGCTCGTCGCCGTCGTACATTTCTTTCAGCTTGGGAGAAACCTCCAGGGCTTCCTTCAGGGTAATGTGGAGGGTTGTGGGCACCAGCTTGGCGACCACATCCGTTTCCGCATAGGTAAAGTTCAGAGCACGGCCCACATCCCGGATGGCGCCCCGGGCGGCCATGGTGCCGAAGGTGGCGATCTGGGCCACATGGTCAGAGCCGTATTTTCGCATGACGTACTCAATGACCTCGCCCCGGCGCTCCTGGCAGAAGTCCGTATCGAAATCGGGCATACTGACGCGTTCGGGGTTCAGGAAACGTTCGAAGATCAGGGCGTACTTCATGGGGTCTACTTCCGTGATGTGCATACAGTAGGCCACGATGGAAGCTGCGCCGGAGCCACGGCCGGGGCCTACGGGGATCCCCTGCTCCTTGGCGTAGCGGATGAAATCCCAGACGATCAGGTAGTAGTTTACGTAGCCCATGCGGCTGATGACGCTGATCTCATATTCCAGGCGGTCAGCATATTCCTGGGGCGGATTTTCATAGCGTTCCTTGAAGCCGTTATAGCACAGTTCCCGGAAATATGCTTCGTTGGTATAGCCCTCCGGGACGGGGAATGAGGGCAGGTGGTATTCGTGGAAGGTAAATTCCAAATTACAGCGCTCGGCGATCTTCACCGTATTTTCAAAGGCTTCGCCACAGTTCGGGAACAGTTCCCGAAGCTCGTCTTCGCTCTTGAGGTAGAATTCCTCGGTCTGGAATTTCATGCGGTTTTCGTCGTCCACGGTCTTACCCGTCTGGATGCACAGCAGAACGTCCTGCATTTCGGCATCCTCTTTGCGCAGATAGTGGGCATCGTTGGTGACCACCAGAGGCAGGCCGGTCTCCCGGGCAAGGCGCAGAACGCCCTGGTTCACGGGGCGCTGTTCGTCAATGCCATGGTCCTGAAGTTCCAGATAGAAGTTGCCTTCACCGAAGATCTCTGCCAGCTTCAGGGCGTATTCCTTGGCGGCGGCATAATCCTCCGCCATCAGGTACTGGGGGATAGCACCGGCAAGACAGGCGGACAGGGCGATCAGGCCCTCATGGTATTTTTCCAGCAGTTCCAGGTCAATTCTGGGTTTTCCGTAGAAGCCGTGGATAAAGGCTTCCGATACCAGCATACACAGATTCTCGTAGCCTGTGCGGTTTTCGCACAGCAGAACCAGATGGTAAGGATCATTGTCGATGCCGTGGACCCGTTCATTCATGCCGCGGCGGGCAACATAGACCTCGCAGCCGATGATCGGCTTGACGCCCGCGGCCTTGGCGGCTTTATAGAAATCGATACAGCCGTACATGACGCCGTGGTCGGTGATGGCAACGGCAGTCTGGTCCAGTTCCTTGACCCGGTCCATGATGCCGTCAATGCGGCAGGCGCCGTCCAGGAGGCTGTATTCGGTATGAACATGTAAATGCACAAAGCTCATTGCACAGTCTCCTTCGCAAGTTGTACCAGTTTTTTCATGCGGTTGTTCATGGCGGGTTTGGTAATGGGGGGCTCCATCATGGCGGCCAGCTCACTGAGAGACCCGGAGGGGTTCTTCTCCCGGGCGTCCGCCGCCTGCTTCATTTTGGCAGGCAGCTTTTCCAGCATTCCCGCTTCTTTCAGAACGCGGATGGCGGCCAGCTGCTCCTGGGCAGCTTCCACCACTTTGGAGGTATTGGCGTCGTCGCAGTTACAGCGGCGGTTGACTTTGTTGTTCAGCTCCTTTTCCAGCCTGGTCTCCATGATGCCCATGGCGGCAACGGGGGCGCTGAGGTAGGTCAGAAAATCGGAGATCTGCTCGCTTTGCTTTATGTAGAGCACCTGTCCCCCGCCCCGCTGGGCGGTTTTTGGCGCAAACGCCATGACCTCCCGGATCAGGGCGTCCGTTTCCCGGGCCACGCTTTGGTGGGTGGTGGTAACTTCCATATGATAGCCCTTGCCAGGGTCGGTGACACTGCCGCCCGCCAGGAACGCGCCCCGGAGGAAGGCCGCTTTGCAGCAGTCATCCTCCACAATGGGAAGGTTCACGTGAAGGGACAATGTGCCGTCCGGGCTGAAGCCGAAGGAATCCATGATATCGCCTATTTTTTCCGCGTCCCAGATTTGGAAGACCAGTTTGCCGGGAGCTTCCAGGCTGGGATAGCTGTCGAAGGTCAGATCGAAGGCTTTTTTGAAAAGTTTGGGCAGGATATAGGCAAATTCCCGGCTTTCCGTAATGATCTTGATGCCGTCGGACTGGAAGCTGTTGCAATACAGCAGGATGCCGAAGCATTCTGCCAGGGCGCAGCAATGCTTCTGGGGCAGAATACGGCAGACCTCCGCTTTGGCGGCTGCGGAGAAGGATGCGGCCATGGGGAGGCCCCCTTTCGATTCAGTGTGGAGTGCAGCGCGGGAAGTGCGGAATTCTTACCAGATACGCACTTCCGGTTCCAGGCGGATGCCGGTTTGGTCGAATACCTTGTCGGAGACCTGGGTGAGAAGGTTCCGGACATCCGCGGCGGTGGCGCCGCCCAGGTTTACGGCAAAACCCGCGTGTTTCGTTGAGATGGCGGCGCCGCCTACCTGATAGCCTCTCAGGCCCGCCTGGTCGATGAGGGCGGCTGCGTAGCCGCCTGCGGGACGTTTAAAGGCAGAGCCTGCGGAGGGCAGATCCAGAGGCTGGGAAGCGGTGCGCTTGCCAATGAGTTCTTTCATCCGGGCCTTGATGGTCTGCGTATCGCCTTTTGTCAGGGCGAAGTCTGCGCTGACCACCAGGTCGGTGGTTTCTTCCAGGATGCTGTGGCGGTAGGAAAACTGCATTTCCTCCCCGGACAGGCGGCGGAGATTGCCGCTCCGGTCCATAACTTCCACACGTTCGCAGACTTGGCAGATCTCGCCGCCATAGGCGCCCGCGTTCATATAAACGCCGCCGCCTACGCTGCCGGGGATGCCATGGGCAAATTCCAGGCCGGAAAGGCCCAGGTTCGCCGCGAAAACAGCCGCGCGGCTCATAGTCACGCCAGCCATGACCCGGATATGGGTCTCATCCAGCTGCTCCATGCCGTCCAGGCAGTCCTTCAGGCAGATCACCAGACCTTCCATCCTGTCGTCGGGGGCCAGTACGTTGGTTCCTGCACCTAGTATAGCGGTTTTACAGTCCAATAAAGCGGACGCTTTTAACAAATCCGCCAGTTCTTCCCTGGTTTTGGGGAAAGCCATCACTTCCGCCCCCCCGCCAATGCGGAAGGAGGTGTGTTTGGACATGGGTTCGTGAAAACGCAGCTCCATTTCGGGCAGCAAAGCGGAGATTTTCCGCTGAAAATCAGTCAGTTCGGTCATAAACGCCTCCGGGTGTATAATCTATAACAGTATAGCATACTCCCGTGGATTATGCAATTATTACAAACGTGAAATTTATATTACAAAAGGAAGAACCTCCGCTGCTGTTCGCAGCGGAGGTTCCCGGAATTATTCAGAAATTTCAGCCTCGGTAATGGCGCGGATCAGTTTCTTCTGCTGTGCAGATTCGAACTTCAGAACGCTGTGCTGCATACCGTCGCTGTAAATATCCACCATCTCGCCCCAGTAGGTACCTTCGACAGGGATGGTGCCGCTTTCGATCTTCAGGTTCGAAATAATCGGCGCGATCTTCACCAGCAGCTTGGCAATATCCGTGGACTTCATGGTGGTGGTGATCAGGGGCAGCAGTTCATCCGCAACACCCTGCAGCTCGGAAAGGCTCAGATAACGGACCTTGTTCAGCAGCGTCTCGATCAGAATGCGCTGACGGGCAGAACGCTTGATGTCGCTTTCGCTGTCGCCTTCGGCTTTCCGCATACGGGCATAGGACAGGGCTGCCATGCCGTCCAGGTGCTGGACACCGGCTTCCACATCGTACAGGACATACAGATCGTCCTTGTTCAGGTAATCAGCCTCGGCCTGGGTCAGCTCGATATCCACGCCGCCCAGGTAGTCAATGACCTTGGTGAAGCTCTCAAAGTCGATCTCAATATTATAATCAACCTCCACGCCGAAGTTATCCTTCATGCAGATGTTGGTCATTTCCATTGCACCGGCGGTGCCGTCGCCCCACTGGTAGCCCAGGTTGTAGCAGACTGTGAACTTCGCTCTGCCGCAGGTGTGGCCCTTATAGTCCGGCAGCTTTACGTAAGAGTCCCGCAGAACGGAGGACAATGTTACCGTACCGGTATACGTGTTCAGAGAGACCAGAATGGTGGTGTCCGCCATCTGGGACGCTTCACCGGCACGGGCAGACTGGCCAACTACCAGAATGTTAATGATATCATCCGCAGTCATAGGAGGCACCGTGGTCTCTACCGTGGTTGCTTCGGTGGCGGCTTCCGTAGTTTCATCGGCTTCCAAGGTTTCTGCTGGTGCGGTGGTCTCCTCGGTATAGACGTAAGTATCCTCAGGCAGTTCAATGATGTTCATTTTATTTGCCATATTATGGAAGTAGGTCCAGCCCGCAATGGCAGCCGCAGCAATGATCACCACCAGAACAGCCAGAACGATCAGGAAGATCTTCAGGCCCTTATGCTTTTTTTTCTTGGGCTGTTGGGGTTGCTTTTGATTTTCAAAATGTCCATGATAGCTCATGTATTACCTCCTGATGGACAGAATTCGTGTTATGTCTATTGGTTCACCCGTTATTTTACCATGGGCTTTGCCATAATACAAGCACTTTTTTGTTTTTCGGTCAAAGCCATGTTTTCTGCGCCGGCAGCCCGGTACAGGATTCTCCAACAAAAAACCTCCGCTGCGGAGGGCAGCGGAGGCAAGCGGGTTATTCAGAGATTTCAGCTTCGGTAATGGCACGGATCAGCTTCTTGTTCTGGCCCGCGTCAAAGCGCAGAATGCTGTGCTGCATGCCGTTGCCGTAAATATCGTACATTTCACCCCAGTAGGTGGTTTCCATGGGCATTGTGGCGTTCTCGAGCTGCAGGTTTGAGATGATGGGCGCGATCTTCACCAGCAGCTTGGCAATATCCGTAGGCTGCATGGTGGTGGTGATCAGAGGAAGCAGGGTATCCGCTACGCCCTGAAGTTCGGACAGGCTCAGATACCGCACCTTATCCAGAAGGACGCTGATCAGGTTGCGCTGACGGGCGGAACGCTTGATGTCGCTTTCGCTGTCGCCCTCGGCTTTCCGCATACGGGCATAAGACAGAGCCGCCATGCCGTCCAGGTGCTGGACGCCGGCTTCCACATCGTACAGGACATACAGGTCATCCTTGTTCAGGTAATCGGCTTCCGCCTGGGTCAGCTCGATATCCACACCGCCCAGATAGTCAATGACCTTGGTGAAGCTCTCGAAGTCGATCTCAATGTTGTAATCGACCTCCACGCCGAAGTTATTATACAGCGTGAGGTTGGTATACGCCATGGCGTCTGCCGTGCCGCCCCAGCTATAGCCCAGGTTATAGGCAACGGTAAACTTGGCTCCGCCTTCCGTGTGGCTTCTGCCCGTGCTGTCCTTATATGCCGGAAGTTTTACAAGCGTATCCCGCAGCACGGAGAACAGTGTGACCGTTCCGGTATATGTATTCACAGAAACCAGGATGGAAGTATCCGCCATATGGCTTTCTTCACCCGCGCGGGCTGCCTGACCAACCACCAGAATGTTGACGATGTCATCCGCAGTCATGGGAGGAACGGTGGTCTCCACGGTGGTGGCTTCGGTGGCAGCCTCCGTGGTTTCCGCTGCTTCCGTGTTCTCCATGGGTTCGGTGGTTTCTTCGGTGTAGTTATAAAGGTCTGAAGGCAGCGTCACGATGTTCATTTTGCTTGCCATATTGTGGAAGTAGGTCCAGCCCGCAATGGCAGCCGCGGCAATGATCACCACCAGAACAGCCAGAACGATCAAGAAGATCTTCAGGCCCTTATGCATTTTCTTCTTGGGCTGCTTTGGCTGCTTTTGATTTTCAAAATGTCCATGATAGCTCATGTATTGCCTCCTGATGGATCGTGTTGGTATTATGTCTGTTCGTTCATCCGCAATTCTACCATGCGTTCCCCTGGAATACAAGCATTTTTTTCATTTTCCGTCTGGAAAAATGCCCCGGTAAGCCGGGGCATACTCTTATTCTTCCGTTTCTTTGATGCCCAGGGCATAGCGCAGATACCGGCCATTCAGGGCTGTGTTGCACTCGATCACGCTGGACTGGTAGCCGTAGAGGTCGATGGTCTTGCCCCACATGCTGTGCGGCAGGGTCTCGGTATCCGCAGGACAGGTCAGGGACGCGAGCTTGATGTCCTTGACCATGGGCAGAAGCTCCCAGACGTAGTTGGTGATCTCCTTGTTGGTCATATCCGTGATGATCAGCGGCAGCACGTAGGTGGCCGCGTTATGCAGTTCCAGAAGGCTCAGGTCACGGCATTTGTCGATCAGCGCGGTGATGACCTTCCGCTGGCGGGCGGCACGCTGGCGGTCGCCGTCGATCTTGCGGATTCGGGCATAGGCCAGGGCTTCGCTGCCGTCCAGGGTTTGCAGGCCCGGTTTGATATCACCGACATAGCCGATCTTTTCCGTCATATACTGGGCTTCTTCTTCCGTTACCTCCACTTCCACGCCGCCGAAGCCGTCGATGATGGCGGTGAAGGTCTCAAAGCTGACCTCGATGGTATGGTCCACATGGATGCCGAAATTCTGCTCGACACACAGGGCCAGCATTTCCATGCCGCCCTCGGAAGTCCCCTTCCAGGTGCTTCCCAGGGCGTAGCAGACGTTGATGCGGTTTCTGCCGGGGCCGTGGCCCGCGTAGGCAGGCAGCGGGACATAGAGGTCCCGCAGGAAAGAAACCATGGTCATGGTCTTGGTCTTGCGGTTGATGGAACACAGGATCATGGTGTCCGACAGCTTGTTGGGCTCGTCCTCCCGGTAGTTCTGGCCTACCAGCATGATGTTGGTAATGTTCTTATCCGATACGACTGTGGGCCAGGTCTCTTCCGGGACTGTGGTCTCCGGAACGGTGGCCTCCGTGGTGCCCAGCAGGGCGTCGATTTCCTCCTGGGACAGGGTGGGCACCGTTTCCTGGGCACTGCCCAGGAGATTGAGCATACTGTTCCAATAAATAACCGCCGCTATGATGGCGGCCAGGATCAGTACGGCAAGCACTGCCAGCACGATCCAGATGATCTTCTTCTTTTTTCCGTTGTTCTCCATAAAATCCTCCCCCGAAAGACATTATATGCCATTCAGGTCCCATTACTCTGTCGGAATCTGTCGGCGATGACAATTTCCTTTTCTTTTGCATACCGAAAAAAGGGGCAGCCTTGCGGCTGCCCGGGGATTTTCGCTTGTTTACTTTTCCACGATCTCCAGAACATCCATGGGGCAGGCCTTCACGCAGATGCCGCAGGCGATGCACTTGGAAGCGGTGTCCTTCATGACCATGACCTTCATGGGGCAGGCCTCGACGCACTTGCCGCAGCCAACGCACTTCTTCTTGTTGATCATGTACACACCGGTCTTGGGGTTCTGGGTGATGGCCTCGTGCTCACAGGAGCGCATGCACTTGCCGCACTGGATGCAGACATTGGGCTTGGCGCCGGTGCCCTTGGCAACGATCTGGACGCAGCTCAGGGTCACATCAAACTCCTTATAAAAAGCCTCGGAACAGGCCTGGGCACACTGCAGACATGCCATGCACTGTGCATCTTTCTTAACAGCGAGCTTCTTCATAAAAGAACTCTCCTTTATCTATTAATAATTACGCTGTCATTATACATGGTATTGCGGAAAAAAGCAATGATAAAATGCGGAAAGTAAAACTTTTTGTAGTTACCTAATGCTAACTACCTTGCATTTCCATGGCTTAAGCAAACTTTTTTATTTTCTTTCATTTGTTAGCGGTATGGGCATATTTTCCAGTCTAAACTGCTGGTTACGGGAAATAATAGCTCTGAAACCAGTAAACTTGGAGGTAAGAAAAATGAAAAAATACAGTATTCTCGCACTGGCACTCGTCCTTACCGCAGCGCTGTTTACCGGCTGCGGCTGCACCAACCGGAATGGAAACTACAATACCATCCCCACTACCCTGCCCGCTACCCACGCCACTACGGAGCCGACCCACGCGACTACCGAGATGACCACCGTGCCCACCAACGGCCCTGAGCACACCGTGGAGCCTACTGTGGATCATGGCAACGGCCCCCTGGAGGATACCACTGCCACCAACGCCACTACCGCGACCGAAGGCACTGTGGAGGGCCGGGCACGTCAGCACGTTCCCGCTGCCAAGTAAAAAACCGGGGCTTTCGCCTAATGTCACTTAGTTAAGAGGAAAGTCCTCTGTATCACGGAAAATGTGATGCAGGGGGCTTTTTTCGGGTGTTTTTCAGAAAAAGGACTTGACAAATCAAGAAAAATCGGACAAGCCGCCTTGAAAGCATTTTTAAGGAGGACTACCGATGAAGAACTACCCGAAGCGAATAAA
>JAXJGV010000002.1:0-8590 GCA_036300205.1 Oscillospiraceae bacterium
CAGACTGTCGAAAAACCATGTCATTGCGAGCCAGTGCGCACACTACTCCGCGCTAAGAGCCGCCTTCGGCGGTTGCGCTATGTACGCGGCCTGCGGGCCGTGTGGCGTGGCAATCTCCTGAATTTTCGGACATTTCTCTACTAAAATTGAGGGTTTTTACTTCTTTTGGGGGGATTGCCACACTAGTGGCGCTCCGCGCAGCGAATCAGAAATGAGAATGATTGCCGGTGGCAATAATACCATAATTTATTGCGGGCTGGTTCGCGATGACATCTAATTTTAGGAGCATTTTAAATGGACAGTTGACAGTTGAAAATTGAAAATGAACGGCGATCTGCCGGCACCGTAACTGTCAACTGCCAACTGCAAACAGCTCTTCCACCGTACCAAAGCGGTAGCCTTCTTCCTCCCATTTGGTCAGCAGCTCGTCCAGAATCTCCGCGTTGGTCTGGGAGGTGGAATGCAGCAGCACCACCGCGCCGGAATGGGTGCGGGGGAGCAGCTTGGCGAAGGCCTGTTCCTTCGTCGGCTGGGAATCGTTGTTCCAGTCCACATAGGCAAGGCTCCAAAATACGGTCTTATACCCCAGTTCCTGGGCCATTTTCAGATTTTCCTCGCTGTAGATCCCCTGGGGCGGGCGGTAGAATTTGGAAAGTTCCTTTCCGGTGGTCTCCTTGTAAAGGGCCTCCAGGTCCTGCAATTCCTTGGTGAACGCCGCCTTGTCCAAAATTTTGCTCATATCGTAGTGGTGCATGGTGTGGTTGCCCACGATGTGGCCCTCATCCACCATGCGGCGCACCAGATCGGCGTTTTTCTCGATGTAGTTGCCCACCAGAAAAAAAGCCGCGGTGACCTGGTGCTTTTTCAGGGTGTCCAGTATCTTCTCCGTGCAGCCGTTTTCGTAGCCCGCGTCGAAGGTCAGATAGAGCACCTTCTGGGTGGTGTCGCCGATGTAGGCGGCGTCGTAGCGTTTCAGCTGGTCCACCCCGGCATTGCCGATGGGCGCCGCGCCCTCCTGCCGGAAGCTCAGGCCCCAGGAGCCTGTCTCCAGAGTGCTGTGGGAAAATACGCTGATGGCGACCGTTACCGCCACGGCGATGGCCAGGATCAGGATCAGCAAGTCCCGTTTCCGCATAAAATATCCCCTCCCTTTGGGACAATCCTATGCCCGGGGGAGGGGTGTTATGCTTTTTTCGAAATTCCCGGTAGGGCGGGGTCATGCCTTCGCCCTACTGAGATTATTTTAAATGTTTTCGGATGCGGCCGCTCATGGTATATGCCAGGCCGATCTTCACGGCATCGGGGATCAGATAGGGGACCACGCAGGTCATCACCGCCCCGGCAAAGCCCACGCCCCCGGCGTAAACCGTAAACCAGGCACAGCCGCAGGCGTAGCACACCAGCATAGCGATCCCCATGGCCGGGAGCCTGCCCAGCCTTTCCAGGCACCAGTACACCAGCGCCGCTGCCAGAAAGCCCCACAGGAAACCTCCCGTAGCGTCCAGCAGCGCCGCCGCGCCGCCCCGGAAGCCGGTGAACACCGGCAGGCCCACCAGGCCCAGCAGCAAATACAGCAGGACGCTCACCGCGCCCCATTTGCCGCCCAGAACGCCCAGGGTCAGGAACACCGCGAAGGTCTGCATGGTGACGGAAATGGGCGGGATGGGAACGGAAAGCCAGGCGCAGATGGCAATCAGGGAAGCAAACAGGCTTGCCTGAACCATTTTTCTTGTGTTTTTCATATAATTCCCCTTAAAAAGCCTTCCCCCGTGGATGGTGCGGCCCACAGCGAATTTAGATTGCCTGTGGCAATCAAACCACAGAACGCACGCGTCGAAGGATCTGCGCACTTTGAACCCCTGAAGGGAAATGATCGTGCGCAGATCCTTCGACTCCACTTTGTTTCGCTCAGGATCACAGGGTGTCAGCTTTTACGTTTTCAGCAGAAGCGCATAGCAATCTGCCCTTCGCCGGTCCTTAGCATGGAAAGCAGGCCAAGAGCGCTGCCGCACCGGTGCTTTTATTCACTGTCCTCCGTGGAGGTACTTATAATCCCAGTCCAGATCGAACAGCTTGTTGCCCCGCTCCATGGGGCAGCCGGTGTACAGGTCGTCCGCCAGCTCCCGGAGCACTTCCGCAGGCTCCAGACACTCGATGTAAAAATCCGGCAGGGCTTCTTCTCCCAGACGGATGCCCAAAATCGCCCCGGTGATGGCCCCCACCGCCGCGCTGCGGCCGGAGTGGTTCACCGCCGTGATCATGGCGCTGTCAAAATCCTCACGGCTGGTCATGCAGGCATAAATGGCTCCCGCCAGGACCTGGGCCGCGGTGTCACAGCCCAGCCGCTCCATGACCTCCACCTGGTTCAGGTTGGGGGATTCGGCATAGGTGATGGCGTGGCGCACCAGAGTGGCAATGTCGTAGGCCTGGCTGTACTGGTGGCCGAACTGCTCCTTCATGGCCTCCACCGCTTCGGTGACCAGCTTTTTCAGGGGAGCGGCAGGGTTCCGGAGCAGGCAGCTCATGATGTGGGTCAGCACCGCGCCGGACAGGAACGCCGTGGGGCTGCCGTGGGTCAGGGCCACAGCCTCCGCACCCAGACGGTCGATCTCGTCCTGGTCCATCCGGTCCTCGTGGAAGAACAGGCCCACGCCGATGGCGCTGGTCAGGCTGCAGGGGCCCGCGTAGCTGTTCCGGGGCGTTTCCAGGGTGCCCAGATTCTCCCGGCCCAGGGTGTCCAGCATCCGGGTGTCCATGCAGTGCCGGCGGCACAGCTCCGCCTTGCGCAGCAGCCAGCAGTAGGTGCGGCTGGGACGGCCCCAGGGTCGCTGGGACGCGGCCCATTCCCGGCTGGACAGGCCGATGTATTTGATGAAGGGGGCCATTTTGCCGGTCATCTGTCCCCGGGTCAGGCCGAAGAGCAGGCCGTTGCAGGTAAAGGCCGCCAATTGGGTATAGGAGGTGACGTCGGCATAGCCGTTGACCAGGTCGTAGCCCAGCAGACCGTTGGGGCCGTAATCCTCCTGGATCTCCTGCCAGCTGCGGTTGTCCACGGTATATCCCATGGCGTCGCCCACCGCCATCCCCAGCAGGCACCCCCGGTAGGACGATTGCTGTAAGGCCATTGCGTCTTCCTCCTTTCCTGATGTTTTGGTAAATTGCCGTTTCCCAGCGTCCCATTCCATGTCAAAATGTTGGATTTTCGAATAAAACCAACCGTTTCGCAGGTGGTATGCTGAGGGAGGATTGAAAATCCTCCCCTACGGGTGCGGATCAAGGTTTGAAAATCTTACTGTAGGGCGGGGAGCATAGGGCCGCCGCTGCGGCAAACGACAGTCTGCCGTTTATTTTTTCTATTATAGCCGCCCGCAGGAGAAAAGGCAAGGAGAAATATACCCCGCCGCCGGAAAATTGTTTACATAACATCCTTGACCTTTTCCAGCGCCCGTTCCAGCGCCTCTTCCTTCAGGCCGGAATAGTTTACCACCAGACAGTGCTGGTCCTCGGGGTGGTCGTGGTAGTATTCACTCAGAGCCTTGACCCGGACGCCCGCGCTGTCTAAGCGTTCCGTCAGCGACCTATCGGTTTCCTCCGTGTCCACTTTCAGCAGGAAATGCAGGCCCGCGTCCTGTTCCAGAATGGTCAGGCGGTGGGAAAAGGCGCAGTTTTCCAGGGCGGAAACCACGGTATTTCTCCGGTTTTTATAGAATTTCCGCATCCGGTTGATGTGTTTTTCAAAATAGCCCCGGCTCAGGAACCGGGCCAGGGTGTACTGCTCGAAGGACGGCACCGTGCAGCTGTAGAACCCCAGGCGGCGCTGAAACTCCGCCATCAGGGCCGGGGGCAGCACCATGTAGCTGATTCGGATGGAGGGCGCCAGGCTTTTGGAGAAGGTGTTCATGTAGATCACCCGGCCATCAAAATCCAGGGACTGCATGGCGGGCTTGGGGTGGGCGTCGAAGCGGAACTCCGAGTCGTAGTCGTCCTCGATGATCCATTTGCCCTCTCTGGCCCAGTTCAGCAGCTCCAAGCGGCGGCTCACCGGAGTCACCAGGCCCGTAGGAAAGTGGTGGGAGGGGGAAAAATGGAGCACGTCGGCGTTTTCCAGGCTGTCGGGGATGACGCCCTGGCTGTCCATAGGCGCGCTGACGCACCGGACACCGCCGGCGGCGTAAATTTTGCGGATCTTGCCGTAGCCCGGCTCCTCCACGGCGTAGACCTTATCCCGGCCCAGAAGCTGGATGAGAAGGTTGTACAAAAAGTCCGTTCCCGCGCCGATGAGGATATTTTCCGGGGCCACGTGCATTCCCCGGAAGGCGGCCAGGTGGCCCGCGATGGCCTGCCGCAGCTCCGGGATGCCCTGGTTGGGCAGGGGCAGCAGCAGTTGTTCGCCGTAATCCAGCATGACCTCCCGCTGGAGCTTTGACCAGACAGAAAAGGGGAACTGCTCGGTGCCGTTGGCGGTCAGATCCAGCAGATATTCCCGCCGGGACGCATCCTTTCGGGGCGCGCCGCCGGACTGGGGCCGGGCCTGGCGCTCCACGGCTTCCACAAAATAGCCCACCTTCTCCTGGGAGCGGATATAGCCCTCGGAGAGAAGCTGGTTATAAGCGGTCTCCACTGTGATTTTGCTGACCTCCAGATTCTGGGCCAGGGCCCGCTTGGAGGGGAGCTTTTCATCCGGCCTCAGAGTGCCGGACAGGATATCCTCCCGGATACAGCGGTACAGAGCCTCGTAAAGGGGCACGCCGGGGGATTTTTTCAGTTCATAGGTTAACATAACATCACCGGTGTTAAATTAAGAATTGAAAGGTGTAGCACTTTCGATAAAACCAAAAAGCGCACGCCCTGTCATCCTTCGGCGCGCTTCGCTTGCTCAGAATGACATCGTTGTTGCTGCGCTGCGGCTTTCCCTGTCCGGGAAGCCGTTTTTTCTGTCCCAGAAAATCAGCAGGCTTCCGTCTTTTACGGAAATTTCCCCTTCGTTTTCGGTGAAATGGTTGCTGGCCCCGATGGGGAAGCCGCTGGTCAGCACCGCGTCTTCCAGGGGATAATACAGCCCCCGCTCCGTGACCCCGTGGGCGTCGGCTCCCATGCAGAAGACGGAAACCGTGCCCGTTTTTCCCGCCGGGAAACGGATGGCGCCGTCCTTCACCACGGTGATGATATAGTCCCTGCCCACCAGATAGCCCCAGGCTCCGTGGTCCGCCAGGAATTGCAGGGTCTGAAAATTCGCCACCGTATGATCCAGCCGGGGGCCGTCGATGCTGCCGTAGAGCACGAACTCCCGGTATCCCAGCGCCAGACCCTGGCGGACGGCCAGCATGGCGTCGGTATCGTCCTTTTCCACCGGAAACACGTTGGCTCCCTCCGGGATAAAGCCCAGGGAGTCAAAATCCCCGATGAGTCCGTTGGGGGTGATGTCCAGCTTTTCCGCGTGGCGCAGTCCCGCGTCGGCGGCAATGACGAAATCGTCCTCCCCAAGCGGCTCCGCCAGGCAGTCAAATTCCGCCGCGCAGAAGATCACGCACTTTCCCATATTCCTCACCTCGTAACCGTATTTTTGATTATTTTACCACAGGAAATCTGAAAGGGAAAGTGGGTGGAGGGAGACAGTTGGGAAATTTTCTGCCACAGCAAAAGGCAGCGTGTCAAAAAGCCGGGAGATTGCCACGTCGGTCTACGACCTCCTCGCAATGACATGGTTTGCGGATACGCAAAAGGCAGCAGCCCGGTGGGCTGCTGCCTTGGTTTATGCTTCTTCCTCCGCCAGCTTCCGAAGGATGCCGTCAAGCTCCGGGAACTGCTTCTTTAAGATGACGGGCCGTCCCGCGGGGCTGGTGAAGCAGTGCGTGGTTTTGCCCGTCAGCACCAGGTCTCCCGTGGCTTCGTTGGTCATGCGGTAGCGGATGACCAGCTTCACGCCCTTGAATTCCTCCACGCCTACCTGAATACGCACGGTGTCGTCAAAGGTGGTGGGGTGCTGATACCGGCAGTCCACGCCGATCACCGGGGAAAGAATACCCTCCCGTTCCAGCCGGGCGTAGCTCCAGCCGATCCGGTCAAGGAAATCGATGCGGGCTTCCTCCATCCACTTGATGTAGTTGGTGTGGTGGGTGACGCCCATTTTGTCGGTCTCGTGGTAGTGGACTTTGCGGATGTAGTCATGGGTCATGGCAAATCAAACTCCCGGTCAATATTCCAGCGAAGCTCAGACAGGCTTTCTTCGTTGTAGGTGATCTCCCCGGTGTCGTAGAGGAACACCGTGCCGAAGATCAGGGTCCGCACCAGATGCAGCTTCCGGCGGAATTTGGCTTCGTCCCAGCCGGAAGAGGCGAAGAAGTCCCGCTCCAGCTGCTGGCTGCGGCTGGACATCTGGCCCCGGGTCCTGTGGTAGATGTTGTCAAACTCCTCGTCCTTCAGCATGAGGATGGAGCGGTAATAGGGCTTCTCCATGAGAAATTCCACATAGCCCACGGAGATCTCCACGATCTGCTTCCGGTAGCTGCCGCCGCAGACGGCCAAGATCTCCTGCTGCCGCTCCGCCCACTGGGCGTTGACGTACTCGATGATGGCGGCGATGAATTCCCGCTTGTCCTTGAAGTGCTTGTAGGGGGCGGCGCAGGACACGCCGCAGGCCTCCGCCACCCGGCGGACCGAGAAATTCCGGATGCCGTTGGCGTTGATCTCGCTGATGCCCGCCAGCAGCAGCGCCTCTTTCATGTTTTTCAGCCGTTCTGCCAAAGTTTCCTCCTGTCCCGGCAAGGGACGGGAAGATCACCGCCGCAGTGCCGCTTTGCAAATTTTACCGCTGATGGTCTTGGGGATGGTATCCACAAATTCGATGACGCGGATCCACTTGTACTCCGCCATTCTGGCATTGGAGAATTCCCGCAGTTCCTTCTCCATGTCCTTCCCGGCGGCATAGCCCTGGTTCAGCACCACGAAGGCCTTGATGGCCTGGCCCCGGGCTTCGTCGGGGATGCCCACCACGGCGCATTCCAGCACGGCGGGGTGCTCGTGGAGCACGTTCTCCACCTCGTAGGGGCCGACGCGGAAACCGCCGGTCTTGATCAGATCATCAAAGCGGCCGTGGAACCAGAAATTTCCGTCTGCATCCTGCCAGGCGGAGTCGCCGGTGTGGTAAACGCCCCCCCGCCAGGCGTTTTCGTAACGCTCGGGGTCGTTTAAGTAAGCGGAGAAAATGCCGATGGGCCGCTTTCCGTCTTTCGGCACCACCACGATCTCGCCGATTTCTCCCACAGGGGCCATGGCGCCGTCGGAAGTGCGCAGTTCCACCCGGTACTGGGGAGAGGGCCGGCCCAGGGAGCCTACCACGTTTTCAGACCCCCGGAAATTTGCCAGCAGCACCGTCGTCTCGGTCTGGCCGTAGCCCTCCATCAGGGGGAGGCCCGTGCGCTGGGTAAAGCGGCGGGAGACCTCCGGATTCAGCTGCTCGCCGGCGGTGACCGCGTGGCGCAGGGTGGGCATTTCGGGAATGCCCTTGCGGGTCAGGTAGCGGTAGACCGTAGGCGGGGCGCAGAAGGATGTCACGCCGTACTGGTTGATGACGGTGCACAGCTGCTTGGGGTCGAAATTGTCAAAGTCGAAGACCATGACGGCGCTGCCGATGAGCCACTGGCCATAGAGCTTGCCCCAGCTGGATTTGGCCCAGCCGGTCTCAGCAACGGTGAAATGCAGGCCGCCGTCCTCCGCCTGCTGCCAATATTTGGCAGTTACCACATGAGCCAGAGGGTAGGAAAAATCATGGATCACGCCCTTGGGGTAGCCCGTGGTGCCGGAGGTGAAGTACAGGAGCATGGGGTCGGTGACGCAGGTCTCCTGCCGGGGGAGATCCTCAGAAGCGGCTTCCACAGCCTTTGTCAGATTTTGGAAGCCGGGCACGTCCTCCTGAACCGTGAACAGGGCGCACTCCGGGGCCTTTTCCTCCGCCGCCGTGCGCATATTGGCGGGGACGCCGTTCTGGGGCGTGCAGATAATGGCCTTGACCGCGATGCAGTCCATGCGGTAGAGCAGGTCCTTTACGGTGAGCATATGGGTCACGGGGACCATCACCGCCCCCAGCTTATGCAGGGCGATGGACACGTACCAGAACTCAAAATGCTTCTTCAGGCACACCATCACATGGTCGCCCCGCTTCACGTCTGCGCTTCGCAGGACATTGGCGGTGCGGTCAGACAGGCGGCGGATGTCGCCGAAGGTAAAGGTCCGCTCCTCCCCTTCGGTATTGCACCAGACCATGGCCCGCTTTTCCGGGGATTCCATGGCGATGGCGTCCACAACGTCGTAGCCGAAGTTGAAATTGTCGGGATAATGAAAGGAAATGCCGGTGAGGGTGCCGGTTTTGTCAAGCTGTTCGACACAGAAATGTTTGTAAATAGACATGGTCAGAATCCTTTTTCGTAGTCCAAAAACTTTCCTTTCGGGAAATGTCATTAAGTTAAGATGTCATTGCGAACCAGTCCTCAATGAATTATGGAATGATTGCCACCGGCAATCATTCACATTTCAGATTCGCTGCGCGGAGCACCACTAGTGTGGCAATCTCCTTCGATGATGGGGATTCCCA
>JAXJGV010000003.1:0-23424 GCA_036300205.1 Oscillospiraceae bacterium
CAGATGCACCAAGCTGCAATCATATCTGGATGAGTTCTGCTTCCGTTTCAACCGCCGCATGACGGGAGATCAGGTATTCCTGCGACTTGTCAGAGCGGTTGCTACATCTTGTGGTGTGCTGAGTTAAGTCGATAAGCATTTTTGGTTTTTCTGGTGTAGAATAAAGTAGGCTGACCAAAGAATGAAAGAAACGCCGAGAAAGTTTTAACTTATGCAGAAATAATTGTAAGTATACTTATAATCATTGTTGACTAAAATGAAATATTGGATATAATATATTAAAAGGAGGCGACTGGTATGGCAATCATAAGCAAGGAAAATATTCTGAAGGTACTAACTGCCTTCAACCCATGGTGGAAGACTGGAACGGTAAATCCGAAGATGTCCAAGACTTATAAGAGATTTGCTTTTCACGAGGCTATGAAGCGTCTGGATCAAACAGATATTCGACGGACAGTGGTTTTGACTGGTACCAGACGGGTTGGTAAGACAACAATTCAGTATCAGATGATTGAAACATTGCTGGAGCGAGGCATCGCTCCGCAGAAAATTGTATTTATTTCCATGGACCATCCTATGCTGAAGCTTAGCGGTGTGAACGAGGTGCTGGAATGCTTCCATGAAAACATTTACGCAGAGCAGGATGTATATTATTTCTTTGATGAGATTCAGTATGCACAAGATTGGGATAAGTGGCTGAAGACAATTTATGATATGCAGCCGGATACTCAAGTGGTTGCAACAGGTTCTGCCAGTCCGGCACTGATAAAGGGTAATCAGGAGAGCGGGGCTGGCCGCTGGACGGTCATTCAGGTTCCGACCATGTCTTTCTACGAATACTGTGAGATTCTGAATCTGGATCGTCCGGAATTGCCTAAGAATTTTAAGGCAACACAAATGCTTCATATGACCCAACAGGATCGCACTAAGATTATGCTGCAGCTTTCAAAAGTACAAAATCATTTCACTCGTTATTTGCAAGTGGGTGGTTTTCCGGAGTTGGCTCTGGCAGATAATGATATTATGGCACAGCAGGTCATGCGCGAGGATGTTGTGGATAAGGTTTTGAAGAGAGACCTTCCTTCGCTGTATAATATCCGAAATGCGACTGAACTGGAACGCATTTTCCTCTATCTGTGCAATGTGTCGTCTGAAATAGTATCTATTGAGGCTATTGCAAAGGAACTCAGTGGTGTAAGTCGTCCTACGGTAGAAAACTATATTCAGTATTTGGAAAGTGCCAATCTGATTTATCAAAGCTGGCCTGTGGATATGGCAGGAAAGCGTGTACTGAAAGCAAAACCGAAGATTTATATTGCGGATGCAGCTATTCGTAATGCCGTGTTGATGGATGATTCGCTGCTGACGGATCCTGTGGAAATGGGGAAGATTGTAGAGACTGCGGTTTATAAGCATGTGGCTGCATTCTATTATCAGCAGGCAACATCGGTGGGTTACTTCCGCGGGGGAAAAAAGAATAAGGAAATTGACATTGTTGTTGACTACCATAACGCAGGTAATATTCTGATTGAGGTGAAGTATCGGGAAGGTGCACCAATTCCCGATGACGATGCAATCGCAGAATTGTGCGCTGAAGCTTCGGCAGCGATTGTCGTAACCAAGAGCGCTTCTGATTTTGGCGTTCACAATAGCAAGTCTGGTAAGGATATGCTCCGTATTCCTGCATTTGCATTCTTGTATCTATTGGGTCATGCCGAAAAAAATGGATATAAGGGAATCGAATAACGTAACCAAATCTCTCGCCGCAGCGAAACGTGCTGCATGAATTTTTCTCGTTTTATGAATGCGGAATAATGAAAATCCCAGAGACTTCCTCTTCTTATCGGAGGAACTCTCTGGGATTTTTTGCGTTTATGGATATGTGCGGAAAATGGATTTTTTCAGTTTGTAGCTACATATGCATAAACGGGCTGGGTTTTCTAAGGGATAGCAAATCCCTTGGATTCAGGGCTTCCAATAGGGGCGAAAGCGCCCTGTTGGCACACGATTTTCCGTTGGAAAGTCTAGTGTGTTATACCTTCTGCGACCGCTGACGCTGGAAAGGGGGTGTTGGCTTTTAGAACACACCATTTCCGGTGGCTGCAGAACAGGCGGATTTTGGCGCGCCACGCGCTTTAAATTCAGGATTTGTCACTCAGACAAAATTCGGCTGTTCGGGTGTAGGTGGTGCTGCGCAGTGAAGAGGATTTTGAAAAAATCTTCTGAACGCAGCTGCGTCACCGGGGGAGCGGGAGGTATATCACACTCCCGTCCTGCAGCAGCACCCGTTTCTTCTTCTGCCCGATATCCCCGGCCCAAAAGATGAGTCGCTTCTTCTCCGGAAGTTCCTTATTTCCTTTGAGCGCTATGACGCCAATCACCTTCCATGCGTACTTATGGCTTCTGGTAGTATCCCACTCCGCAAGCCGCTGAATCTTGATTCTCTTGTTTTCAAAATCAAAATAAATCTCGCCCCATTCGCCGTCGCAATCTACCCGATACCGGTAGGTTGCGGCGGCATTTTTGTTTTCTGCCTGCTCCAGATTTTCAAGATGCATATCCACGATGTGGCATGCATCGTCTTCAATCAGCTGCACTGCCAGCCAATCCAGTGCAGCATGGTAGGCAACCTCTGCACCTTTTTCGCTGGCACCCTTCATAATTCTTTTGCCGATCTCCTGGAACTGAAATTGCTCTTTCCTTGGCATCATGCCTCCGCAGTTACTGCAGATCGCATTGCGGGCCCTCAGTATTGTTTGCTCTCGCCAGGACAGTTTCTCCATAGCATCCCGGATGACTTTTCCCTTCCAGTGATTCCAGACAATATGATTCAGGCTTCCCTTACCGTCCGGAATAATGTCTTCCATGATTGCCTGTTCATTCTCGTCCCAGTCGATAATCTTTTCTGTCTGGCGGGCACGGATGCCGATGGCTTCCTGTAAATCACGCTCTGCTGTTTCCGGCTTGCATCCGGTTTCTTCGCAGAATATTTCTATCGTTTTCTTTTCATCCTGAACATTGGCATTGTAGATCGCTGCAATGCGCCGGATGTCCTTGTATTTATCCAGAGACTTCACCTTCCAGGACTCCTGATTCATACGGAATGTTTTGAATGTATCATAAATGAAATGATGAAGATATGTCAGAAACTTTGCTTCCTTGGCTGGATCAAAGGTAGGAAGCTTTTTTAGGATCAGTTCCTGCAGGGAAAGCTTCATGTCCAGAAACAGTGCGGGATCATAAGGGTCCATTCCATTCCTTCTGATAAAAGAGTAAACCTTTCCGTTGAGCCTGTATTCGTAACCGTGGAGGAAAAAGCTGAGATACAGAAGATTCTTTTCCTGCACCGCCCGGGTCAGGTATGCATCCGCAATTGCTTCGTTCTTCTGCTGGATCTCCTTCTTCTTTTCTTTGCTGATCCGTCCGCTGTTCTCCATGTTCTGCAGAGCATCTTCCATGCCCGGAGGTGTGGGCGTCAGCTGATAAATGTGCTCTGCCTGCCACTTGGTCAGACCCTGTACATTTTCTTTTTCGCTTCCCAGATAAAAGTATCCGAACCGGGAGGTGTACCCTGTCAGATCCCAGGAATATTCAGATAACAGCTGGATATCCTCCGGGGTCAGCTGCAGAGACTCTTCTTCAATTTGCATTTCCGCTTCAGACATAAGTGCACCTCCTTGTATTTAACTTCTCATTGCCGCGGCAATCAATGCATCCGGAAGCATATCCGTCAGATATTCTCCATTGGCATAATCTGCATCGGCAATGGCAATGTCTTTGCAGTCCCGGGCGATTCGTTTTGCCTTCGCTGCAAGTTCCTTATCCAGCGTGCCTCGCTCCACACGCTTATCGAGTGTGTCCACACTTCTGTGGTACAGGACGATGGTCGGGTCGTTCTCCGCCAGTTCCCGGAACTTCCGTCCCATCATGTTTCCAACTGCGGTACAGGTCAAACCATCGTATTCTTCCGGAGCGTAGCCGGTACAGTATTTCTGCCGCCGGGCATTGGTTGTCAGGAAAAACTTTTGGCAGATGGGGCATCGTTTCGGCGCATTGCCCGCAGCCAGGGCTTCATACAGATTGGATCGGAACATGCTGGGGAAAGACGCATAATGTATCCGCCGGACGATGCCCTTTTCCTCTGGAACATATTCTACGGATACATTGGAAAAGGCCATCCACTGATCCTTCCGCTCCTCATCCTTACTGAAGAAGGAATCAAATTTCTGAGAAAACCCTTTGGGATTTCTGGAGATATCTTCATCTTCAAGGGATTCCACCAATGGGATCAATGCCTTCCGGAAATCCCGGATTCCGAAGCCCAGCTGAGCCACCAGGCACATTGCCTGGACGAACAGTTCTCCCTGTTCTTTCTTCCTTTCTGTGTATGCTTTTGTGACCTTCTCCGGCGCAAATACTTTGGGAAGATTCTCGTCAAGCCATGTAAAATCCTGGCCGTCAAAAGGCGGAACCTCCCGGAGGAGATCTACCACCTGGAAGACATTTTTGGATGCAGTCATCATCCTGCAAAGAGTCTTATTATCCGGATTTCTGTTTTTATTCAGGAAATACACCAGTTCTATCATGGGGTCTGTCAATTCCAGAAGTTCCTCCAGAACAGAATCGGGAATATTCAGAACATCCAAAGCGATGCTTCCTGTATCGGCAGATTCGCTGTAGGTTCCATAGGTCTCCTGTTTTTCTTTGTAGGCCACTGTCAGAAACCGCATATTGAGCCGTTCTTGCAGATCTATTTTCTTTGCCATCGTATCAAACCTCCCCTCTTATTCAGTGATTGAATTGTAGCAAATATTCTGTCCAAAATTACGGACTTATTATAGAGCTACCAAACAGTCCGTTTCTCTGTAAATCTAACCTCTATCTGAACTTTTCCTGTCTGTCAGGTTTTTTGATTTCAGCCTGTCGGCCAATTAGACCGTTTTTAGCAGATTTCCACATAAATGTAGTAGGAGGACAGAACGCCGCCGCCCGGTAGGCTGCAGATGTCCTCACTACTTATTTATGAAAGGAAAAATATTATGTCAATCTACACACAAATCAAAGATGCTGTCTCTGTAAAGGAGGCCGCCGAACGCTACGGCCTGTCCGTAACCCGACACGGCATGGCCCGTTGTCCCTTCCACGAGGATCACTCTCCCAGTCTGAAGCTGAACGAGGATTACTATTACTGCTTTGGCTGTCATGCAACCGGAGATGTGATTGATTTCACCGCCAAGCTGCTCCTGCTCTGCAAGCACCATGCCGCAGAACAGCTGGCTGCAGATTTTGGAATCCAGCTCGAT
Organism: Oscillospiraceae bacterium; assembly: GCA_036300205.1. Classification (GTDB taxonomy): domain Bacteria; phylum Bacillota; class Clostridia; order Oscillospirales; family Oscillospiraceae; genus Faecousia. The sequence goes on from JAXJGV010000003.1 coordinate 5,304, forward strand.
GAAGCTGTATCCTCAGGAAAGCCTGTTATGGTGCGTGAAGTTCCTGAGGATCCTAACCTCGCGGTATTCCGGAACAATGAGATCCTGTGCATGCAGGCACTGTCTTCCTATGAATGGCTGCTGAAAGAATGGATGGAGGAATATGCTCCGGAAGTTCCGGGGGAATTTGATCCCCGGTATGTCCACGCCTGTCATATGCTGCCTACGGTGAAGTACCTGCTGGACTGTCTGACGGTGGCAACCTTCGAGGAACGCTATGCCATGGTGGAGGAACTCATGGAAGATGACACCATCGTGGAACTCCGGAAATTCGCGCGAAAGGAGCTGGGTAAGAAATATGAAAGAATTGCAAAGTGAGAATCTGAGTCTGAACGCTCCTGATTGGGTCCAGGACAATAAGATCCATGAGGTGCTCTTCTGCAAAGCCTTTCTGGAAAAGCACCCCATGATCTGTATCAATGACACCTTTTTCACCGTCAACGGCAGAGTCACAGACGAGAACAAGCTTAAGAAGGAGATCCTGGAATGGATCGAACCCTATGTGACCTCCGGCCTTGCCAAGAAGATCAGCAGCTTACTGGACATGCTCCGGGTGAAGTGCTATTCCCCTCCGTTGAGCGTCCATACCGACCGTATCCACCTGGCCAACGGAACCTATTACCTTTCCGGGGAATTTTCCCCGGAGAAGGACTTCTGTGTGAACCGGCTGCCTGTTTCCTATGATCCCGAAGCAGCTGCACCTTCTCAGTGGCTTGCTTTTCTGGATCAACTGCTGTACCCAGAGGATATCTCCACGCTGCAGGAATACATGGGCTACTGTCTGATCCCCACCACCAAGGCACAGAAAATGCTGTTTCTGGTGGGTAAGGGCGGTGAAGGTAAATCCAGAGTAGGCCTCGTAATGCACGCCATGCTGGGAGACAATATGAACACCAGCTCCATCCAGAAGGTGGAGACCAATCCCTTCGCCAGAGCAGATCTTGAGCATCTGCTGGTGATGGTGGACGATGATATGAAACTGGAGGCACTGCCCCAGACCAACTATATCAAAACCATCGTCAGCGCCGAGCTCCCCATGGATTTGGAAAGAAAGGGTCAGCAGAGCTATCAGGGCAGCTTGAATGTCCGTTTTCTGGTGTTTGGTAACGGCACCATGAAGTCCCTCTATGACCGCAGCGAAGGATTCTTCCGGCGGCAGATCATCATTACCGTCCGGGATAAGGACAAAAACAGAGAAGACGATCCTTTCCTTGCCGAGAAGCTGTGCTCGGAAAAGGAGGGGATTTTTTTGTGGGCTCTGGAAGGTCTTAGACGGCTGATCCGGAACAATTACCACTTCACTATCAGTGAGAGAACGAAGGTAAACATGGAATCCGCCATCAAGGAAGGCAACAACATTGTAGAGTTCATGGAGTCGGAAGGTTACTTCCTCTTCAAGTCAGACTCCCAGATCACTTCCAAGGATTTTTATGCCATCTATGAACTGTGGTGCGATGACAACACTACAAAGCCGGTGACCGCCAAAAGCTTCAGCACGTACCTTTCCCAGCATGAGCGGGAATACAACCTGGAACATAACAACAAAGTCCGGAATAACCAGGGCCGCAGGGTCTGGGGCTTCTGGGGTATTGAACCCATTGTAAAGGTATTTGTATAAGAAATTGGAATGGACCTCAAAACATCTGTACCGTACGTACCAACGTACCGGGACGTATGCATGTACGTACGGTACGCATGATTTTGAGTTTGTTCTCTGTTTTTCTGGAGCAAAAACCATTATAACCGGGAGCTTGAGTCGAAAAATCCGATACAAAGGCGAAACAGAGCAAAAGTCAACCCGAAACGCAACAGTTTGCTGTTTTTCCACTCTGCCGTATGATTTATCACCCGCCCCACGGTTCGCCTCTTACAGAGCCTTCCACAGGCCAATTTCAACCCGAAAACTTACAGAATTTTTATTTTTCACGAAAGGAGAGCATTTATGCCTAAAATGTCACAAAAAAGAAAGAAGGAACTGTCCCTGTTCTTGAACGACGCAGGACGCGTCGAATATAACGTCCTCTGCCGCAGATGCGTACACGAGTGTAAACAGCCTCACAAAGCGGTTGTGGTGGAGTGCAGGCGATACTTATCCAAACGATCCGTGGAGGTGATGAACTATGCCTAAAGCGCAGTACGGTATCCTCCGGTTCCACAAGTACAAGGGGCCGGAGATCGGACAGATCGAAGCCCACAACGAACGCACCAAGGAAAAATATGCCAGCAACCCGGACATCGATCCGGCACGGAAGCACCTGAACTTCAATCTGCTGACGCCTCCTCCCAAATACCGGGCGGAAGCAGAACGTCAGATCCGGGAAGCAGGATGCAGAACCCGGAAGGACAGTGTCCGGTTGGTGGAAACCCTGATCACCGCCAGTCCGGAATTCTTTCTTGGAAAGAGCCATCAAGAGATCCGGGGTTACTTTGAACGGGCACTGGAATTCATGAAAACCAAACAGGATCCCAATACCTTCGTATCTGCTGTGGTGCATATGGACGAGAAAACTCCCCATATGCACCTTTGTTTTGTCCCCATTACGGAGGATGGTCGGCTCAGTGCCAAGGATATCGTCGGCAACAGGAAAAAGCTGACACAGTGGCAGGATGAATACTGGAGCTATATGGTGAAGAAGTATCCCGACCTGGAACGGGGTGAATCTGCCAGTGAAACCGGCAGAACCCACCTGCCTCCCAGAATCTTCAAACAGGCCACCAGGATGCACCGGCTGGAGCAGAAGCTGAAGGAACTGCTCTCCAGCATCAATCCCATGAATGCCAAGCGGGTCAGAGAGGAGATCCTTAAGGTCCTGGATGAATATATCCCCGGCGTTGCAGAGCTGATGACCAAATCCAAGGCCCTGAAAAAAGCAGAGAAGGAACTCAAGGCAGAAATCGCTATGTTGAAAAAGGAAGCAAACGTCAGCAAACCCAGTGTACAGCGCCTTCTGGAACTGGAAAAGAAGGTACAGGAGCATGAAGAATTGCAGCATACGGTGCTGTTGCTGCAGCAGACTCTGACTGCCATCCCGCCGGAGATCATTGCGGAATACAACGAACCCAAATCTGAAAGAAAGGAAACAATTGCGATTGAATAAAAATAAGAATATGGTACAGGCTATGCAGCTGCCTGTAGAAAAGCTGCGACCTTTTGAAGGTCATCCCTTCCAGGTAAAAGATGATGCGGAAATGGAACAGCTGGTGTGGAGTATTCTCACCCAGGGATTACTGACTCCTATTACCGCCAGACCCATTGAAAATAACGAATATGAGGTGATCTCCGGCCATCGGAGACTCCATGCGTGCAGAAAGGCAGGAATCGAAACGGTTCCTGCCTTAGTTTATACCCTCGACCGGGATTCTGCGGCGATTGCTCTGGTGGACAGTAACCTCCACCGGGAACGGCTGCTGCCCAGTGAGAAAGCATTTGCATATAAGCTGAAACGCGATGCCATGAATCATCAGGGAAAAACTTCTCCCCAAGTTGGGGAGAAGTTGCTGACAGTTGAAAAGATTGGTATGGACAACGGCGACAGTAAGAATCAGGTTCTGCGCTATATCCGTCTGACAGAACTGATCCCGGAAATCCTCACCATGGTGGACGAGAATAAGATTGCTCTGACCCCCGCTGTGGAGCTATCCTATCTGACCAAACAGGAACAGAAGGATCTTCTGGAAACCATGGAATCCGAGGACTGTACCCCGTCCCTTTCTCAGGCAATTCAGATGAAAAAGCTGAGCCAGGCTGGAGAACTGACCATGGACAGGATCTTTGATATCCTCCGGGAGCCGAAAGCTAACCAGCAGGATAAGATCAGCTTCCGGGTGGATGACCTCCGGAGGTTCTTTCCCAAAAGCTACAGCACTGCCCGGATTCAGGAAACGATTCTGAAACTGATTTCTGATTATCAGAAAAAGCAGCAGCGCGGCAGAGAGGAGCGGTGATGATGGAACCTAAGATTGAAATTCTCACCGACTGCTGTCTCAATGTGGGAAAAGAGGATATTCAGAAAATCCTGGATCAGGTTACAGTACTGGTTTCTGCAGCTGTTCTTCGGTCAGCTGCCCAGTCGGAGAATGCAGATGAAGCAGCATAATAACGGAATTTGGAAGGTGCGGCCTCAGTGGCCGCACCTTTGTCATAGAAGCGTTTCCACCATAAAATGATGAAAAAACGGAATGAAAGGAAGTGTGAGATTTGGAACGCTATCTGATGTATTTGAGAAAATCACGTATGGATACAGATTTTGAAGAAGTATCGGTTTCTGAAACCCTGAGCCGTCATCGAACGATTCTGGAGAATTTATGTAAAAATATGAAGCTGAATGTTGTGGAAGTTCTGGAGGAAGTTGTCTCCGGCGAGTCCCTTTACACCCGGCCTCAAATGATGCGGCTGCTGGATATGATCAACACCGGTATGTATGCCGGTGTGGTTTGCATGGATATTGAACGTCTTTCCAGAGGCTCCTCCATGGAGTCGGGTCAGATTATGCAGATCCTGCAGGTAAACGGCTGTAAGATTATCACTCCCGGTAAAATATACGATTTGCAGAATGACTCCGATGAGCAATTTACAGATATGAAATTCATGTTCAGCCGATATGAACTGAAAACTATTACAAAGCGTCTGGTGCGAGGCCGTAATCAATCGGCTTCAGAAGGAAAATTCATGGGCTCTATGGCGCCCTATGGATACCGGGCATTTAAGCTTCCCGGTGAGAAAGGCAACAGCCTTCGTATCGATCCGGAGGAAGCCAAGGTTGTACAGATGATTTTTGATATGTATGGTCAGCAGGGGATGGGCTACAACGCAATTGCATATAAGCTCAATGATTTACATATTCCTGCCCGAAAGGGACAATGGAGTCAAACATCGATTGTAAATATTCTGACCAATGAGGTATATCTTGGTAAGATTCGTTGGAGAAAGGAACCTGTTAAGAAGGTTGTTAAGGATGGTATGCTTGCGAAGAAACGATTCATAAATGATGACTATGATTTATATGATGGCCTGCACGAGCCGATTATTACGCAGGAACAGTGGGACCGCGTGAAGGCTGCTCAGGCGAAGAAGAATCATAATCCGGTCAATACCGATCGCCAACTGAAGAATCCCTTTGCAGGTATCCTGGTGTGCGGAAAATGTGGGGCGATCATGAAGCGGACAGTTCCGGATAAGAAACGGAATCCTACACCCTGGTATCGCTGTTCCTCACGGGATTGTGACTGCAAAATTATAAAGTGTACAACTGTAGAACAATCGATTTATGATGCAATGGATGAGTGGCTGGAAGAATACATGATTCATTTGGAATCTGACGATCAGCCGCAGGAAGATCCGGTTGCAACAGCATTGGAAGCAGTTCGGGGCCAACTTGCAGGGTTACAGCTTCAGCAGGAGAATATTTGTGAATATCTGGAGAAGGGGATCTATACCATCGATATGTTCACAAAGCGCAATGATGCCTTATCAAAAGAAATCAAGCAGCTTCAAATTTCTGAGGCTGAGCTGCTTCGCCAGCAGGCAGAAGGTAACAAAAAAAGTCAAACGACCTCCCAAATCATTCCTGTGACGCAGCAGATTCTGGCGAGCTATTCGATTCTGACCCCGTTGGAGAAAAACCAGCTTTGGAAGCTGGTTATGAAAAAAGCAACTGTTTACCGTTCTCAGGAGGATGAACTGACGATCAGAATACATCCCAATCTTCCGAAATAATTGCTGATAATACAAGGAGCTGTCCGTTAGTTGCGGACAGCTCCTTGTGCAGAAGTAACAAAAGAATGACAGTGTCTATAGGCAAGCAATACCACATTTTCGAGAAAAACCGCTTCAATTTATCGACGAAAGCGTTTTTGTATGCTATAATCTCAGTACGATTGTAAAGAAGGAGGCTTTTTCAATGGAGAATAAGCCGAAAAAGGCCCCATGTTGTACGGCTCTACTAGCACATGTGGACGCGGGCAAGACCACCTTGTCGGAAGCCCTGCTCTATGTCAGCGGAGCCAGGCGGACACTGGGCCGTGTGGACCATAAAGACGCTTTCCTGGACACCCACAGCCTGGAACGGGCCAGGGGCATTACGATCTTCTCCAAGCAGGCCCTTTTGGAGACGGCGAACCGGAGCATCACCCTGGTGGACACCCCGGGCCATGTGGATTTTTCCGCCGAGACGGAGCGGACTCTGCCCATTCTGGACTGCGCGGTGCTGGTCATTAGCGGCACCGACGGCGTCCAGGCCCATACGCTGACCTTATGGCGTTTGCTGGAACGTTACCACGTGCCCACCTTCCTGTTCGTCAACAAGATGGACCTGCCGGGCACGGAGCGGGAAGCGCTGCTGCGGCAATTGCAGGAGCAGCTGTCCCCGGGCTGCGTGGACTTTGGCGCGGACTTTTCTGCCATCGCCGAAAACGCCGCCATGTGCGACGACGCCCTGCTGGAAAATTATCTGGAAAGTGGCACCGTGACCGAGGGCAACCTCCGTGGCCTCATCGCCAAGCGAAAGCTGTTCCCCTGCTGCTTCGGCTCCGGCCTGAAGCTGGAGGGCGTGGAAGAATTTCTGGAAGTTCTGGACAAATACGCCCCGGAAACGGACTATCCCGCCGAATTTGCCGCGAAAGTATACAAGATTTCCCGGGATCCTCAGGGCAGCCGCCTGACCTGGCTGAAGGTCACCGGCGGTACCCTGAAGGTACGCTCCGTTCTGAATTATGTAAACCAAAAAGGGGAACGCCGGGAGGAAAAAGCGGTGCAGCTGCGCGTCTATTCTGCCGACAAATTCACCGCCCCCGATGAAGTCGCCCCAGGCCAGATCGCGGCGGTGACGGGCCTTTCCGAAACCTACGCGGGCCAGGCCCTGGGCGCGGAGCCTGCGGGACAGGCCTACGCGTTGGAGCCGGTGATGACCTACCGGGTGAACCTTCCCAAGGGAGCCGACCCGGCGGTGGCGCTGCCCAAGCTGCGCCAGCTGGAAGAGGAAGACCCCCAGCTCCATCTGCTTTGGGAGAACGGTCAGATCCATGTCCAGATCATGGGCAAGGTACAGCTGGAAATCTTCCGCAGCCTGGTACAGCAGCGGTTTGGGCTGGACATTACCCTGGATGACCGCCGCATTTTTTATAAGGAAACCATTGAAACTACCGTGGAAGGCGTGGGCCACTTCGAGCCCCTGCGCCATTACGCGGAGTGTCACCTTCTGCTGGAGCCCCTGCCCCGGGGAAGCAGCCTGGTCTTCGATACGGCCTGTCCGCTGGACGTGCTGGATGTCAATTATCAGCGGCTGATCCTGACCCACCTGGAAGAAAAGGTCCACCGGGGCGTGCTGACCGGTGCGCCCATCACGGACATGAAGATCACCCTGCTGGTGGGCAAAGCCCATCTCAAGCACACCGAGGGCGGCGACTTCCGGCAGGCCACCTACCGGGCCGTCCGTCAGGGCCTGATGCAGGCAAAATCCGTCCTGCTGGAACCCTGGTACGATTTTGCGCTGACCTGCCCCACGGAGCAGATCGGCCGGGCCATTACCGATATCCGGGCCATGGGCGGCGAATTCGTCGCCCCGGAATCCGTCGGCAGCCTCTCCACCCTGAAGGGCCTGGTTCCGGCGTCGGAAGTCCGGGATTATGCCGAGACCGTCGCCGCCTACACCCAGGGCCGGGGCAGATTGCAGCTGTCCCTCCACGGCTACGCTCCCTGCCACAATACGGAGGATGTGGTGTCGGAAATGGGCTACGATCCGGAAGCGGATCTGGAAAACACCCCCGATTCCGTTTTCTGCGCCCACGGCGCGGGCTTCAATGTCAAATGGGATCAGGTCAAGGACTACATGCACCTGGAAAGCGGCCTGAAAGAGGAAAAAGCTCCCCAGATCATCACCCGCAACGTCCGGGTGGATGACAGGGAGCTGGAAAAGATCATGGAGCGGGAATTCGGCCCCATCCGCCGTCCGCTGTACAATGTCAAATCAAGCAACCGCCCGGCCACAGAGGAAATCGTCATCCGGGCCCCGAAGCAGAAGTATCTCATTGTGGACGGCTACAACATTATTTTCGCCTGGGAGGATCTGGCGGAGCAGGCCCGCTCTGACCTGGACGCCGCCCGGCGGCAGCTGTGCGACAGCCTTTCCAGCTACGCGGGCTTTACCAAGTGCCGCCTGGTGGTGGTATTCGACGGCTACAAGCAAAAGGGCAATCCGGGCGAAAAGATCCAGTTCCACAACATCCAGGTGGTCTACACCAAAGAGGGGGAAACCGCCGACGCCTACATTGAGGCCCTGGCCTACGAGATCGGCAGCAACTATGCGGTGCGGGTAGCCTCCTCCGACGCGCTGGTGCAGCTCAGCTCCTTCCGAAGCGGCGTACTGCGGATGTCCGCAAGAGAACTGCGGGAAGAGGTGGAACGTGCGCGAACGGAAATGGGAAAACACTTCCGCAAGTAAAATTGTTTAAAATACTGGTAAATTTTTCTTCCAATTTTAGATATTATCCTGTATAATGGAATATCATATATGTAGGAGGAATTGCCGTGACCCAGTCCCCTGTGTCCACCGACCCCAAAATCCAGGCCCATATGGAGAAGATCGAAAAGCACGACCGCCATACGGAGCATATTTTCCGCCGCATCCTGCACATCATGGAGCGGGTCATTGCGGTCATTGCCATTATCGCCCTGGTGGGCGCCCTGGGGCTGGAAGTATTCCGCATGCTTACCGGCGGCAGCGAATACTTCGCGGATGTGGAGCACATGCTTCACAACCTGCTGGCCATCGTGGTGGGTCTGGAGTTCGTGCGAATGCTCATTGACACCACGCCCGCCAACATCCTGGAAGTTCTGACCCTGGCCATCACCCGCCACGTGATCCTGAGCCACGACGATCCCTGGAGCAACCTGGCCTGCATCGCCTGCATCGCCGGTCTGTTCGCCATCCGCCGCTTCCTGATCCGCCGCAGCGAGCTGAAGGAAGAAATGGTCGAGGTAGAATAACACTGGATCCAAAAATCCGCCCAGATGGGCGGATTTTTTCAGTTTGTCAAAGAACATCGTTTCGCTAAGCAAAAACGATACTCAGAATGTGCTATCGGGTTTACGCAGCATGCCGGTGTCCGGAAGACTCCGTAAGGGGGGGCAAGACCCTCCCCTACAGTGTCCATGCAGGTGTGTTCGGCCATGTTTCTCCTTGCTGACGCAGACCGGATAACCACAACCAAAAAAGGCTTCTCCAATCCGGAGAAGCCTTTTTAACGGTTAATTGTCAACTGTCAATTGTCAACTGTTTCAAACGCCCAGCAGCATCTTGGCGAACATGAAGTACACCAGCAGGGATACCGCATCCACGATGGTGGTAATGAAGGGGCTTGCCATGACGGCGGGGTCCGCACCCAGCACCTTGGCGATCATAGGCAGAACGCCGCCTACGATCTTGGCGATGACCACCGTAACAGCCAGGGCCAGGCAGACCACCAGATCCACCGTCAGGGTGATGGAGGTGTTGCCGAACAGCATCCGGTCAATGAGCCAGATTTTCACAAAGCACACCGCCGCCAGAGCGATGCCGCACATCAGCGCCGTCCGCAGTTCCTTCCACACGACGGTGCCGATGTCTTTGAATTTCAGTTCCCCCAAACTCAGGGAGCGGATCACCGTAACGCTGGCCTGGGAGCCGGAGTTACCGCCGGTGCCCATCAGCATGGGGATGAAGGAATTCAGCACGATGACCTTGGCCAGGGCGCTTTCGAAGTGGGTAATGATCAGTCCGGTAAAGGTGGACGATACCATCAGAATGGTCAGCCAGGGGAACCGGTTCTTGAACAGGTCCGCAGGCGTGGAGCGAAGATAGGGCTTTTCCGAGGGCATCATACCACTCATCAGCTCGATATCCTCGGTGGCCTCTTCTTCCATGACGTCCATGGCGTCGTCGAAGGTGACGATACCCACCATCCGGTTCTCGCCGTCCACCACAGGCAGGGCCAGGAAGTTATATTTGCTGAACATCCGGGCTACTTCTTCCTGGTCGGTCTGCGTGGTGACGGAGATCAGGTTGGTTAACATAATATCCTGGATCTCAATGCCGTCGTCCTCTGCCAGCAGCAGGTCCTTCACGGTGACCAGGCCCGTCAGGGTACGGTCCTTCTCCGTAACGTAGCATGTATAAATGGTCTCCTTGTCGATGCCCTGGCGGCGGATGCGCAGGATCGCCTCCTCCACCGTCATATGGGGCCGCAGGGAAACATATTCCGTGGTCATAATGGAACCGGCGGAATTTTCCGGGTAGCGCAGGATCTGGTTGATGGATGAACGCATCTCCGGGTCGGCGTGCTTCAGGATCCGCTTGACCACGTTGGCGGGCATTTCCTCAACGATGTCCGCGGCGTCGTCCACGTACAGCTCATCCAGGACTTCCTTCAGCTCGTTATCCGAGAACCCCCGGATCAGCAGCTCCTGGTCGTCGGGCTCCATTTCCACGAAGGTCTCCGCCGCCAGCTCCTTGGGGAGCAGCCGGAACATCAGGGGGATCTGCTTCTCTTCCAGGCCCCGGAACAGGCCCGCCACGTCACTGGGATTCATGGTCACCAGGATATCCCGGAGCGTGGAATACTTTTTCTCATCCAGCATCGCCAGAAGGGCTTTTTCTACGATTTCAAAACGCTCTGCCATGATTCTCCTCCTAATTTATTATGTAACACGATCCTAACAGAAAATAAGCATTTCCCATTTGAGATCCGTATAAATTCAGAGGCAATCATACAGGCCGAATCAGGTCACAGGCCCACCACGGTGGGCGTTCGTCTACTTCGGCCGGGTATGTTGCCGCTGCTGCCAGCATCCATGGTGTTCCCTCCTTATCATTGGTTGCATAGTTATGTTTATTTTACCCGGGTTTCCGGAAAATGTCAACCTTGACGTGGGCAAGTTGGGGACGTAAAATGAAAGTACTGTCCGGCAGATAACCTATAGCACCGTTCCGTAGGGGAAGTTCAAGCCCCTCCCCTGCGAAGTACGGCAGCAAACGATCATCTGCCTATACACCCAGGAGGAATTTCTATGATCCGTATCGCAGCCGAAGCTGACATCCCCGCCATGTTGGAAATTTACGCCCCCTACGTGGAAAACACCACCGTATCCTTTGAATATGACGTTCCCTGCCGGAAAACCTTCCTGCAGCGCTTCTATACCGTCACCGCCCAGTTCCCCTGGCTGGTCTGGGAGGAGGACGGCCGGATTTTGGGCTACGCCTACGGCAGCGCCCCCTTTGAGCGGGCCGCTTACCGCTGGTGCTCCGAAGCCAGCGTGTACCTTTGCCCGGAGGCCAGAGGCAAGGGGATCGCCCAAAAGCTCTACACCGTTCTGGAATGGATCCTTCAGGAGCAGGGCTATCAGTTGGTATACGCTCTGGTCTGCTCGGAAAACCAGGCATCCCTGCGTTTTCATGAAAAAGCAGGCTACCGGTTTTGCGCCCGGTTCCCCCGCTGCGGCTTCAAGCATGGCCGCTGGCTGGACATGATTTGGATGGAAAAAAAGCTGAAAATTGTAGAAACGCCCAGTGCATTCCCCTGTTCGTGGCTGTCAATTGTGCAAGATGCAGAAAGATTTACAAATATTTTAGATAGTTTGTCCCTTTCTTAATTGAAAAAAATATGGTATGTTATGAGCGTGGAGAAATGTGGCTAAGTGCGCCCATTTTTCAAAAGTTATGGAGCATCCATCAATTTATATAAGGAGCTGTGACCATGTATTTTCAGAAAAAACGCGTAATCGCCATGCTGCTGGCCGGTGGCCAGGGCAGCCGCCTCAAGGTTCTGACGCAGAAGACCGCCAAGCCTGCTGTTCCCTTCGGTGGTAAGTACCGCATCATTGACTTCCCCCTGTCCAACTGTGTCAACTCCGGCATCGACACCGTGGGCATTCTGACCCAGTACCAGCCCCTGGAGCTGAATGAGTACATCGGCAACGGCCAGCCCTGGGGCCTGAACAAGACCCACTCCTGCGCCCAGGTCCTGCCTCCCTATGAACGCAACGATAAGAAGTCCGGCTGGTACGCCGGCACCGCCAACGCCATTTACCAGAACATCGACTTCGTGGACCGCTTCGATCCCGACTACGTGGTCATCCTGTCCGGCGACCACATCTACAAGATGGACTACAACGCAATGGTGGAGTACCATGAGAAGCACAACGCTTCCTGCACCATCGCTGTCCGTAACGTGCCTCTGGCCGAGGCTTCCCGTTTCGGCATTCTGAACACCAACCCCGACAACTCCATCTACGAGTTCGAGGAGAAGCCCCCTGTTCCCAAGTCCACCAACGCCTCCATGGGCATCTACTGCTTCAACTGGAAGGTCCTGCGCGACGCTCTGATCGCCGACGAGGATGACGCCGGCTCCTCCCATGACTTCGGCAAGAACATCATCCCCAACCTGCTGAACTCCGGCCACAAGATGATGGCTTATCCCTTCGACGGCTACTGGAAGGACGTGGGCACCATCGACTCCCTGTGGGAAGCCAACATGGAGCTGCTGGGCAAGGAGCCTGCATTCCAGCTGCGGGGCGGCAAGCGCGAGACCATCTACGCCCGTAACTCCGCACTGCCCTCTTCCTACATCGACGAGGATGCCAAGATCGTCAACTCCTTCGTGGCAGAAGGCTGCGAGGTCTACGGCAAGGTCAAGCACTCCGTCATTTCCATCGGCTGCACCATCGGCGAAGGCGCACAGGTTGAAGATTCCGTGGTGATGCCCGGTGTCGTCATCGAGGCAGGTGCCATCGTCCGCAACGCCATCCTGGGTGAGAGCTCCAAGGTCTGCAAGAACGCGGTTGTCGGCGGCGCTTTCGCTGACGGCGAACAGAAAGCAATCAGCGTTACTTCCAAGGGCGCTGTCGTAGAAGCCAACACCGTGCTCAAGCCCGGTGACATGCTGTAAGAGGAGGATTCCGCAATGAACGTAATGGGTATTATTTTTACCAATGACGCAAGCCTCGGTGAGCTGACCAACAAGCGCACCATGGCTTCCCTGCCCTTCGGCGGCCGTTACCGCCAGGTTGACTTCGCACTGTCCAACCTGACCTGTGCCGGCGTCCGCCATGTGGGCATTATCTCCCGCCACAACTACCAGTCCCTGATGAACCACATCGGCGACGGTGAGGAGTGGGGCCTGGAGCTGGAAGAGGGCGGTCTTGAATTCCTGACTCCCTACGCCCAGAGCGCTTCCGACACCTACCGCGGCAAGCTGGAGTCCCTGACCAACGCCATGGACTTCCTGGAGTACGGCGCTGACGACGAGCTGGTGGTCATGATCGACTCCGCCATCCTGTCCAACGTGGACCTGAACGCTGTCCTGAACGCCCATGTGGCTTCCGGCAAGGATGTCACCGTGGTCACTAAGGCCGGCATCTGCAACGGCGAGAAGACCATCGACCTGGCTCTGAAGCTGGACGAAAACGGTGAAGTTTCCGACATGGTCGTTGACTATGCCGCTCCCGCCGAGTATGTGGCTTCCATGGACATCTTCGTCCTGAGCAAGAAGTGGATGGTCAAGCACATCAAGGAAATGATCGCCCGGGACAAGTTCCACATGGACCGCGACCTGGTCATGGGCGGCTGGCAGCACGGCGTTGTCTCCGTCAACGTTTACCAGTTCGAGGGCGTTGCCATGTTCAACGAGTCTGTGGAAGAATATTTCTACAACTCCCTGTCCCTGATCAACAAGGATATCCGCTCCAACATGTTCGGCGGCAACCATCCTGTTTACACCAAGGTCCGTGACCGCGTTCCCACCTACTACGGCGAGACCAGCGAGATCGAGAACTGCCTGATCGCCGACGGCTGCATCCTGGAAGGCGAAGTGGAAGATTCCGTTCTGTTCCGCCAGGTCACCGTGGGCAAGGACGCCGAGATCGAGAACTGCATCATCTTCAACGACGCCGTCATCGGCGAGGGCGCTGAGCTGAAGTACGCCATCCTGGACAAGAACGTCACCGTTACTCCCGGCGCAAAGCTCATCGGCACCAAGAAGAATCCTATCATCGTTAAGCGGGGTGAAACCGTATGAGAATTGCCATCTGCGCTTCTGAGGGCGCACCCTACGCCAAGTCCGGCGGTTTGGGCGACGTAATGGAAGCTCTGCCTGCTGCGCTTTCCCGAATCGAAGGCAATGAGGTAGCGCTGTTCCTGCCCTACTACAGCAAGATCAAATCCAACGCAGCTTACGAGACCGAGAAGGTCGCGGAGTTCCGCGTCCAGCTGGGCTGGCGGCAGCAGTACTGCGCCGTCATGAAGCTGCTGAACCGTGCCGACAAGGTCCAGGTCTACTTCCTGGATAATGAGTATTACTTCGGCGCCCGTACCGGCGCCATCTACGGTGACATGGACGACGGCGAGCGTTTCGCTTACTTCTCCCGGGGCTGTCTGGACGCCATGCTGGCGCTGGACTTCGTTCCCGATGTGATCCAGTGCAACGACTGGCAGTGCGCGCTGATCCCCACCTACCTGAAGGCTGTTTACCACAGCCAGTTCTCCAAGACCCGCTGCATGTACACCATCCACAACATCGAGTACCAAGGCTGGGCAAATTCCAGCTTCTTCGATGACATGCTGGGCCTGCCCTGGGAGTACCGCGGCACTCTGGACATGAACAACTCCGTCAACGTCATGAAGGGCGCCATCGAAACTGCCGACCTGGTCACCACCGTTTCCGAGACCTACGCCCGGGAACTGATGTACCCCTACTATGCCCACGGTCTGGACGGCATCCTGGCCAACAATTCCTGGAAGCTGACCGGCATCACCAACGGCATTGATACCAACACCTTCAACCCCGAGACCGACAAGGCTCTGCCCGCTCACTACAACGTGGAGACCTTCATCGAAGGCAAGGCCGCTGTGAAGGCCGCCCTGCAGAAGGAAGTCGGCCTGCCTGTGAAGCCCGATGTGCCTCTGATGGTCATGGTCACCCGTCTGGCCGGTCACAAGGGCCTGGATCTGCTGTGCTACATCGCCCGCCGTCTGATGTGGGAAGAGGACGCCCAGCTGCTGATCCTGGGCACCGGCGAAGCCCAGTACGAGAGCTTCTTCAAGGATCTGGCCAACCAGTTCCCCGAGCAGGTGGCTGCCAAGATCACCTTCAACCTGGGCCTGGCTGCCCGCATCTACGCCGGCGGCGACATCTACCTGATGCCCTCCAAGTCCGAGCCCTGCGGCCTGAGCCAGATGAACGCCATGCGTTACGGCACCGTTCCCGTTGTCCACGCTACCGGCGGTCTGAAGGACACCGTGCCTCCCTGCGACGAGAACGGCGAGGGCGGTCTGGGCTTCACCTTCCAGAGCTACAACGCCGACGACTTCTATGCTTCCCTGAAGCGCGCTCTGGATCTGTACAACAACAACCGCGAGGCCTTCCAGGCACTTCAGAAGAAGGAAATGGAGCAGGACTTCAGCTGGGATGTTCCCGCTGGCCGCTACATGGAGCTGTTCAAGAACATGCTGTCCTGGTAATCTGCCAAACTTCAAATCCGCCCGGAGCACTCCGGGCGGATTTTTTCATATCGCAGGCAGATGCTCGTTTGCTGCCATACTCCGTAGGGGAGGGTCTTGACCCTCCCTTGCCATTTCAATGTATACTGCAGAACCTTGAACCAGAGGTGCGGCATTTCCGGGCAAAACAACACTTGCATAAGCTGTAATTCTGAGGGAGGGTCAAGACCCTCCCCTACAGAGCGGCATTTTCGAGGTTGCAATTTATCCTATATTTTCCCCTTTTCTTTTTCCAGAAAATAGGTTATAATATTTTGCGGCAAGCCCCTTATTTCGAATTTTACCAGGAGACTACCATGAGAATCCTTTACGACAGCAAGCAAGCACAGTACAAGACCCCCTTCGGCACGCTGGTTCCCGGTGAAACCTGCACGCTGAACATCCATATCCCCGGCAATGTGCAGGCAGCCAAGGTGACCTGCCTGCTGAAATACGACGACGGCAAAACCACTGCTCAGGATATCCCCTTCGCGCTGGCAGAGCGCAAGGGCGCTTATGAGATTTGGAGCGCCCAATTCTCCATCCCCCAGACCGGCCTTTATTTCTATTACTTCTACATTGACACCCCCAGCGGCGGCTTCCGCCTGTTCAAGCAGGGGGACGATACCAATATGGAAGCCGGAGACCTGTGGCAGATCAGCTGCATCCCCGCCGACTTTAAGACGCCCGACTGGGCCAAGGGCGCAACCATCTACCAGATCTTCCCCGACCGGTTTTATAAATCCGGCAGCTGCGATCTGACCGGCAAGCTGGAGCCTTACACCGTCCATTCCAACTGGTACGACGAGGTGGACTGGCAGCCCACTCCCGAGGGCGTTGTGCTGAACAACGACTTCTTCGGCGGCAACTTCAAGGGCATCACCGAAAAGATGGATTACATTGCCAGCCTTGGCACCACCATGCTCTATCTGAATCCCATTTCCAAGAGCTTCTCCAGCCACCGCTACGACACCGGCGACTATAAGACCCCCGACCCCATGCTGGGTACGGAGGAGGACTTCGCCGAACTGTGCCGGGTCGCCCACGCCCATGGCATCAAGGTCATTCTGGACGGCGTGTACTCCCACACCGGCTCCAACAGCCCTTACTTCAACCGGGAAGGGCAGTTTGATTCCGTTGGCGCTTTCAACGCCAAAGAATCCCCCTATTATAGCTGGTATACCTTCTACAACTGGCCCCATTCCTACCATTCCTGGTGGAATTTCGATACCCTGCCCACCGTCAACAAGATGGATCCCGCCTTCCTCAAGTATATCATCACCGACGAGGACAGCGTGGTTGCCCACTGGATGAAGCTGGGTGCTGACGGCTACCGCCTGGATGTGGCCGATGAGCTGCCCGACGAGTTCATCAAGCTGCTGCGGGACCGGATCAAGGAGATCAACCCCGACGCGTTCCTGCTGGGCGAGGTCTGGGAGGACGCTTCCAACAAGATGGCCTATAACAAGCGCCGCACCTACTTTACCGGCGGCGAGCTGGACTCCGTCATGAACTACCCCTTCCGTACCGCCATCATCAACTATGTCCGCGGTTTTGACGGCGGCAAGGGGCTGAAAGAGACGGTCATGTCCATCGTGGAAAACTACCCCCAGGAAGTGGTTCACTGCAACATGAACCTGCTGGGCACCCACGACACCACCCGCATCCTCACCGCGCTGGTGGACGATTTTGACGGCAGCCGGGAGGAAAAAGCCCGCCGCCGCCTGTCCCGCAACCAGTTTGACGTGGCCTACGACCGCCTGCTGATGGCCTCCTTCCTGCAATACACGCTCCCCGGCAGCGCCAGCCTGTACTATGGCGATGAGGCCGGCATGGAGGGCTACCGGGATCCCTTTAACCGCCGCACCTATCCCTGGGGCCGGGAGGACATGGACTTCCTGAACCACTTCAAGCGGCTGGGCCGCCTGCGCAAGGAGCACGAAGCCTTCCGGCTGGGTGACATCCACTTCTTCGAAGCCGGAGACAAGCACGTGGCCTTCACCCGTTCCTACAAGGGCAAGACCTACCGGGTCTACTGCAACCGCAGCGGCGACGCCTGGGAGATCCCTTCCGGCAAGGTCATTCTGGGCTACAACCTGCAGATCGTGGCCCCCGACTGGCTGACCATCGGTCCCCGTGGCTTCTGCATCACGGAGGACAAGTAATGGAGATCGAGAAATTCCTTTCCGGTTACTGCCGCCAGCTGGACGCGTCCCGGATGGTGGAAGTCATCGTGGAAGACGGCGAGGTTTCTGAAGTGGATTGCTGTTATGGTGACTGCGTTTACCAGGGCAGCTGCCCCATTGCAAAGGAAATCGACGAACTGAAATAAGGAATGCAGTGCGGAGGCATGCATCCGCACTGCATTTTTCAGGTGCGATATCATGAGAGCGGGTACAATATGTACCCGCTCTTCAGCGTGTCAAAAAAGTCCATAAAATTAGATGTCATCGCGAACCAGCCCGCAATGAATTATGGTATGATTGCCACCGGCAATCATTCTCATTTCTGATTCGCTGCGCGGAGCACCACTAGTGCGGCAATCCCCCAAAAAGAAGTAAAATCCCTCAATTTTA
>JAXJGV010000004.1:0-35165 GCA_036300205.1 Oscillospiraceae bacterium
CCTTAAAAATGCTTTCAAGGCGGCTTGTCCGATTTTTCTTGATTTGTCAAGTCCTTTTTCTGAAAAACACCCGAAAAAAGCCCCCTGCATCACATTTTCTGTGATACAGAGGACTTTCCTCTTAACTAAGTGACATTACCCGGTGGGGCAGCTCTTTTGGCATTACAGTGCGTTATCCTTCTTGTGGAAGACAAAGGCCACAGCGGCCAGGGCGGCAATGGCCACGCCTGCGATCACCAGGATGGGCATGTCGTCAGCATCCAGAACAGATTCCGCCATAACAGAAGTCCCGGCAGTTTCTTCCGTCTCTGCCTCACCGCCGGTCATATCCACGTAACCCAGCAGGATCTTGTCGTACTCCACTTCCAGGGGATATCCGGCGACCGCATCGTTCAGCAGCTGGTTGGCCCGCTCGTTGGACAGGTCGCTCTTGGCATATTCCTTCCACACGGGTCGGCTGTCTACGAAATACATCAGGTGGTAGCCAAATTCGGTTTCCACGATGCCGTAGTCGCCGGGCTTACGGGATTCATCAAAGCACCAGTCGTTGAAGGCTTCCACCATCTGGCCCTCGGTCACATCGGTATACAGGCCGCCGGAGGATGCGCTGCCGTCCTGGGAATTCTCCATAGCCAGGGCTGCGAAGCTGTCCTCGGTCTTGTCGCCCTTCTCCCACTGGGCCAGCAGTTCCTCCGCCTTGACACGGCTGGTCTCCCAGGCTTCTTCGGAGAAGGTCTCGGAGCGGATGGTGGAGCTGTCAGCGCCTTCGGGCATGATCAGCACATGGCGTACGTCCACATACTGGTCGTCTCTGGACAGGCCGCTGTCCAGATAGGCCTGCTCGTTTTCGTTGAAGTAGGCCTCCACTTCCTCCTCGCTGGGGGCGTTGGCCTCCTGCTGGGCTTCGAAGTACATCATACCGGGATAATACAGCTCCATGAAATGGACATAGTCTTTCATGGCCGCGCCCCGGCCCACATTGTAGGCCAGGAATTCCTGGGCGTTTTCAAAGCCATAGTAGACCGCGCTCTGTTCCATGCTCTCTTCGATGCTGTCCAGATAGGCCTGGGTATCCGCATCCAGCTGGAAGCCCGCCTTCTCTGCTTCGGCAGCCATGGCCTGGTAATTCTGCCAGGTGTTCAGCGCTCCTGCCAGGAAGAACTGCTGCCAGGTCTCACTTTCCGCCATTGTGCACACCTGGGTATCCAGGGGCTTGGTGTAATCCAGACCAAAGTAGAAGGCATAGCTGCCGTAGGAGTTCAGGAAGTTCTGAACCTCCATCCAGTAGCAGACCTGAAGCTGGCCGTTGGTCAGTTCATAATCGCCGGCTCTTGCCACCACGGTGTCTGCGGCGGCAATCACTTCCTCGTCGGAAGCGGTATAGGTGCCCTTTGCCGTCTCGTCATTGGGATTGCCGTCGGCGGGAATGGTCGCTTCCACCGTTTCGGCCGTCACGGTTTCTTCTACGGTTTCCGCAGTCTCATTGCTGTTCAGTCCGGCAGCTACCAAGGCGATCAGCGCCGCAACCAGCACCACCACAGCAGCCACAGCCAGGGCGATCTTGCCGGGCGTTGCTTTTTTCTTCGTTTCAGCGTTGTCCTTGCCGCAGGAAGTGCAGACAGTGCTGTTTTCTGCCAGTTCTGCCTGGCAGAATTTACATTTTTCCATGAAAGAATCCTCTTTTCTCCGTGTTTACGGTAAATCAACTCCGTCAGTTTATCATGGTTTTCTGGGGAATGCAAGCATATCATAGATTATTTACAATTTTCCGGAACCGGGAAACAAATTCTTGTTCCGTTACAGCCTTTCTATCCCTCCGTAGGGGAGGATTCCCAATCCTCCCTCAGCATTAACCGGTTTGGCTTAGGGCGGATTCCAAATCCGCCCCTACGGAAACGCTTAATACAGCAGCATTCCAACATAAGCTGCAATTTATCTTTCCGCATTTCCCTCTCACTCACTCTTGAAATAGTGCGTGAAAAATGTTATTATTTATTGTTGAGATAGTATCCATTGGAGGATTTCCCTATGAACACCAAAACCACCGTCATTTCTCAGACCGAGCTGGAAAGCCAGTTCGCCTATTGTGATAAAATCGCCGCCTATTGGCAGAGCCAGGGCGTCGCCCCCACCGCTTACGTGGAAACCTACGGCTGTCAGCAGAACGAGGCAGACTCCGAAAAGCTGCGGGGCTATCTGGCCCAAAGCGGCTACGGCATCGTCAGCGAGGCCGAGGGCGCGGATGTGGTCATCATGAACACTTGTGCCATCCGGGAGCACGCGGAGCAGCGCGTTTTCGGCAACCTGGGTGCCCTGACCCATACCAAGCGCCGCCACCCCCGGCAGAAAATCTTCCTGTGCGGCTGCATGGCGGGCGAAACGAAAGTTTCCGAGCGCATCAAGCACAGTTACCCCCATGTGGACGGCGTGTTCTCCACCCACCACCTGTGGCAGTTCCCGGAAATCCTGTGGAACGTGCTGAATAGGAAAAAGCGCCAGTTCTTCGTGGAAGATGAGCCCGGCTCCATTGCCGAGGGCATTCCCCAGGTCCGGGATTCCAAGCTGAAAACCTGGGTGTCCATCATGTACGGCTGCAACAATTTCTGCACATACTGCATCGTCCCCTATGTCCGGGGCCGGGAGCGGAGCCGTCAGCCGGAGGACATTCTGAACGAATGCCGCACGCTGGTGGAAAGCGGCGCAAAGGAAATCACCCTGCTGGGCCAGAACGTTAACTCCTACGGCAAGGATCTGAACTGCGGCATGGATTTTGCCGACCTGCTGGCCGCCATTGCTGAAATTCCCGGCGATTTCCTGATCCGCTTCATGACCAGCCATCCCCGGGACGCATCTTTCAAGCTGTTCGACACCATGGCAAAGTACCCCAAGATCGCAAAGCAGCTGCACCTGCCCTTCCAGTCCGGTTCTTCCCGGGTGCTGAAGGCCATGAACCGCCACTATGACCGGGAGACTTATCTGGAAAAGGTGCTGTATGCCAAGAAAGTCATGCCCGACCTGGTGCTGACCTCCGATGTGATCGTGGGCTTCCCCGGGGAGACCGAGGAAGAATTTGAAGAGACCATTTCCCTGATCCAGCAGGTGCATTACGACAGCCTGTTCACCTTCATCTTCTCCCCCCGCCCCGGCACCCCCGCGGCATCCATGGAGGACCCCACTCCCAAGGAAGAAAAGAACCGCCGTTTCGACAAGCTCTGCGCAGTGCAGAACGCCATTTCCGAGGAGATCCACAATTCTTACATCGGCAAGGCCATGCGCTGCCTGGTAGACGGCAGGGACAAGGATATGCTGACCGCCCGCACCGAAGGCGGACGGCTGGTGCGTTTTGCAGGCTGCGATTCCCTGATCGGTTCTTACCAGAATATCACCATCACCGGCGCCACCACCTGGAGCCTGACAGGCGAGCTGTCGCCCGCCAATTGAACGTTGAAAATGGAAAAAGCTGAAAATGACTGCGTAACATTTTCAATCATTTCCGAAGGAAATACCTAAATTTTCAACTATCAATTTTCAATTATTTACAGAAAAGGAATGGATCATATGGCCAAACCTAACAACGAGCTTACTCCCATGCAGCGGCAGTATCAGGAAATCAAGGAGCGCAATCAGGACTGCATCCTGTTTTTCCGTCTGGGCGACTTCTACGAAATGTTCAACGAAGATGCCAAGCTGGCCGCCCGGGAGCTGGATCTGACCCTGACCACCCGCGACCGGGGCAAGCCCAAGGAAGAACAGACTCCCATGTGCGGCGTGCCTTACCACAGCGTGGATTCCTATATCGCAAGGCTTGTCCAGAAGGGCTACAAAGTCGCCATCTGCGAACAGATGGAAGACCCCGCCCTGGCAAAGGGACTGGTGGAACGGGAGATCACCCGCATCGTCACCCCCGGCACCGTCACCGAAAGCTGTATGCTGGATGAGAATAAAAATAACTATATCGGCTGCATTTACGGGGAAAGCGGCAAGTTTGGCCTGGCCTTCTGCGATGTCTCCACCGGCGCGTTTTTTGCCACCATCTGTTCCGATCCCCAGAGCGTGGCCTCCGAGCTGGGCCGGTTCGCTCCCAGCGAAGTTCTCCGCTACGGTTCCAATGTGGACTGTGAGCAGATCGAGGACGCCATTTTCCGCCGCTTGAACTGCTGCGTGGATGAGGGAAAATCGGAGCTGTTCCGGCTGGAAAGCGCCGAAGCTCTGCTGGAAAAGCACTTTAACGCCAGCCTTTCCCAGCTGGGCCTGACCGGAATGCCCGCGGCGGTCATCGCCAGCGGCGCGCTGCTGCAGACCCTGCTGACGCTGCAAAAGAACGATCTGGCCCACATCCGGGAGCTGCAATACTACACCACAGGTCGGTTCATGGAGCTGGATCTGGATGCCCGCCGGAATCTGGAGCTGACGGAAACCATGCGCTCCAAAGAAAAGAAGGGGACGCTCCTGTGGGTGCTGGACAAGACCCACACCGCCATGGGCGGACGGATGCTCCGCTCCTGGCTAGAAAAGCCTCTGCTTGACCCTGTGGAGATCACTCGCCGACACGCCGCCGTGGAGGAACTGGTGGACAGCGTGATCATTCGCGGCGAGCTGGAAGAAGCCCTGCGGGACGTGACCGATCTGGAACGGGTCATGACCCGGATCGTCACCGGCACAGTCAACTGCCGGGACCTGCTGGGCCTGGCCCGGGGCTTCCGGGCGCTGCCGGAGGTAAAACGCCAGCTGCAAAAGTGCGACGCGCCCCTGCTGCGCAAGCTGGAGCAGGCCATCGATCCCCTGGACGACTGCGCCGACCTGATCGAGAACACCATCGTAGACGAGCCTCCCCTGACCATCCGGGAAGGCGGCATCATCCGCAAGGGCGCCAACGAGGAAGCCGACCGCCTGCGGGACATCATGGACGGCGGCAGCGGCACCATTGCGGCCATCGAAGCCTCTGAGCGGGAAAAAACCGGGATCCGCACCCTGAAAGTGGGATTCAACCGGGTTTTCGGCTATTATATCGAGGTTTCCAAATCCTTTATGGATCAGGTCCCCCCCAATTACGTCCGCAAGCAGACCCTTGCCAACTGCGAGCGTTACATCACCCAGGAATTAAAAGAGCTGGAAAACCAGGTGCTCACCGCCAAAGACCGCCTGACCGCTCTGGAATATCAGATCTTCACTCAGCTGCGGGAACACCTGGCCCAGCAGGCCGCCCGAGTCCAGCAGACCGCTGCCGCCGTGGCAGCAGCGGATACCCTGTGCAGCCTTGCCGCCGTTGCCGTGCAGCGGGGCTACTGCCGTCCCGAAATTACCCTGGGACGGGAAATCTCCATCACCGACGGCCGCCATCCCGTGGTGGAAGCGGTACTGAAGGATTCCCTGTTCGTCCCCAACGACACCCACTTAGGCGCCGACGACAATCAGGTAGCCATCATCACCGGCCCCAATATGGCCGGTAAATCCACCTATATGCGTCAGGTAGCCCTGATCGTGCTGATGGCCCAGATGGGTTCCTTCGTCCCCGCCCGCTCTGCCAAGATCGGTCTGGTGGACCGGGTATTCACCCGCATCGGTGCCAGCGACGATCTGGCTTCCGGTCAGTCCACCTTCATGGTGGAGATGGCAGAGGTAGCCTCCATCCTGAAATACGCCACTTCCCGCAGCCTGCTGATCCTGGACGAGATTGGCCGGGGCACCTCTACTTACGACGGCATGGCCATTGCCCGCGCCGTGCTGGAATACGCCGCCAATCCCAAGCGGCTGGGAGCAAAAACCCTGTTCGCCACCCACTACCACGAGCTGTCCACCATGGAAGAGAAGCTCCCCAATGTGAAAAATTACAACATTGCGGTGAAAAAGCGGGGCGAGCAGATGATTTTCCTGCGCAAGATTGTCCCCGGCGCCACCGACGACAGCTACGGCATCGAAGTTGCCAAGCTGGCAGGCATCCCCAATGTGGTCATCAGCCGTGCCCGGGAGATTCTGGCAGAGCTGGAATCCGAGGGCGTGGTTCAGGCGCCCGCCATTGAGAAAGAGCCGGAGGACCAGGTGAGTATGCTGGACCTGACGGGCCAGCAGATCATCGCCGCCCTGTCTCAGATCAGCGTGGAGACCCTGACCCCCATCGAAGCTATGAACGAGCTGTATAAGCTCAAGAAAATGTTGGATTGATTTATGAGAAAAAGTCGCAGTCTTTCTTCTTCCCCTTCCAGCCAGGAGACCATCAGCGGATTCTGCTATCTTGCCTTTCAGCTGATTTTCCTGCCCAGCCTGCTGACCTGGGCCAACGGACAGCTGACCCATCCGCTGAATTCCGCAGAGCTGAATTTTGTGTATTATCTCATTAATTTCATGGCGATGCTGCTGATCTTCCACGATTTTCTGGGGCGGTCGCTGCATCAGGTGGGACAGCATCCGGCCTACTTCTGTCAGGCGGTGATTTTGGGAGCCGTTGCCTACTATGCCTGCTTCCATGTCGCCGACTGGGTAGTCAGCCAGCTGGTGCCCTCCTTCTCCAATTATAACGACGAAGCCATCGCCGCCATGAGCAAGGGAAATTATTTCCTCATGGTGGTAGGCACCGTCATTCTGGTGCCGCCGGTGGAGGAATGCTTTTACCGGGGGCTGATCTTCCGCAATCTTTACGGAAAATCCCGGTGGGCCGCCTACATCGTGTCCATTCTGGCCTTTGCCTGCATCCATATCATCGGCTACATCGGAAAATATTCCGCACTGGAACTGTTGATGGCCTTTTTGCAGTATATGCCCGCCGGTCTTTGCCTGGCGTGGAGCTACACCAAGGCGGACACCATCTTCGCCCCCATTCTGATCCACGCCGCCATCAATTTCATCACCATCAACGGATTGAGGTGATCCCGTTATGCCTAAAATCATTCAATTATCCCCCCATATTGCCAATTTGATCGCCGCCGGCGAAGTGGTGGAGCGGCCCGCCTCCGTTGTCAAGGAACTGCTGGAAAACGCCGTGGACGCCGGAGCCTCCAAGGTCACCATCGAGATCCGGGACGGCGGCATGACCTTCCTGCGGGTCACAGACAACGGCTGCGGCATGGCTGCGGAGGACGCAAAAGTCGCTTTCAAGCGCCACGCCACCTCCAAGCTGCGCACCGCCGAAGACCTGGCTGCCATCGGAACCATGGGCTTCCGCGGCGAAGCTCTGGCCGCCATTGCCTCCGTCAGCCGCATTGACCTGATGACCAAGACCGCAGGTTTCCTCAGCGGCACCAGCCTGCGGCTGGAAGCGGGAGAAGTCGTGGAAGAATCCGAGGTCGGCTGTCCCGAGGGCACTACCATTATCATCAGAGACCTGTTTTTCAACACCCCCGCCCGGATGAAGTTTATGAAATCCGACACCGTGGAGGGCGGTCGGGTGGCCGCCGCCGTGCAGATGCAGGCGCTGGCCCATCCGGAAGTAGCCATCCAGTTCCTGCGGGACGGCAAGCAGGTCTTATCCACCCCCGGCACCGGCGGCTTGCAGGCCGCGGTGTACTGCGTCTATGGCCGGGAGTGCGCCCAAATGGTGCAGGTGGAAAGCCGCTGGGAAAACTATACCCTGACAGGCTATGTCAGCAAGCCCACCGACGCCAGGCCCAGCCGCTCCCTGCAAACCTTCTTTGTCAACAACCGGCCCGTAAAATCCAAGCTGCTGGTAGCTGCTTTGGAAGAAGCCTACCGCAACCAGATCATGGTGGGCAAATTCCCCGCCTGCGTGCTGCATCTGACATTGCCCGCCGGCGCGGTGGATGTGAACGTGCATCCTGCCAAGACGGAAGTGAAATTTCTGTCTGAAAAAGCGGTTTTCGACTGCGTCCACTACGGTGTGCTGGGCGCTCTGAACAAGCAGACTGACCGGCCCCAGGTGCAGTTTAAACCATCTCCCCCACAAGGGACGGAGGGGGGCGTTTCTCCCAAACCTGCCCCCACCCCGCAGCCTGCCCCCCAGACAGCGCCTTTGAAAAAGGAGTCTTTGCCGCCCAAAAAGGACAATTTCTTCCGCACCATGACGGCGGAAGAATACAAAACCTTCTCCACCGCCCTGAAGGACGCCCCCCAGCCGAAAAAGGAGGCTGCCGCCGCCACCGCGGCAAAGATCGAGCGTCCTGCCAATATGCCGCTGCGGGAGTTTGTCATGATGCCCCAGGTGCGGGAAGAACCCCCCGCCACGCCCTCCGCCCCTCCCGTCAAGCCCCCTGCAGCCGCACCTCAAAAGGCGGAAGAGCCCATACAGCAGCCGGAAATGGAGCAAACCGCTCTGGATATGCCCCAGGAGATTGAATGGCGCATGGTCGGCGAGCTGTATAACTCTTATATTATTGTAGAGCAGGGGGACGAGGCGTTCCTCATCGACAAGCACGCCGCCCATGAGCGCATCCTCTTCGAAAAGCTGAAAGCCAATCAGGAGAAGATCAGCGCCCAGAGTCTTCTGACCCCCATCCCCGTCCGGTTAAGCCCCGCCGCCGCGGCGGAGCTGCTGGCAAACCGGGCCATGCTTGACGAGCTGGGCTTTGAAATCGATGAATTTGGCGAAAACACCGTACTTCTGCGGCAGATCCCCATGGACTTAAGTCCCGAGGACGCCGCCGACGCCGTGGAAACCCTGGCTTCCGATCTGCTCAGCGGCAGACGGGAAAGCAAGGACACCGTCCGGGACGAACTGCTGCACACCGTAGCCTGCAAGGCCGCCATTAAGGCCGGCTGGGTCAACGATGAAAAAGAACTGCTGGCCGTGGCGAAGGAAGTCATGGCACGGGAAGATTTGAAATACTGTCCCCACGGGCGGCCCATTTGCATCGCTTTAAGCAAAAAGCAGTTGGAGAAGCAGTTTAAGCGCACCTGACCATATCACTGGAGGTTTTTTATGAAACGGAAACTGACCCTTCACGATCACGTCAAGATCCATACCTGCCTTTCCTTGGGCGGTGCTGCCATAACGGTAATCGGCGGCTGTCTTTCCTCTTTTGAGAACCATCACCCACTGCTGTGGATTGGGGTTACCACGATGGTCATTTCCGTGGTATACCGTCTTCTTACCATCAAGTGTCCCCACTGCGGAAGCAGTCTGCTGTACAGCCGCGTTTTGGAGTACTGTCCCAACTGTGGAGAGAAACTGCTGTAAAAGGATACGGATCGCCACACCAGTTTGTGGACTATGACTCGCCAAGAGCCACCTTCGGCAGTTGCCGCGTTACTCCTGCCACTCCATAATCGTTACCTTGCGGGCGGGGCGGTGACCCGCCCCTACAGAATACATTTTCGGAGGTCGCACCCATGAACAATCTTATTTGCATTGCCGGGCCTACGGCCTCCGGTAAGACGTCCCTTGCCGTCGAACTGGCAAAGGAATTGGACGGTGAAGTCGTTTCCTGCGATTCCATGCAGGTGTACAAGCGTATGGACATCGGCACCGCCAAGCCCAGCGCCGAAGAAATGCAGGGCATCCCCCACCACATGCTGGATGTGGCAGAGCCGGACGAGGACTTTTCCGTCAGCCGGTACTGTGAAATGGCGTCCCCCATCGTGGACGACATTATTTCCCGGGGAAAAGTCGCCATCATTGCCGGCGGCACCGGGCTTTACATGGATTCCCTCATCAAAGGCAATGCCTTTGCCCCCTTCCCTTCCACAGGCGTCCGGGAAAGGCTGGAAGCCCAGGCGGACGCGGAAGGTATGGAAGCCATGCTTTCCCGGCTGACTTCCATCGATCCGGAAGCCGCTTCCCGGCTGCATCTGTCCGACCGCAAGCGCATCATCCGTGCGCTGGAAGTGTATCTGGAAACCGGCGAAACCATTACCGCGCACAACCGAAAGACCCAGGCCATTCCGCCCAGGTATACGCCCCTCTGGCTGGGGCTGGATTTTGCGGAACGGAGCGAGCTTTACCGCCGCATCGACTTACGAGTCGGCATCATGCTGAAACAGGGCCTTGTGAAGGAGATCCAGGATCTGCTTGCCAGCGGCATCCCCGCCAAATGCACCGCCATGCAGGCCATCGGATACAAGGAATTCGTGGCCGCCCTCAGCGGCCAGGGCACCATCGAGGAAGCCGCCGACGAAGTGCGAAAATCCTCCCGCCACTACGCCAAGCGGCAGCTGACCTGGTTCCGCCGCAACAAAAGCATCCACTGGCTCACCCGGCAGACCGGGGAATGCGGCGGGGAAATTCTTCAGAACGCTCGACAGATTATTCGTGATTTTGACAAGTGAAAAATGCTAGGATGTGTGTACCCTAACGAAAGCGCCCATGGGGAGTCGCAAGGCGCTTTTCAATACAAGAAAGAAGGTATACATATGTCTGAAGCAGTAAATTTACAGGAAGCCATTTTGAAAGAGGTACGCCGGGACCGGGTTCCCGTGACGCTGTTCCTGATGAACGGTTTCCAGCTCCGAGGGGTCATCACGGGCTTTGACAGTTTCGTGGTGGTACTGGTGTCTGACGGCAAGCAGCAGATGATCTACAAGCATGCCATCTCCACCCTGGCCCCCATGAAGCCGCTGAAAGCCGCAGCTACACCTGCGTAACGCAAAAAGGGCAACGGAGCTGACGCGCCGTTGCCCTTTTTGCATAATGGACAGTTGAAAGTTGACAATTGACAATTACTGCCCGCTTTCAACGCAAATTATATATATTTTATAGAAAGAAGAAGCACTATGAGCATTGCCGAAAACGTTGCCCGGATCCGGGCGGAAATGGAAGCCGCGGCTTTGGCCTGCGGCCGGGATCCCAAGGAAATCAAGCTCTGCGCCGCCACCAAAATGAACGATGCCGACGCCATCCGCCAGGCCATTGCCGCCGGTGTGGACTGCTGCGGTGAAAACCGGGTCCAGGAGCTGACCGCGAAGCTGGCGGAAAACGCCTACGAGGGCGCGCCGGTGCACTTCATCGGCCATTTGCAGACCAACAAGGTAAAGTTCGTTGTTGGCAGGGTCGATCTGATCCAGAGCGTGGACTCCGAGCGGCTGCTGCGGGCCATCGACAAGGAAGCCGCCAAACAAGGCATCCGGCAGGACATTCTGCTGGAAGTCAACATCGGTGAGGAGGCCAGCAAATCCGGCTTTGGGGCGGAGGATATCCTTCCTCTGGTGGAAAAAATCGACGAATTTCCAAACATTTGTCTTAAAGGGCTCATGGCAATTCCCCCGATTTCACATAATTCGGGAGAAAATCTAAAGTTTTTTCAAAAAATGTTCCAATTAAGTGTTGACATCAGGGAGAAAATAGGCGATAATGTCATGGTGGACTGTTTATCCATGGGCATGTCCGGAGATTTCGCGGATGCGATTGCCTCCGGCAGCACGATGATTCGTGTGGGCACCGCTATTTTTGGTGCCAGAAATTATGCCAAGGATTCATCAAACTGATGTGATCATATATTAGGAGGAAATATAGAATGAGCTTGTGGGATAGCGTGAAAAAATTTGCCCAGCCCTACGCAGACGATGATTACGATGATTACGACGAAGACGACGACTACGTCGATGAGTATGAAGAACCCGCCGAAGCCCCTGCCCGCCGTGAGCGCCGCCGCACACCCGCTCCTGCCCCCGCTCCCGCAGCCGAGGAAGAGGAAGCAGATGAATTTGGCTTCGCTCCCATGCCTGCTACCACTTCCGGTTCCAGCGTCAGCGCTTCCGGCTTCAACGGCCAGGTCCTGAGCATGAACCCTTCCAACAAGCAGGAAGTGGTCCTGTTCCGTCCCGGCAGTTTCAACGACACCTCCAAGGCCGCTGACGACCTGCGCAACCACAAGGCTGTCATCGTCAACATGGAGAACGTGGACAAGGCCATGGCCCGCCGCGTTGTGGACTTCCTGTCCGGCTGCGTTTACGCCCTGGACGGCGATGTCAAGAAGATCGCCCAGTCTGCTTACCTGTTCTGCCCCCACAATATGGACATTGTGGGCGACCTGGAGACCCTGCAGGCTGAGGTCGAAAGCTACATTTAATTTGTAGTCACTCCCTCGTAGGGGGCGATGCCCACATCGCCCCGCATTATGCTGTAACATCCGGCGCTTCCCGGGCCGATGTTGGCATCAGCCCCTACGAGCATTTTTATGATAGATTAGTATTAGGAAGGGGAACATATAGAATGTTTACACCGCAGCAGATCGATCAGATTTCTTTCGGCAGATCCACCTTTGGTGGCTACGATATGCAGCAGGTCGACGAGTTCCTGGAGCCTTTGACTGAGGACTATGTCACCCTGTACAAGGAGAACGCCCTGCTCAAGAGCAAGATGCGTGTCCTGGTTGGCAAGCTGGAAGAGTACCGTAAGAACGAAGCATCCATGAAGGACGCTGTTGTCAACGCCCAGAAGACCTGCGACAAGATGGTCATGGAGGCGGAGGCAAAGTGCGCCAAGATGCTGCAGCAGGCCAACACCATGGCTACTGCCAATACCCAGAACTCCGACGCTCAGGTCGCCGCAGAGAATGCCCGGGTGGAGGAAGCCCGCAAGGCTGCCGCCGCCAAGATCAACGAGCTGCAGGACCAGCTGCGTACCTGCATCCAGGCTCTGGAGCGCATCAAGGGTGCCAACGCCCCCGCCGCTGAGGCTCCCGCCGCCAAGGCAGCATCCACCGACGTGGCAGACGAGATCGCCCAGAACATCGAGGCGATGATCGGCACCACCGTGGACACCGCTCCCAAGGCTGCTCCCAAGCATCCCACCAGCGACACCACCACCAGCAAGTTCGCAACCCTGAACCTGCAGTTTGGCCGTAACTACGATCCCAAGAACAAGTAAAAATCAACGCATGTCATTCCCCCGGTTAGACATACGGTCTAACCACCTGGGAGATTGCCACACCAGTCTGAGGACTGGTTCGCAATGACATTCAAAAATAGGAAATGCTATGACGGGGACGCGTGAGCGTACACACCGCTTCCAGAGAGCTGCCGGTTGGTGCAAGGCAGCAAGCAGGCGTTCGTTTCATATCACCCCTGAGCAGCGCACCGAAGAGGATCATTCGTAGGCTGCGCCGGGAAAGCGCCCGATAACGCGCTGTACGAGTGCTGCCCCAAGGGGCAGAACAAGAGTGGTACCGCAGAGGTAATTGCGCCTTTGTCTCTTATTAAGAGGCAAAGGCGTTTTTTATGGCTCCCTTTGAGGGGAGCTGGCCCGGCAAAGCCGGGACTGAGGGGTGGATGCAGCACCCCTCCGAGCCGCCTTACGGCGGCCCACCTCCCCTTAAGGGGAGGCATATTCGCGGCCCCTACAATATCGATTTTTCAAATGGAGGTTATTCCAATGGAATACAAAAACACGATCATCACCCCGAAGACCGACTTCCCCATGAAGGCCGGTCTGCCTGCCCGGGAACCCGGTATGCTGCAGAAGTGGGAAGAAATGGACCTGTATGAGGCTATGCTGGAAAAGAACGCCGGACTGCCTCCCTTCGTCCTGCACGATGGCCCTCCCTTCTCCAACGGCTATATCCACATGGGCCATGCCCTGAACAAGACCCTGAAGGACTTCATCGTCCGCTCCCACGCCATGATGGGCTACTACACCCCCTACGTCCCAGGCTGGGATAACCACGGTCTGCCCATCGAGCGCGCCATTGAAAATTCCAAGAAGAAGCTCAATAAGAACATGTCCGTCCCCGAATTCCGGAAGGCATGCGAGGACTTTGCCGAGGACTTTATCCAGAAGCAGATGTCCGGCTTCAAGCGCCTGGGCGTGGTCGGCGACTGGAAGCACCCCTACCGCACCATGGACAAGCACTTCGAGGCTCAGGAAGTCAAGGTCTTTGGCCGCATGTTTGACAAGGGCTATATCTACAAGGGCCTGAAGCCCGTTACCTGGTGCCCCTTCTGCGCCACCGCCGTGGCAGAAGCCGACATCGAGTATCAGGACGATCCCTGTACCTCTGTCTACGTCAAGTTCCCCATGAAGGACGACCTGGGCAAGCTCAGCCAGTTTGACCTGAGCAAGACCTTCTTCGTCATCTGGACCACCACCATCTGGACCCTGCCCGGCAACATGGCTATCTGTCTGCATCCCCGGGACACTTACGTTCTGGTGAAGGCCGACAACGGCGAGACCTACATCATGGCCGAGGCTCTGATGGAAAAGACCATGAAGATGGGCGGTTTCGAACACTATGAGGTCCTGGCCTCCTACCCCGGCCAGTTCTTCGAGAACATGCTGGCACAGCATCCTTTCATTGACAAGACCTCCCGTCTGGTCAATGCTGAGTACGTCACCATGGATTCCGGTACTGGCTGTGTCCACACCGCTCCCGGCTTCGGCGCAGACGACTACCAGACCTGTATGCGCTACGGCATGGATCTGGTGGTCCCCGTGGACGACTACGGCCGTCACACCGACTATGCAGGCAAGTACGCCGGCATGAAGACCGAGGAGTCCAACCCCGTCATTCTGGCCGACATGCAGGAAAGCGGAATGCTGTTCGCTTCTGAGAACATCATCCACTCCTACCCCCACCATGACCGCTGCAAGAAGCCCGTCATCTTCCGTGCCACTCCCCAGTGGTTCTGCTCTGTGGAATCCTTCAAGGACCAGGCCATTGAAGCCATCGAGAATGTGCAGTGGTACCCCGCGTGGGGCGGCGACCGCATGGTCAGCATGATCCGCGAGCGCGCCGACTGGTGTATTTCCCGTCAGCGCCGCTGGGGCCTGCCCATCCCCGTGTTCTACTGCGACGACTGCGGCAAGCCCGTTTCCACCCCCGAGTCCATCGCCAAGATCTCTGCCCTGTTCGACGAGCACGGCTCCAACATCTGGTTTGAGAAGGAAGCTATGGAGCTGGTTCCCGAAGGCTTCACCTGCCCCCACTGCGGCGGCAAGACCTTTGGCAAGGAAAAGGATACTCTGGACTGCTGGTTCGACTCCGGCTCCACCCACTACGCTTCCCTGATGCACCGGACCCCCGAGCTGTGGCCCGCTGACGTATATCTGGAAGGCGCTGACCAGTACCGCGGCTGGTTCCAGTCCTCCCTGCTGACCTCCGTGGGCGCGCTGGACCAGGGTGCTCCCTTCAAGCAGGTCCTGACCCATGGCTGGACCGTTGACGGCCAGGGCCGCGCCATGCACAAGTCCCTGGGCAACGGTGTGGATCCCGCCGACCTGATCAAGGACTTCGGCGCTGACATCGTCCGCCTGTGGGCTGCTTCCTCCGACTACCATGCCGACGTCCGCTGCTCCAAGGAGATCTTCAAGCAGATCGCGCAGAACTACCTGAAGTTCCGCAACACCGCCCGCTACTGCCTGGGCAACCTGAACGAGTTCGACCCCAACAACCTGGTTCCCGCCGATCAGATGGAGGAGCTGGACAAGTGGGCTCTGACCAAGCTGGATGCTCTGGCAAAAGCCTGCCGCAAGGCCTATATGGGCTATGAGTTCCATCTGGTGTCCCATGCCATCAACGATTTCTGCGTTGTGGAGCTGTCTTCCTTCTATCTGGATATCCTGAAGGACCGCCTGTACTGCGAGGAGAAGAACGGCCTGCGCCGCCGCTCCGCCCAGACCGCCCTGTTCCTGATCCTGGATACCATGGCAAAGCTGTTCGCTCCCATCCTGGCCTTCACCTGTGACGAGATCTGGCAGTCCATGCCCCACCGCGAGGGTGACGACGCCCGTAACGTCCTGCTGAACCAGATGCCCGAGAGCTTCGCCGAGTACGCTCTGGCCGATGCCGCCATGGAGAAGTGGAACACCGTCATGAAGCTGCGTCAGGACGTCAACGGTGTTCTGGAGAAGGCCCGTGCCGACAAGCGTATCGGCAAGGCTCTGGAAGCACACGTTACCCTGGCCACCGAGGATGCCGCTCTGAAGGCCGCCTGCGAAGGCGTGAACCTGGCGGAGGTCTGCATCGTCTCCACCTGCACCTGGGACAAGCCCGAGGAAGGCGCCGAAGTTGCAAACGGCGTGAACTTCCCCGCCCTGACCATTGGTGTTTCTGAGGCCAAGGGCGCAAAGTGCCCCCGCTGCTGGATGCACTCCGAGGCAGCAAACGAAGAGGGCCTGTGCCCCCGCTGTGCCGCTGTCATCGCCAAGATGGACGTGGAGCTGTAAGCAAATATCCTGCCGCCCCGAACGGTTTAACAGCCGTTCGGGGCATTTTTTTGAGGTAAATTGCAGTTATGTTAGAATGCTGCTGTAGGGCGGAGGCATGCCTCCGCCCTACAGTGGCTTGTGCGATAAGCTATTTTACACTATCGCGCCTGCGCTTCTGTGATAATGCTGTTCTCTCCCCCAAAACAGCTATATTTTCCTTTCTAAAAATAATTGCGGAAAAAGGAAAATAGTGCTTGACATTTTCGAATCCCGTGCTATAATAAGCGTGTTCGGTTCGAGACGCCGGTATAGCTCAGTTGGTAGAGCAACTGATTTGTAATCAGTAGGTCGGGGGTTCGAGTCCGTCTACCGGCTCCAATCGAGCCTAAATGAATATGGGGGAGTTCCCGAGTGGCCAAAGGGGACAGACTGTAAATCTGCTGCGTTTCGCTTCGATGGTTCGAATCCGTCCTCCCCCACCAGGAGAAAAAGTCCTAGAGCCGCAACGGTTTTAGGACTTTTCTTTTCCTTTTCTCTCCTCTTTTATGACTGCATTCTTTGGGCATTTTGTGGTGCTTTTGGGCATCAAATGATGTCAGCATTGATGTCAGATTTCTGAGATTCCCCCTCCCTGTTATGGGAGGGGGAAATTTTTTAATGTCTTACAATATCCCTAAAATACCGCCCAACTTTCCCCTCTGCTGCATCCGCATCGCAGATGAAGTCGTGTGCCATATCGGCCCACAGTTCCGGCTTGTCCATATTGTACTTCGCAATGGTCTTTCCATAATCAGAATACATGGCGTTCGTGACTGCGTAGAACTCGCACGGATCGTGATCGTATCCGCGCTGCTTCATAACTGCCGTTGTCTGATCCATAGACCACTTCGCGGGCGGATCCATGTGTTTTACCCATTCCTTGGCGTCTGCCTCTGTAAACCCATGGTGCATGTGGCAAAGATGTTTCTTAGCCTTGCACAGAGTGTTAAGTCGCTCCAGGTTGCTGTAACTGAAGGAACCGTTTTCCAGCAGGCTTTCCAATTCCTGCTCTACGCATTCCAATGTGATTTTGTTCATGATCACACCACCTTAACGACCCGGACAGCCATGTTGCGAACTGTGGGTGCAGTAGTGCCACCGACCACAACGGCCAGATTGGCATTCCCGCAGCACTTGACCCGGATAATGGCGGTAATGTCCACGTTCTCGAACTGGGTGTTAGCGGTGGCAATGGCGGCCGTAGCGGTGGCACCGGCAACGGGGACGCCATCCTGAGTCAGCGTGAAGATCACGTCACCAACTGCGGCAGCAGTGATGGTGGCAGAGATGTCCACATCGTAAAAACCCGGTTCGCTCAAGTTAATTGCGGAACCGGTGGCATCGATGCACCGGCCGTACCGGCGGATGATTGAGCCGACAGGAACGGTGTTGCCAACAGGCACAGCCGCGCCGGCGGAATTCACGGTATAGATCAAAGACTTGCTCATAGTTATCTCCTTTCATAAAATTAAATCAGGTGGGGCAGAACGCCCCACCTCTCAAACGGCCAGGCGTCTTCTTAAACGCCTCGTTAAACTCAGCCAGACCGTCGAAGGTGCCGGTGGCGTAACCAGTGCCGGACGCATCCTTGGTGCCGTTGATAGCGTAGTAGTGGAACTCGTTGGCGGTGGCCTTGATCTTCTGTTCTGCCTGGAAAGACAGTTCATCCACTGCGCCAGAGGTCGCCTGGATCACACGGTCCAGCTGGAAGGAGCCGCCCATGATGATTGCCTTGGTGGTCTTCTCCTCACGCTTTGCTTCGCTGGGGGTGTACTCGGTGTTGATCGCACGGACACCTGCGGTGCTGGGAGTTTTGAGCTGCACATAACCATAGGTCAGAGTGCTGCCGCCGGTGCCGGGGGAAATCGCATTGTCGAAAGTCAGCCGGTCCAGCAGCAGAGAACTGCGCCGGAACATGTCAACGACCTGCTGATCTACCTTGTCGGCCATGCCGACCTTTGCTTCTTCAAGAGTAATTGCCATTGTTAAAACTCATCCTTTCACATGTTGTATTTCTGTTTCAGAGCCTCGGCCAGAGATTTGGGCTCTGCGGGGCCGTTCTTGATCTTGGGCGGGTTGGCGGGATTGGGCGCAGGCTTCTCGACGGTGGTAGTGACCAGGCCCTTCAGGTCACCGTCCAGCAGGGAATCGAAAGCGGAAACATCCTTCAGCTTTTCGCCGTCCAGTTCCGCCGCGTCGATCTCAGCGGACAGGCTGCGCATGGCGAGCTTCAGGTTGGCTTCCTGGACGCCCTTGCTCTTCAGGTGCTCCATAACGGCCTTTTCCTTGGCCGCCCGGGTCTGCTTGGCTTCCACGCCGGACCTGTAGTCCTCGAAATTCTTGTGCTCCTTCTCGTACTTCTCCTTGTAGCCGCCGTCGCCCTTGGCTTTCAGGTCTTCCAGTTCCTTCTGGACGCCGGGAAGCTTTTCAGCGTCGGCCTTGTACTTGCCGATGTCGGCTTTCAGGCCGTCAACGGTCTCGGTGTGCATTTCCACAACGGAATCCACCTGTTCCTCGGTGAGGCCCATTGCTTTCAGTGCTTTTCTGGTAAGTGCCATAATTTCAGTCTCCTTTTCTTTGGCCCCGGTTCCTTGGGGGCGACTGTGATATTAAAAACGGCGGTACTTTGCCGCTTTTTAAGAAATAAAAAGAGCGCAGAGGTTTAACCACCTTTGCACTCTTTGTTCAAAATACGGATATAAACTTGCTGATGATCTGCCACAGCAGGTTTTAGGAACGGCTTAGCGCGATTGCCTGCTGTCCAGTGGGTATTGCCACTTTCATCTTGATACGCCCAGGGCGTAGGTCTTCCACCCTCTGTGTACTTGCCGGTGCCTAATTCAACATAGGGTCCGTATTCAACGTTTGTACCAATAGAAACGCTGCTCTCACTCTCGTCAACATTGAAGGTGATGCTATTCCGCAAACGCCCAGTGTCAACAGGGCACAGCTTTTTTGCGTAACCCTCTGCAACCATTCCGCATTCAACCAGGCCCTTAACAACAGCGGTCCCCAACTCCTGCAGAATTTCTTCTGTATGGTCCTCACATTCAAGGATAAATTTGAAATCGCCATCTGTTAGAGCCCATTTCTTGTTACGGTTCTTTGTGCCATGCTGACGCATAACAGGATTATCGGCCATTTGTTTTACACCTCCTTGACTTTTCGCTTAATTTGTGGTATATATGTTTCGAGGGAACCAGTTCCCGGTATTTGAGCCGAACCTCCGCCCAGTAAGGTGGGGGGGGCGGCTCATTTTTTGTATCTTCTCGCAAACAACAATTTCCCGTCCTGTAAAGCAATAACGTCAAAATTGTAATTCACTTTTCGCAAAGCTCGACTATCTACAACCCTAATCAAATCGTCAGCGCTTATATCGCCGTTGCACTCAAAAACAATGCCTCCCGGATTTTCGGCAATCTGTTTCAGTGCACCGCGCAAGGCACTATCCGCCGCTTTCGCCGTCGAAATAGTCTTTTGCTCCCAGCCGTTCCCTCTCCATAAATAGTCAGGGGTTTTCTTGCCCTGTTCATTTGATTCTTTCAGCAAAACAATTTTCCCACCGAAAAGCTCATGGATTTGCTGTGCGGTACGGATTTCCGCCTTGTGACTGTTTAAGTCATACCCGGTTTGGTATCGAACTTTGCCCATTCTGGGGCTTGCGCCTCGAATGTACTCGCTTGTAACATCTTTCGCCCTGTTTCCTGTTTGCTTGTTGTATGGGGATAATTGCTTTCCCTCTGCTCCTCGCTTGGACGCTTCCCACTGGGCATAGGTCATATCCGGGATCAGTCCGTCTTTCGTGCGACGTAAAGCATCGGAGGTATCCACCCCCTTAACCGCCGCAATCAGGGTACAGCGACAGTTGTACACCAGGTACGCCGGGGCGCTTCTGTCTCCGGGGTACATGATCTCATAACCGTCCACCTTGAATGGCTTTCCCATTTCCGCCTGCTGTCCATCCAGCATTCCATGGGCGTGGCGGGTACGGTTGTCCAGCGTATGATTGCCTGCCCGGTGTGGAAGAAAATAGTTTCAAATAAGAGATGGTATCTATTTTGTACATTAATAAAAATCGTCAAATCTGCCGTGTCGTAAATGCAAAAAATCATTGTGCTACAAGCATTTTTCAGTTTTAGGTTTTAATTTATGAATACGACGGCATCTATTCTGTCAGTAATCGCCACAAATTAACCGCTAAAACATTGGTTTTGGCGGTTTTTTGTTGTGTTTTTTGCAACTTTTTCATCATGCCCATTTTGAGTAAAATCTCATTGCTAACAAATTGCTAACAACAATTATGTCAAAAGGGCGTTAATTGAATTCGTCAATCTTCTCTTGCTCTGTACTTAAACATGAGCATATGTGTTAGCTGTTACACTATAGGAAAACATCCCGAATGCTTCTGCATTCGGGATGTTCTTATTTTCCGGATCTGCCGACTGCGTTGCCGGGCTTGTGGATGTGGGTCTTGGACAGCTGTTCCAGTGATTCCTCATAATGGGAGTTGGCCAGCGCCGTGTAGATGATGTCGATGATGTTCAGCTGGGACATACGCGACGACATGGC
This sequence comes from Oscillospiraceae bacterium, assembly GCA_036300205.1. Taxonomy (GTDB): domain Bacteria; phylum Bacillota; class Clostridia; order Oscillospirales; family Oscillospiraceae; genus Faecousia. The sequence continues at coordinate 20,639 of JAXJGV010000004.1, forward strand.
GCCGCTGCGGAAAGTGGATTCGTTGGCGGTGGTATACAGCCTCTGATCCGCCAGCTCTGACACCGGGGAGTTGACGCAGCGGGTGATGGCAATGATGGGCGTGCCGTTTTCCTTCAGGGCTTTCATGCACTCGATGACCTCCGACGTACTGCCGGAATAGGAAATAACGATACCCAGATCCTTTTCAGTGGCGTTCCGGGCCTGAAGCAGCTGGGAATGCCAGTCTTCATTGATAATGCAGGGCTTGTTCAGCCGCAGGAATTTCAGGTAGGCGTCCTTTGCCGCGCACAGGGAAGCGCCCATGCCGAACAGGTAGATGAACTGGGCCTTCTGGATCAGCCACAGGCATTCCCGGAGGGTCTGCACATCCATCAGGTTTTTGGTATCCTCCAAAGACATGATGTTTTTGTAGGTGATCTTTTCGATGATCTCCTCCAGGCTGTCGGACCGGTTCAGCTCCTTTTGCTCTTCCTTCTGGTTCTGGTCCCGTATGGCAAGCTCAAATGTCACCGCTTTGCGGAAATCCTTAAAGCCCGTAAAGCCCAGGTGGTGGCACAGCCGCACGATGGAGGACGAGGAGGAAAACGTCCGCTTCGCCAGGTCATGGATGCTCAGATCCATGATCTCCTGGGGATGCTCCAGCAGATAAGCTGCGATCTCCTGTTCGGTGCCGCTGAGAGTGCTCATGGACTCCCGCAAAACCAGCAATGCGCTCTTCATGACGGTTCCTCCTGTCTTTTTTTCTATTTAAAGTATAGCAAGCCGGGCTTTTGCTGTCAAGAACGCTCATGTGAATTTTGCACAATTTCTGTATTTATTTTTCTACGTGTTACGGAATTCTAAACAAAAATCCTCCTTTTCTGCCAGAACGTGAAACTAAATTTCATATTTGCTATTTCCAATTGACACAAAGTTACTTTCCGTGTATCATAAATGTGAACATTCTGTTTCGGCACGCGAAAAGACAATTCGACCTTCGGAAGGAGTTATTTCTATGAGCCTGAATCTGAAAAACATGTCCACCGAGACCCGGAACCCCAACACCATGAATCTGGATACCATGACCCCCCTGGAAGTGGTCACCGTTATGAACAGCGAGGATGCCAAGGTCCCCGAAGCCATCAAGCCCGCCCTGCCCCAGATCGCGCAGTGCGTTACCTGGGCCATCGAGTCCATTGAGGCCGGCGGCCGCATCATCTACATGGGCGCAGGCACCAGTGGCCGTCTGGGCGTGCTGGACGCCGTGGAGTGCCCTCCCACCTTCGGCGTAGCTCCTGAAGTCGTCGTCGGCCTGATCGCCGGCGGTGAGAAGGCCTTTGTCAAAGCCGTGGAAGGCGCGGAAGACAGCCGGGAACTGGGTCACGACGACCTGGTGAACATCCATCTGGAAAGCCGCGACATCGTCATCGGCATTGCCGCCTCCGGCCGTACCCCCTACGTCCTGGGCGGTCTGGCTTACGCGAAGGAAGCGGGCTGCCACACCGTGGCCATCTCCTGCAACCCCGGCTCCGCCATCGGACAGGCTGCCGAGCTGGCCATTGAAGTTGTCCCCGGCCCCGAGTGCCTCACCGGTTCCACCCGTCTGAAGTCCGGCACCTGCCAGAAGCTGATCCTGAACATGATCTCCACCGCCACCATGGTGGGCTGCGGCAAGGCCTACCAGAACCTGATGGTGGATGTGATGCAGACCAACGAAAAACTGGTGGTCCGCGCCCAGAACATCGTTATGGAAGCCACCGGCTGCGACCGGGAGACCGCCGCGGAGAAGATCGCCATTGCAGACGGCTCCGCCAAGACCGCCATCACCATGATCCTGGCCGACTGCGGCCTGGAAGAGGCAAAAGCCCGTCTGGAAAAGGCCAAGGGCCACGTCCGCGAGGCCATCAAGTAAAAATGCGTCCCCGCAAGGGGATGCCCGAAAACACCGTACATTAACAGTCCAAGGACTGTTTTGTAACCCCCGGAAGGGGAATAAAAACTAAAGAAGAGGTGCAAAAAAATGACGAATCAGGAACTTTCCCTCAAGATCCTGGAACTGGTTGGCGGTAAGGAAAACGTCACCGGCGCCACCAACTGCATGACCCGCCTGCGTGTCAACCTGAAGGATTATGCAAAGGCTGACATCGAGGGTCTGAAGAACACAGAAGGCGTTCTGCAGGTCATCGAAATGGACAACCTGCACATCGTGCTGGGCCCCGGCAAGGCTAAGAAGGTCACGGACCAGTTCAAGCTGGATGCCGGCGTGGCCGAAGGCATGGCCACCGACAAGAGCTGGGAAGAGAACAAGGCTGCCATGAAGGCCGGCCAGAAGCAGAACAAGTTCAAGGCCGCTCTGAAGACTGTCGGCGACATCTTCGTCCCCCTGATCCCCGGCGTTATCGCTGCCGGTCTGTGCTCCGGCTTCGCAACCCTGATCACCCAGGTTGCTCCCGGCTACGCAGACATCAAGTGGCTGTACATCCTGCATCAGCTGCTGACCATGATCAACACCGCATTCATGACCTACATCACCGCATGGGCCGGCTACCGCGCTGCTGAGAAGTTCGGCGCTACCCCCATCCTGGGCGGTATGCTGGGCATGATCACCACCATGGCAAACATCAACACCATTTCCGGTCTTATCGGCCTGTATAATGACGCTCAGCCTCTGGACGCCATCCTGCGCGCCGGCCGCGGCGGTGTTCTGGCCGTTATCCTGGGCGTGCTGCTGCTGTCCAAGGTGGAGAAGTGGGTCCGCTCCAAGATGCCCGACGCTCTGGACATCGTGGTCTCCCCCATCGTCATCATGTTCATCGTCATCATCCCCTACATCCTGATCATCATGCCCATCACCGGCCTGATCTCCAACGGTCTGGTCTCCATCGTCGGCGCTATCTGCATGTCCGACAGTCTGATCGTCCGTATGGTTGCCGGCTTCGTCTCCTCCTTCCTGTTCCTGCCTCTGGTCGCTATGGGTATGCACCATGGTCTGGTCGCTCTGTACACCGTCCAGCTGGAGACCATCGGCTACGTCACCCTGTACCCCGCTCTGGCTATGGCCGGTGCCGGTCAGGTCGGCGCTGCCATCGCCATCTGGCTGAAGGCTAAGAAGACCGGCAACAAGCGCATGATGAGCGTTATCGGCGGCGCTCTGCCCGCAGGCGTCCTGGGCGTCGGCGAGCCTCTGATCTACGGCGTCACCCTGCCCATGGGCAAGCCCTTCATCACTGCTGGTCTGGGCGCCGGCTTCGGCGGTGCTTTCTGCATGGCTATGAAGGTCGCCGCTACCACCTGGGGCCCCTCCGGCATCCTGGCTCTGCCCATCATGGTCGCCGGCGGCAACTCCGCTACCACCACCATGCTGTGCTACGCCATCGGCCTGGTCATCTCCTACATCATGGGCTTCATCATCACCAACTTCACCCTGAAGGATGAAGAAGTCGCCAATGCCTAAGTCTTTGGGATTCTCCCTGTACCTGTCCACTTTCGCCGCGCAGTGGCCAACACTGCGCGGCTGGGCCGGTACAGGGGCCCCTGTTTTCCTCTCTCTGCACATCAGCGAGGAATTCGACGGCACCTACTGCCGGCGGGCAGAGGAAATCTGCCATTTCCTGGCGGATAACGGGTTCCGGGTCATCGCCGATGTGTCTGTCAAGACCCTTCAGCAGTTTGGCTGCAAAGATCTGACGGAACTTGCCAAAGCTCTGCGGTTATGGGCGCTGCGGATCGATTACGGGTTTACCCCGGAGGAAATCGGGGCCATGGCCGAAAAAATGCCCATCGTGTTAAACGCTTCCACCACCTCCCCCGAAGACGCCGCCCGGATTCTTTCCAAGGGCGCTGAAGTCTTCGCCCTGCATAATTTCTATCCCCGGCCCGAGACCGGTCTGGATGACGAGTTTCTGATGGAGACCACCCGGAAGCTCCACGCCGCAGGGCTGAAAGTGCAGGCCTTCATTCCCGGCGACACGAATCTGCGCGGGCCTGTTTTTGAGGGTCTTCCTACTCTGGAAGCCCACCGCAATGTTATTCCCTCTGCCGCTTTTGCGGACCTGTCCCTGCGGTTTGGCATGGACGAGATTTTCCTGGCTGACCCCGGTCTCAGCGAGACGGAGCAGCAGCGGATCGCCCGGTTTTGCAGCGACGACGTTCTTTCCGTTCCCGCCGTATTGGAACCCGGCTATACCCATTTATACGACAAAGTTTTTACCTGCCGCATCGACTCTCCCAAATGGCTGGTGCGGTTCCAGGAATCCCGGACTTACTCCTGCACCGGCAATGCCGTGGAGCCAGGAAACTGCATCCCCAGACAGAAGGGATGTATTACCATTGACAACGTAAATTACGGACGATATACTGGTGAAATACAGCTGATCCGCGCGCCGCTCAAGGCTGACAGCCGGGTCAACGTCATCGGCGCGGTCCCCGAAAATGCCTGGCTTTTGCTGGATTGCATCCGGGGCGGGCAGAAATTTATGCTGGTTCGTCCGTGAATAAAGGATCACATTATGGATATCCGCCTGATTTGTATGGATCTGGACGGCACGGCCCTTCAGAATGACCACGAAACCTTTACGCCCCGGCTGCTTTCCGCTCTGGAAGCGGCCCACCGGAAGGGCATCGCCATTGCCCCGGTGACGGGACGGCAGTATCAGCTCCTGCCCCAGCCGCTGAAGGAGCACCCGCGCTGGGAAAACCTTGTGGTGCTGTGCAACGGCGGTCAGGTGCGCAAATTGGGCACCGGCGAGCTTTTGTGCAGCCTGAATATAGGAACGCGGCAGCTGCGCCAGCTGCTGGTTCTGGCAGAGCAGTTTGGTCTGCCCATAGAATTTTCCGTGGACAGCGAGCTGTATCTGACCGGAGATTCGCTGCGCATTCAGCAGGCCGATCCCGGCCTCCGCTTCCACCGGGACACCATTCTGGCCCGGCACGGTCATGTGGTGGATTCTCTGGAACCTCTGTGTACCAGGGATGTGGAGAAAGTCAATCTGCTATGCATTTCTGAAATGGAGCGCGCCGCCGTGGAGCAGGCAATGGCGCAGATCGATGTCAGCGCCGTCTGGGCTTCCAGCCGAAGCATGGAGATCACCCATGCCGAAGCCAGCAAGGGAAACGGCGCGGCACAGCTTTGCCGCCTGCTGGGTATCCCCATGGCAAACGTCTTAGCCTTGGGCGACAGCGGCAACGACATCACCATGCTGAAGCAGGCCGGTCTGGGCGTCGCCATGGGCAACGCGCCGGACTTTGTAAAGGCCGCGGCGGACGCGGTCACCGAAACCAACGAGCATGACGGCGCAGCCATCGCCATCGAGCGGTATGCGCTGAACATATAAGGCAAACTTGTAAAACATGCCGCCTGCGCGGCTGGCAATACTTATGAAAGAAGGAAATAACATGGGATTCTTCAGCAAACTGTTCGGTAAGAACGAAGAGATCAACGGCAACCACATCTATGCGCCTATGGCAGGCCAGGCGGTGGCCATCACCGAGGTTCCCGACCCCACCTTTGCCGAGGGCATGATGGGTAACGGTATTGCCATCCTCCCCACCGACGGCAAGGTCTGCTCCCCCGTCAACGGCACCGTGGACATGATGTTCGACACCGGCCATGCCGTCAGCCTGGTTTCCGATGCCGGCGCTGAAATTCTGATCCATGTGGGTCTGGAGACCGTGTCTCTGGAGGGCAAGCCCTTCAAGATCCACGTCAAGAACGGCGACAAGGTCAAAAAGGGCCAGGTGCTGATGGAGGCCGATCTGGAGGCCATCAAGGCCGCGGGCCTGAACACCATCACCCCCATGCTGATCTGCAACACCGACGACTACACCACCTTCAACACCACCATCGGCAAGGCCGTCACCAATGCCGACGTGGTCATTGAGCTGGGCAAGTAAGGAGCAAAGAATGAAAACTGGTATTGGACTCCCCGTATTCCCCGGCGTATCCATTGGACCTGCCGTGGTTTACCACAAGACCGAGCGCGTTCTGCCCGTGTCCTCCGGCGATCCCGCCGTGGAGCAGGCCAAGTTCAACGCTGCCGTAGAAACTGCCCGTGAGCAGCTCTCCGCCCTGTATGAAAAGGCGAAGGTGGAGCTGGGTGAAGAAAAAGCCGCCATTGTCGAGGTTCAGATGCTGATGCTGGACGACCTGGACTATCTGGACGGCGTTGCCATGGCCATCGAAGGCGGCGCCGCCGCTGCCATTGCCGCATTGGATACCGGCGAGGAATTCGCCCAGGTCTTTGCCGCCATGGACGACGAATATATGAACGCCCGCTCTGCGGACATCCGGGATATGTCCCACCGCATTTACGACATTCTCTGCGGCAATGTGGGCTTCCAGCTGCCGGACGGCTCCTTCCTGCTGGTCGCTGAGGACCTGGCTCCTTCCGAGACCATCCAGCTGCCCAGAGAGCGCATTCTCGCTTTCGTGACCCGTCAGGGTTCCTCTTCCAGCCACACTGCCATTCTGGCCCGTACCTTGAACATTCCCTCTCTGGTGCAGTCCAACATCTCCCTGGAAGATGCAGAAAACTGCGAACTTCTGGCTGTTGACGGCTTCACCGGCACCTGGTACATCGATCCCGATGCCGAGACCCTTGCCATGCTGAAGGCCAAGCAGGCGGAAGCCGCCGCTGACCGTCAGGCTCTGGAAGCCTACCGGGGCAAGGAGAGCATCACCAAATCCGGAAAAAAGATCCTACTGTGCGCCAACATCGGCTGTCCCGAGGATGCGGAAGCCGCCATTGCCGGCGATGCCGAAGGCGTTGGCTTGATGCGCAGCGAGTTCCTGTATCTGGGCCGCGACAGCCTTCCCACCGAAGATGAGCTGTTTGAGGCTTACAAAAAGGTGGCCCAGATCATGGGCGATCGCCCCGTGGTCATCCGCACCCTGGACATCGGCGCGGACAAGCAGGTCTCCTACTTAGGGCTGGAGCAGGAAGAGAATCCCGCCCTGGGTCTGCGCGGCCTGCGCATCTGCCTGACCCGGGAAGAAATTTTCCGTCCCCAGCTGCGGGCCATTTACCGTGCCTCCGCCTACGGCAGCCTGTCCGTCATGTTCCCCATGGTGGCATCCGTGTGGGAGCTGAAAGCCGCCAAGGCCCTGTGCACCCGGATCCGCGGTGAGCTGGAATCCGAGGGCGTCCCCACCAAGGAAGTTCCCATCGGCGTCATGGTGGAAACCCCCGCCGCCGCCGTTCTGGCCCATGAGCTGGCAAAGGAAGCCGCTTTCTTCTCCGTCGGCACCAACGACCTGACCCAGTACACCCTGGCTGTGGACCGTCAGAACGCAAAGCTGGGCCAGTTCTACGATCCCTACCACCCCGCGCTGATGGCGCTGCTGGCCCACATCGCCAAGTCCGCCAACGAAGCCGGCATCTGGGCCGGTATCTGCGGCGAGCTGGGCGCTGACGCCAAGATGACCGAGAAGTTCATCGAGATGGGCTACACCGAGCTTTCCATGGCTCCCGGACGCATCCTGGAGACCCGGAAGCTGGTTTGTGAATCCAAAATTTAATTAGCACGAAAGTGAGGAAATACAAATGAAAGAATTCAAGCACGTGATCGCCGATCCTCTGGGTATGCACGCCCGTCCCGCCGGTATGCTGGTGAAGGCTGTGGCTCCCTACGCCTCCAAAGTCACCGTCACCGCTCCCACCGGCACCGCTGACGCAAAGCGCCTGATGGCCCTGATGCGTCTGGCCGCCAAGCAGGGCATGGAGCTGACCGTCACCGTGGAAGGTCCCGACGAAGAAAAGGCCGCTGCCGAGCTGCAGGCTTTCCTGGCTGCGAACCTGTAATTCCTTAAGAAGGTAAACCTTTGGGCTTGTCAGCAGACAGCATTTATCGTCTGCACGGAACGCCCTTCTCCCCGAAATGATCCATTGGAACTCCTCATCATTGCAGGTATGTGGTCGGCAAACCATTTCCGCACTGCTGAGGAGTTCTTTTTGTTTCTTTTCTCCTCGCCGGAGCTATTTTGCCTTTGATGAGTCCGCTGCGTCGGCGCCATCACCGCGGCAAAGAGCGTAAGCCAGCCGGATACCGGGTTTTATCCGTAAAATTATCCAAAAATCAAAGTGTATTTTCGTCACCCAAACAGGCTGCAAATCCTTGCGTTTGGGGCGTAAAAGTTTTATTATTAGGTATATATTGCTGTGCCCCGGCATAGCGGAATGTAAGGAGATTTTACTATGGCAGAATTTGTCAAACTGTCCCCCGATGAACTGGTGGCTCTGCATGAGCAGAACCCCTATCTGGTGAGCTACAACGTGGAGTTCGCCGAGGTCACCGGCGGCACCTTCTGGAAAGCCTACACCCCCGAGCAGATCGCCGGCACCGAGCCCTTCTATGTGGAGCCTTCTAAGGACGGTATCGCCGCCATGTACAAGGACCTGATGCAGCTCTATCCCCCCATCGACCTGTACAACCCCAAGCTGCGCAAGCTGACCAAGGACCTGGGCACTACCTGGTGCCGCGTTTCCGGTACCTGGGCAACCAAGACCTACTATGACTTTGACGGCGAGTACGCCGACGGCTCCGTTCCCGAAGGCTACCTGAACGTGCTGACCAAAGAGCAGTGGATCGGCGTTCTGGACTTTGTCCGGGACTGCAACCTGAAGCTGAAGGTCTCCGTGGCCAACTGCCCCGGCCTGCACTCCGCTGAGGAGCCCTGGCCTTCTACCGAAGCCGAGAAGCTGTTCAAGTTCTCCAAGGAATACGGTGTGCCCATCGAGGCTGCCGAGTTCGCCAACGAGCCCAACATGCTGGAAGACACCGGCTTCCCCAAGGGCTACACCGCTGCCCATTACCGCCGCGATGCCGACCTGTTCGCAACCTGGCTGAAGGAGAACTATCCCGAGTGCCTGTATGTTGGTGTTTCCGACACCGGCGGCGCTCCCGTCACCTTCGGCAAGCTGGGCAAGGAGACCGGCGGCGTGGAGCAGCTGGCCCGCGAGAGCGCCAGCTGTGATGATCTGATGGACGGTCTGAAGGTTCCTGTGGACGTCTTCTCCTACCATTACTACAACGGCCTGTCCGACCGTCTGGCATCTGTCATGCCCGCCGGCCACTGGGATCCTAGCGAGGCCAACGGCGAGGAATATCTGGACACCGCCATGAAGTTCTGCCGCACCTACATCCCCTACCGTGACAAGTATGCTCCCGGCACCGAAATGTGGGTCACCGAGTCCGGCGACGCCGGCGGCGGCGGCGATACCTGGGCTTCCACCTATCTGGATGTCCTGCGTACCCTGAACGAGCTGGGCGGCTTCTCCGCTCTGACCCGGGGCGTCATCTTCCACAACACCCTGACCGCTTCCGACTACGCTTACCTGGCCCGCTTTGTCCATGATCCCCGCCCCAACTTCTTCGCTGTCAAGCTGTGGATCGACCTGATGGGCACCACCGTTTACGACACCAAGGAGCCTGTCCGCATGGGCGCACACGTCTACTGCCAGTCCTACAAGGCTGACCCCAGCAAGAAGTGCTACCTGATCATCAACAACTCCGAGACCGAGACCACCACGGTTGACGTTCCCAACGACGGCCTGATCTGGGTCCTGAACGGCAAGGACGGCTTCAAGCGCGCCACCGTCATGACTCTGAACGGCCACGACCTGGTTCTGGGCGAGAACTGGGAGCTGCCCGACCTGTCCGGCGCCCCCGTCGCCGCCGGCAAGGTAGAGCTGGCACCCATGACCTGCACCTTCCTGGTGGTGTAATTCCCACACATAGCGAAAGGACGCATCGCAAGATGCGTCCTTTTTGCCTTCCCCTCTGATGTGAATCAAGGGTTGAAAAGAAAAATAATCGAAAGATAAGCACAGAGCTGTCATCCTGAGCGAAGCACGAAGTGCGTAGTCGAAGGATCTTCGCACTTACTAACCTGTATGCACGAAGATAGTGCCAAGATCCTTCGACTCGCTGCGCTCGCTCAGGATGACAAGGTCGTTCCTTATTTCAACCCTTGATTCATCTCAAAGGGGAAGGCTTTCTTTTTTTGCAAAATTTGTTACAATACCCGTGATATCTCCCTTCCGTTATCGTCCTTATAGGTGAGATCTCAAAACCACGAAAGGAGCACCCTATGGAAGATGATATCATAATCCAGCTCTTTTGGGCCCGCTCACAGGACGCGCTTGCGCAGACACAAAGCAAATACGGAAACCTTCTGCTTCATATCGCAGGCAATATCCTGCACGATCCCCGGGACGCGGAAGAAGCCGCCGCTGATACGTACCTGCGGCTGTGGAACAGCATCCCGCCGAACCGGCCCCAGTATTTGCAGGCCTACGCTGCAAAGCTGGCGCGGAATGCCGCTCTGGATATCTTACGCACAAAGTACCGGGGCAAGCGGGATAACCGCAGCGACATCCTGTTTTCCGAACTGGACGCGTGCATCCCGTCTCCCCAGGACATTGGCGCCCGGTTGGACGAGCAGGAACTGGCGGCCATGATCAACCGCTATCTGCGGACGCTGGACAGCACCTCCCGGAATCTGTTCATCCGCCGGTATTTTGCCACGGAGGAACTGGACGAACTTGCCGCCGGTTTTGGAATGACGAAGCACACCGTATCCTCCCGGCTGTACCGTATTCGCAAGGGCTTGCAGCAATATTTACGAAAGGAAGGGATCGCTGTATGAAAAAAGTCGATTGGCAGTCCGTCATGGGTCAGATCGACGACGACCTACTTCAGGATGCCTTGTTAACCTATCCCCAAGCCGTGTCCCTTCCCGCCTCACCGGAAAAGGAGACTATCACCATGAAGAAAAAACATCGCACTATCCCGCGCCTGACTGCCACCGCAGCAGCCATCGCCCTGATCTTCGCCCTGGGCATCACCGCCTATGCAGCTGATATTGGCAGCATTCAACGCACGATCCAGATCTGGCTCTATGGCAACCAAACCGACGCAATATTGGATATCCAGGCCGGGCAATACGATTTAAAAGACGAAGCAGGTGATACCATCATAATCGGAGGTGGTATCGCAATCGATCCGGATGGCTCTGAGCGCCCGCTGACAGAGGATGAAATTATTTCCCATTTGGATAATCCTGACGTGCAATACAGAGAAGATGGCACAGTTTGGGTTTTCTATCACGAACAGAAAATAGAAGTCACAGATTTGTTTGATGCCGACGATATTTGCTATCTGGAATTAAAGGATGGAGAAGACGTGCTTTATTATGTAACAGTTACAAGAGGAAATGGTATGGCTTTCAGCCCCAACGCTTATGTCCAGCCCTGGCAGTTCGGTGCAAATAAGTAGAGTGTCGATAACCCCACTGGCGCGGGAGCGCCCAAGGCTCCCTCTGATGAGGGAGCCTTCGCCCTACCATACTTTTTCGACAGCAAAAAGCGCCTGCATCCGCAGGCGCTTTTTGTTGCGGGACGGGAGACCCGTCCCCTACGATCATCGATTATTCGCCGTAGCCCATGGGGTTCTGGGACTGCCAGCGCCAGGAATCCCGGCACATATCCACCAGGTTCTTTTCGGCCTTCCAGCCCAGGACTTCCGCACTCTTGGCGGGGTCAGCATAGCAAGTGGGCAGGTCGCCGGGGCGGCGGTCTACGATCTTATAGGGCAGAGTCAGGTTATTGGCCTGCTCAAAGGCTTTCACCATGTCCAGCACGCTGTAGCCGGTGCCGGTGCCCAGGTTGAAGACTTCGCAGCCCAGGTTCTCCGCAGCGTACTTGACCGCGGCGACGTGGCCCTTTGCCAGATCGACCACGTGGATGTAATCCCGGACGCCGGTGCCGTCGGGGGTGTCATAGTCGTTGCCGTAGACGCTCAGGAATTCCCGGCGGCCGATAGCCACCTGGGTGATGTAGGGCATCAGGTTGTTGGGAATACCCCGGGGATCTTCGCCGATCATGCCGGACTCGTGGGCGCCGATGGGGTTGAAGTAACGCAGCAGAACGATGCTCCACTCCTTGTCCGCATGGGCCATGCCGGAGAGGATCTGCTCGGTCATATACTTGGTCCAGCCGTAGGGGTTGGTGCAGTTGCCGGTGCGGCTGGTTTCCCGCAGGGGCATCTCGTTGTCGCCGGAATAAACGGTAGCGGAGGAGGAGAAGATGATCTTCTTGCAGCCGGCTTCGCCCATGACCTTGGTCAGCACCAGGGTGGAGTTCAGGTTGTTGTCATAGTAACGCCAGGGCTGGGCAACGGACTCGCCCACGGCCTTCAGACCGGCAAAGTGGATGACGGCGTCGATCTCGTTCTCGGCAAAGATCTTGCGCAGCAGCGCCTCATCCCGAACGTCGCCCTCGTAGAACTTGGGCTTCTTTCCGGTGAGCGCTTCCACCCGTTCCAGGCTCTTGGGATTGGCGTTGCAGAGGTTATCAATAACAACGACGCCGTAGCCGCTGTTAAGCAGCTCGACACAGGTATGGGAACCGATATAGCCGGCACCGCCGGTGACCAGAATGTTCATGGAAATTTCTCCTTTACTTTATTAATTATTGTAGGGCGGGGGCTTGCCCCCGCCGGGCAATCAATTGTCTGAGTTGTTCCCTCTGTAGACTATCACATTATCGCGAAAAAGAAAAGCCCCTATTCGCAAAAAACAGGGCATTCGCATACGGCGGGGGCAAGCCCCCGCCCTACAGCATCAATGCCTTTTATTTTGCGTACTTGCGCACCACAGCGCTCATTTCCTCAAACTGCTCTTCCATATCCTTCACCAGCTTGAACTGGGTGCGGGTGCGGTCCAGATTCTGCTCGGGATAGTGGATGTGGAAATAGTGGTCGCCATCTAAGTAGTCCGTCAGGAAGCGGATGCCGCATTCCAGGGTCATCAGCCGGGCGCCCCAGGGCAGGTATTCCAGCTCAGCAGGGGTCAGGCTGCCGTTGGCGCCTTCCAGGAAGCCCCGGGTGAAGACCTCGTAGAGTTCGATGTCGAAGTTGACCTTGCTCAGATCCTTCTCATCCTCTCTGGAATGGTTGGCGCCGAAGCGGATGGAGTCACCGAAATCGTTCATGCTCAAACCGGGCATGGTGGTGTCCAGGTCGATGACGCAGATGCCTTCATGGGTCTCCCGGTCAATGAGGATGTTGTTCAGCTTGGTATCATTGTGCGTGACCCGCAGAGGCAGCTTGCCGTCCCGGAGCGCCTGCAAGGCAACAGAGCAGTCGGCCTTACGGTCGAGAACGAACTGAATTTCCGGCTGGATGTCCTTGGCCCGGCCCAGCTTGTCCGCTTCCAAAGCAGCAAGGAACTTCCGGTAGCGGTCCTCGGTGTCGTGGAATTTCACGATGGTCTCATGGAGGGTCTCGGCGGGGAAGCCCTGGAGCATGTACTGGAACCGGCCGAACGCACGGGCGGAAGCCTCAAACAGCTCCGGGGTGGCAGACTGGAAGCAGTCGGTATTTTCAATGAAGGGAGTCAGCCGCCAGACCTTGCCGTTGGAATCGGTATAGAAATCCTTGCCGTCCCTGGTCTTCACCAGGCTCAGAGTCTCCCGCGCGGGATTGCCGCCGTTTGCGATGACCGTTTTCCGCAGGTAAGAAGTGATTCCGACAAAATTTTCCATCAATTCCTCAGGATGCGGAAAAGCGGCGCTGCTCAGACCCTGCAGGATAAAGCGGATGCAGTCGCCCTCCTGGGGCTGGCAGAGAACGCAGAACGTGTCGTTGATATGGCCCTGGCCGTAGCGGACAGCGCCTACTAAGGCTGCGGGGAAGTCATAGGCCTGCAGAACTTCCGCAAGGATCTGGTCGTTTTCAGGAATATGAATCTGGTTCATGGTATGTCTCCCTCCTAATTGTGCAAAAAATTTACCGGCGGCGCATTTGGTAAGTTTCAGCAAATTTAGAATTGAAAAATGCAAAGAGTCCAAAATAACCACCTTAATTTGTTCCAGTATATCACACAGAATCCCCGGTTGCAATATCTTTTAAAGGTTTTTTATATAAAATACATCATAAAAAATTGTACAATTTGGAATCGTTTCCATTGTTAAATCATCCGATTTTGTGAATTTAGCCCAAGAAGTCGGATTTTGAAACCGTTTTTTAATTGACTTCTCCGAATTTTCCTGTATACTGAACTTAGATGCAAAGCGTCGTTCAAAAAGACAAATCCGCATATTCCTTTTGTCCTCCGCCCATGCCCCGGCTCCGGCGGCTGAACAAAAGGGAATAAAGAGGGAGTAGACTGCCCCAGATTGTGCGGACAGCACAAAAAGGGATTCCCTGACAGGATAATTCGATTTTAGGCGGAGTGGCGCAGCGTCAGCGGCGCCACTCCAGTTTTATTCTGGATGCGCTCGTGGTTATAAAAGTGAATGTAATTGTCAATCAGTTCGTTCGCTTCATGGAATGTCTTTGGTTTGTGCCGGTAGATGCACTCTGTTTTCAAGATGGAGAAGAAATTCTCGGCCATTGCGTTGTCAATAAGGGGCCCGGCGGAAAATTTTGTGTAAGCGTTTTTCGACAAAATCAAGAATATCACATTATCAATGTGCATGATGGGGCTTATTCCCCTTGGTTACATCCCTCCCGGAAGGTTGGGGCGGTATGCGCGCCGCGCGCGGCGTGA
>JAXJGV010000005.1:0-2798 GCA_036300205.1 Oscillospiraceae bacterium
CCTTAAAAATGCTTTCAAGGCGGCTTGTCCGATTTTTCTTGATTTGTCAAGTCCTTTTTCTGAAAAACACCCGAAAAAAGCCCCCTGCATCACATTTTCTGTGATACAGAGGACTTTCCTCTTAACTAAGTGACATTACCCAGCGAGGGGGCTTTCTTGTCGGGAGATGGGGAAATTGTAGTTTATATGAGAATAATACTGTAGGGCGGAGGCATGCCTCCGCCGGGCAGCTGCAAGGATTGAGCATTATAAATAGAAGTATCGGGAAACCTTTCTGGTAAAAATGTAAGTTCTCCGTTGCGAAGGTGCCCGGCGGGGTCATGACCCCGCCCTACAGTGGCTGGTGCGACAAACGATAATATAGAGCCGAGCCGCCTTTGGTGACTTTGTTACTTCCAATGCATCCCAAGTTATGCTATAATTTCATCAGAAAAGGAGGGCAATCCTATGGAGTATGAAGAACTGAAACACAAAATGGACGAAGCCCATTATATTTATGATGAGACGCTGGCAACGGTGCTGTATGTGTCCTTACAGCTAGGGCGGCCCCTGCTGATCGAGGGTGCGGCAGGCGTCGGCAAGACGGAAGTCGCCAAGGTCATGGCTGCTGCCCTGGACCGGGAACTGGTGCGCCTACAGTGTTACGAGGGCCTGGACGAAAGCAAGGCGCTGTATGAGTGGGATTACCAGAAACAGCTGCTTTCCATTCAGGTGAATAGGAATGAGGCGGATAAGGACTCCCTGACGAAGTCGCTGTTCAGCGACGAGTATCTGCTGGAACGGCCCCTGCTGAAGTCCATCCGTTCGGAAAAGCCGGTGGTTCTGCTCATCGACGAGATCGACAAGGCGGACGAGGAATTTGAGGCGTTCCTGCTGGAACTGCTGTCGGAAATGCAGGTCACCATTCCCGAAGTGGGCACCGTCAAGGCAAAATCGATCCCCTTCGTGGTGCTGACCTCCAACCGGGCGCGGCCTTTGTCGGAGGCTCTGCGCCGCCGCTGTGCTTACCTGTATATCGAATATCCTGACATGGAAAAGGAACTGGCCATCCTGCGGGCCAAGCTCCCCCATGTGGACGACCGGCTCTGCGCCCAAGTGGCGCTGGCGGTGCAGAAGCTGCGCGCCAATGAAGCGATCCTGAAAAAGCCCTCCATTGCGGAGACCCTGGACTGGGCGGCGGCATTGGATGCCCTGGGCATCCGGGAGCTGACTCCCGACGCTCTGCGGCAGACGGCGGGCTTCGTGCTGAAAAACAGCGAAGACATCAATGCTATGGATCTGGATGGGGAGGAAGACCACGACTGCCACTGCGGCGGCAGCTGCGGAGGACACCACCATGGCTGAGCCGGAGGTCTATCTGGAGAAATTGTCTGCCTTTTCCCGGATGCTGCGGCTGGAAGGCTTGAACGTCAGCCCGAAGGAGACGGAAGATGCCAGCCGGCTGCTGATCGCCCTGGGAATGGAGGACCGGGAGCGGGTGAAGACGGCCCTTCGCACCGTTTACGCCAAATCCCGGGAAGAGCAGATCACCTTTGACCGGGTTTTCGACGGCTTTTTCATCTCCGAAGAGAAAATGCGCCAGCAGGCCAAAGAGCAGATGGAGCGGGAAAAGGAAATGCAGCAGCACCGGCAGGAAGCGGAAGAGGAACTGCAGCTCAACGGCCAGCCCATGGATCTGGACGAAAAACAGCGGGAGACCTATGCCGCCATGCCGGAAGAAGCCCGGCAGCGTCTGCGGAATTTCATGGACAAGTACCGGGGGACTGCGGAGCGGAACCCCAAGCTCTACGGCGATTTTATCCACTCCGTGTTTACCCGTACCATTCTGGAGCAGCAGATGCTCATGGAAAACGCGGGGCTGGGGGGCGAGGTGCTGGACCCGGAGATCGGGATTCTGTACCGGGATATTTCGGATTTTAAGGACACGGAAATTCCCAAGGCCATCGAGATCATCCAATCCATTGCCCGGCAGATCAACGGGGAACTGTCCGCCAAACGGAAAACTGCCGGACACACGGGCAAGCTGGATTTTCGGAAGACCATCCGCAAGGGACTGGAAACCGGCGGCAGCTTTTACCGTCTGCGCTACAAGAAAAAGCGTTCCCAGCGCAAGCATCTGGTACTGCTGTGCGATGTGTCCGGTTCCATGGTGCAGTTTTCGGAGTTTGCTCTGCGGTTTATCCAGTCACTGAATCAGGTGTCGGACAATTCCAGGGTGTTCCTGTTTTCCGAGACCATGGTGGAGGCGGACGCCTTCAAACTGCAGAATATGGACCTGTTCCGGGGGTATGTGAAGGATTCGGGAATTTATGGCCGGGGCACGGACCTGGGCACGGCGTTGGAACAGCTGTGCGCCCGGAAGCCTGCGGCGCTGGGCGCGTCCACCACACTGCTGATCCTGTCGGACACCAAGACCATCGACCAGCCCCGGGCCATTGCGGCGCTGCGGGAAGCCAAGCGGCAGGCGGGACGGGTGATCTGGCTGAACCCCATCCCGGAGGGGAAATGGCAGTATTTAAGAAGTGTCCAGACCATGGCGGCCATCTGCCCCATGGTGTCGTGCAGTACCCTGCGGGAACTGGCGGCGGCCTGCCGGAAGCTGGCGCAGGCGTAAATTGTTGATATCCAAACGGTAGGGGAGGGCCTTGGCCCTCCCTTCAGACTGTCGAAAAACCATGTCATTGCGAGCCAGTGCGCACACTACTCCGCGCTAAGAGCCGCCTTCGGCGGTTGCGCTATGTACGCGGCCTGCGGGCCGCGTGGCGTGGCAATCTCCTGAATTTTCGGACATTTCTCTA
>JAXJGV010000006.1:0-49670 GCA_036300205.1 Oscillospiraceae bacterium
GCCATTGACCGTTTCCTGATTATCCTGACCCTTGCCTGGTTTTGGTTTACCCGGGAGACTGAGCTTCTTCTGCCTTTTTCTGTGGGTATTCGACGCTATAGGGGGATTTTGTCTATTTTCTGAATTTGCTCATTTAGAGCAACATAGGTATCGGCATCCGCTTTTTCTTTGATATCAAGGCCGTAAAGATTGTAGAAGCAATTCGCCTCGTGATATTTCAGCAGCCAGGCGGTATTCTCCGCAAACCGTACAAGCCGAGTTTTCCGCTCTTTTTCAGGAAAATACGAGGGGCTGTCAATTACCTTCAGCATTTTGGGGAAATCCAAAACGATCTTGGCTGGCTCCTTGATCAAAAGGTACAGTATGGTATGGTCTTTGAGAAAACGAAAAATCTTTCTGTTCTCGTTCATACAGTTCCTCCGTTCACGCAACAACCACTCCGACGATCAAATAGCAGGCAGCACACACGGCCGCTACGGTAATCGCATAGGGAAGCTGCGTTTTCACATGGTCAATATGGTCCGCCGCCGCACCCATGGAGGAGAGGATCGTCGTATCACTCACAGGAGAGCAGTGGTCGCCAAACACACCGCCGCCGGCTACGGCCGCAAAACACGCCGCAACCAGGCTCGTCACTTCACCGCCGGCTGCATTGAACGCAAGCGGCAGGGCAATGGGCAGGCAGATCGCAAAGGTTCCCCAGGAGCTGCCCGTAGCAAAAGCCATCACCGCAGAAACGACGAAGATGACAAACGGCAGCATGGCGGGAGTCAGGAAACTGCTCGTGCAGTTGATAATGAAGTTGGCAGTTCCCATTTCCTTACTGAGTGTATTCAGCGGGTACGCCAGGGCAAGAATGATGATCGCGGGCATTGCGCCCTTGATTCCGAGAACAAACGTATCAGACAGCTCCTGAAGGGGCATTCCCTGCAGCAAAAGTGACAGCGACATACACAGTACAACGATCACGGAAGCTTCCATTACTTTCGTGCTCCCAAGCACCGCAAAGGTTCCAAAGGAGATCACAAGGAACAGCAGGACCGGCATCACAAAGTTCAGGAATACACGGGGTTTTACATTCGTGCTGACCTTCATGTCGGTCAACTCCGCGCTCATAAGAGGAACCGCGCCGTCCCGAAGGAGTTTTCCCTCATTCAGTGCCCGGGATTCCGCTTTCTTCATGGGGCCAAAATCAGGGATCGCTCCCGCGCAGACCAATCCAACGAACACCACCGTGAAAACCGCATAGAAATTGAACGGCATCGCCTTCACAAACAGATGGAACGCGTCAGACTGGGTGGCGATCGCTCCAACGCCAATGGTCAGGCCACACAGATACGCCGACCAGCTGGTGATCGGCAGGAACACCGCTACGGGAGCGGAAGTGGAGTCGCAGATATATGCCAGCTTCTCTCGGGAGATCTTGGCCTTGTCGCTCAGCTTGCGCATAACACCGCCGACAAACAGCGGGCTGAAAGAGTCGGAGAAGAAAATCAGGCAGCCAAGCAGCCAGGTGATCAGCTGAATGGATTTCCTCTTAAACCGCTTCTTATCCACGATCACGGTAAATCCCTCGATTGCTCCGCTTTTTTCAAAAAACGCAGCCATAACGGCAACCATCATATTGATCGTGACAACCCAAATAAAATCGGCATTGCCAAGGGACTCCTTCAGCAGATCCGTAAAGCCAAACACGCCTCTGCCTGCCATAACGGAGCCAACAATACACGCGATCGCCAGTGAAACGATGGTATTTCTTGTCGTAAAAGCAAGGATCACTGCAAGTGCCACAGGAATCACAGAGATCCAGCCCATTGTATCCAACATCTTGATTATCCCCCTTACGTCCTGCCCCAATGTCTCTTTTTCCGAACGCTGATCACGCCAGAACCATCAGGTTTCCAAATCTTTCATCCGTTTCCGCCAGCAGATTGGGGTCCATCCCATTGTCCGGAGAGAATGTAAATTCCCCAAAATAGATTTTTCCTTCCACATTGTAAAGGTCGATCCGCACAAACGGCATATTGGTAAATACGGAAAGTTTTGCGGCCAGTTCAAACATTTCATCCAGATGCTCCGGCTTTTCCACCGTGAAGCCCTCAGGATCTGAGAATCCTCTTTTGTTGTATTTGAGCACATTCCATTGTCTGTCAACAAAATAGAACTTAGGATTGCCGGTTTTTCTCTCGCTGCAGACCATCACGCAGTCAACATAGTCCTTGAAGCAGAAAAACTTGTAATCTACAAGCTCGTCATTGTGATCGCAGACATATGGCTCCGCAATGATCATCGGCTTGACATCCTTGTACGCCCATTCCCGGCCGTGCCAATAATAATTCCGCTTAAGACTGCCTTCCAGCTTCTTTCTGGCCATCGCATGATCAAAGCTGTTCTTATCCCGGCAGATCACAACGCTGTGGCTGTCATGGTTGCACTTAAGTACAAACTGATCCGGCAGCTTGGAAAAGTCGATATCGTCAAAGGAGGTCCAGGCCCCGATCGTGGGGATCAGATACTCCTCTCCGATAAAATCCGCAACGACGCGCTTTACCAGATACTTGTCCACAAGAGTGTTGAGCATCGGGTCATGCTTATTCAGTTTGATCCACTGGATCTTTTCGTTAAATGTCCTGGGATCGTCTACATTCAGCTTCTTTCCCAATTTCGCCCGATAGGCTAACGACAAATACAGCTTGTCCGGCAAAGGTCTTGTGAGCGCCTTGCTGACTTCTGTCAAAGACTCCTTAAGCCCCATAGTTATGTCCTCCAAATTACTTCTTCACATAAATTCTCTTTATGCTTGCATGGTATGCCCAGCCGATCAGGCAGAAGCAGGATTTGGGCAGGGACAGGTGCTCGACCCCCCGGTACAGATACCATGTTCTCTTCAAAGCGGAAAGCTTATTGGCGCTCAGGGACTGGGGCACCCGGCGGTACTGCGCCAGCACCTCGTTCTGCCCAACGAACTTCACGCCGTTTCTCAGCATTTGCAGCCAAGTCGCGGAATCCTGCCCGCGTCTTACATTGGGCATGACCAGAAGCTTTCTGTCTACCTTGTCCAGATCGACGATCACGCCGACGGTCTGAATGATCGTATTGGACAGCAGCTGGTTATAGGTAATGGTCTTGGGCATATGGACGATCTTATTCAGCGGTGTATCATCCGCTTCGATCTTTTCATAGTCGCAGCAGCTGAACTGGACATCGTTTTCTTCCATGAACCGGAGCTGCCGTTCCAGCTTCTCCGGCAGCCAAATGTCATCCGCGTCCAGATACGCGATGTACCGGCCCTTCGCGTTTTCCAATCCGACATTGCGGGCGATTGCCGCTCCGCTGTTGGTTTCCAGCCTGATATACCGGAATCTGGAGTCCTTACGGGCATAGGCGCGCACCAGCTCCGCGCTGTTGTCCGGGGAGCAGTCATCCACCAGCAGCATCTCCCAGTTCGGATATGTCTGGGCCAGGACGCTGTTCATGGTTTTTTCGATGTATTCTTCGCATTTGTATACTGGTGTTATGATCGATACCAAATCCATTTTTCTCTCTCCCTCTGCAAATTTACCTTTATTTGCTCCCGTCTCTTTTCAAAACCACAAAAATGGTTTTGAAGATGCACAGAATATCCAGTGCCAGCGAACAGTGCTTGACATAGTAATACTCCAGCTCCAGCCGCTCCTTATAATTGATATTGGACCGTCCGTTGCAGCCCCACCAGCCGGTGATGCCGGGCTTGACCTGCTGATAGAGTTTCAGCCCCCCATGTTCTTCCAGCTCGCCCGGTACCAGCGGCCGGGGGCCGACCAGGCTCATGTCACCCTTGAGAACATTGATCAACTGGGGAAGCTCGTCCAGACTGGTCTTGCGCAGAAAACTTCCGATTTTCGTGATTCTCGGATCGTTGTCCAGCTTCTGGTTTTCCTCCCACTGGCGGCGGTACACTTCGTCCCGCAGCAGCTGCTTCAGTACTTCGTCCGCATTAGGAACCATGGAGCGGAATTTGTAGATGTAAATTTCCTTCCCATATAGGCCCAGCCGCTTCTGGGTGTAGAAAATGGGCGCGGTGTCCCCGGTCAACAGATACGCCGCCCTGACGATTACCGTCACGGGAACCAAAACCAGCAGTCCAATCAGGCCGCAGAACATGTCAAAAACTCGCTTCGTACTCAAATAGACAAGCTGGTTCGGGGTAAAGCTGTAGGTGCCGATGGCCAGTGTTCTTTCCGCTCCGACTTTTGCGACGAACTGGTTTTCGGTGGGGAAACCAAGCATGGAATCAATGTCCATATGGATTCCGATGCCATTGGACATCAATGTCTCATAGGTTTCCTTCGCGATGGTGCCCGGCTTCACCGCCAGCAGCACCTCCCGTGCATTCTTGGAAATGGCATCCTGAGCAAAGCCGTCGCCGCCGGCGCAGCCCACGACCCGGTACATAGAATGTTCTTCCGCCAGCGCGTTGCGGAGTACCTCATCCCGGTCTTCCTCCCCGCAGACCACGTACAGCGGGATCAGACGGCTCCGGGGCTTTCCTTTCATAACCAGCTGCTTCCAGATCTCCTTCAGCGTCACCGCCGCCGCAAAGTAAATGCCATACATTTCCAGCAGCATTTCCCGGCTGAACAGGATACCGATCTTGAGCACATAGAACGCAAAGCAGGCCGCCAGCAGACTATAGACCGTCAGCTGCAATTCCTTCTTCACATCTGTCCGCATCGTTCTGCGGAAAATGCCGCTGTAAGGGTTCATGGTGAATGTGATGACAAGATCCAGCAGAACAACAAACATCATCAGGAACCGCCACTCAGCCTTATGGATCCAGTTGGCATCACCGAATTTCAAATAATAGGACAGCGCAAAAGCGCCAACCAGCACCAGCACATCGATCAGAATAAAATCAAGGTGCTTCAGCCAACTGTATTGTTCTTTGATGTGCATCCTCTTTTTCCCAGCTTTCCTTTTATTCTCTTCCCTGCCCAGGCAGCGCAGCCGCCCAGGACATATCCCGCCATATCAAAGGGCAGATCGGCGGCATCGAAGTGCCGCTCCGGGAGCAGTGCCTTAAAGCACTGGTCCAGCACCGACACCCCCGCCGTGAAGGGAAGGCCCCGCCAGCCGAAGCCCCAGCAGCAGGCAAAGCCCAGCAGAAAATACTCCGCCGTATGTCCCAGCCTGCGGGCATTGGCCCGAAGCCACCCATTTCCAAACAGCGTCTCCAAAAACATCCCGACTCGGTCAGACAGATTCAGAGACGCTTCACCATCCTGCAGGTTCAGCAGCAGGATCAACACCAGTACCGCCGCCGGAAATATCCATTTCGCTTTTTTCATGATCTCAAGTACGCTCCAAGCTTACGACGTTGAAAGCACTGCCCGCCTCGCCGCGAACATTTCATTTTCCAGAAACGGCAAAAATTGCACGTATATTCGACATGATTATACTCCATTTCCAAAATAACGTCAATCATTTTACCCCCCCCCCCGCAAATTTTTTCACTATTGAAGCCGAAATCCGAACACTTTGTCAGAGTTCTTGTGAATTGTAACGAAAGGTCACAGATCATTCCCGCCATATATTAAAAATCAGCATCTTTTTCCACTTTTCTTCTGCGAAGCCGCCAAAGTATGAAGCATCTCAATCTCCCGCTTTGGCAGCAATTCAGCCGGGCCCAAATGGGCCCGGCTTTGTATCTCGATTCATCATGATTCTGTTTCTCTGCCGTACAGGAATGTTCCGCCCGCTGAGTGCCGTTAGTCCACCGTTCAAGCCATTTTCCCGCGAGAAGACTGAGCATACTGCGAAAAACCGCAGCAAAACGATTGATTGGATATAGGATGGTGTCCAAATCCACCCTACTATGGGCAGGCAGGAACAGCAGGCCGAAAAGCCGCCCAATGCCCCATTTTCCGCAAATGTTCCAGATAGTCAAGTATTTCCTTTTCGCTGAATCTGGCACTGCCGTCTGCCTTTTTCTTCTCTTTGAGGGTCTGAAACAACAGGGCGTATTCAAATTCCAGTGAGGTATCAAAGACACCCAGATCGTCGGTGTTTACACAGACCAGCATATCTCCACCCTTTTGTTTCGGGTCAGGCTGATGAAACCGGAATACAGGGTGGTTTCCATAATCGCGGAAAGTTCCAATCAGCACGTTGGAGCTGGGGTTGCACTCAATGATGATCCCCTTTTCCCGCAGATCACGCTGCAGGCAGTCCTGGACCGATTCAATCAGCTCCATATAGTCCTGCGTGATCTGAACGGAGCAGACTGCGTGTCCCGCGATTTTCACTGCATGATTGTAATGGTAGTGATAGTAGAAGCCTGCAAAAATCGGATTCTCTCGGTATGCGTTTCGGGCATCACTGCGGTAACTGACCGCATATTCCTCATATTGCGTAGCTGGCATTAGATGGGGCACAAACCGGCCGGTACGATAGCAGGCCGGGTCGTCTCCCCGGAGCTGCATGATGCAGTGATAGTCGGTGAGAGTAATTGTCTGTCTTTCTGTCTCAAACACTGACCGATATATCTCCATCAACAGCGTTTCCGCCTCTTTTTTCAACCTGCCATATAAGTCGGGATTGATTTTGGCACCCAGCTCTCTGCCCCGATACAGCAGCCAGACCAGATCATCCAGCCGATCCTGCTTCCTCAGGAAAACACGATTACTTTTCAGCCCATAGTGAATGGATGGCCATACGCCTAATCCCAGTGCGTGTCCGATCCTGTCACCACGTTCCAGCTCCAGAAATTCCACGGCTTCGTCAATGGAACGCAGCGCACCGGCAATGTCCAAAAAATCCTCACCGGCATGATAGGTGGCGTGAAGCGTATTGAATTGTGCTGATGCCTCCGACAGCGGATTCAGATATGCAGATCGGCGAACGTTTCGCAGGAAGCGGTACGCATTTGCAAAAATCTCCGGCGGGCACCCAATTTCATTGGCTGCGCTGTCGATTCCGCAGACTTTCAGGCGCAGATCCTCATAAGCACAGACGGCCTGTGCAATGGCAAGAGCCTGTGTCCGAACCTCCGCGCGCTTTTGGGCATGTCTGCAGGTAACCAGAAGGCTCTGCTCCTTTGCTAACTGCTTATCCTTGCCTTTAATGAAATGAAAAACATAAAATACGTTTGGATCGCTGTCCAGCTCCATTTCAGGATCAAAGGGGTCCCCTCTTCCATGCTCAGAAAAACGGCGCAGCCGCTCAATTCGGTCAATGATCAGAGCGTGATCCTCCTGAGGAGTCTTTTTCGGGGATACCCGTGTTTCCAGAGAGACGACATTCTCCTTTCTGAGCGGAGCGGACAGAGCCATCCGAATCAATTCTTCCTCATAGCAGGAGCGTTGACGGGAAACCGTCCCCTTCCGGGACTGATAGATTGAAAAGTTTTCAAATCCCACTCTCTGATTGACCTGAATCAACTCACTGCGCAGCTGCAGTTTGAGAAGGATGTACAGATAGAACGACCACTGCTCGGTAGTATCCATGCTTCCCTCATAATACTTCCGAAAGCAGTGATAGAGAAACGCACGTTCACTGCACAATGCGCGGTAAGGCTCCTCCGCGGAAAGCGCAAACAACTCATGTGTCATTGCGTAGTCCAGAATGCAGGCTCTCCCGTTGCTTTGAGGCACTCCGGCTCCCCATACGCTTCTTGCATAGGAAAGATCGGTTTTCAGACTTCTGAGCATAGGATATTCCCGGAGCGCCCTACGCAGTCTTCCCGGTGGAGAAGCCGTGGGGTCCTTTGCGTCCAGGAAGAGATACAGACGCAGCATACAGGCAGTTCTGAGTTTCTCCGAAAGCGTCAAAAGCGGATTTACCCCGCTGTCAATACTGACCGGCTGGCGAAGAAAACCAATTTCCCCGCAGATCACTTCGTGGTCTTCCGGATAGTTCATCAAATCCAGCCAACTAAGCGCAAAGGTTTGGGAACTTCCATAAAGATGTTGATGATTTTCCGCCAGCCCTCTTTCCAGCAGGTCATTCAAGGGTACACAGTCTGTCCGGATAATTGCCGGCCAGGAAAAGTGTGTCCTTGCGCACCGGGAACGGATATCTTCTTTGGCTAAAAATGCACAGACAAACAGGTCCTGCCCCAGCCTCAGAAACGCCTCCCGCCAATCGAGGACCTGATTGATTTGACAGCGCGGCTCCTGACCAGAAAGGCAGAGCATCTGGTCCGCAAGTTTCCCGATGGATGACAGCGCCAGTGCCGGCAGAGAGATACATGGGGCACAGGAATCGGCGTTTCCGCCCAGAGAAGCCTGCACTTTCCATTGATCCGTCTGCTGCCGTGCTTCCTCGAAAATCAGTGTCAGCTCATCATCCGAAAAACCGGAAAAGTCATCCGCCGCAAACCGGCGAAACCACCGCTCGCAGGATTCGTTTGCTGTCTGTCCGTTCAGCGCCTGCTGATCCAGCAGCTTTCCCAGAACTTCCTCCGCCGGAACCCTCCGAAACAGGACATCCAGCATTTTTATGTCTATTTTCATAGCGATCCTCTATGCTGTTACGGGTTGTCCTCAATATCCTCCGGACGGGAAACGCCTCCCGGATGTATTTGGTTTTCTTCCGGCTCTCTGCTCCTGTCAGAGGGCGTTTTCTCCATAATGGGCAGATCAAAGATCTCCCGAAACGCGTATTCGTATTCCACCGCCCCAAAGAACTGTTTTGTATCTCCGGAAAGGAGGCTGTAACCGCTCTGGATGCTCCAGTAAGGCCGGCCGCTTTGGAGAAGACCGCACGCCTCCTGAAGGTAGGAATACACCGCACCACCGTTGATCTGCTTCTGCAAAACCTCGTCCATTCTTTCAAACAAGGTGCTCAAATCAACGCTGCCCGATTCTTCCTTTGGTAGTGTACCGGCGTCACGCTTTGTGCCATAGTCATCCACCGTAGGAGACGGCTCAATCTGTATTTTCTTGTACAGCTGATCCTGTACCTCCCAGTTCGCGGCGATCACCAGCGCGCATTCCTGAGCGTAATACAGCTGTTTCCGAACATCCGCGGGCATTTCCCTTTGCTCCGGCAGCTGTAATTCCTCTGCGCCGAGCCGCAGCAGGAACGTTACAAAGCTCATAAAGCTGACACTGGGATTCCCATTTTTATCTTCGCTGACCATACAGTGGCGCAGCAGCTTTTTTGCAGAAAGCTGATTTGAACGCAGCTCTGTCCGATCCCGGGCATCCCCGTCAACCCAAGCGCGATGGAGCGCGTTTCTGACCACGAAGGCAGGACGCACCTGTGTGGAGCTGAAATCAGGATCATCTTCATTGCTGCCGAATATGCGCAAGGCGTACTCGTAATTTTCCGCTTTGCTGTTCAGGGTGTTTACTTCCTCCCGGCAGCGGGCAAGGATTTTCCGGCACTTAGCATATCGATCTTCCGCCGCATCTTTGCTATTTTGCAGTATTTGATACTTTACCATGCAGTTGCGCTGATTCGTCTGTTCCGCCTCCAGAACGACCTGGGCACGGGCAACCGCCTTTTTGGCATTCATCAAAAGCATACGCTCCTGTGCCGTGTTGGGCGTGAAGCCATCATCGCTGATGGACTTCAATTCCGCCTGCGCAACATCCAGTTCGGTCTTTGCATTCCGCACAGCATTCGTGGCCGCGTCACAGTCATTGGACGCATTCATAGCATACTGACTTATTTTGTTTTTCTCGTCCTCCGCAGATCTACAATCTTCCTCAGCCCTGCGAAGATTCTCCCGGCGCTCTTCATAGGCCAACACGGAATCCTTCCGCTCTTCAATGGCCGCTGCAACGCTCTCCGATGTTCCCAGCGAGACACTCAGCAGTCTGGGATTTACCAGATAGCTTCTGGAAAGGTGCAGCGCCTCCGGCTGATAATCCACAGCAAACACAGCAGATTTTTTCGCGGCATAGCAGGCCAGCCCTTCATGCTTCCTGGCGAGAATCATCTTGTGATGCTTCAGAGTAAACAGTGTCCGAATGGCAAACAACAGGTAGTAGTCGTCCTGCTTATTCTTCTTTTCCAAATGATCATACATCAGCGAATCCAGGGACAGGGAATTGTACACCCTTTTACCCGGCACTCCGTATTTCTCGCACAGATAATCCACCGTCATAGGAACATACTGCTCGCCATTGGCGTCACGCAGACTGCACAAAAAGTCATGATCCTGCCGATGAAGGACTTTCACATGAATCCAGTCGTTGGAAAAATAGTCCGCGAACTGGCTGAGGTTGTATTCCTGGACCTGCACCTGCTGATTGATAGCCTGCGCAACAGCCTCCTCGTCTCCAAAGCAGTCAGCAGCGGGGAAAGGAATGTCGTTCATATCCACAAGCATCCGCAGCAGCTGATTCAGGCCCCGCAGCGTCGTGGGGATGATGTTGTGCGGATATCCGGTGGGCTTGGCAAAGATGACCCCGGTTTTGCGATAAATCAGCATCAGCAGTGTGTCCTGAATGCTTTTCCCGTCCGCCCATGGCAGCACCGGCGCAGAGTTGTCTGCCGTCCGGTAATCCAACAGGAGACTGCTGGCATACTGATCCACCTTCGCGTCCAATTGGGACAGGCTGATCAGATGAGTGGGCGGGATCAGCTTGTCAATATACTTACGACACATCCGAATCAGGCGGTTCTGGAACTCCGAATCATCGCGACGGCCGGGGAAGTATTCTTCAAAGTTCTGGCGGACAGAATCGTGGATGAGCTCCATATCCGCCGAGATCAGAATTATCAGGTTGGGGATCTGCAGGTATTTCCGCACATCCTCCAGCACACAGAAGCCGTTTTTTACCTGAGAATCCGCATCATCCAGCTGTAAGATCAGATAATGCTGATCCCCGCCAAGACATTCTATGATCTTCCCGATCAGGGCCGCAAAGCGCTTGCACAAAGACAGGCCGTCGCAGATATCCTGAAGCTCCAGAATGTCCCGGGGCATCTCTTTCGTCTTCTGCTTGACGCCGATGATGCCGTCATAACAGGTCTGAAGGGCGTGCTTCAGGCCATTAAGCTGTTCCAACGAATTGCCCCGCCCGGAGTACTGGCTTCGCCTGCGCGAATCCTCCCTCTGGATCAGCTCCCGCGCATAGTCGTACAGCCTCGCCAGCGTCACATAGAGGATATTCTGCTGTTCCTCCAACACTGACGGTGAGACAGGTGAAAGAACATGAAAGAAAGCACCGCTTAAATCCGTCCGGTCCTTCTCAGACAAAAAACGGTGATTCTCATCCATAAGGGTGTCCGCATCCATTTTCGCCAGGACGCGGGAGAAAGAGAGCATGGTACTGGTCTTACCACAGCCCCGTTGGGCGGAAAAAGCGATCACATTGCTCCCAAAGGAAGACAGCGCGTCATCTTCGGAAAACCCGGGATATCGGGCCAGTCTGTGATATTCATTCGTGCGCTGGACAACACCGGCAACCGCGCGCAAAGCCTGACGGTAGGCCTGGTTCATAAAAGACGCTGCCTTACACAGGTCGTCTGAAACGTGGACTTCCAGTTCTTTTCCCCGCTGTATGGTCAGGATCTTTTGCGGAATTCTCAGTGAACTCATTTTCGCCCCTTCTTCCTATCTTCATTCGGGCAGGCAGCTATTAAAGGCTCGACGCTGCAAGCTGCTGCAAAACCTGCTGAAGCTTTCGTGCTGCCGGGTCGCGCATAGCTGTCATGTTTTCAAAATCCCATTCTGTGTAGCGCTGGTCGCCCCGGTAGACTTCTCCCGTCACGGGCAGGATCTCATCTTTCAGCTGTTGGAACAGGGTCTGGCAGTCACTGTCCCACTGTGTACCGTCTGCCTCCACCAAGGCTTTCACGCTGTTTTCATCCAGCATCCCGACAAATTTCTCGATTCGTTCCCGTGGGGTAAAGCCACTTTTGCGATAGGTCCGCTCCAGCTCCGCCAGAGCCGGGATCGCCGCGGCGACCTGTTTCGGGCCGTAGAAGGTTGACATTTCTCCCGTTTTGCACAGGAAGAGCTGATGCTCCGAGAACTTCACTCCTCCAATCCGAATGCCCATCAGGCCATAATCCATCACATGGATCAGGGCAGCCGTCAGATAATACAGGTTCATTTCCGAGGCATCCGAAGTGATTCCAGGAACTGCTCCTTCATAAAACTCAGCCAGCGAAATGACACCCCCGGTACTATTCAGGTGCCTGTTTCCGGTGTATTCCTGGTAACTGACCGGCTGGAAGACCGCGACATTATAAAAACATCTGGACGCATTTTCCTCCGCGTCGATTCCAGCCCTATAAAACCGGCGTTCCACATATTCATTGTAGGTATCATAGGGAATTTTCTCGCTCCCGTCCATCTGTCCGGCAGATGGCAGCTCACAGATCGGCTCGGCACCGGCCGCGGTCTCCCGTCTCAGAAGATGGCCGATTTCCTCCATCTGTTCCTCAGAACACAGAATTCCAGTCAAGCCGTTCAGTACATCTCCGGCTTTGCCAAAGTTACGGCACACCTTGTCAATATCTGTGTGCGCAATTAACCATGCTTCATCAGGCACCTGATAGGAAAAGCCGGGGATCGATCGCAGAAAAGCCCGGTAATCCAGCACAGAGAGGAAATAGGAAAGCAGCTGCCCAATCGCACTGGCGGTATCTGACCGTCTTTCTGTCAGCAGGCGGATGAGATGTCTGCACCCTTCCGCGTTTTCCCGCTGGAGGATGCTGGCAGTTTCAGCACCCAGCTTCCAGATGACGTCCTCAGTCATGGCTCCCAGCATGGTAAAGCTGGTGAACCATTTCTGTTTTCTGCGCCCCGGAAAAAACCGAATGGTTGAGATCTGATACGTCTGCTGTTTCCCTTCAAAGCGGAGAAAGATACCCATGGATTCGTGATCATATTGCCAGTGAATCTGCTGCCAGTCCTTTACGGGGATCGCCTGAATGGTCTGCTCCGATACCAGACTGTCCCAAAGCAGACCGTTATGCTCAGAATAGGCAAAACAGGTATTTGCCTTCCGCCAGCGGGTCAACGAATCGGACAGCTGCCACGACAGATCGTGCAGTTCCCGTTCGGACAGAACATAGGCACTTCTCAAACAGTACCGATAGCCGTCGTCCAGCAGAAGCGGGCGTCTGTTTCGCGCAAATACAACTAAATCCACCGCCTGTGCCAAACGGTGGCGAATCATTTGACGGGCATCCGGCTGCCGTTCCGACTTCTGTCCGTTGTCAGCTTCAGACTGTATATCTTCTTCAATCAGCGACTCCAGCTGGTACAGAAATTTGGACAACCCCCGCCCGTGAACCATGATGTCGTCAAGGATCAGGATTGGCGGAAAGCACCCGTTGCGGATATAGTACCGACTCAGTTCCCGATGATACTGCAGCAAGCCGGTGTTTGATGTCAGGTTTTTTCTGCCGTTTTCCGGAAGGAAAATACAGGCAAGATTAAAACACCTCCGCTCTGTTGCGGATACGTAGGCATAGGAAGAAACATCACCGACAAACTCGGTAAAGAACTCCTTAATTTTCAGAGCAAGATCGTAGCGTTCCAGATAGGGTCTTGTTAAAAATTCATTTTCATTCATCATATCATAGATTACATCCCTTCGGGCTTGCCGTCGGTAATTCCGAAGGCAGGGATTTCCGGAACCCCAACGCATTCAGCGCAAAGGGGATTTCGGAGATTCAGCGTTCCTCTCACAGGTATCGCGCGATCCGGAATATGGCAACACTATTTCATTCTAGCACAGGAGGCCTGTATCTGTCAACAAAATGGCAGCATTTTTCGTTCGCATTTTCGGCTGTTTTTTCCGATATTACCTATCTAATTCGCATTTACCGAACCGGTACGGCAGGTTCGGCCAGGATGGATTCCATTTCCTCCCGTGTCAAAGCCTCATGGCGCCAGGCGGCTCATCGCTTATTCTCCCTGACCTGAGCACAACTGACAGCAGGATCGAATGCTTATGGTGAAAACACAATACAATATTCCATTACCTCCAGACTATTCCCATATCCATTCAAAAAATTATAAATTATACCCTTATTATGTTAATTATATCATGTTTTCAGAATTTACGCAATGTGATAATTCATTTTTCTTTCAAACTCTCCTAACGGGCTGATCCTATGCAAAAGGCGGATCACCTTCTCCCCTCCCCGGCGAATCCGGCCATTACGCTGCCAACAGATCTGCACGAGCAGCGGTCCCGGACATTCTGAGCCAAGCGTGGCCGGATGTCGCTACCGCTGTGGGGAATACTTTGGCACGGCATCAGCAGGAGAAAAGTCCGGGCCGCCGATCTATGCGCAGTCATTGTCCAGAAGCCGCACGCCAGTGTTCACCAGCGCTGTCTTGTCTTCCTCCATCAGGTACAATTCATGGTTTCCACGGCTGAGCACTGCGGGGGGAACAATACTGCCTGGCCTCCCGGAAAAGCAATCGGTGTGCGCTGTCCGCACCACAGGCAGCTCAACAGTCCGCCGGCCATTTCTCCCCTCATCCTCTTTGGCAGATCAGCCGGGAGGAAAGGCTTCTCTTCAGGACCGTCTGGCGCCCGCTTCGAGCCGTCAGGCGGTTGCCGAAGGCAACTCCAGCGCAGGCGGAGCGGGGTCATAGGGGCCATGCCCCTGAAAGGCTGGATTCGTCCAGCCAGTGCTTGCTGACACATGTATTTCCGATACATCCCGTTCATATGCAATATATAAGGGTCTGTTCAACGAACAAGCCCTTAGTCTTTCTCTATTTTCGTGCCGCAAGGATCAAATCATCCAAAGATGGTTTCCTCGGCAGCGGCGTTTCTTCCTTGGAATACTCCATCAGCGGCGGCATGGGAAACGCGGCGGCGATCTCCATAGCTCCATCCGAGGCCTTCTTACAGCCCACCATCCACCAGCCCTTGGTCTGCACCTCAAGGCCCGCATAAAAGGGACGGTCGTATCGCCGCAGACGAAAATATTCGCCGTTCATGCCCCTGCCCACAATAAATTTGGAACGGCTGCGGCCGTACAAAATCCACTCAGGATTCAGCAAAAGGAATCCTTCTTCCCGGGGCGTGTCGTAATGCACGCCCAAAGGCACTTGCTTTTTAAACTGCTTATAGGGCATAGCGGGAAGCGGAGCGCCTGTGGGAATCCAGCGTAAATAATCCGACAGTCCCGGCCGCAGAAAGGTCAGAAATTCCCCTGCCCGTTCCTCATTTTTATCGGACTGCTTTTCATACGTCCGCCGAAGCGACGCCAGTTCCTTTGCATATGCCTGCTGGATCTGCTTTAAATGGGCGTCATTGCCCTCCGCCTGATCCAGAAGAAGTCCCACGGCATCCCGGGTGCGCAGATCGTGCTGCTTGCAGTAACGTTTGAACAAGGCGTGATCTTTCGGAGACATCCGAAGATTCATCTGGATATTTTTCTCCGTCTTTGGCTGAAAGATGCCTGCTTTTTTCGGCTCTCTGTCCCCATCCGCCGGTCTGTTCAGTCGGGTTTTTGCCAAAAGCTCTGCCATGGGCATCTTGGGCAGAGCGTGATAGATTTCCTCGGTTTTTGGGTACATCCAATCCGCGGAAACACAGGTTCGTTCGTGGTTGACGCAGAGAAAGCCCTCGTCTTCAAAACGTCGAAGCCACGCAAGCACATGGCGGTAGGCATCTGAGCCGGTTGCATCTATTGCCTCCAGAACGTGCATAGACGGAGGATTTTCCCATTCCCAATCCCGGGTTGTGGAAACACTCTGGGTTTTGTGCCGGGAATAGACCGCGCTCATCCGCGCCGCCTGCGTGGCACCCACAAAGACTTCTTCCCCCTGCACGAGAGCAAAAAGCCGATAGCTGCGCAGTTCAGTATGATGCTTCATCGCAATCCCCCGTAATCGCGGCCCAGGTAACGCAGGTAAAGTCGTGGGCCAGGTCACCATTCATAATTTCTTTTACATCCATACGTTCTTCTGTGGAAAGCCCAGTCAAATAATGCTCCAGCGCCTGCCGCAGCGCCCTGCTGCGAAACGCATCCGCAAAGCAGGTGTCCAGCAATGCAGTCAAATCCTCCTGGAGCAGAGAAGGACAGCGGGGATTCTGAGGATCCCGATAGTGCCGCAGCATCCTGCGGGAGGGATAACGTACACCCCGCGCAACTCGGCTGACCGTACCGGCACTGGGCTGGCTGTTTTCTTTGTCATAGAATCCGGCGAACATGGTCTCATAGAACTGTTCCATCGGCTGTGCTTCGCCGCTGGCGGAAAAGCACATTTGAAAAAGCTGTGCGTATCTCAAAGGAACGCCTCCTTGTGATTGGGATAGCGCTATTGTAGCAATTTCCTGGATCCGGCTCATTTCCAAAATGTCGCAATTTTTTTGAAATCTTTTTTGCGACAAAATGGAACTTGTGGGCAGACCGATTTTGCTAGAATGAAGGCATCAAAAAACGGAGGTAAACACTATGTCAAATAAACCCTGTGAATTCTTCCAACCCAGTCCGTGGATGGATGATGCCGGAACCCCCTGTTCCATGCGCAATACTGAAGCCATGGCTCCTAAGGCACAAACACTGCCCAGGGATGGTCTGGCTATTCAGGATCCCGACGAATATTGGATGTATCGTCAGGATCTGCTGATGGAAGCGGACAGCAGCCTGCACGCTTTTCTCGGTCTGCTGGTGGACTTTCATCAGGTGAAGATGATGAGCCGGCTGCTCCTTATGGCGGATGTGCTGGAATTCACCATCCACAGGGAGCCTCAGCGCATTCCCGGTTTTCGCTTCCGTTTTGACTTTTCTTCGGGGATCTCCCTGGAATATGCCAGTAAGCATTTCGGATGTATGATCTGGCTGGACGGAAAGCAGGACACCCTGAACAAGCTGAGCAGCGCAGCCATGCAGGATCTGCGGGATATGATGGCAGAAGTATTTGAGCGGATCAAACCGCTTCCCATTTGGGATGTGGTGTCGTCAGACGACAGGCAGCTCACGGTAAGGAGAAAGCCCCTGGTCTGACCAGGGGCCTGTTATCTTAGGCAGTTTTGATGTTTGCCCGGAACATCATGCTGCGGCAGATCATGTCCGTCACCCACTGGACAGGCTGATCCCAGCCATCTACAGCCGCACGGCGGAGCAGATTCCGTTTTTCCGTCGGACTGATGCTGTCATCGGACTGGATAATATCCGCAAGCTCTGCCAATGCTTTCCCGGCATCGGCAAAATCCAAAGACAGAAGCTTCTCCACCTCGTCCATGAGGGCGGAAGCATACTCCTCCCGGCTGTTGTACAAGGCTACCATTTTTTTAGGCAGCTGTTCCCGGCCGGATTTGATTCTGCTGATACGGGCCGATTCAAAGACCGCCTTTTCATCTCTGAGAAAAACCCAAAACATTTGTTCCCAAAGGTCCTGCTCAGTGTTAAACGACACCGGGGTTGCATTTCGGATGGTCCACTTCCACAACGTGGAAAAACAAAAAGATTCCATTATCTTCTCCTTTATGTTGGGGCTGGTATGGTCTGCGCAGGGCCATATCAGCAAGTGCCTTTACAATCATGATGTGTTGTTTCCCGCTCCTGAGCTTACCTGTATTATACATCCAATATTTTAAAAATCAACACTATATGACGAAAAATAAAGCTGATTATCAAAGTTTGTTAGTATATACAGAACATTTTCGATGATATTATCGAGTGAGAAATATGGAGATTCCTGATATTTCTATAACGGTATATCAGGCTCAGCTTGTATGATACAATTCTGCTCTGAAATGCAGGCATTCTTCGAAAATTTCTTGTTATTTCAAAACAATCAAACGAATTTATGGAAAATGACGGCAGAAGAGAGGAAGCTGCCGGGTGCAGAAATCCTACACCCGGCTTTGGGCCTGTCAGGCCTTCAGCAGCGCCGCAGCCTGGCTCAAATTGCTGGAAGCATTGTCCTCCCGGATCTTCCGCCGGTTGACGCAGAGGGGCACACAGCGCTCCAGCACCCGGCTGTAGATGCGCTGCTTGACAAGGGACTTGGATTGCTTCATGTCCTCCAGCTTCAGGTTTGTGGTGACGATGAGGGGCAGGTGCTCGCGGTAGCGGGCGTCAATGATATTGTACACCTGTTCCGCGGTGTATTCTGTCTCCCGTTCAGCGCCCAGATCATCGATCACCAGCAAATCAAAGGCATTCAGGCTGGCGATATACCGGTTCTGCTCCCCGGATGCGGCGCTGGGCATCCCGCCAAGGATCCGCCCAAAGCTGGTCATCATT
This sequence comes from Oscillospiraceae bacterium, assembly GCA_036300205.1. GTDB lineage: Bacteria > Bacillota > Clostridia > Oscillospirales > Oscillospiraceae > Faecousia. The sequence goes on from JAXJGV010000006.1 coordinate 18,166, forward strand.
GCCGGCACGCCCCGGTCAAGCAGGGCGTTGGCGATGGCCGCGGCAATGTAGGTCTTGCCGGAGCCCACCGGGCCCCACAGGATCAGACCCAACGCCCGCCGGCGCATTTCCTCCCAGTGCTTCACATAGCGCTTCGCTACCTCTATCTCATGCCCGCCAAAGCGGTCATTTTCAAAGGTCGCCGCCCGCAGGGAAGCCTCCGTCATGCCGATACTGCGGTATCGGGAAATGCGGTCACGGAGTTCCAATGCCCTGCGGGCTTCTTCCTCCCGCTGCGCGGACTGTGCCTGGCAATGGCAATAGCAGCGGACAAGATAGGTCTTGTCCATCAGCTCCAGCCGTTTCTGTCTGGGTGTGCTGCATCTGGCGCAGTAGAGAAGCCCGCCTTCGCCAAGGTACTCATCCTCTTTCGGCTGGGTCAGAATGGCAGATAAATCGGTCATAAACTTTCACCCTCCTGAAAATAGTAATTGGAATCCAGTAATTCTTCTCTGTAATTTGTGGACAGTGGGTCGTCCTTGGGATGGACAGCGGCTTGTCTTCCCGGAGGACAGTCCGCCGTCTCCGGGATATGCACGTAGATTTTGTTGGCGCGGCCTACCCCCATGCGTTTTCGCGCGATCAGATCTGCTTTTTCCAGTGCGTTCAACGCGGTCTTCACGGTCATGGCGCACTTGCCGCAGTCCCTCGCAATCGCCGCGATGGGATAGTAGATGTACACGCCGGATTCATCCTCCCACCCGTGACTCTGGGACATCTGCGCCCGTCCAAACAGAAAGGCATAGACAAGCCGCGGTGTATCACCGATAGGGATGTCCTTTAAAAAATGGGGGTAGGGGGTGTAGGATGGGGTTCGGCTCCTGCACGTCATCTTTTTCATGTTTATCACCTCTGGTGCCCATTATAGACAGCGGGCTGTCCACCGGTGAGTAAATTTTGTCGCAATTCCTGTTTCTTTTTTGAAATCCGTCAGACATCGGCTGCATGGATGGCGTAATGCATAACATCCGCCAAATATACGGCGATCTGGTTCCGGGTAGCATTCTGGTTGACATAATTTCTAGAAAGGACTTGGGCATCCTCTGCGGGCAGATTTTCAGCCACACATTTGTGGAGATCATCCTGGATGCTCCTCAGCATCAGGATTCCCGTGCTGTCAGCAATGCCCATCATATCTCCCAGCGTGCGGCGATAGCCCCGTTCGCCGCGATAGTGTTGGGCGATGAAATGAGGAAACCGAAAGTCCCGATTGGCGTATCGGTACAGTGTCTTGTCCGAGACAGTACCGTAAGTACGATAGTAATCGGCAAACAGGCCCTGAGTATATGCGTAAAAAATCCCCGGATAGGCCGAGAGCCGGCGGCCGGTTGGGCCAACAATGGTACGGCAAACCGCCGCAAGTACAGTTTGGTTCATATTAGGTGCTCCTACAGATTGGATTCCGCACGGGCCCATGCGTTGTCTCTATTCTAGTATAGGCGGAAGAAAAATACGATTTGACCAATCTGTGCAGGACTTGTGTCAAACTTGTGTGATTCTTTTGCACTTTTTCAAAATGCTGTATCGGCTTTCATTTTTCATTCAAAAAATGCGACAATCCCGCAAGTTTTCCTCCCAATATTTGGGCATACTGGTTATACGGAAACCAGCCGGGGAGGAGATCATATGAACGAAAAGCCCAGTCTTCAGGAGCAGATGCGCAAAGCGGCTGCGGAAAAGATGTGGCTGCAATACTTCAATAACCACCTTCTTTCCCAAGGGGTCATCACCCCCGAAGAACACCGCAAAATACAGGTGAAGCTCGTCACCCGCAAGGGCGGCGGCAGGGCACATTAGGTGCAAGCATTCACCGATTCTGTTGCGTTTTTGCATCCGTTATGGTATACTGCATATAATAGTATAGAAACAGATGGATGTGACACAATTGGACTTACCAAAAAAGGTCGAGCGGATTCTGTTCTCCGACAGCTGGTATCATGCAACGACTAAATCAAACTTTGAGAATATTTTGGCCCAAGGCGTAGTCGCCGATCACAACCGTTACAGTGAATTGGACTTTGGTTATGGCTTCTACCTAACCACATCCGGGGAGCTTGCGGAATCCTACATTTCCAGACTGTTCTCAAAACAGGGTCCCGTTCTGTTGGACCCTCCGGTAATCATGGAGTACGAGATGAACCCCCTCGAATGGTTCCAGAGTGACCGATTTAAATGCGCTGTTTTTCCGGCATTCGATGACGATTTTGCCGAATTTGTCTTTTTGAATCGTAGGAACTGTGACGCTGGCATCCAAATTCATGACTACGATGTCATCTATGGTGTCATGAGCGACAGCGCTCCCACGAAGCTCTTACTGGAATATCGTGCGGGAGAAATCAGCAGTGAAGTGGTAATAGAAGGCCTGAAAAAGAGCAACAGAATGAAACAAATCTCTTTACATAGCCAAGCCTTATGTGATATAATCAAGTTGAAGAAGGCATACCAATATAACCCCGAAACAGACGAAAGGAAGGAGTTGGATATTTATGAGCGAGAAGGCATTGCAGGTTGCAAAAGATGAGATTCTCAGAACGGTCAAAGCGCTCTGCACCGATATCCCTGAGGCTGAAGCATTGCGTCTTTCTGATGAGCTGTTGGAAGCAATTGACTGGGACAATCCAGCTCTGATGCACAAAAGCATCTCCTGGATCACCCGATTCTATCTTCAAACCCGCGTTGTCTGCTGCGTCTGATCTCTGTTCTCCCCAGGCCGGAATGGAAAATCCATTCCGGTCTGTTTTTATATCTGTGAATCCTTCATTTCCAGCGATTATTTCTTGAATATTTCGTAATGATATACTATAATCGCAGTAATCATGATACAGCGAACAAAGGAGACTCCCCATGGACATTCACGCCATCCGCCAGCAGCTGAAAACCCACTCTATCTATGACCTCCATCTGCGGGTGACCTTCTATGCCCGGGTGTCCTCAGAAAGCGACGAGCAGCTGAACTCTCTGGGCAACCAGATCACCTATTATGAGGATCTTATCAGGAAGAACGCCCATTGGGTCTTCGTGCCGGGGTACATCGACGAGGGGCTGTCCGGTATCTCCACCAAAAAGCGGGAGAATTTCAACCGCATGGTGGAAGAAGCGGCGGAGGATAAATTTGACCTGATCTTAACCAAGGAAATCAGCCGTTTTGCCCGAAACACCCTGGATTCCATCCAATTTACGAGAAAACTGCTCTCCTGCGGTGTCGGCGTGTTCTTCCAGAACGACAACATTAACACCTTGGACGAAGACAGCGAGCTGCGGCTGTCCATCATGTCCTCCATTGCCCAGGACGAGCTGCGAAAGCTCTCCTCCCGCGTCAAATTCGGCCACCAGCAGGCCATCAAGGACGGCGTGGTTCTGGGCAACAGCCGGATTTTCGGCTACGTCAAGGACGGGGGGCGGCTTGTCATCGACGAAAGCGAGGCCCCAATGATCCGGGAGCTGTTCGCCCTTTACGCCACCGGAAGCTACTCCATGAAGCAGCTGGAAACCTATTTCTGGGAGAAGGGCTTCCGCAACCACAACGGCAAGCGCATTGCCCACACCACCATGTCGAACCTCATTTCCAACCCAAAATACAAGGGATATTATGTTGGAAACAAGGTAAAAGTGGTGGATATGTTCACAAAAAAGCAGAAATTCCTCCGCCCGGAGGAGTGGGTCATGTTCAAGGACGAAACGGGCCAAATCGTCCCTGCCATCGTATCCGAGGAGGTCTGGGATGCCGCCAACGAAGTCCTGAAAAAGCGCAGCGATGATGTGAAGTCCCGTCAGGGCATCTGCAACCACGCGAACCTCCTGACCGGCAAGCTCTACTGCACCCACTGCGGCGCGGCCTACTACCGCCGGGAATCCAAGGACAAACAGGGTAACAAAAATTCCCGCTGGGTCTGCTCCGGAAAAATCAGAAACGGTGCGGACGCCTGCCCCTCCTTCGCCGTGTACGAAAGCGAAATGCGCAGAGTGCTGCTGGAAGTCTTCGCCGATGCCCAGCCCCAGCTGGAAGACCTGATCGAAGAATACATTCAGATGTACAGGGAGATCCATCAGGGCAACGGGCCAAAAAAGCGCATGGCCGCTCTACGCGAAACCATTGAAACCGTGCAAAAAAAGAAGCAGAAGCTCCTGTCCTACAACGCCGCCGGGGCGCTCTCCGATCGGGACTTTCTGGCCATGAACGCCCAGTGCACCGAGGAACTGGAACGGGCGGAAGCAGAGCTGGCAGAGCTGAACGCCCAACAGGACAGCGCAGCCGATTTCCAGAAGAAGATCGACACCATCCGTACAACACTTCGGGAAGCGCAGAAGGATGCGGCCCAGGGCCTGATCAACAAGGAATTCGTGGACAGCTATATCGACAAAATCTACGCCACCCCGGATGGCCCCAATACTCTTCATCTTCAAATAAAGCTCTCCACTGGCGAAACCGTAGACAAAACACTGGAAAATCTCAGAGTTCGCACGGGTCACACGTTCAAGATAACCTTGGAGCCATATTTTTCTTCCAACATCGGTCCTATCAGGAGCAGACACATAGCGTTCCCTAGAAAGTGATCGAAGCCAACATGACCGAAAACATGGGTAAAGCATCGCATATATGTAAGCGGATTCGTCAATAGATCTCTATGAACTGCAAAGCCGATATGGAGAACGGAACCGTCAAGCTGACCCTGAAAGACGGCGTGAAATACGCCACTAACATCACCTACAAGGTGCGGTTCAATCTGACCGTCTGCGGCGAAACCATCCAGTCCCCGGTGATGAACGTCAAGGTCACCCAGAGCAGCGTCAAGTACACCCTCTCTCCGTCCGCTCTGACTCTGTACCAGTCCCAGTCCGCGCCGCTCACCGTGAAGCTGACCCCCTCCGTCGGAGAGATCAGCCAGGTGACAGTCAACACCAAAAGCTCCAAGGAGCTGATTGCCGCACTGGGCCAGGACGGTTTCACCTTCGAGGGAGGAAAGACAGCGAATCTGTCCATGGCCTTTGAAAACAAGAGCATTCTGAAAGCAGGTAAGAGCTATACCCTGTATCTGGATGTGACGCCGAAAAACAACGCCCTGAATGCCAAGCCTGCGCAGGTGAAGCTGAGTGTAAAGGTTATGAAGTAATCCTGCATGATTTAGTGCCAGCCTCCCGCAACGATGGGATTCGGAAGAAGAATGCACAATGAGGCAGTTTAATCAATGATATATCCCCGGTGGATGACTAATTGGCAGTCCATCGGGGATTTCCCTTTATATTCCCGCTTTGGGGAAAGAAATGGGGGACCGCTGCACCATGCCAGAAGCTCTCTGCTTTCGACAGGTCTGCCTGTTGGAGGTAGAAAGTGGAACAAAATGGTGAAAATGAACAGAGAGACAGGTCTTATCACCCTGAAATTTCCACAAAGGAAATGTAAAATGTGACAGCTGAGTATTGCATTTTTTGCTGAACTCTGATATAACATATACCGATAGCATGTGAGATTGCACCCGTCCGAAGATGGGAACGAATACACTGTGGAGAGTTTTGATTATGTGGGAAAATGAAGGAAGAAAAGTCCTGATTCGCAACATCATTATTTTTCTGCTGCTGGCAGGGACGGCGGCGGGACTGCTTGCGGCGATGTTCGCCGTGAAAAAGCAGATCGACGCGGAGGATGAGCTGCTTCAGGCGGAAAACTCCAACCAGCGTCAGGAGCTCAGCGATGCCCGGCAGGAAAATCTGGAGGCGATCCAGCTTGCCTATGAAGCTGACATGGATACCGTGTCGGACTATCTGCCTGGTATTGTCTGCTGGGGCGACAGCCTGACCACGGGTTCCTCCGGCAATGTCTCCTATCCCAGCACCCTGCAAAAGTACATTGATACCTACCTGTGCGATATCTACGATTTCCGTTCCACCATTCAGAACGCCGAGGATTACTCCCGACTGGACTGGGATGAGTATACTGTCGCCATTCCCGTGGTCAACATGGGTGCCGGACAGGAGGACAGCGCAACCATTTTGGGCCGCAGCGGCGTGACGCCCTATGTGGTGGGAGCGGATTTTGAAATTCCCGGGGAAACGGAAAGCGTGGCCATCACCCTGAAATCGGCGGATGGCAAAACTGTATCCCCTCTGACCGCCGGCAACGCCGGCGTGAACCCGGTGACCATTGACGGAGTGAAGGGCACCATCACACTGACTTCCGAGGGCCAGGGCTGGGGGCTGACCTCCTACCAGTTCACCCGGTTGGAGGCGGGAGAGCCTGTTTCCGTGGCGAAGGGCACGCAGATCACTACCGCCTGTGCAGATGAATACCGGGACTATGTGCATATCGTATGGCTGGGCACCTATGGCGATTTTACCAATCCGGAGAAGTTGGTCAGCGATACCAGGCAGCTGCTGTCCCGGCAGGCGAATAATCCGGACCGTTATCTGGTGCTGGGCCCTTGCACCATCCGTGGTTCCTGGACCAACGCGGACACCGCAACCCTGAACGCCATTGATTCTGCTATGCTGCAGGCCTTTGGCAACCACTACATCAATGTGCGCAAATATCTGATGGTGGATGGCCTGACGGACGCAAAGATCACTGCCTCCAAGGATGAACAACTCGTCATTCAACAGGGCCGGGTGCCCACCAGTTTCCGCAGCAACGCCAGCGGCGCTGACCTGAACGGCACTGCCTACAAGCTCATCGGAAAGCTGGTCTATGAGCGGATGGAGTCTCTGGGCTATTTCGATGAGATCCGGCAGGAGCTGGGCCTGGATAAGACCACCCAGGAGATCCTGAAAACCGATCCAAAATATTTTGAGACAATTCTGAACGCAAAGTAAGGCCCTTGGGAAAGAAAGAGGAACAGTATGAACAATATGGAAGAAGATACCATTGACCTGCTGGAACTGGCTAAGGCGCTGTGGAAAAACATTCTGATTATCGCTCTGGTAGCGGTACTCTTTGGTTCCGCCGCCTTTGGCTGTACGGCGTTTCTGATGGAGCCTGAATATCAGGCTACGGCGTCCCTGTACGTCAACAACAGCTCCTTCAGCTTTGGAAGCACCAGCTTTTCCATCTCCAACTCCGACCTGACCGCTTCCAATTCGCTGGTTGCTGTGTACATCTATATCCTCCAGTCTAGAACCACTATGGAGGACGTGATCAAGGAGGCTGACCTGACTTACACCCCGGAGGAACTGTCCGAGATGGTGGTGGCAAAAGGCGTCAGTTCTACCGGTGCCTTTGAGGTCACTGTCACCAGCACCAATCCTGCTGAGGCGGAGCTGATTGCAAACACCATTGCCCAGATCCTACCCGACCGGATCTCTGAAATCGTGGATGGCAGTTCTGTGCGCGTTGTGGACTACGCTGTCATCCCCTCCCACCGCTCCGGTCCCGGCATGGTCAAAAATACCGCGATGGGTATTCTGGCCGGCGGCTTCCTGGCAGCGGCGGTCGTGGTCATCCGGTTCCTGTTGGACGATAAGTCCAAGCTGATGATCAAATCTGCCGACGAGCTGCGGGAAATGTACCCGGATATCCCGGTGCTGGCCATGATCCCGGATATGCGGGTGTCCGAAAAGAAAAACGGCTACTATTCGTCCTACTATGGGCAGGCTGAGAAGAAGGGAGGCCGGAAAAATGGCGGAAAACAAGGCAGCTAAGCAGGTAAATGCGGACCGAAACAATCCCCGGCGAATTGGAAAGATCTGCGAATATTTGACCTATTCCGGCAAGGAGGCCTTTAAGCGGCTGCGCACCAACGTGCTGATCTCCCTAGGGGACGACGCGGGTAAGAAATGCCGTATTATCGGCGTGACCAGCGCCCAGCCCTCCGAGGGCAAGAGCACCGTATCCGTGAACCTTGCCTACACGCTGGCCGAGCTTGGCAAGTCTGTACTAATTATCGACGGCGATATGCGGCGTCCCGCGGTGCATGACATTGTGGGTGCCAGCCTGGTCCCCGGTGTCAGCGACATTCTTACCGGAAAGGTCAGTTTGAACGACGCTGTTATTCATTATAAAAGCACAGTCGACAGTACGTCCTTTGATATGATCCCCGGCGGTGAGATCCCAGACCATCCGGCGGAGTTGCTGAACTCCAGTCGGTTCAAGAAGCTGCTGGAGGTGGTTTCCACCGTTTTTGACTACGTGATCGTAGACCTGCCGCCTGTGAACGCGGTGATCGACGCGGTGAACGTGTCCAAGTACGTGGACGGTCTGGTAGTGGTGATCCGGGAGGATCACTGTCCTCGGTATGTGCTCAACGAGTGCATGCAGCAGCTGCGCTACGCAAAGGCCAATATTCTGGGCTTTGTCATGAACGGCTGCATTGAGGGTGCCGGAAAGCACTATCAGTACAAAAACCAGCCTTATTATTACAGCGCGGAAAAGTAACGCGTATTCCCTGCTTACATAGCAGTGCTATACGAATCTTTGGGAAAGGAGGAAGATTCATGAAGAAGGCACTTGTATTTGTTCTGGCGGTTATGCTGGTCATGAGCATGGCTGTTCCTACCTTCGCTGCTACCGCCAGCCCCACGGCTCCTGCTTCCAGCAGCACCACCACTGCTTCCAAGCCTGAGATCGTTGTTACCGGCGATGTCAAGGTCGAGCTGGTGGCTGTTGAGGAAGTCAAGGATCTGCCCGCTGAGGCTCAGGAGACTTTCACTGCCGCCCAGGAGACTCTGAAGGACGCTGCTCCCGCCGGCATGAAGGCGCAGTATTTCTGCTACTTCAAGGCTGAGACCAAGGACAACGCTCCCGCTACTGTGACCCTGAAGGTCGCTAACGCCAGCGCCGTTGTCGTCAAGCAGTTTGTTGACGGCAAGTGGGTTGAGCTGAAGGCTACCCTGAATGCCGACGGTACCGTCGTCATTGAGGGTCTGGTGGAAGGCCCCATCGCTATCTTCACCAAGTAATCGTCAGATCCCGCAAAACGGGCCAGCCTTCGGGCTGGCCTGTATTGTATCACCGAAAGAAGGAGAGAAGCATGATCGATTTCCATTCCCATATTCTGCCAAAGATGGATGACGGCCCCCAAAGCGTGGCCGATTGCCTTGCCATGCTCCGCAGAAGCTTCCTTCAGGGCGTGGATGCCATGGTCTCTACCTCTCATTTCTATGCGGACGAGGAATGTCCCCGGGACTTTCTGCGCCGCAGAGCGAAAGCTTATGAGCAGCTTCAGGATGCCATGCTGATGAGTCCGGAGGTGTATCCCCGTATTATTCTTGGGGCGGAGGTTTTGTACTTTCCCGGAATCGGCGAAGCGGAGGAGATCCCGTCGCTGTTCATCGGAAACGCCCGAACCATTTTGATTGAGCCGCCCATGACCCCCTGGTCAGATGTTATGTTGGATGAAATCGCCCAAATGGGCGTTAACTTTGACTGCACTCCCGTAATTGCCCATGTAGACCGTTTTATGAAGTATCTTTGTGATGACACGTTATTGGACCGGGTCCTTCAAAGGAATATGCGGGTGCAGGTAAACGCGGACTATTTTTTGGAACCCGACACAGTGGAGGAAGCCATGGAAAATCTGTGTGAGGGGAAAATACAGCTGATTGGCTCCGACTGTCATAATTTAAGCTCCCGTGCTCCAAATCTGGGACTGGTGCGGAAGCAGGCCAGAGACTTCGGCGCGGAAGCAGCGCTGAAACAGCTGCATCAGAATGCGGCGGAGCTGCTGTGCTGGAAAGGAGAACAGACGTGAAAAAAATTCTAGCTGTGATTTTGTGCGTGGTTTTGCTGGCTGGGCTGATGACAGCGGCATTCCTCTTTACCAAGAAGGAGGAGCAGGCCCCAATTGAGAATGGGGGCACTTCGCGGAACGCACCCCAAAAACAGGAAACGCTGACCTATCAGGGACAGGAGTATCCCGTGAAAAAGCACCTTCAGACAGTGCTTCTCATCGGTACGGACAGCGTGGAGCAGTATCAGGAGCAGACGGAGGGTATGAAGTCCTTCTACAACTACAATCAGGCGGATTTTCTGACCGTTCTGGTGTTGGATACAGACAATAATACCGCCGAAATTTTGCAATTGAACCGGGATACCATGACCGATGTGCCATGGCTGGATGTGCTGGGAGAATACGGCGGAACGGAATATAAGCAGCTGTGCCTTGCCTATAACTACGGCGATGGCGGCATGAAGAGCTGTAAAAATACCATGGACGCGGTGTCGAGCCTGCTGTTTGACGCACCTATTGACCACTATATTCAAATTCCCATGTCTGCCATCGGGGTGCTGAATGATTTGGTGGGTGGTGTGCCAGTGACCATGGAGGAGGACCTGACCCAGATCGATCCTGACTTCGTTCAGGGGGCGACGGTTCGGCTTAGGGGCTCCCAGGCAGAAGCCTTCGTCCGCGCACGAAAGGTTCTTGAGGATGATACCAACCTGGCCCGGATGAAGCGCCAGCGGCAGTATCTGGACAGCTTTCAGGAGTGCGCCCGTGCGGCCTTTGATTCCGATTCTGAATTTATGGTGAAGCTGCTGGAAAAGCTGTCGGAATATCTGCAATCCGACCTCACCGCCCAGCAGCTGTCCGATTTGGTCACTCAGTTGGACAACGCGGAAGTCTCTCCCATCCGCTATGCCGAGGGTGAACTGAAGCTGGGAGAGCAGTATTATGAGTTTTACGCCGACGAGGCGTCTCTGTGGAAGATGGTGAAGGAAGCCTACTGCGAAGAATAACAGGTAAGCCCCTCTTTGTCCTCCGGTCTTGTATACTGCTTCCTGTTAAACAACTGTAACGCAAAAACAGGACCTCTCCTATGATCGGGAGTGGTCTGGTACTGAATGCCTATGCCGGAAATGGCATGGGCATTTCGTATAGATCCCCATGGGCGGGCAGCCAACCACATTTCCTGCTGCCCCGCGCGGTATGGGCTTTGCGATTTCCTGTGTGCGCTTCCATTTCCATGTAGTTGTGATTTTTTGTCGAAATAATATGCTTGAGTCAGGCAGGATTATCCACTACAATGATAGTTAACGAGGGCATGTTTCTCTGTTTTTTTATGTAGTCACGGTGAAGATTTATGAAGGAGAGAACACCGACGCAGTATTCTGTCAAACGAGGCACGTCGTTATATAATGACCAATACTGCTGGTGGTGGCTCCGGATGTCCTCGAGAAGCAACGACGTCGCCTGTACGGTTACCCCCTATGGCGTGTTCGACCCCAATTACAGCAGCATCCGCTCCACCAGTGTCATGGTCCGTCCGGCCATGTGGGTAAAGGTTAGCTGAAAAAATTGTCGGTGATTCTCCCCCGACTGCGCAGGCATTCGAAACAGCGATTTAACTGTAAAAACATGAGAGGTGGTTGAAACTATGGACTGGTCCCTACAGCGGCAGAAGCGCCGAAAAACAGAAGGACTACTCCTTCTCGTCCTGTGTGCCTTCCTGATGGTGGCAGCTGTGATTGATTGCTGTGTTCGCATCAAGGGGCCCAAATGGACTGTAAATAACTATGACGGCATTTCGTTGGTTGTCATCCAAATTCAAGCGACGATCCAGACCCTTTCCATTGCCCTGCTGGCTCTCGTTTCCTCCCATACCACAGATTCGATATTTGGTGTATCTGCCATTGACTTTCAGTTTCGCATCGCCCCTGCCTTTTTTTCCCAGGAATGGCTTATCAAGGGCGGACTGATCCTGCTGGCGGTCAACGTGTTTTTTCATATGGCGAGCCTATACAATCTGGTTCTGGCTGTGTTTTTGGTGGCCTGCTCCGTTATATGGATTTCCATCAATCAAATATATACTGTATTCGCTGGAAAAGGAGCGCCCGAACAGGAAGTGGAAGCTTATCTGCTGTATACCGTGGAGAAGAATCCCTCTGTCCCGCAGCGGATGAAAGCGTTTACCACCTTTTGCGATGACTGGGTGCGTAATTGCGAGAGTCAGAACAATGCGCAGTTTCACCAGCACCAGGAACTGTTCGGAAAAATGCTGGATGTGCTGGTAATGGCAAAGGAAGAACAGGAGAGGACGATTCTTCAGCAAAAGAGTGCGGAACTCATTCATGCCCTTTCCGCTTCTTCCAACCCAAATGTGCGGTTGCGGGCATTCTCGTTTCTGGGCTTCTGCTATGAAAGGCTCTGGAAATGCATCTCCGATCACAAAGAGCAGGTTCCATCACTGCAGGGCAGTGTGCATATTCTGAATGAAGCTTCCGGGGATATCTCGGAACTGATTCACGATGCTTCCATTGAGAAAATTGAGAAATACCTCTCTTGGGATACGTTGATTGAATATGCTATTGTGTGCTGCTTCTGGCTGGGATATGAAGCCGGAAGTCCGGCGGAACTGAGCTCTGTCGGGGATTTCGCAGCCTATATGGGCTGGAAACTGGCGACTTCTCCGGAGAAAGCCGACGCTGATTGTGGCCTCCTGAAGTACTGGAGCTATATTACTGGGCAGCTCCCTTCCTGGACCCGGGAGGCGGGAATCCAGGCGCTGGCGCAGATTCGGCTGAAGTTTGCTATCCAACTGATTCGCGGTGGTGCTTTGGGCATTCTGGGAAAAAACTTCTACCGAGTGGCACTGCGAAGCCGGAGACAGATCAATCATCTTTCCGATGCGCTGCTGGTGCTGGAAATTCACGGCTATCTGTACTACATTTCGGAATGGGAAAGCACGGATTTTGTGCCCCTGGGGCTGAAACGGGCATGCAGGGAGTTTATCGGATCTGAGGAAATCCGCAAGCTGTTCTGGGGGGCGCTGGAGTGGGTTGGCCGCCCGGGCGATGGAGAAGATCGTCAGAGGATATTCTCCAGTTCCCTGATTAACACAGTAACGGATCAAATGCGCCGCTACGAATACTTCCCCATGGAAGGGGTTGCCAAGACGATGTGCATCGATGCCGCGCTGGAAGACTTCTTCGTGTTCTGCGCAATCTGCCTGTCGGACGAATACGATTTCATCTCAGCAATCCAGGATATCATTGATGAAAAGTACGCCGCTGCGTTCTATAATCGCTATATTCAGCAGCCGGCAGCCAGAGCGCGTCTGAAAAGCTTCCTTGCACTCACGGGACGCGATTATGAAGACGCCGATCAAACCGCAGGCCGCATGATGGAGCGCTTTGCCATTATCCTGCGTCAAAAAATTCACGATTATGCTCTGCGGGAGGCGTCCGCAGCTCAGGCTGACTACGAAAAGAAGGTGGATGAAGCTCGTGTAAAGGAATACCAGAAGACCGAAATCCTGGACTATCTTCGGGGAGTGCTTCAGCCGTTGCTGTCTGACGGAGCAGAGGATGAACCCAAGCGGCGAATCACCCTTCTTTCTTTGAGGGATGATACCAGTGTGAAGCCAGAAGAGGGGATCTGCCACTTCTATAACGTTCTGCCTGCCAATTTTGTCGAATGGCTGTGCCTGTGGGCGAAGCAAAACGGCATTGTAGAGCAGAAAAGGAGAAAAGCGGACTTTGCGGACGATGACGCTCTGATGACTTTTCTGGCCCAGGACGATTATCCGCTGGTATTGGGAACAGACCTGGCATACTGTGCCAGAGACTGGCACAATCAGGAACAGATTCGACAGATCCTCAGTGAAAAAACCTATATTCCGGAGGGACCCTATGGGTGGGCGCTGCTGCTGAAGGGGAATAGCATCCAACTGTATCTTCACGATGTGGAAGTGGAAATTGACTCCTGCGGCATCAACAGCGTGACCTTTCGTGTCGACCCAGAGTCCGGCGATTATGAATATGAGATTCTGGGCGTTTCCATTTGCTTTACGAAGGAGGAGCTTCAGCAGTATCTCCACGATCATTATAAAAATGTTCGGGTCAACCTTATCTTTTCCATCAAAAAGGAACCCGGGCAGCTGGGCTACCTACTGATGGACTAATTTGGGTCAGTGGGTGTGTTTTACCTCAGTCTGGCTCCAACGCCTGTTTCAAATCGCAAACAGAATGACACCCTGCCCGGCTTACCTGGGCAGGGTGTGGCTTTGCTGTAACAGTTGAAAGGGTAGTGATGGGCGATTTTGCACAGCCGGATGAGCGTACCGCTGCTTTTGACAGTTTTTTTGAGGTAAAGCTGTGCAAAAAGCTGATTTCAATATGTACCTGATACACCATGGTCGCTCTGCGTTACTTTCCAGTACAGGTCAGAGTTCGGGATCTCGCCGCCATCCACCACAGTTTCCGGCAGCAAACTCATCAGCATAATGCCGCCCATGGCCGCCAGCGCTTCTTCCGTGGGTTCCCCCTCAGTCTCTTCCGGCTCCGTCTCCTCAGGGAGGGTCGTCTCCGTAGTGGACTCCTCCGGGACGGTGGTTTCCGTGGTGGATTCCTCCGGAACCGTGGTCTCCGGGGTGCTTTCCCCGGTAGTTGCCTCGGTCGTCTCAGAGGGGTCCGTGATCTCCGCGGCGTAGGCGGCGATTGGCGTTACCCAACAGCCGAAAAACAGCACCAAAGCCAGCACAAGGGCCATTCCCCTGCGCCAAAGGGCACCGTGATCCGCCATGTTTCTTCCGAAAATCGATTGCAGTTTGCTCAGCAAAGGTCATCCCACCTATCTTTAAGTAAAGAACTTTAGGAATTACATAAAATCCTATAATATAATTTACCATTAAATACCATGAAAATCAATATAAATCTATATCTTTTCAACAAAATTCGACAGAGCATTCCGGGCAGGCAGAGCGGAAAAAACGGCACCACCCAACCGGGTGGTGCCGTCTCAGCGCGTCAAAAAAGTCCCTAAAATTAGATGTCATCGCGAACCAGCCCGCAATGAATTATGGTATGATTGCCACCGGCAATCATTCTCATTTCTGATTCGCTGCGCGGAGCACCACTAGTGCGGCGATCCCCCCAAAAAGAAGTAAAAACTCTTGATTTTAATAGAGAAATGTCCAAAAATTCAGGAGATTGCCACGCCAGTGTGCGCACTGGCTCGCAATGACATGGTTTTTCGACAGTCTGAAACGGCACCACCCAACCGGGTGGTGCCGTCTGTTGATTTTGGTTTACATAATTACTTGAAGAACTTCTTGCGGCAGACAAAAGCCGCGCCGGCCAGGCCGGTCAGAGACACAAACAGGGTGGCTACCCACAGGTGGATGCCGGTGTCGCCGGTCTTGGGGTTCTCGGAAGCCGCCAGAACCTGGAAGGTGCCCTCTGCCTCACCGTCGGTGTAGTGCACGGTGATGGTGTAGGTGCCCAGATCCAGCTTCTTCAGGTAGCTGTTCTTCAGGGTGATGACGGTGCTGCCTGACTTCACGGTGTAGTTGGAGTCCTCCAGACGCTTACCGTTGATGGAGATGCCGATGAAGTCGCTGTAGTCGCCGTTGGCGGTGAAGCTCAGGCTCGTGCCGCTCTCCTGATACCACTTGGCGCCATTGCCCTTGGTGATCTGGTAGTCAGGGGTCTTGGGAGCTTCCGCAATGGTGAAATTGACCTTCACCTCGCCGGTGTAGCCGCCGGTCTGGGTGGCGGTGGCAATGCCGGAAACGATGGCGGTGGCGGTGCCGACCTCCACGTTGTTCACGTACTTCAGGCTGTAGTCCTTGCCTGCGGTGAGGACCTTGCCGTCTACGGTGACGGTGATCTTAGGCTCGATGGCCTTGCCGATGTAGGTGAACTTGGTGCCGTCGATGGTCACGTCGCCGCTCTTGATCTCCACCAGGGGATAGGTCTCCTCGGTCATGGGTACGATGGTAAAGCGGACGGTGACCTGGCCGGTGTAGCCGCCGGTCTGGGTGGCGGTGGCGATGCCGGAAACGATGGCGCAGCCGGTGCCGACTTCCACGTTGTTCTCATACTTCAGGCTGTAGTCCTTGCCTGCGGTGAGGACCTTGCCGTCTACGGTGACGGTGATCTCCGGCTCAATGGCCTTGCCGGTGTAGGTAAACTGCTTGCCGTTGATGGTCACGTCGGAGTGCTGGATTTCCACCAGGGGGTACTCCTCAGGCTGGGTGGCCTGAATGGTGAAGTTCAGGGAGACCGCACCGGTGTAGCCCAGGGTCTGGGATGCGGTGGCGATGCCGCGGACGATGACGGTGGCGGTGCCAACTTCAACGTTGTTGACATACTCCACAGAGTAATCCTTACCGGCAGTCAGGGTCTGGCCCTCTGCGGTGACGGTGACGGCAGGCTCGATGGCTTCGCCGGTGTAGGGAAACTCGGTGCCGCTGATGGACACATCGGAAGCCGTCAGCTCGATGAGGGTGAACTCAGGCTCCTCGGGGGCCTTCTCGTTGATGTAGAAGGGGACTTCCACGGTGCCGATGTAGCCCTCGGTGGCCACGCCGGTGACAATGACCTTGCCGGTGCCGACTTCGATGTTGTCAGCGTATTCCAGCTTGTAGTGCTTGTCGAGGGTCAGCAGGGTGCCGTCCACCCGGACGGTGACGTTGGGCATAATTTCTCTGCCGGTGTGCTCGAACACGGTCTCATCCAGCCAGACATCGGTGGCGACCAGTTCCACGAAGTCGGATGCGGGAGTCTCCGCAGCCAGGGCGGTGACAGGCAGTGCGGACAGAACCAGCATCAGCGCCAGGGCGAACCCAAAAGAGCGCTTCAAAAAGTGTTTCTTCATACTCAGGTTTTCCTCCTTGAAAATGTGATGGGCGGCAGAAGCAACCGGGCAAAAGAAGTCCTGCCGATTCCATCAGCATCATAGCATAATGCAAACTTTTTGTCAACGAAATAGGGAATATCTTGCAAATAATCGGTGTTTTCCAAACAATTAGACAAAATTTGACAATTCAGGAAGGAACTCCCGGCAAGCCGTGTTTTTTCGCCGCGGCAAAAAAAGAAAAGCCGCTCTCAGAGCGGCTTTTCCCAGACTGTCGAAAAACCATGTCATTGCGAGCCAGTGCGCACACTACTCCGCGCTAAGAGCCGCCTTCGGCGGTTGCGCTATGTACGCGGCCTGCGGGCCGTGTGGCGTGGCAACCTCCTGGATTTTCGAACAATTCTCTACTAAAATCGAGGGGTTTTACTTCTTTTGGGGGATCGCCGCACTAGTGGTGCTCCGCGCAGCGAATCAGAAATGAGAATGATTGCCGGTGGCAATCATACCATAATTCATTGCGGGCTGGTTCGCGATGACATCTAATTTTAGGGGCTTTTCCAGCGAAAAATCAATCTTCCAATTCCTTAATCAGTTCCCCGAAGACCGGCAGGCTCTTTTGGATCATCTCGTAGCTGACGCAGTAGCAGATCCGGAAATAGCCGGGACAGCCGAAGCCGTCGCCGGGGACCACCAGCAGGTCCTTCTGCTTCGCCATTTCGGAGAAATAGTTGGCGTCGCCGCCGGGGGCCTTGATGAACAGGTAGAAGGCGCCGTCGGGCTTTGCCATCTCGTAGCCCAGGGCTGTCAGACCTTCGTACAGGGCCTTGCGGTTGCGGTCATAGGCTTCCAGGTCCGGCCGCAGGTGGGCGCAGCGGGCAATGACCTTCTGCCACAGGCTGGGAGCGCAGACGTGACCGCCCGCCCGGGCAGCGCCGGCGATGGAGGCGTACAGCCGCTTGCTCTCGGTGGCCATGCTGGGAACATAAACATAACCAATTCGTTCGCCGGGCAGGGACAGGGACTTGGAGTAGGAGTAGCAGATGATGGTGTCGTTGTAAATCGCGGGGACAAAGGGCACCTCCACGCCGTAGGCCAGCTCCCGGTAAGGCTCGTCGGAGATGATGTAGATGGTGTGGCCGTATTCCATGATCTTGTCGGTGATGATGGTCCGCAGGGCCATGAGGGTCTCCCTGGTGTAGACCACGCCGGAGGGATTGTTGGGGGAGTTGATAATGATGGCCTGGGTGTTGGGGGTGATCATTTCCCGAACGGCACACAGGTTGATCTGGAAGGAGGGCACATCGGGGGGCACCACCTTGAAGGTCAGGCCCGCCTCTTCGGCGAAGGGCTTATACTCCGGGAAGTAGGGAGCCACGGCCAGCACCTCGCCGCCGGGGATTGCCAGAGCCCGGAACACGCTGACCAGCTCGGGAGCCGCGCCGCAGCCGATGAAGAATTCCTCCGGCTTGGTTTCCACGCCGTAGCGGGCGTTCAGGTCGTCGGAAATGGCCTTCCGGGTGGCGTAGTCGCCCACCGCGGAGGTATAGCCGTGGACGAGGAGGGAATCGGTGTCGCGGAGGACAGCCCGGATGGTCTCATCCACCTCCTTGGGGGAAGGGATGGAGGGGTTGCCCAGGGAATAGTCGTAGACATTTTCCCGGCCCACAATGGAGGCCCGCTGGCAGCCATACTCGAACAGGTCCCGGATGCAGGAACGGTTCGCACCCAGCGCATAGGCGTTTTCGTTTAACATATGGAAGCACCTCCAAGTAAGATTGTAGGGGAGGGTCTTGACCCTCCCGCCGAAAATTCCACAGGGATTTTTGGCTTTCCCGAAAGGGGAGAATAGATTACAATGAGCATCGTCCGATGGGCGATGCAATGCTTCGCATTGCCGGGAGGGTCAAGACCCTCCCCTACAGGCTTCACATTTCGTACAGCGGTTTCCGGGGGTTATAGGGCTGGGGCTTGTAGGTCACGGAGCCGATGGCCTTTCCCTCAATGCCATATTTGGGATTGTAGCCGAAAAGGTTGACATAACATTCCAAATCATCCTTTTCCTTTTCCATCTCCTCCATGACGGCCACGGTGGCGATGACATCGTCCACCGCCCGGTGGGAGTTGCATACCTTTCCGGACAGGCCGTACTGCTCGATGGCGCTGCACAGCTTGTGGGGGTAGCTGTGGCGGTCCCGGTAGACGGTGAGCAGGTCCAGCTTGTCCTTGCCCTTCAGAATGGCGGGGTCGCCGTCCCGCAGGAGCATGTAGAACAGGAAGCTCAGGTCGAAGTGGGCGTTGTAGGCCAGCAGCAGGGTGTTCCCCTGGATCATTTCCGCAATGTCCCGGCAGACCCGGGTCTTCGGCAGGCCCCGCTCCCGGATGTCGGCGGTGGAAATGCCGGTAAGCTGCTCGATCTTGGGCGGCACGAAGCCTCCGGGGGACAGGGAAACCAGTTCGTCGTATTCCTGAATGATTTTTGGCGCGCCGTCTGCCGGCTCCACCACCACGGCGGCAAATTCGATGATCTCGTCCCGGCTGTATGCAAGGCCTGTGGTCTCCGTATCGAAGAGCACCAGACGGTCATATTTGGAAAACAGCTTCTCAAAGTTGGGCATTCTCTTTCTCCTGTATGTATGATGATATGGGACAGCGGTTCCCTGTTTCCCGCTCAGTCCTGCAGAGCCAGTGCTCTTGCCCGGGCCAGCTTGCTCCGTTCCTCGGGCACCAGTCCGAATTCTTCGGCCAGGGCTGCGGCGAAGGCTTCGGCGGCTGCGTCGCTGCCTTCTTTCAGCTCCACTTCCACTTCGGCCAAAGGCTGCTCCCGGCGGCCGCCGGTGACGGCGCCCTGATCCAGGGCCAGCTCCACCACAGCCCCGGGGACTTCCAAGGTCTTTGCCAGCCGGGTGAACTTGGCTCCGCAGAAGGGCTTCACGCCCCCGGCGGTGGCCCGCATCAGTTCCCAGGGGGCGCCGCTCTGGCACAGCTGTAGGACGCCCTCCATGATGGAATCACACTGCACTTCCCATTCTCCCCGGCTGCCGTCCTCCAGCGCCGTTTTGAAGGTGCACACGGACACGCCGTTTTCCAGCCGGCGGCGCAGGGTCCAGCGGTGGAAGGACAGCTTCAGGTCCGGGGTGTCGTAATAGGTGGTTTCCATGGAAATGGAGGTAAAAGCGCCGTATTTCTCCTGAATGGCGGCGATAACGGCGGCATCCGCCCGGTATTTCAGCTCAAATTCTCTGCCCATGGGGGACCTCCTTACGGTGATGAAAGACTCCCCTTGCGGGGAGGCTTGGCTGGCGGCGGGAACATAATTTACTATATTATACACCCACATCGGTCCCGATGCAAGAAAGTTTCTCGCCATTGCCATTCCGACAGCATTATTTTTTTCCCCGTGGTAGGATTTGGCTATCACAAAGGAAAGGCAGTGGTGTACGAATGATGGTGGAAACGTACTTACGCCGGGGGCGCAGGAGCGTAGAACGCTGGCTGCTGGACCCGAAGGTCCGCGGGGTGCTTACGGTGCTGGCCTATGGGGGCAGCGGATTTCTTCTCAGCGCGGCCAGCCTGGGAAACTACCCCCAGCCCCTGGCCATGGGACTGATCTGCGCGGCTACGGGCTGGCGGGCGCTGGTCATGAGCCTGGGGGCCATGGCGGGCTACCCTACGTTCTGGGGCAGCCGGGGAAACCAGGGCATCGTCTGGTCGGCGGCGGGGGGACTGCTGGCTTTGCTGGTGGGCAAGCGCCAGGAGAGCAAGGACCAGCCCCTGATGATCCCGGCCATCGCCGCATTCCTTACGGCGGTGACGGGGTTGGCGTTCCAGCTGATGGTGAAGGACGAAACGCCGGTGGTGATCTATTTTCTGCGCATCGCCCTGACGGGGCTGGCGGGGATCCTGTTCACCCAGGCCGGACGGTGCCGGGACGCCGTCACCGACTGGCTGGTGGGGGGCGTGGCGGTGCTGGCGCTGGCCCAGGTTTCGGTGACGCAGTATTTCGGCCTGGGCTACATCGCGGCGGGGGTCATGGCGGTGGGCTGCGCCTTCCCTGCGGCGGCGCTGGCAGGCCTGGGGCTGGATCTGGCCCAGGTCACCCAGATCCCCATGACGGCGGTGATGTGCCTGGCCTATTTCGTGCGGATGATCCCTTTCGACAAACGGTGGCAGCACTACGCCGCGCCGGGGATCGCCTGCGCCGCGGTGATGGCGGCCTGCGGCATCTGGGATACGGGGCCTTTACCGGGACTGATCCTGGGAGGCGCTTTGGGCGCGCTCCTCCCGCCCCGGCCGCAGATCGCCCACCGCCGGGGAGAAACGGGCACAGCCCAGGTGCGGCTGGAATTAAGCGCGGAGGTGCTGGCGGCCACCCAGCAGCTCATTATGGAGATGGAGCCGCCGCCCATTGACCAGGAGGCGCTGCTGGAAAAGGTGAAGGCCCAGGCCTGCGCCGGCTGTTCCGCCCGGAAAAGCTGCACCCAGCAGAACAGCCTGACTCCCGCCCACATCCAGAATCCCCTGGAAGCGGACTGCCGCAAGCAAGGCCGTCTGATCCCGGAGCTGCGCCGGGCCCAGGAGCAGCTGAAAAATTTGAAAGCCGACCGGGAACGCCGCCGGGAATACAAAACGGCCCTGGTGCAGCAGTATCAATTTCTGGGAGATTACCTGCGGGCTCTGGCGGATAAGCTGCCCCGCCGGGGGGAACGTGCCGAAATTCAGTTCCGCATTGAAGTTTCCGCCCGTTCCCGGGGAAAGGAGCGGGCCAACGGCGATAAATGCCTGGCCTTTTCCGGGGCGGAATGCCGGTACTATGTCCTGCTGTGCGACGGCATGGGTACCGGACTGGGGGCGGCCCGGGAGGGCCAGTCCGCCGGAAGCCTGCTGCGGCAGATGCTGACGGCGGGATTCCCGGCGGAGCACAGTCTGCAGTCCATCAACAGCCTCCTTGCCCTCCGGGGCAGCGCGGGGGCGGTGACCATGGACCTGGCGGAGATCCACCTGGACACGGGGATTGCCCACATTTACAAATGGGGGGCGGCGCCCAGCTGGGTGTACAGCCGCGGCGGGACAGAAAAAATCGGGACAGCCACCCCGCCGCCGGGGATCTCGTTACAGGAACCCAAGGTGGCGGTGGAGAAGCTGTCCCTTCGTCGGGGAGAGGTGCTGATCTTACTCAGCGACGGCGTGGACGGAGAGGAAGCCCTGCGCCGTATTGATCTGACTCCGGACGCGCCGCCTGGGGAGCTGGCGGCGGAAATTCTGGAGAGGGGCTGCGGGCGCGGAGAAGATGATGCAACGGCCGCAATTATCAAACTCC
The DNA here is from genome assembly GCA_036300205.1 of Oscillospiraceae bacterium. GTDB lineage: Bacteria > Bacillota > Clostridia > Oscillospirales > Oscillospiraceae > Faecousia. The sequence continues at coordinate 40,024 of JAXJGV010000006.1, forward strand.
GCCCCACGAGCTTGCCTACATCATAGCATGTGCCATGCGCAAAAGCTGTCGAAACACCAGATGTGGGGCAAGGAAATGTTGGAAAATCACAAGATGTTGAGAAGATTGTAAAAGGAGGGGGGATTTTCGGCCAAAACGTCATGCAGTGAGGGCCAAAGCCATACGTTGTGCGGAACGCCCATACCTTCCCCCGGGAGGAAGGCGGCTCGCCGCAGGCGAGACGGAAGAGGAACGGCGTGCACCGAAAGTTCGGAAAAGGTTTGTTAATATGCACAAACCATAAAAGTATGCCTATATTCCACTTCATTCGTCGCCCGGCGCCCCGGAATCGGGCATGGATTTGACGTGCTTTCCCAATTCCCAGCAGCCCCAGGCCAGCAGCAGAACCGCCCAGAACAGGGCCAGCTTTCCACAGTTTTCCAGACCGATATAAGGCTGTAAAGCGAAAATCAGGAGGAAAGCCGTCAACCCAAAGTACAGCAGGCTGCTTTTGGCTGTCCGCTTCAGGGCTCCGGGGGATTTTTCCGGGTACAAAAAGACCTCTGCCAGCCCCTTGACCCACTGGCCGCAGAGGAAGACCATCATCAGGGCTGCCAGCCGAACCGGCATCACATCCACGAACCAAGTAATGACGCCAATGAAAAACATCTCCACGGACCACACCAGGAAAGAACAGAGGCAGGACAGGGCTTTTTGGCGGCGTTTTTCCGCCAAAGCCAAAGTCTCAGCCACTGCCGCATCGGCGGCATCCCTGGTCAGAGTCTCAGATTCCATTTTCTCAGAGCGGATCAGTTCCGTCAGAGACAGGTCCAGGGCATCCGCCAGCGGTTCCAGCAGGTTGATGTCGGGAAGCCCCACCCCCGTTTCCCGTACTTAAAGATATTGGTTATGTATGAGTGCCTACGCCTACTTGCATAGGCACTCTTATCCTTGTTTTTACTCAATTTTGCCGATTAAGCGGTAGTAGATGTCAATATTCTGCTCACGCATACCGTCCACGGTGGTTGCTTCGTGAATGACGATCTTTTCAATCAGCGTATTCAGAAACTCCACTGTCAGTTCGGTGGGGTTGGCATACTGTTTGAGAAGTGAAATCCAAGTCTCCGCATCGACAGTTGTTTGCTTTTCAGATTCAAGCTCGGCAGACAGCCTTTCGATCTTCTCGGTAAGCTCCTGCTGCTCGGTCTGGTATTTCTGAGACATCATGTTGAAGTTGTACTCCGTGATACGACCGTCCGACCAGTCCTCATACAGCTTCGCAAACTTGCGGTCGACCTCTGTTCTGCGCTTTTCGGCTCTTGTAAGCTCTGCGCTCTGCCTTTTGGCGTGGGCGGCAAGCTCCTGTTCGCTTCCTTTCAAAAGACGATGCAGAAGCTCCTTTTCATCCAACTGCGCCTGTCTCCACAAATCCTGTATTCTTTTCAGAACATAGTGGTAGAGGTAGTCATAGCGGATGTAGTGGGCAGAACATTGTTTTAATCCCTGTCCGTATTGACTGCAAGTGTAGTGGCTGTAAGGCTTGCTGTTCTGTCTGTTCGTACCGAAGCGCATCGACCATCCGCAGTCTGCACACTTCACCAGACCGGAGAAGATCTGCGTGGTAGCGTCCTTTTGCTGTCTGCGGCGGCTGGCGATCTGTTCCTGCACCTGTTCAAAGACTTTCTTTGAAATAATGGCTTCGTGGGTGTTCTCCACTCTAAACCATTCTTCCTGCGGCTTGCGTATCTTTTTCTTGTTCTTGTAGGAAATGTTGGTCTGCTTGTTGTGTACGCTGTTGCCGATGTAGGTTTCGTCTTTTAAGATGCTCTTGACCTGTGCCAGCGTCCATGCGTAGGATTTTTCCTCCGGCTGTCCCTCGTAGATATGAGCGAATGTCCCATATCGCTGATAGTTCAACCAACCGGCAGTAGGAACGTGTTCATCCACCAATACTCTTGCGATCTTGGCAGCACCCGCCCCATGATAGGCAAGGTCAAAGATTTTCTCGATAATCCAGCGGGTCTCCACATCAATCACAATGGCGTTCTTGACTTCGGGATGTCGGATATACCCCAACGGCGCATAGGTGAAGGTGCGTTCTCCTGCGGCAAACTTGGCATGAAGTGCGGTCTTGACCTTGCGGCTGGTGTCCTTGGCAAACCATTCGTTGAACAGATTTTTGAAAGGAACGAAATCGGACAAGCCTTTCTTGGTGTCCTCGTTCTCGGATACGGCGATATATCGCACTTGTTTCTCCGGGAACTCGTATTCCAGATAGTAGCCGACCATGATGTGGTCACGTCCGAAGCGGCTGAGGTCTTTTGTCACGATGCAGTTTACTCGTCCTGCATCCACATCTGCCATCATTCGCTTGAAATTCGGTCTTTCAAACGTAGTGCCACTCCATCCGTCGTCGATGTACTCACCGACCACATGAAGCTCCTGTTCCTTTGCGAACTGCTGTAAAATGGTGCGCTGGGTCTCGATAGAAACGCTGTCGCCATAATTCTCGTCATCACGGCTCAGTCTCATATATAGTGCTGTATTGTACGGTTGTTTCATTAAAAATCCTCCTGTTCGTGAAACAACCCACGCTTACAATACTTTCCTATGATACATTATACCATAAGCGTGGGCTGTGATTCAATTCGATTCTGTGAACAATTTTCTGAATTTTATGCGGACACGGTCTGTCCTGCGGCGAAGCGGACGAGGTTCAGAATCAGATCTTCCATGGTCTGTCCGTTGGGCGAGAAGAACTCCGTTACCTTTGTGCGGGTATTGCCGCAATAAAAATACTTCGTTCCGTCAGGCTCGGTGACATAGAACGAAGTATTCTCTAAAGTAGGCTCCGGCTCGTATTCTCCACGCATCCTGCGCCATTCGTCCTCCTGCTCCTTGGGAGGATAGAATATCGGCTCATAGCAGGAGCAGATGTCGATAAAGGAACGAGCGTCAATGATCTCCCATAAAGGGCGGTCATCACGCATCATTTTGTTAAGCTGATCTACGGTATAGGTCTTGTTTTTCTTCTTCATAGGCAAAATATCCTTTCTTAAATCTCCATGTCCTGCCCACGTCTGCGGACAGGGTGTTTATTTTCCCTTGTTTCCTTTCCTCTGGCGAGGATAGAATTGATAAAAGCCCAAACCTTTTCGGATGCAATTTCCAGTGCATCCATGAAAGGCTGGGCTTTCTGTTTCATCTCTTGATATTTTTTGTTTGCATCTTCATACCGCTTCTTCCAGATGGAAACGGTCTTTTCTGCGGATGCCAATTTTTCCTTCAACTTCTGATTGTCGGCGTTTGCAATAATGCCATTAACCGCATAGCGTTTCAGCGTGTCACACTGATCCTGCGTCAGAGATACATTTCCGGTAAGGGCATTTTTCTTGCCCATACCCTCAATATCCTGCACCGTCAGCGCAATGGTCTTTGCCGCCTTGGTTTCCTTTTGCAGAGCTTCCAGTTTCTTTTTCTGCTTCTCTGTGGCAGCTTTGGCGTCTGCCAAGCTCTGCTCGGCCTGTGCTACCTGTCCGGTCACAGCTTCCAACCTCTGCTGTTCAGCCTGTACCTTGAACTGTGTCACCGTCAGATGTTCTTCGGTGCTGCCACGCTCTCCACGCTCCACATCGTCATATCCGGCAGCCCGCATGAAATTAAAAAAGTCATCCTGCAATACACTGTAGGACGACTTCAAAATCTTTTTTCCCTTTGCGTTGATCATGGGATTGCCGTTCTCATCAAGTACTGGCTTACAGTCCCATTTCTTACTTCGGCTGACCTGTGTGATCGTTTCCTTTACGGTTCCACGGAGGGCTTCATCCTTACACCGCTTCGACCAGAGGATCTGTTTTTCCACCACCGGGATATAAACCACGTGAAGGTGGTAGTGGTACACATCCTTGCCCAACGCTTCGGACATTGCCCGGTTGCGCTCATCGGCGTGCATCACAGCGGAGAGGATATACTGCTCACCGCCCACGATCTCCACAGCGGCTTTATAGGCATCGGCATAAAACTGCTTTGCATACTCTTGCAGCTTTTTTAGCTTACCGTCGCTCATCACCAGTTCAATGACCGCATTACGCTCGTAAGAATCGCCGCTGATGAGCGTGTCCACCAGATACTCCACATAGTCAAGCCGGTCACAGGCTTCAATAAAATGCGGATGCCACTTTTCTTCCGGTGTCCTTGGCGCATACAGCCGCTTCCACTCTTGGAGCAGCTTCATATACTCCAAGAGTGCAGAAAAGCACAGCTTCTCATTTTCTCTGAGTCGCTGTGCTTCGCTTTTCCTATTCTGTTTTTCCTGCATTGCCTTGGTAGGCGGCTTGTCCTGCGTGATGCCGAAGTCGTATGCCAACTTCTTCGCCGCATCGTACAGGGACAGACCATAGAGCTTTGCTGTGAAGTCGATCACATCCCCATGCTCGCCGCAAGCGTAGCAATGGTAGTGGTCATCGTCCACAAACAGACTCGGATGGCGGTCATTGTGAAACGGACAGAGTGCTTTCCCATGACGGTTGACCTCCACGCCGTACCTTGCCGCCGCTTCTCTTGTGTTGATGCTTGTCTTTACTGCCTCGAATACATTCATTCAGTTCCTCCATAATTCTTATTGATAGGGACGTTTTTTTCATCCCCTCGTGTATATTATGAGGAAAATCGTAATAAGGGTGCTGATGGCATGACAAACTCATTTCAAAAAACATGACAAGGCGTTTCAGCACAAAACAGCGTAAAATCTTGGATGAATACGGCGAAAAAATAAGGCGGTGTTCTTTATTCTGTCACATTTGTATGGTATAATAAAAGAAATCGAAAAACATGACAACACAGACAATCATTTGTGAAGAATCGCTGTTTGTGGGGAAGAATTCTCGCCGTGATTGATATACAATATTCCCGGAGGTGATCAATATGGATCAAGTGAAAATCGGAAAATTTATAGCTTCGCTCCGTAAACAAGCAGAACTTACGCAAGAGGAGCTGGGCGAGAAACTTGGCGTAACCAATAAAACCAGACCATGTAACCACTACCGCCGGACAGCACCCACGAGTGTTGTCCGGCGGCATCTAACAAAACGAAATAACCAATTAAAACCCCTTGGCAGGTCCAAAACTATTTTAAGGATTGAAAACACCACCATATATTGTGGTTTTACAGAGGTACGTTTCCACAACATATGGTGGTCGAAATTCAAAATTTGGCTTTGTAGCCGTTTTCAGAGCCGAAAACGAGGTAGGCATCGATGGGACTATTTCTGTCGGCTACAAATGAGAATTTACTTGTGAATGTACATCCGGGTCATATCCGGCTCGCCGTCGCCCTGAACCATACACAGGAACTCCCAGCCGTAGCGCTCGTAGAAGCTGGTATGGTCGGTCACGAGATAGGCAGGAGAGATACCCTTGGCACGCAGATCTTCCACTGCCATGTTCAGCAGCTTTCCGGCAATACCCCGGTGGCGGTGGCTTTCCTCCGTATACACGGCGCAGACATTAGGAGTCAGATCGGGCCGGTCATGGAAATCGTTTTCAATGACACCAAGACCGCCAACGATTCTCTCGCCATCCAGACAGAGGAACCAGCCCAATTCGGTTTCCTGCTTCAGGTAAGCTCCCATGCATTCCAGATAGGCTTCCTTGGGAACGCCCCACTTGCTGTTGAACCAACTTGCGGCAGAGTCCATCAATTCGGGCTTTTCCCTTAGTGTAATGTACTGCAATTCTTTCATTGAAGTTACCTTCCTTTTCGGTTTTCTTTATACTATCACAGAAAATAGCCTGATGCTATCCCCATACATTTTTCCGTAGAATCCATTTCTGGGACACGAATTTTTCAGAAAAAACTTTGAGATTGCAAATTCCGGTGCAGTGCCTTATATTATAGGGTGGAATCCCGAAAAAGGAGGATTGTGCCTTGATTCGTTATGTAATGGCTGCATAAGCGTTGGCTATGCAAGAATAATAGAATACTGACTTTGTATAGCCGATGCTTTCCTTATGAAGCAAATTTTAAGGAGGCAGCCGTGAGCTATATAAAAGCAGAAGAAATCCTGCCGGAGGATTTGATTCGGGCTATTCAGGAGTACGCCGATGGCGTATATATCTACATCCCCCGGAAACCGGGCACTCGGCATAAATGGGGACAGGAAACGAACTACAAATCGGAACTGAAAATCCGCAATGACCGTATCCGAAATGACCATGCGTCAGGGGTCAGTGTTGCGCTACTTAGCCGGAAATACCATCTGTCGGAAAAGAGCATTCGCAGGATTCTGCAAAACAAATAGACCATGAGCCGGGACAAGTCCCGGCTCTGTTCTTTTTATCACGGAACATTCTGTATTTAATGTACAACATTAAAACACTATTGACAAACATTAAAGTTGGTGCTATACTTATACCATCCAAAACACAGGAGGTATATATTATGAAGCGTATCAACAAACTCGGAATGGTCATTACAAAAATTGCGGAAGTATTTCATTGGGTGGGCGCTGTGCTGATGGCGGCGGCTACTGTCTGTTCCAAGGCTGCACCGGAGTGGGTTAAGCTCTTTGTGGGCTTTGACGCAAAGGATTGCTGCGGTGCCAACCTGGAGGTATACGGATTTGAGGTCAATGCCCCGGTGGTAAACGGAAACACAGACATGACTTCCTTCTTTATTTTCGGTATCGGCGCAACCTTGATCCTGATCGTCATGGCAATGGTATTCCGAAACCTGCATCTGATCTTCAAAAAGTCTGAAAGCGCTACTCCCTTCCAGAAGGATAATGTCCGCATGATGCGGGAAATTGGCATTTTCTCTATTGCCGTTCCTGTGATCGGATTGATCATGAGCATCATCGTTCGGCTGGTAACGGGTGTTGAAACGGCAGAAATCAGCCTGGATACGGCGGGTATTTTTATGGGCATTATCGTTCTGTGCCTGACACAGTATTTCGTCCATGGTGCTGAGCTTGAAAAAGATGTAGACGGACTGCTGTAAGGAGGTCACTATGGGTAAAATAGTTCTCCGATTGGACCGGATGATGGTGGAGAGAAAAATGTCCTTAAATGAGCTTGCAGAGCGAGTGGGAATTTCCAATGTCAATCTGTCCAAGATCAAGAATAACAAGGTGACAGCAATCCGTTTTTCTACCCTGGCTGCGATCTGCGAGGTGCTCCAGTGCGAAGCCGGAGATATCTTGGAATTTCAGAGAGATGACGAAAGCTGATAATGCCAATGATCTTAAATGCGTACCAGGGGGTAAATTATGAGAAGGATCCTTGTCACCGGCGGCACGGTGTTTGTCAGTCGGTATGTTGCCAATTACTTTGCCGAAAAAGGCGATGATGCCTGCACGAATCCGGCTAACTGCCGTGCGATGCTGGAACACATTTACCGGGAAGGAAAGATGCACTTTCTGATGGGTGGTGACCAGGGCTTCCTATGTTGGCAGGAAACTGAGGAAGGCGCAGAAATTGTGGCGATCCACTCTCTGCCTGAAAGCTGGGGAACAGGTCTTGGGCACGCCATGCTGACGGAAGCTCTAAAGCAAATTGGTGACCGTCCGGTGTGTCTCTGGGCATTCAAAGAGAATACCCGTGCCCGCCGGTTCTATGAAAAGCACGGCTTCCATTGGGATGGCTGCGAGCGTGTTAGCGAATTTGACGGTGCATTGGAAGTGCGGTATGTGAAGCCGATAGAAGTCCGATTCATGTCTTTTTCTGATGAATACTATCAAGCCGTCTGCGACTTTCTGATTGCCGTGAACAGTGAGAAAAAACATATCAACTGGAATTGGGCACGGTGGGAGTGGATGTATGCCCATCCCTATTGCGACAGGGAGAAGCTGAATACCATCGGTCTTTGGATGGATGGGAATTCCGTTGTGGGCGCAGCCATTTATGATCTGTTCCACGGCGAAGCCTTTTGTGGTGCGCTGGACGGATATGACCACCTATTGCCGGAGATTCTGGACTATGCCTATGCCAATCTGAAAGATGAAAACGGCCTCGGAATTGCTTTCCGGGATGATGATTTTTCCACGCATGAGCAGCTTGCCCGGATGGGTTATCGTAAATCGGAACAGACAGAGCCGATCCTGTGCCGCAACCTGGATGAACCGCTGGACTACGAACTTCCTACTGAGTTTTCTATAAGGGAGATCCGCTTCCCGGAGGATAATCTGGCTTATCAGACGGTAATTTGGAAAGGCTTTGGACATGAGGGTGATCCGGCGGAGTTGGAGAAAATGTTGGCAAATAAAAGCCTGCCGCCCAACCGTAAAAGCGAACTGTGCCTTGCGGTAGTGGATGAACAGGGTGAATTTGCTGCCCACTGCACATGCTGGCATGATGTGCGGACGGACTATGCCTATGTGGAGCCTGTCTGCACCATCCCCAAGCACCGGAGAATGGGTCTTGGAAAAGCGGTAGTTCTGGAAGCTCTGCGCCGCTGCAACGCTTTGGGTGCAAAGCATGCTTTCGTGATCTCTGATCAAGCGTTTTACAAGAAACTAGGCTTCATACCTCATTCACAATACATCTTTTTCAAGAAAATCTAAGGAGTGCGTTATGGAAATTTGGGATGCCTATTATCCTGACGGCACCCTCGCTGACTGTAGTTTGGTTCGGGGTAAGCCAATTCCGGATGGACTGTATCATCTGGTCAGCGAGATATTAGTCCGGCACATTGACGGTGATTATCTGCTGATGCAGCGGGATCCCCGAAAGCCCAACTACGGCGGATTTTTTGAAGCCACCGCTGGCGGCTCCGCCCTGAAAGGCGAAGATGCTTATTGCTGTGCCAAGCGGGAGTTGCAGGAGGAAACCGGTATCGATGCAGGCACACTCACAAACATCGGTCGATTTGTATCCTACAATACGATTTACGAAACCTTCCTATGCATCACTGATTGCGAAAAGGATTCCGTCAAACTCCAGGAGGGAGAAACCGTATCCTACAAGTGGGTTAAGGAAGCGGACTTTATTGCTTTCGTAAACTCCGATTCCATGATCGATGTGCAGTTCCGGCGCTACGAGCCTTATCTGAAGCAGATCGGATATATCAAATAGCCAAGCAAATCTTTTGTGGCACCGTCAAACGGCAAAAGCCTTTGCCGCAGGGCAGCAACTAACAAAACGAATAGAACAAATAAATCCCTCCAGCAGTGCCGCTCAAGGCAGCTCCGCAGGAGGGAATTTTTTGTAGGTACTATGGCTATTATGCTGTCATTTCAACCAAATTCTTTGGTAGGTCTAGTGACTAGCTATTTCGCGAGTATTACGGTATTGTGTGTGCTACCAAAAACAAAGGAGGTTTGACCATATGGCAAAAAGGCGAGCAAACGGCGAAGGCAGCTTGAGAAAGCGGAAGGATGGCCGCTGGGAAGGTCGGTACACCGCAGGAACGGACCCGGTCACCGGCAAGGCAATCATCAAGAATGTCCTGGGCAAGACCCAGGCAGAGGTCAAGGAAAAACTGAAAAAGGCCATCGCGGAAAGCGGGGAACTGGATATCAAGCGGTCAGGAATGTATACGGTAGGCGAGTGGATGGATTTGTGGTACGAGGTCTATGCCAAGCCGAGAATCCGGGAAAGCACCGCCGTCTACTACAAAATGTTCATCGACACCCACATCCGTCCCAAACTGGGGGATATCAAGCTGAACCAGC
>JAXJGV010000007.1:0-14840 GCA_036300205.1 Oscillospiraceae bacterium
AAACTTCTGAAATTGTGAGATTTTTTCGAAAAATAACTTGCATTTTCCGATTAGTTATGTTAATCTAAATCCGATTTTTGCGTAGAAGAGAGGAAGGCATTACCATGAACAAAACCGAACTGATCACCGTCGCCGCCGAGAATTCCGGTCTGACGAAAAAAGATACCGAACGAGTCATCAACGCCGCCATCGACGCCGTCACCGCCGCTCTGGTGAAGGGTGAAAAGGTGCAGATCTCCGGCTTCGGCACCTTCGAGACCAAGGACCGGGAAGCCCGCGTAGGCCGCAACCCCCACACCAAGGAAGCCATCGAGATCCCCGCTACCCGGGTTCCCGCTTTCAAGGCCAGCAAGGCTCTGAAGGACAACATCGCCAAGTAACCTTATGAGACTGGACAAATTCTTAAAGGTCTCCCGCCTGATCAAACGCCGCACCGTCGCCAACGAAGCCTGCGACAACGGCCGCATCAGCGTCAACGGCCGGGTGGTGAAAGCCAGCTACGATGTGAAGGTAGGCGACAAGATCGAGATCTCCATGGGCACCCGCACCGTCGCGGTAGAGGTGCTGGAAGTATCTGATAACGTCCGCAAAGACGATGCCGCCGGCATGTACAAGGAAGTGTAAAAAAATCGACTTGCTGAAAAGCAAGTCGATTTTTTATTCCGTAATACTAATCGCCGGACAGCAGCATTCCAGCCAAAACTACCCCATCCGCCCATACAGTTTTTCCAGTAGATTCCGCAGCGGTACGAACAGCATCAGCGCGATAACGAAATTTCCCGCGCAGTGCAGAATATCAAACGGGATCCCCGACACCCACTTGGTCACGGCATACCCGAAACCGCCGATAAACACATCCACGATCCCGCACAGGGCACCAAACAGCAGTCCAAAGGTGCCCGAAACCAGCGCCCAGCCCAGCGGATGCCGCATCTGACGCAGCAGATACGCCGCCACTGCCAGCACCGCCCAAATGTAGAGATAGTTGATATTCCACAGGCTGATTCCGTAAAACAAGATCTCCATGGCAACATAGAGATAAACGGGATAGACCCATTTTTTCCCAAACACCACCGCAAACAGCATGACGCACAGGGATACCGGCTCAATGTTGGGAAGGAAGCTCATGACATACTTGGCCGCAAAGGTAAGCGCTCCCAGTACGCCAAAAAGCACCATCTCCCGCACGCTGATCTTAGCCAAAGGTATACACCAGCTTAAACGTATCGCCATCCTTCACAGGCGTGGAATCGGCACCGGTGGTGGCGTAATCCTCACCGATGAACAATGCCCAATAGCTCTGATCCGCGTTCCAGTCCGCCGTCTCGCCGTCCACAGTGCTGATGGTCAGGCCATAGGGGCCTTCCTCGCCCAGAACCAGCCCTTCCTCCAGAAGCACGGGGCCCAGATATTCTTCTTCGGTTTCGTAGGTGAACAGCTTCTCAGAGCCGTCCTTGTGGATCACGGTAACGGTGATCTTCTTGGCGCCTGCGGAAGTCTCCGGCCGGGTCGCCACAAACACGCCCACCATGACGGCAATCACAACCGCCAGGGCAGCAACAGCAAGGATCATTTTTTTGTTTTTCATACTAATTCCTCCTGAAAACAAATAGGCTGCGGCGTCCGTTTCAGACGCCGCAGCCGTTTTTCTGCGACAAGCACATCATCCGTAATCACGCGGCTGATGGGAGAATCCAGTGCGTAGGTCTTCTGACTTATGCTTTGCGGGGGACTGCTCCCGCGGTGAAGATCGGCCTTCCCAGGTTTCCCCAGTGACCGGCTTTCGCCTGTGATCTTCGCCATCAGCACATACAGCGGCGGTACCGTCCGGGATTCGCACCCGGTTATCTTGTTCAGCATTCCCGGCTCATGCGCCGGATATGTCACGCAGTGGGTTATCAAATTGTCATGGTCATTGTAGCACGGGAAAAGAGGGCTGTCAAGAGAGGAGAAATCCTCATTTATCGTGGCACCCAATCCTTGCGGCTGCAGGGCGGAGGCATGCCTCCGCCCTGCAGTGCAGTTGTAATATAAACGACAATTTCCCGTATCAAATACAGCAGAACATACCCCGTCCGCCGCAGCAGAAAATATTCGCCAGATAGCACAGGCACAGATTCGTGCACGGATCGCCGCCCATGCTGAAGCCACGGAAGTTCCCCGCATGGCGGCGGTAAGCCGCGCCGCCGTTTTCGATCTGCTCCAGCGCGCTTAAATATTCGGGATTGTCCGGCTCCATGCTCACTGCCCGGCGGATGTGCTCCAGCGCTGTCACCTGGTTGCCCAGGCCGTCGTTGGCAAGCGCGCTGAGGTAATACCACCGCGCGTTCCGTTCGGCAGAACTGTTCAGCGCGTTCAGGGCCTCCTGGAAGCGTCCGAAGCGGATATACTGGTATGCCGCCTGCTGGTACTGGTCCCCGGTCTGTCCGCCGTAGCTTTGCTGCTGGCGGTAGCCGCCGAAGGGATCGTAGTACCCGCCGCCGTAGCTGCCATAGCCGCCGGAGGACTGTTGCTGCTGGAACTTTTCCGGGTTCTTGATCTGCTCGTAGGCCGCGTTGACTTCCTGCATTTTTCGGGCGGCTTCCTGATCGCCGGGATTCAGGTCAGGATGGTATTTCTTCGCCAGACGGCGATATGCCCGTTTGATCTCTTCGTCAGAGGCATCAGGGCTGACGCCCAACACCTTATAAGGATCCTCGATCATGCTTTTGATCCTCCTCTTGACCTTTTCTTCTATAGTTTACCCAAACGCCACTGTAAAGGATATTGTCCAGCAGCGCCTTGTCCTGCACCAGGGGGAGCTTTTCGAAATTCGCCGTGCACCGGCCCATGGCCAGCACTAAGTATTCCTTCCAGCGCTCCCAGTCCTTTCCGGTGTCCATGGCGAGATACGGGTTGTATTTTCCTTTTCGCTTGTCCTTGTCATAATCCAGCGCCGCATCCAGCAGGTAGATGAACCGTCCCAAAGCATGTCCCATCTGCCGCAGCGTCGGCGCCCACAGGTCTTCCTGATAAACCAGCAGCTCCGCCATCAGCTCCCCGAACACCCCCGCAGGCTCGTCCGGGTTGGCGCAGTTTGCCTTTTCCAGCTCCGAAAGCCGCCGGATGCAGTCTTTGACGGCGCCGCACTGCCGGGGGAAGCGGCTCTCGATGTCCGGCAGGTTCCGGGACATCCTATCCGCCATCTTTTTTGCGCCGCGCTTACCGTCGTCTTCCCAGTCGTCCAGGAAGTTGTAGTAGGCCAGCACCACGTTCATATCCGCCGCGTACCGGACGAATTCGTTGTCGGTCCAGGGACGGTGGGCCACTGGATGCAGCAGACAGGCATTTTTGCCGCCGTCCTCCTCCGGCTCGTACAGGCTCATCAGCAGCAGAGCCAGGAACGCCATGTCATAGCTCAATCCCAGCCGCGCGGCATTGCCCGATTGGACGCGGATGCGGCGGCAGATGCCGCAGTAGACCGCATTGTAGCGCTCCTGCTCTTCCTTTGTCAACTCCCGCAGGCTGGCTGTCACATAGCCAAACATCCGCATCCCTCCTTTTTTGATATTATCCTAAAGAACAACTGTGAACAAGGCGTAAACAGGCCGAAAATTTACAAATTTTCCATAAATTCTCGGATACGTCGTGCATCAAAGCCGCAATTCACCGGTCCGCCAGATAATGGTTCAGCGCGCCGCCGTAGAACAGGATGCTCAAACAGCAGTACAGCCACAGCATACTCAGCGCCACGGCATAGACCGACCCGTAAATATTGGAATAATTGCTGAAATTTTCCACATAAATGGAGTAAATGTCCGAAAAAACCAGCCAGCCGATGGACGAAAGCACACCGCCGGGAAGACTGTCCATAAAACTGTTGCGCTTATTGGGCAGCACCATGAACATGGCCGTAAAAATAAGGCTCTGCAAAATCAGCAGCAGGAAAAACCGGAAGTCAATCAGGTCGATCAGGAAGATCAGCACCGCATTGTCCACCATGGTCAGCATATTGATAATGGAGCTGCCAAAGACATGCAGCACCAGGGTCAGCAGCATGACCAGGAAAAACGCGAAGGTATACACCAGACTGATGCCCCGGGTGTAGATATAGCCCCGGTCTTCCGCCACGTCATAGATGGCGTTCAAGCCCCTCAGCAGGCCGTAAATGCCCCGGCTGGCCGACCACAGGGCTGTCACGGCAGACAGGCCCACCACCGCGCCTGTAGAATTTTGATAGGTGCTGTACACCAGATTCTCCGCCGCATCCATCAGCGCCGCCGGCAGGAAGTCTCCGATCAGATCGATCAGGTTTTCCACCTGCAGCCCTGTATAGCGCAGAATACTCAGGATCAGCAGCAGCGCCGGGAACAGGGACAAGATAATAAAGTATCCCGCATAGGCCGCGTGGAGGGGAATCTGCTTTTCCTTAATTACCAGCGCGGCATCCACTGCTTTGCCGATGATGCCGCCCTTGGGAAATTTCCGCATAGTTTTCCTCCTTATCCGGATAGCGAAAAAAGAAAACAGCCCGCTGCCCAATGGGCAGCGGGCTTGCAATAACCTTATTCAGCAGAGATCAGATAGTAGTACACAGGCTGGCCGCCGCTGAGCAGATTCACGTCTGCGTTGGGGCAGATGTCCGCGAACAGGTCGGCAGCCTTCTGGGCGTGCTTCTCCTTCACGTCAGCGCCGTAGTAAATGGTGATATACTCCTTGCCGTCGTCACGGACCTTCTCAGCCAGGGACTTCAGCAGGACCTTGATATCCTGGCTGGTGCCGAACAGCTGGCTGCCGTACAGGGCCAGATAGTCGCCCTCGTGGATGTCGTAGCCGTCAAAGTCGGAGTTGCGGGCGGCGTAGGTGATCTGCATGGTGTCCACCGTGTCCAGCGCCTCGGTCAGCGCCTCGGTGTTCTCCTCGATGGAGCCTTCGGGGTTGAAGCCCAGCATGGCGGTAACGCCCTGGGGGACGGTCTTGGAGGGGATCACGATGACATTCTTGGGGGTCAGGGCATTGACCTGCTCCGCCGCCATGATGATGTTCTTGTTGTTGGGCAGAACGAAAACGGTCTCAGCGGGGACCTTGTTGACCGCCTCCAGAATGTCCTGGGTGCTGGGGTTCATGGTCTGGCCGCCGGAGATGATCTGATCCACGCCCAGATTCATGAACACATCCGCCAGGCCCGCGCCGGCGCAGACGGAAACAACGCCCAGGGGCTTTTCAGGCTCCGCGATCTTGGGGGCGATCTCCTGCTCGGACAGCACCTTCTCGGTGTGCTGCAGGCGCATGTTCTCGATCTTCACGGTCTGGAAGGAGCCATACTTGATGGCTTCGGACAGGGCCTTGCCGGGATCGTTGGTATGGACGTGAACCTTGATGATCTCATCGTCGTCCACCAGCACCAGGCTGTCGCCCAGCTCGCTCAGGAAAGCGCGGAACACTTCGGGATCCTTGTCGTTCTCACGGTAGATGATAAACTCGGTGCAGTAGGTGAAGGTGATATCCTCGGTGTTGAAATCAGAGAAATCGGCTGCTTCCTTCACCCCGGCAGCGTCTCCGGCCTCGGGAACCACCACGTCATTGCCCTGCAGGGAGGACATCATGGCTTCCAGCGCCACCAGCCAGCCCTTGCCGCCTGCGTCCACAACGCCGGCCTTCTTCAGCACGGGGTTCTGGTTGACGGTGTTGGCCAGAGCTACCTTTGCCTCTTCAATGGCGGCTTCCTGAACGAACTCGATGTGGTTGTTCTCCTTGGCTGCGTCGGTTGCCTTGGCGGCAGCCAGACGGGCCACGGTCAGGATGGTGCCCTCGGCGGGCTTCATGACGGCCTTGTAGGCAGCGTCCACGCCTTCCTGCAGTGCCTGGGCCCACAGGACGCCGTCGCAGCTCTCCACACCCTTCAGCTTCTTGGAGATGCCCCGGAACAGCAGGGACAGGATAACGCCGGAGTTGCCCCGGGCGCCCCGCAGCATGGCGGATGCTGCCACCTTTGCAGCCTGGCCCAGATTGGGGTCCTCGGTCTTGCGCAGGTCGGAAGCGGCGGCGTTGATGGTCATGGACATATTGGTGCCGGTGTCACCGTCGGGAACAGGGAAAACATTCAGCTCATTCAGAGCCTGCTTGTTGATCTCAATCGCGGCAGCCGCACTGATGATCATTCTGCGAAGATCGGCGCCGTTGATAATTTGCTTCAATTTCTTTACCTCCGAATCCTTAACCGATCATCATAGAATCGATATAAACGTTAACGGCCCGAACTTCGGTGCCGGTGCACTTGGTAACCACATAGCGAACCTCAGAAATGATGGAAGCGCCCACGGCGTTCAGGTTCACGTTATTGTCCACAATGATGTGCAGGTCGATGGAAATGGAATCGTCCTCGTTGAAATCCACGCGGACGCCCTTGCCCACAGACTCCTTGCGCAGCAGATGGTACACGCCGTCGGTCAGGCTGCGGGCAGCCATACCCTTCACGCCGAAGCAGTTGGTAGCGGCCGTACCGACGATATCAGTGTAAACATTGGTGCTGACATTGACACTGCCGTTTGCATTTTCATGACGGATCATAGATCAGTACCTCCAAATAGATAAATTCAGATTGAAGCCTCCCCTTGAGGGGAGGTGCCCCGAAGGGGCGGAAGGGTGGCACCCCTCAGTCACGGCTCACGCCGTGCCAGCTCCCCTCAAGGGGAGCCTTTTACACCATGGATGCTTCCCAGCACTCGGGAGCGGTCAGGCCCATCATCTTCACGACGGTGGGAGCAACGTTTGCCAGGCCGTAAGCGCCTTCCTTGATGACCCACTCGTGATCCTTGTCGTAGATGATGAAAGGCACGGGGTTCAGGGAGTGGGCGGTACGGACGGA
Organism: Oscillospiraceae bacterium; assembly: GCA_036300205.1. Lineage (GTDB taxonomy): Bacteria > Bacillota > Clostridia > Oscillospirales > Oscillospiraceae > Faecousia. The sequence goes on from JAXJGV010000007.1 coordinate 6,848, forward strand.
GGTCTTGCCCTTCTTGGTCTCGGTCATCTGGTCGGCGTTGCCGTGGTCGGCGGTGATCAGCACGGTGTAGCCGTACTTGTCGGCAGCCTCCAGGATAGCCTTCAGGCCGTTGTCCACGCACTCCATGGCGTAGACGACAGCATCCATAACGCCGGTGTGGCCCACCATATCGCCGTTGGGGTAGTTGCAGCGCAGGAACTGGAACTTCTTGGAAGCCATGTTCTCCACCATCTTCTCGGTGATCTCCTTGGACTTCATGGCAGGAGCCTGCTCGAAGGGGATAACATCGGAGGGGATCTCCTCGTAGACTTCCAGATCCTCGCAGACCTTGCCGGAACGGTTGCCGTTCCAGAAGTAAGTCACATGGCCGTACTTCTGGGTCTCGGACAGGGCATATTCGTGGATGCCCGCCTCGCACAGGACCTCGGTCAGGGTGTTCTTGATAACGGGGGGCTGGACCAGGTAGTTCTCGGGGATGTTCAGGTCGCCGTCGTACTGCAGCATACCGGCAAACTTCACGCCGGTGTAGTCGCCCCGGTCGAACTTGTCGAAGTCCTTGCGGTCGAAGGCCAGGGAGATTTCCTGGGCGCGGTCGCCGCGGAAGTTGAACAGGATCACGCTGTCGCCGTTGGCGATCTTGGCAACAGGCTCGCCATTGCGGGCCACCACGAAGGCAGGCAGATCCTGGTCGATGCAGCCGGTCTCGGCGCGGTAGGTCTCAATGGCCTCCTTGGCGGAAGCGAACATGCGGCCCTGGCCCTGAACGTGGGTCCGCCAGCCCTTTTCGACCATAGCCCAGTTGGCTTCGTAACGGTCCATGGTGACCTGCATACGGCCGCCGCCGGAAGCGATGGCGTAGTCGCAGCCCTCAGTGTTCAGCTCGCTGAGCACGTTCTCCAGCTGCTCCACATACTCCAGAGCGGAGGTAGCGGGCACGTCACGGCCATCCAGCAGGATGTGGCAGTAGGCCTTCTTGACGCCCTCGGCATGGGCCTGCTTCAGCAGGGCGATGAGGTGGCTGATGTTGGAGTGGACGTTGCCGTCGGACAGCAGACCCAGGAAGTGCATGGCCTTGCCTTCGGCAGCGTTGGCCACCAGAGCCTTCCAGGTAGCGGAAGCGTACAGCGTGCCGTTTTCAATGGACTCACCCACCAGCTTGGCGCCCTGGGAGTAGACCTGGCCGCAGCCCAGAGCATTGTGGCCGACCTCGGAGTTGCCCATGTCGTCGTCGCTGGGCAGGCCGACAGCGGTGCCGTGGGCCTTCAGGTAAGTATGGGGGCAGGTTGCCAGCAGATTGTCCAGCGTGGGAGTCTTTGCGACCTTGACAGCGTCGCCGCTGCCGCCGTCACCCTTGCCGACGCCGTCCATGATTACCAGAACAATAGGTTTTTCCATGTAAGATTACCTCCAAAAGCGAGTAGTTCGCGTAATTTTGCATTTTAATGGTTATATTATTTTACATCATTTTTAGGGAACTTACAACTACTTTTTTATTTTTTCCGTTCCCAACAAAAAAACTTCCGGGAAACCCACAAATTGTGTGATTTTCCCGGAAGTTGTTAAAAATGTTTTAAGGAAGTTCCGCTCAAATCGGCAAGGGCCGGCGGCGGAAGATTTTGTCTCAGCCGAAAGTTCTGAAAGCGGGGCAATATTGGATGCATTTCCCGTTTTCACAGCTGCACGGATGGGGCAGAAGATCCGCCATCCCGCCGCAGACGGTTAATCCAAAGCTTCCTATATTACTCGGTATACTGGCCGCCCTTGCGGCTGATGCTGCGGAAGATCATGGCTCCCGCCAGCAGGAACGTCAGAACGCCCGCCACGATGACCATGCCGATCCAGCCGTCGCCGCCGACCTTCTCCGCCACCGTTCTCGGCTCGGTTTCCTCCGTCTCTTCCTCGGTCACTTCCGTGGCTTCGGTGGTCTCCACAGCCTCAGTGGTGGGAACCGTCGTCTCCTCCGTTTCAGGGACCGTGGTCTCCGTGGGCTGAGTCTCCGGCTCCGTGGCTTCGGTGACAGGCACCGTAACCGCTGCCGCTACAGGCTCCGCTGCGGCTTCCGTGGGGGCTTCCGTAGGTGCTTCGGTGGATGCTTCCGTGGCCTCGGTCTCCGTATCATCGTCCTCCGCCTCTGCCAGCTCGGCAGCCACACTTGCGGCATCGTAATTGCCCATCATGATGCCCAGCCGTCCGCCGAAGTTGCTCACCAGCTGGGAAACCGACTCCTGAGGCCAGGGGTTCGTGCTGGGGTAGAACACCGCGATGTAATTTCCGGTCCACAGGCAGCTGTCGTTGAACCGGGGCATGGGGCCGTCACAGTACACATATTTCAGGCTGATGCACTCCCGGAAGGAGCCTGCGCCGAAGGTGCGGAAGGTATCGGGCAGGTGGATGTACACGATGTCCTCGCAGCCGTAGAAGGCCTTTTCGCCGATCTCCACCAGGGCGTCGCCGAAGTCCACCGTCTCCAGTCTGTCAAACCCGGAGAAGGCTTCCTTGCCGATCTTGGTGATGCCGCCGGTCAGGATCACGTTTTCGATATGGTCCTTATACTCCGCCCAGGGGGAGCCGTCCTCCATCTCGCCGCTGCCGGAGATGGTCAGGGTATAGCCGTTCAGGGTCCAGGTGATCCCCTCGCCGCAGGTGCCGCTGGCGATCTGGGTCGCGCTGGCCATGGGAGCCAATGTGCTCAGCAGCAGAATGGCCGCCAGAATGTTTAAAATCAGTCGTTTTTTCATGGTATTATAGATCCTTTCGATTGGATTTATGCACATATTAATTCATGGTTCCTTCCGCCCGCTCAAACAGCTCGCCGATCCGTTCCCGGAGGGCCGCCGCTTCCGGCGCGTCCGACGTGCCGTTGGCGTTGATCCATGCCGCCGACGCCGCCTGGGCCTCCTTCAGCGTGGCCAGGTCAAAGCTCAGGTCCGCCACCCGGAAAGCGGGCAGTCCCGACTGCCGGGAACCGAAGAAATCGCCGGGGCCCCGCAGCTTCAGGTCTTCCTCCGCGATCTTAAAGCCGTCGGTGGTTTTGCACAGGGCTTTCAGCCGCTGCAACGTCTCCGCATTGCGGTTGTGGGTGGTCATAATGCAGTAGCTTTTCGCCTTTCCCCGGCCCACCCGGCCCCGCAGCTGATGCAGCTGGCTCAGGCCGAACCGGTCGGCGTCCTCAATGACCATCAGCGTGGCATTGGGAACATCCACGCCCACCTCAATGACGGTGGTCGCCACCATCACATCCGCTTCGCCCCGGGCAAAGGAAGCCATAGCCGCTTCCTTCTCCGCGCCCTTCATCTGGCCGTGGAGCAAGGCGATCCGCAGATCCGGGAACACCGTCTGCTGCAACGTCTCCGCCCAGACGGTGGCCGCCTTGATGTCCAGTTCCTCATTTTCCTCCACCGCCGGGCACACGATGAAGCACTGGTGCCCCTCAGACACATGTTTGCGGATAAAGGCATTGATCCGGGGGCGGTAGCTCTCTCCCACCAGAAAGGTGTCCACCGCCTCCCGCCCGGGGGGCAGCTCGTCCAGAATGGACACATCCAGGTCGCCGTACATCAAAAGCGCCAGGGTTCGGGGAATGGGGGTAGCCGACATGACCAGCAGATGCGGGTCTTCCCCTTTGGCGGACAGCTTGCTGCGCTGTCCCACGCCGAAGCGGTGCTGTTCGTCCGCAATGACCAGTCCCAGATCCTGAAACTGGGTGGTGTCCGTCAGCAGGGCATGGGTGCCCACCGCCACCTGGACCTCCCCGGAAGCGATCCGCTCCCGGACGATGCGTTTCTGCTTGGGCGTCATGGACCCCGTCAGCAGGGCCACGGTGATCCCCAAGGGTTCAAACAATTTATTGAGGGAATCAAAATGCTGCTCCGCCAGAATTTCCGTGGGCGCCATCAGGGCGCTCTGTTTTCCGTTCCGGGCGGCGCAGTACGTCGCGGCAGCCGCCACCATGGTCTTGCCGCTGCCCACGTCGCCCTGAACCAGCCGGTTCATAGGCGCGCCCTTTCGGAAATCCGTCAGGATCTCCTCCACCGCCCGCTGCTGGGCGCCGGTGAGGGTAAAGGGCAGCGCGGCATAGAACGGCTGCATATCGAAGCATTCATACGCCGCCGTCTTTTTCTCCGCCCTTGCCGCCCGCATAAGGGACAGTCCCGCGGAGAAAACAAAGAATTCTTCAAAGATCAGCCGTTTTTTCGCCATCTCGGCCTCTGCCATATCCGCAGGCTCGTGGATGGCGTAATAGGCCCGCTGGGCCGGCAGGATGCCGTATTGCTCCCGGACCTCCGCAGGCAGAATCTCCGCAGGCGGGTCGCAGATGGCCAGAGCCTGCCGCACGGTTTTCAGCACGGACGCATTGCTCAGCCCCGCCGTCAGGGGATAAATGGGCAGCACCCGCCGGGTGGTCACGCCCTGGGCGTCCGGAGATTCAAATACCGGATTGGTCATGTTATACCCGATAAAGTCTCCGCTGACCGCGCCGTAAAATATGTATTCCCGGCCGTATTGCAGCTGTTCCGCCGCAAACCGGTTATTAAAGAAGGTAACATTCAGCCGCCCGGTATGGTCGGCGATCTGCACTCTGGTAATATCCAGCCCCTTGCGGATGTGGGAGGTTTTGGGGGTATTCATGACCATGGCCTTAAAGCAGGCGGGGGTATCCACCTCCAGCTTTTCGATGGTCACCAGTTTGGTGCGGTCTTCGTATCCCCGGGGGAAATGGCAGATCAGGTCCCGGAGGGTAAAGATGTTCAGGTTGGCGAACTGCTTGGCCTTGGCAGGGCCAACGCCTTTCAATATGGTTATAGGATCAGACAGCTTCGCCAAAACACTCACCTCCGGACGATTTTTCCTTATTATAATCAAAATCGCGCCTAAGTGCAATGGGATTTTTGTAAGGACCTGTCGAGACGTATCGGATAAATTATCGGCAGCCTCTAAAAACTCTTTTTTGATGATTTGGCCGAGGGATTTTGGCGCAGCAAAAGATCCGGTCAAATCACAAAAGGGGAGTTTTTAGCGGTGCCCTATCGTTTATCTGAGGGAAAAGGCTCCCCCTGAGGGGTGGGTGGCAGCGGAGCAGAAATTTGCACGCTTTCAGCAAAACCGCACTGCGGTAACTACCCTTCCGTCCCGCCGCCGGGCATGAAAAAACTCCCTCCGAAGAAATCAGGAGGGAGATATTTTCAGAGAAATCAGGCCAGCTTGTTCAGCTTCAGAGTCATGCTGCTCTTCTTGCGGGCAGCATTGTTCTTGTGCAGGAGACCCTTAACGACAGCCTGGTCAACAGCCTTGACAGCCACCTTGTAAGCAGCCTCGGCAGTAGCCTTGTCGCCGGACACCAGAGCGGCGTCGAACTTCTTCAGGTTGGTCTTCAGCTCAGACTTGTTAGCCTTGTTCTTCTCATAAGCGATCTTGGAAGAAATGACATCCTTCTTAGAGGACTTAATGTTGGGCATGTAGCGCACCTCCTTCTTCTGGTTTTCCATACAGACACACATTATAGCGTGTTTGTCAAACAAAATCAACCCCCTTTTTGAAATTTTTTAACAAGCGGATTGCCCTTCCGGCAAATTGCCGTTTATCGCACATGCCTCCGCCCTAACTGCCGCGCCTGCTTGTCAAGACCAAATTTTTGCACAAAAATTCCGTCATGGTAAAAATCTACGACCCGCGAAAAAGTGGGGAATCCGTCGAAGGCCGTCGGTTCTTTTTATGTGAACCAAAAATGAATATCCACAATTCACACCCCCTGTGGATAACCCCTGTGGAAAAACATGTGGAGAATGTGGAAAACTCTGAGTTATCAACAGGTATTCCGTCCCTTTCCAATTTTTCCACATCCTGTGGAAAGCCGTGCATACCCTTTTGCATATTCGCGCCCAAGGTTGCGAAAAGCGCGTGTTACGTCACCGCGGGCAAAATCCCAACCTCTGCCAAAAGAAAGCGAAAAAGTTTACAAATTGTAAAAAATCGATGTCAAATTTTGTTGTCAGTTTCAACCTGCCCGAAATTTTTTGTGAAAAACCGCCAAAAAAACTTTTTGGTATCATCTGACAGCGCCGGGGAATACTTTTTCTATCCAAACGAATCTCAGGAGGTACACATGCAGGGAAAAGTAGAGATCTGCGGCGTGAACACATCCAGACTGACCGTTTTGTCCCAGGTAGAGATGGACACCCTTCTCCGCCGTGCCCGGGAGGGCGACGCAGCTGCCCGGGAAAAGCTCATCGAAGGAAATCTGCGTCTTGTCCTGTCCGTTATCCAACGCTTCGACAAGCGGGGCGAAAACCCCGACGACCTGTTCCAGGTGGGCTGCATCGGCCTGATCAAAGCCATTTCCAACTTCGATCCGGACAAGCAGGTGCGTTTCTCCACCTACGGCGTGCCCATGATCGCCGGCGAAGTCCGCCGGTATCTGCGGGACAACAGCGCCATCCGGGTCTCCCGCTCCATCCGGGATGTGGCCTACCGGGTGCTCCAGTGCAAAGAAGCCATGACCACCCGCATGGGCCGGGAACCGACTCTGGAGGAAATTTCAAAAGAACTGGAGATCCCCCTGGAGGACGTGAGCCAGGCCCTGGACGCGGTCTGCGCCCCGGTCAGCCTGTACGACCCGGTCTACGCCGACGGCGGCGACCCCCTGACGGTCATGGACCAGGTCCGGGACACCAAGAACACGGAAGACGGCTGGATGGACCACATCACCCTGCAAAACGCCTTCCGTGCCCTGAACGACCGGGAAAAGCAGATCCTGTCCCTGCGCTTTTATGACGGCAAGACCCAGATGGAGGTAGCCAACGCCCTGGGTATCTCCCAGGCCCAGGTATCCCGCCTGGAAAAAGGCGCCATCGACGCCATGCGCAAATCCGTCAGCATTTCGTGAAGGATCGTTTATCCGAGAAAAAGGCTCCCCGCAAGGGGAGCCGGCGCGGCGAACGCCGCGGCTGAGGGGGGTAACAGGTCAAAAATCCGGGCTTTTCCGGCAAAATGGCACTGGGGCAGCCACCCCTCCGCCCCGCCTGCTGCCGTCATATTCCCCGCCTCCCGGGCATAGACTGACCCAAAAGGAGGTACCCGCCATGTCCATAAAGTTCACCGACCTGCAATGCAAGGAAGTCATCTGCGTCAGCAACGGCCAGCGCCTGGGATTCATCACCGATGTTCAGATCGAGATCCCCGACGGCAATATCTGCGCCATCGTGGTCCCCGGCCCCTGCCGTATCCTGGGCATCGCCGGGCGTCACGACGATTTCATCATCCCCTGGAACTGCATCAAAAAGATCGGCCCGGACATCGTGCTGGTGGACGCCAAGCCCAATGAGTGCCGGGTCCCCAGAACCGGCAAGGGACTGCCGATCTGAATTGACAATTGACAGTCGTTTCCGTTCATCGCCCCAGGCCATACCGGCACTTTCAATTGTCGATTGTAAACTGTCAGCGAATTGAAAAGAATCGGAATTTTATTGAAATTTTTTGGAAATAATACTTGCAAATTGTACGGCAATGCCGTATAATGGTTCGGCATGGGCTTTGGCCCGTGACATTACAAACCACACACCCGGGGATCGCGCACCCCTGTGCCCTGTTTCAGGGCGGGCAGCGCGGGATGATCGGGGTGGAGGACAAAACAAAAGGAGAATATTTAAAATGGCTGTCGTATCTATGAAGCAACTGCTGGAGGCCGGTGTTCACTTCGGTCACCAGACCCGTCGTTGGAACCCCAAAATGGCTCCCTACATCTACACCGAGCGTAACGGTATCTACATCATCGACCTGCAGAAGACCGTTAAGAAGCTGGAAGAGGCTTACAACTTCGTTCGTGAGACCTCCGCTAACGGTGGCAACATCCTGTTCGTCGGCACCAAGAAGCAGGCTCAGGATGCTATCAAGGAAGAGGCTGCCCGTTGCGGCGGTTACTACGTCAACTCCCGCTGGCTGGGCGGCATGCTGACCAACTTCCGCACCATGCGTTCCCGTATCGACCGTCTGGCTC
>JAXJGV010000008.1:0-47099 GCA_036300205.1 Oscillospiraceae bacterium
CAAAAGAAGTAAAACCCCTCAATTTTAGTAGAGAATTGTTCAAAAATTCAGGAGATTGCCACGCCACACGGCCCGCAGGCCGCGTACATAGCGCAACCGCCGAAGGCGGCTCTTAGCGCGGAGTAGTGTGCGCACTGGCTCGCAATGACATGGTTTTTCGACAGTCTGAGTCAAGCTGCAAAATACAGCTTGGCTTTTATCATTGCCCGCACTACATAGCTGGATTCTATGTATAGAAGTGCGCCCTTAAATCTACTCGGTAAATTACAATTTGTCGCTCTGACAAGCTGAAATCTAACGTTTTACCATTCAGCAATAAATTTAAGTATTCTCCGGAAACTGTCTTGACGTGCCTCTTCACACTCTGTTGGATATTTCTTTTCAGCCGGAATAAGACATTTAATAAACCCTTCATTTTCCAATGTACAGTTAATACTATCCATAATAGCCCTCCCATACAATCTTAACACTCAAAATTCCTATTTATCGATCCGTTTCTATCTTATCACGCAAAATCAAATTATACAAGAACAGGCACAGCAGATCATACTGCTGTGCCTGTTCACTGTCTTAGGATGCCCCGGCATTCGCCGCAGGCTTTCCTTTTCTAAATCTTAAAATAAAAATATGCCAAGCAATCCCGCAATCAGCAGCATCGCCGGATAGGCCAGGTAGTTGACAAGCCGGTTCTCTTCTCCTCTTTCGCCGTTGTAAAAATGCACGGCCAGGAAGCCCATGGGGGCTGCCAGGAAGAAAGGAGACATCAGGCTGCACACGATGGTGACGGTGGCGCCGGCGAAATTCCGGTAAAGAGGCTTCTTCCGGAACGCCCACAGCACCGCGATGACCAGCACCATGCAGGAGCCAAATTCGATCTTCAGCATCTCTCCCCAGATTACTGCGGCAATGGTGACCACCGCCTTGATCAGGGTATTTTGCAGGGATTTTTCGGTGTAGCGCTGGTAGAAATACAGCTGGATCAGGCCCAGGACCATGCAGAATACCGGGTTGCGGCTGGTCCAGTCCAGGAAGCCGCTGCCAACCGCCAGATTATACGGGATCTCGCACAGCACCGCCAGGCCCAAAACCCGGGTAAGATAGCGCATGAAATCTGACGTATGCTGGAATCCCTCCACAAGCAGCAGGGCGAAAATCGGCGCTGCGCAGGTCTCCAGCGCCTGGAGCACCAAGGACAGGGTCACCAGGATCATGGTTCCCTGGGAATTGCTCATGGCATCCAGCATCTGCTGGGCCGTGATCTCTCCCACGCCCAAAAGCTGTTTCTGGATAATGCCCCGGCCAATGGTGCCCGTGGCCAGAAACAGCAGGCCCCAGGTTCTGAGGGCATTGCAGTTCAATCCGGTATTTTTTTGATTTCTGAGTCTCTCCATAAGATATCCTTTCGGTATTTCGGGTCATGCATTTGAACGTCCACAGCCGCCTCCGGCAATTCGAAGGCGGCTGTAGGATTGCCGTGCCCCTTGCGGGACACGGCAATTCAGGAGAAAAGAAGCTGATATGCTTTGGTTATTAGCCCTTGACTGCGCCGCTCATAGCTTCCTGATAGAACTTCTGGGTAATCAGGAACAGGATGGAGATGGGGATAGAGATCAGCACAGCGCCGGCGCAGAACCGGACGAACCAGGTATCCACGTATTCCTTTTCCAGCATGTTGAACAGGCCGATGGAAACGGTCCAATACTGGCTCTTGGCACCCGCGATGACCTTTGCGAAGATGAAGTCCATCCAGGGGCCCATGAAGGAGGTGATAACCTGATAAACGATCATGGGCTTACACAGAGGCAGGGTGATCTTGGTGTAGATCTGCCAGCGGGTGCAGCCGTCGATCATGGCAGCCTCGTCCAGGGACTTGGGAATGGTATCCATGTAGCCCTTCATGACGTAGAAGCCGGTGCCGGAGCCTGCGGAGAAGACAATGATCAGGGACAGGTAGATCTTGTTGCCCTCGGTCATGCCCAGAGCCTTCAGGATGAAGTACACAGCCACCATGGACATGAAGCCGGGGAACAGGTTGATGACCATAGCCATGTTCATGTAGGGCTTACGCATCTTCCACTTCAGGCGGGAGGTACAGTAAGCGACACTCAGCACGAAGAAGGTGGAGATCAGGCAGGTGCAGCAGGCGATGCCGAAGGTGTTCAGGAACATCCGGGGGAAGTTCATGACATTCAGCTCGGTGAACAGTGCCTTGTAGTTATTCAGAGTGTAAGCAGTGGGCAGGAAGGTGGAGATGAACTGGCCCTTGCCGTCACGGAAGGACTGCATGATGACCCAGAAGAAGGGCAGCAGCCAGACGACACACATAACAGACAGGAAGATATACGTGATCACATCGCCGGTGATCCGCTTGGCCTTCATGCCGCCGGAAGTTTTCTTAGCCATTATTTGAAGCCCTCCTCATCCTTGTAAGATCCGCTGGAACGGTAGGTGACCAGGGAGACGATTGCCAGCACCACGAAGGTGAAGATGCCGATGACCGCACCCAGGTTGTACTTCTGCTGGTCAACCGACAGCTTGTACAGCCAGGTAACGAGCAGGTCCGTATCGCCCGCAGACATGCCGACCTGCAGAGGCTCGCCTCTGGTCAGCAGGTAGATAACATTGAAGTTGTTGATGTTGCCGGTGAACTGGGTAATGATGTAGGGGGTCATCACGAAGATCATGTAGGGCAGGGTGATGTTGATGAACTGCTGCACCGCATTGGCGCCGTCAATGGTGGCAGCCTCATACTGCTCGGCAGGAATGTTCTGCAGAATGCCGGTAACCTGCATAATGGTGTAGGGGATACCGACCCAGCAGTTGATGATGATGACCATGACCCGGGCCCAGGTAGCGTTCGTCAGGAACGGCAGCTTATCGGCAATCAGGCCAGCATCCAGCAGCATACGGTTGATAATACCGTCGGGCTGCATCATGGAGCGGATGATCATCAGGGACACGAACTGGGGAACGGCAATGGTCAGAGACAGGCAGCCACGCCAGAAGCCCTTGAGCTTGATGGTCTTACGGTTGATGATGATGGCCACGAAGGTGCCCAGGAAGAAGTTCAGGAAGGTAGCGAAGAAAGCCCAGATCAGGGTCCAGCCCAGAACCGCGCCGAACTGCTTACCGATGGCAGAACCGGAGTCGAAGATGGCGATAAAGTTATCCAGGCCCACCCAGTCGAACAGGACCAGATGGCTGCCTTCCTTGGAGTAGTTGGTGAAGGCCATGCTCATCATGTAGAACAGGGGCAGGATGGAGAACACAGCCAGGCAGGCGGTGGGGGGCGTCATCAGCAGCTTGTGGACATTCTCGTCCAGCAGGGACTTCAGGTCATCCAGGAAGGTGACCTTCTTGCCAGCCTGCTTCAGGCACATGGCCTTGTAGCCGCTGCGGACGGATGCGCGCCACACAATGATCAGCAGGGTAACGATGCACAGGGATGCGATGCCGTACAGCAGGATCAGCTGAGACTGATCGCCAGCGACGTAAGTATAGCCGCCGATGTCGTCATCCCAGATTTCCTGCTGCTCCCGCCAGCCCAGGCTGGGGAGCATGGAGATCCAGTAGAAGCCGCCATTGGGGACTGCCAGGAATGCGATAACACCGATTTCGATGGCCAGGAAAATCAAACCCTTGATGATCTGACCGTTCAGGATGTTTGCAAGGCCCATAATCAGGCAGGAAAGCCAGATGGTAGGACCGCCATTTTTCAGCGCAGCAGCCAGAGAGGTGGAATTGGCAGCCTTTTGCCGTGCAGCTGCGGTTTTGGTTAACGTATTGGACACGTTATCATCTCCCTTTGTTATGACCGTATGGTTTCCACACGGCCTGTGTTTCGATAATTCACGTTTCGCCGGGGTCGATGCCCATGTCGACTCTTTTGCAGGGTAAACATGGGCATTGACCCCTGCGAAATTTTAACGAAACATCACTTTTGGTGAAAAAAAGCGGCAGCCAGAATTCCCGTCTGACTGCCGCCAGAGATTCACTTAACGATTAACCGTAAGGATTACAGGCCGGAGTTGTTCAGGCCAGCATTCCACTTCTCGGTCATGTCAGCGGCGTTATCAGCATTGATGTCGCCGTTGGCCAGAGCCTTGCCCATGGAGTCAGCATTGGTCCAGTAGGTGCCCATCTCGGTGATGGTGGGCTGCAGCTTGGAGGTGTTAGCGATGGTGTTGTTCTGAGCAACAGCAGCGGCGTTGCTGGAGTACTCGTCGGTAGCCAGCAGCTCAGCGTTGCAGGGGATAACCTCACCGTTACGCAGCTCGAAGTGCAGGTCCTGCATCTCAGCGGAGCCCAGCCACGCAGCCAGAGCGTAAGCAGCCTTCATGTTAGCGGAGTTGGGGTTGACGCCGTAAGCCTTGGAGCCGGAGAAGGAGTACAGCTGGCACTCCTCACCGTTGATGGTAGCGGCGGGCAGCTGAGCAGCAGCGTAGTTCTCGCCCAGGATCTCCTCAACGTTGCCTGCGTCCCAGGTGCCGGAGAAGATAGCGTGGATGGTGCCGTTACGCAGGCCGTCCAGGCCAGCGCCGTTGGCATCGTCGATCAGAGTGCCGGCGGCCAGAGCCTCGGCAATATAGGTGGTAGCAGCAGCACCGGCCTCACCGCCGAAGACAACGCCTGCAGCGCCGTCAGTGCCGTCACCGAACATGGTGCCGCCAACAGCGTAGTAGAATGCGGGCAGGTACCAGGTGTTGGTCACAGGGAAAGCAACAGTGCCCTTAGCCATCATAGCGTCCAGGGACTTGATGTCTTCCTCAGTGTAGAAAGAGGAGTCATAGTACATGAACCAGGTGTTGCCGGTGAAGGGAACACCGTAAACGCCGTCGCCGCTGGAAACAGACTGAACCATGGTCTCGGAGTTGGTCTCCTGAACCTGGGTCAGGGTGTCGCCGCCCAGCTTAGCAATGGCATTGGCCTGGATCAGAGTGCCCAGCTGGTCGTTTGCGAACATGTAAACGTCAGCAGCGGCAGAGGGGTCCTTGGAAACCATGGTGCCGGCATCGCCCTCAGCACAGACTTCGAAAACGAAGTCGATGTCCCACTCGGGATGAGCCTCGTCGAACTTCTCGCAGGCAACCTGCAGGAAGCTGTTGGCATCAGCCTGGTCTTCCTGGGGGCCCCAGACCTTCATGGTGAAGCTCTGAACTTCGACTTCAGCAGCCTTGGTCTCCTGTGCTGCAGCCTGAGTCTCGGTGGTCTCAGCGCTGCCGCCGCAGCCGGCGAACATAGCAACGACCATCATGCAAGCCAGCAGCAGTGCAATGATCTTCTTCATTGTTTCTTTCCTCCTAATAGAGTTCATAAATTATATGCAACCACAGAGATTCTCTGTTGATGCCAGATTGGGATCGTGTTCTCATCTATAATTAGATGAGAACACGAAAAGGGCATGCCCTTTTCGAAACCGGAAACGCTTTTGTTGCGAAACATTTCGAAACATTCTTTACCGGTTCATAACATAGTATAACACTTGAAATTGCCAATCGTCAACGAGCGTTTTGTCAAAAAATAAAGGGCCGTTTTTGGGGATTATTCACAAATAGTCCATATTCTTTTTCAAATCGTCCCGTCAGCTCAGGCTTTCTCCGGTATTTCCGCTTTTTTCGACGTTTGAAACGTCCCGGCGCGGCCGCCGGGGCGTTTCGAAATGTTACGCTTCTCAGATTTCCTTCCGGGCTCCGTCCTCATAATAGAGCATCGCCGCCTCATAAGGCCGCAGCTCCACGGAATCGGTGCTGTAGTTGGAAAGCAGCATCCGGGCGCCACGGAAATTTTCCGGCGCATCGAAGGGGAACTGCTCCGCGGTGAAGTTGCACACCACCAGCAGGTGGCTGTACTTCGTATCCCGGGAATAGGCAAAGACCCGTTCATCCTCCGGGCACAGGAGGGTAAAGGCGCCGTCCCGGAAGACATCATAGGTTTTGCGCAGGCTGATCAGCTTCTGATAGTGGTAGAAAACAGATTCGGGGTCCGCCAGCGCCGCCTCGGCGTTGATCTGGGGATAGTTGGGATTCACAGGCATCCAGGGCATGCCGGTGGTGAAGCCCGCGTTTTCGCCGGACGTCCACTGCATGGGGGTGCGGGCGTTGTCCCGGCTTCTGGCCCAGATGGACTTCATCACGTCTTCTTCCGCATATCCCTGGGCCATACGCTCCCGGTACAGGTTGTGGGTCTCGATGTCCACATACTGGTCGATGCTATCCAGATGGATATTGGTCATGCCCAGCTCCTCGCCCTGATAGATGTAAGGCGTGCCCTGCATACCATGGAGCATGGTGGCCAGCATTTTGGCGGACTCCACACGGTATTCCTTGGGGTTGCCCCAGCGGGAGACGATGCGGGGCAGATCGTGGTTGTTCATAAACAGACTGTTCCAGCCTTCGCCGTTCAGCTCCTGCTGCCAGCGGCGGAAGCAGTCCTTCAGCTTGGGCAGGCTCAGGGGGATCATATCCCACTTGTCTTTTCCCGGCTCCTGGTCCAGGCAGATGTGCTCAAACTGGAACACCATGGAAAGCTCGCTGCCGTCGGGGGCGCTGTAGAGCTTGGCCCGCTGGGTATTGGCGCCCCAGGCTTCGCCTACGGACACCAGGCCCTCTTCCAGGAAGGCCTCCCGGGACAGCTCCCGCAGGAACTCATGGAGACGGGGGCCGTTGTTGGTGATCTGCTTGTCAGGGTCCTTGCCGATCTGGTCGATGACATCCAGGCGGAAGCCCTCCACGCCCTTCTTCACCCAGAAACGGATGGTGGCGTACAGTTCCCGGCGCAGCATGGGATTCTCCCAGTTCAGGTCGGGCTGCTCCACTGCAAACTGGTGGAAATACCACTGCTTCAGTTCGGGCACATAAGTCCAGGCAGAGCCGCCGAAGGTGGCCCGCATTTCATTGGGCGGGGTCACGGCGTCGCCGTCGCGCCAAATGAAGTAGTCATGGTAGGGGTTTTCCTTGGAGCTCAGGGCTTCTTTGAACCACTTATGCTGGTTGGAGCTGTGGTTCAGGACAAGGTCCATGATAATGGAAATGCCCCGCTTTTTCGCTTCCGCGATCAGCTCCTCCATGTCCGCCATGGTGCCGAACATGGGGTCGATGGAGCAGTAATCGGAAATATCATAGCCGTTGTCCACCTGGGGAGAGGCACAGACCGGGCACAGCCAAATAGCGTCGATGCCCAGCGTTTCCAGATAATCCAGCCGGGAGATAATGCCCCGCAGGTCGCCGACGCCGGTGCCGGTGGTGTCCTGGAAGCTCTTGGGATAAAGCTCATAGAAAACCGCGGACTTCCACCAGCCCCGTTCTTTCTTATTCAATAACAGTTTCGCCATAAGAATACAGCCTCATTTCTTTTCGATGGAGTCAATTGCTTCAAACACCCGAAGCATCTCGCCTACGCTCCAGGCCTGGGCAAAGCAGCCCTTGCCGTCCATGGGGAATTCGCCGTCATAGATCTCCGGCAGCTGTCCGAAGCAGCCTTCCCGCAGCATGGGTTCCAGAGCGGACAGCTGTTCCCGGACATAACGGGCAGCCTCCGGTGTGTTTCCGTGGACCTTCAGGTAGGCCAGGTAGTACGCGCCCATGGGGAATACCCAGGTGGTTCCCTGGTGATAGGCCATATCCCGTTCTACCTGGGCGCCGCCGTAGAAGGGGTGGTACTCCGGGTCCTCCGGGGACAGAGTGCGCAGGCCGCAGGGGGTGTACAGATGCCGGTAAACCGCATCCACCACGTTTTTCTCCTGCCGGGCCTCCAGCATGGTAAAGGGCATGGAGACTGCCCAGATCTGGTTGCAGCGCAGCTGCTCGTCGGCCTTGGTGCCGGAGACCACATCCCGCAGATAGCCCTTGTCCTCCATGTAGAATTCTCTCAGGAAGGAAGCCTTTACGGTTTCTGCCAGGGCGCTGTAGTCCGCGGCGTCCCGGTTCAGTTCCTTTGCCAGGGCGTCCATGATCCGCAGGGCGTTATACCAGTAGGCGTTGATCTCCACCGGTTTGCCATGGCGGGGGGTGGGCAGAATGCCCTGGACGCAGACATCCATCCAGGTGACCTGGTCCAGACCGCCGCCCGCGTAGATCAGGCCGTCGCTGTCCATGCCGATGGAGTGGTGGGTGCCCTTCCGGTAGGACGCGATGATATGTTCCATCACCGGCCAGGCTTCCAGCGCGAAGGCGGTATCCCCTGTCCGCCGCAGATACTGCCATACGCAGTCGATGAGCAGCAGGGCCGCGTCCACCGTATTGTACATCGGCTTGCTTTCGCCCTCGGGGAACAGGTTGGGCACCAGGCCGTCCTTTTCATAGGCCAGGAAGGTACGCAGGATACTCTTGGCATCCTCATAGCGTCCGGCAGCCAGGGTGCAGCCGGACATGGCGATCATGGTATCCCGGCCCCAGTCGCTGAACAGGGGGTAGCCTGCCAGAATGGTCTTGCCGTCGGTAGAATCCCGGCGGGCAATGAAGGCGTCCGCTGCCAGCACCAGCTGGCGGGCGATGGGATCGGCAAAGGGACTGCCCTCTGCCAGTGCCTGCCGGCGGCGCAGCTGGGCTTCCAGGATCTCCCCACCAGAGGGGGCATCCTCGTCCAGGGAGAACACCACTTCCATTTTGGCAGTCTCGCCGGGCTGAACGGTTTTGCAGACGCGGCAGCAGCAGGCCGTCAGGCCCTTGGCAGGGCGGCCGTCCTTGGCATCCTCGGGATAAGCCAGGGTCTGCCAGCAAATGGGTTGCTTCTCCGCTTCCCCATCCGTACGCAGGTACAGGGTATACGCGCCGGAGGTGATCTTTCCGGGGGCGTAGGAGAAGGCTTTCTTCTTTTCGATGGCCGCTTCCTTGGGAGCGAATTTCAGGAAGGGCTCGATCCGCAGGGTACAGGGTTTCTCCGACCGGTTCTCGATCTCGTACAGCACTGCGGAGGTATTGGCGCCATAAGCCATGCAGACGCTGCGCTTCACGGCGACGCCGCTGACGTGATATGTCCAGCTGGGAACGAACTCGTACGTAAAATGGGACAGATGGCGGTAGCCATCCTCTTCCGGGTGCTTGCCCGCAAAGCTCTGGCTGGAAAGAAACACTTCCTTCTCCCCCAGGGTCAGCGTCTCCCGCATCCGGTGGACCATGGTGATCCGCTCATTGGGCGCCTTCACCGCCGCCACCAGAATGCCCTGGTCACAGCGGGGCACGGAATAGGCCGCCGTTACCGACGCATATCCTCCCAAGCCGTTGGTCAGCAGGAAGGAATTTTCCTGTGCTCTATGTAAGGAACGCATGTCCTGTTTTCCGCAGGAAAAAACCATTACGTTCCCTCCTTTCCTCTGTTTAAAATCCCCCGCCGGTTCCGGCTGCTTCGCCGGAAGACGCAAGGTTTCGAAATGTTTTGCTACCTTAAAGTATATTGCGTTTCTCGTTTTTCGTCAACAGGCAATAAATTCACCTTATATTTTCGTCATTTGTAACAAATCGTAGATTCTATTTTTGTTCAATTAGCGCATTTGCGCATTCTTTCTCATAATTTCCGAAACGTTGCGAAACTTTTTGTGCAAATTCGCCAAATTATTTGCATTTGCAGCAGGGATATGCTATAATACTCTTAAATTTGCAAAATTTACCGTGAAAGGGGTGATTCCGTTGGCTACTCTGGATGATATCGCGCATGAGCTGGGCATCTCCAAAAGCACCGTTTCCAAAGCGCTGAACGGAGCCAAGGATGTCAGCCGCAAAATGCAGCAGGCCGTGCTGGAAAAGGCGGTGGAGCTGGGTTATTCCCGGGCTACCCGTACCTCCGCAGCACCGCGGATCGCTGTATTTATTACCAATATGGAATATACCAAACCGGAGGATTTCGGCTTTGACCTTGTGGTCGGCTTCCGCAAAGCCGCCGAGCCTGCGGGTTACCAGGTCGAGCTGATCCCTCTGGATGCGCGGATGCAGACCCAGACGCACTACGACGAGTACATGATCCTGGGCAATTACTGCGGCGGCCTGTTTCTGGGCCTGTCCCTGCTGGACCCCTGGATCCGGGAATTCGATACCTGCAAGACCCCTACCGTGCTTTACGACAATCAGGTCAGCTGCAATCCCAACGTCACCGCATTGAGTGTGGATAACGCGGAGGGCATCGAGCTGGCTGTCAAATACCTGAAATCCCTGGGCCACAGCAAGATCGGCTACTTAAGCAGCGCCCTGGAGGCCTACGTTTACCAGCAGCGCTACCAGGCCTTTTCCCAGGTCATGGAGGATCTGGGACTAAGCGTGGATCCGGGTGTGGTGGGCAATTCTTACCACGTGAATGTATGTCTTTCCCAGCATCTGCCCCGGCTGCTGAAAAACGGCTGCACCGCCATCCTTTGCAGCCACGATGTTCTTGCCCACAGTGTGATCTTCCATTGCAGTGAGCTGGGTCTTCGGGTGCCGGAGGATATCAGCATTCTGGGCTTTGACGACATTCCTCTGTGCCGGTATACGGTGCCTCCCCTGACTACCATTCGCCAGGATCGTTCCGCACTGGGAAAAAGCGCGTTCTATGCCCTGTCCTGCCATCTGAACAAAGTCCCCCTCAGTTCTCTGATGCTCCACGCGGAACTGATCCGCCGTGGCTCCTGCGGCCCTGTGCCGGAGATCCCCGCCTGCCTGCGGGAGCTTAACATGCAAATATAATACAATCGTCCGGTATTCCCCATGGGAATACCGGACGTAATTTATTATGCATCACCACTGGAAACAGAAGGTGTGGGTGCCGATCTGGCCCCAGACGTTGTCATTGACCGGGTACGTGGCAAAGAACACCACGTCGATGGGCAGCACATAGGGACCGTACAAAGCCCGTTCGATGGCTTCATACTGGATATGGGTAGGCTCCTCCGCGTAAAGATGGTCGGCGGACTTGAACTGGTTTTCCGCGTAAACGATGCTCTTTACGGAATCCGGGAAATTGTCTGCTGCCAGACGGTTGAGCACCACCTCCGCGATGGCCTGCTGTCCTTCGAAGGGCTCGCTCTCCCCTTCTCCGCAGATCAGCCGGGCCAGCAAGTCCTTATCCTCCTGGGTCAGTTCCAGACCGGGGTAGCGGAACTCCACCTCGATTGCTTCCTCTTCATAGATAAAAGGCTCTTCCGGCATTTCCGCAGGATCATAGATCCAGGAACCGGCATAGCCGGTGATGATGGAATTGTCCGCGAAGCCGCTTGCCAAGCCGCCCTTCAGGTTCCATTGGGTATAGTGGGGTTCGTAGGGGTCGTTGACCAGGATCCTCTCCCCTTCCGTCAGCCCGGTCAGCACGATGAAATGCTGGGACTGGGTGAAGATGGACCGCTCATTCATCAGCGTGATGACCACCTTGCCCTCCCGCAGCGCCTGCTTGGCCACATGGAAATTCTCTGCCTTCTTCCAGGGCAGCTGCAGCGCATCCGAGGCGTATTCCAGCCACTCCATGCTGTTTCCGATATAATCCGCGAAATAGTCCGCCAGCTGGTCCGGCCGGTATTCATGGCCCGTCAGATAGGTGGCAACCATGGCAAGGGACGCGATATTGCTGCCGCTGGTGGCCAGGGTCCCGGAACGGTACAGAATGTCCGGATAGTCGGTCTGGAAATACAGCGGCACTTCCTCATAAACGGTCCGGGGCTGGGTTTCTTCCGCCGCCGTCTCCTCAGGCAGCGTTTCCTCCGTAGCAGCGGTGGTTTCCGTCTCAGCAGGCTCCGTCTCCGTCGGTGCGGGTTCTGTGGCTGCCGCGGTGGGTATGTGGTAGGAACCTCTGTTTTCCATTTCCGCTGCCGCCTGCTTTTCCGCTATGGCGTCCTGCATAATGCCTGTGAAAATGATCGTTACAAGCACAAAGGCCAAAACCGCAAGCAGCGTGCAGATTACTTTTTTCGATTGGCTCATAAATCTGCCTCCAATTCCTGATTTTTACATTGGATGAAAACAGCCGGCATTCCTTCGCAGAATGCCGGCCGTGATTTTCGCAAATGCTCTGTTTCGCTTACCACTGATAGCAGAAGATATGTCCGCCGATCTGACCCCAGACATTCTCATTGGTACGGTAGGTGGCGAAGAATACCACATCCGTCGGCAATACATACGGACCGTACAGCGCCCGTTCGATGGCTTCGTACTGGGCCTGCATAGGCTCCGCCTCATCCAGGTAGGGCACGGACCGGAACTGGCCTTCGGCATAGATCACACCCTTCAGTGTCTGCGGGAAATTGTCGGCATGCATCCGGTTCAGGACAACCTCTGCCACCGCCTGCTGGCCTTCCGCGCTTTCGCCCTGGGCTTCCACCCAGGCCATGCGGGCCAGGAGTTCCATCTCCTCATCCGTCAGCTGGATCTCCGGGTAACGGGGATTGGAGCGGTCCAGCTCATCCTCTTCATAAAGGAAGGGCTCCTCGGGCATGGCGCTCTTGTCATAGACCCAGGCGCCGCTGAAACCACAGCAGATATCGCCCTCTTTAAAGCCGACGTTGAACGCGTTCTTCAGATCCCAGCGCTCATAGTTGGGGGCGTAGGGGTCATTGACCAGAATTCTGCCGTCCTCGGTCATACCGGCCAGCACGATGAAATGCTGGGAGTCGGTGAAGATGGATTTGGAGTTCATCAGCGCGATGGCGATTTTGCCTTCCTTCAGTGCTTTCAGGGTCTCATGCCAGTTGGCAGGTCTTTCATAAGGAAGCTGCATGGCCTCAGAGGCATATTCCAGGCGCTGCATATTGTTCTGCGCACAGCCGCCGAAATAGTCCGCCAGTTCATCCGGCAGGTATTCGTGTCCGGTCAGGTAAGTCGCCACCATGGCAAGGGAGGTGATGCTGCAGCCGCTGGAGGCAATGGTTCCGCTGCCGTACATGGTATCGGGGTAATCCGTCTGGAAGTACAGGGGCACGGAGTCGTAGGTCTTCTGCTCAGCCGCTTCTTCGGCCACGGTTTCTTCCGCAGCAGGCTCCTCTGCTGCCGGTTCCTCAGCAGTGGTTTCCTGGGGAACGGCTTCCGTCTCAGGGCTTTCGGTGCGCTGCGGTTCGGCTTCCGGGATCACATCGAGTTCGGTTTCCGGGATCACAGCGGGTTCCGTTTCCGGCGCGGCAGTCTCCGCCGCTTCCGTATACGCGGAGGTCTCCTGTACAGACACTTCCGTCGCGCTTACGGGAATCACGGCAGTATGCAACACCGCCACAACCGCCAACAAACCGCAGATCGCTTTTTTCAAGCAGCTCACGCCTTCAACCCCTTCTGTTTCCGTCTTCTTCGCGGCTGCGCAAAGAGCCGCATTTTTGTTTTCTATTATAACCGACAAGATTCTATATTGCAAGAGAAATTTTGCATTCCTTTGCATGGTATTGCGCCCTTTTGAAGCGCCAAAGCCAGCCGATATTTCCGCCCATTTTTCAGAATTTATCCAGCCTGTTTGACATTCCGTCTCTGCCGCATTATAATAAGGTAACCTTTCAGATACGTTTAAGGAGAGAATATGAAAAGAGCCGTAACGATCCTTTTCCTTTGCATGCTTTTCTTCACCCTCACAGGCTGCGGGCAAGCGGAAGCGCCCGCCGATACTGACCCGACCATGGTGGCTTCCGAAGAGACCGCGGAGCCTTCTTCCGAACCGGAATCCGAACCCACACAAGCTGCCCCCACCCAAACAGAACCTCCCGAAACAGAAACCACCGCTCCGCCAATCGTTCTGGAACTGACCGAAGAGGAGCAGACCATGCTTCTGAAGATCGGCATGGCCGAACTGGGCCAGGGAGACTGCACGGAATGCATCGCGCTGGTCATGCGCACCGTACTGAACCGGGTGGAGGCTGACAGGTTCGGAAGCTCTATCCGCAGTGTTCTGTTTGCCCCCGAGCAATTTACCCCTGTATGCGACGGCTCGTACTACGATGCCGTTCCCAACGAGCGGTGCTATGAGGCTCTGGACATGGTCATGCGGGGCTGGGACGAAAGCCAGGGCGCGCTGTATTATGAGTTCTGCGAAGGAGAATCCTGGCACAGCAAAAATTTGAATCTTCTGTTTCAGCATTGTGATACACGGTTTTATAACTGACGTTTAATCGGTCAAAGAATGCCTCCGGGTATAAAAAATGCAGATACCCAAATGGGTATCTGCATTTTTGGTGCCGTTGACGGGACTCGAACCCGTACAGTGTCGCCACCGGGGGATTTTAAGTCGTTATCCCTTTCCAGAATTTTCTGCCCTGAAATGGACAATTCCGGACTTTTTTTCCACGATATAAGCCGCAAGAAATGACATTCTCCGAAATATTTCGATTTTTACAGTCACCAAACATCAACCTTCGATTTTCTTCTCTAACCCCCAATTTCCCCTTGATTTGCAAGGATTTTTAGCAACTTGGAGGGATGTTGGAGGGATGGGAAAATGTTGTCGACAAGGTTTGGCTCAATTCAACAGAAATAATTATATCAGTTTCCCCCGTTGTTGACAACATCTATATTGGAGCTGATAATTTATGAAAGACAGAAAATACTATGAACGGCTTTACGCAAAATACCCTGATGTTGTTACCACCGCACAGCTTTGCAAAATGCTTGGCGGCATCGCAGATTCAACGGCTCGGAAACTGATTCGCAATAATCATATCAAGCATTACCAAATCCGTCGTTCCTATCTCATTCCAAAATCCTGTGTTATCGACTATGTTCTAAGCGATCATTACTACAAGTATCGAGATCAGCTTAGTGCATGGGTTTGATTCCCCATTGTGAGAAAGCACCCCTCGGGGTGCTTTTTTCATGCTCATTTTTTAGGAGGTAATATATTGAACCCATCGTTAAAAACCATTGATGCTCCTGCTGCCAGAGAACCCCCTGTTATTGGGACGATCCATGCCATTCCCTTGTCAGAACTGCATCCCATGCCATGCAGCCCCTTTCAGATTCGGGAGGATGCAGCCATGGTGGATCTCATTGACAGCGTTCAGCAATACGGAGTGCTGATCCCTGCGGAGGTACGTCCCCGACCAGAGGGTGGGTACGAAATCATCTCCGGCGCTCGTCGCAAACACGCAAGCGAGCTGGCAAATCTGGAATCCATGCCTGCCATCATCCGTGACTTGGATGACGATGATGCTATCATCCGTCTTGTGGACAGCAATTTCCAGCGGGAAAATACCCTACCCTCGGAACGGGCCAGGGCTTTCAAAATGCGTATGGAAGCTGCCAAGCGTAAAGCGGGCAGACCCCGGAAAGAGGAAAAAGAAAATGCGCCGAAAATTTCGGCTAATTTCCGCAGCGATGACGCTGTGGGAGAACTGGCAGGAGTCAGTGGTGATACGGTGCGAAACCTGATCTCTTTGACCCAGCTTGTACCGGAGCTGATGCAGATGGTGGACGATAAGAAAATCGCCCTCACCCCTGCCTATCAGATTGCGGCGCTCCCGGAAAACGAGCAGAAGCTGCTGCTGGAAACCATCGACAGCGAACAGGCAACCCCATCTTTATCCCAAGCCCAGCGTATGCGAAAACTCAGCCAAAGCGGAGAACTGAACGAGGATACAATGCTGAACATTATGATGGAGCAAAAAAAGCCCGTCAGCAACGACATCATGCTTTCCGGAGAAAAGCTGCGGAAGTATTTTCCCAAGTCCTATTCTCCCGCCAAAATTGAAGAAACTATTTTTAAGCTGCTGGACGCATGGCTGCGAAAGCGGCAGCGGGATCAAAGCAGATAATTTCATATCATCAGCCACCGGACAAGTTCTACTTGCCCGGATTTTTTATTTCCCCCGGAAGGAGTTTCCCATGAACAAACGAGCCTATCACATCCCACCCAGCAGCGCAGAGTGTCGGCAGTGCAAATCCTATCGGCCTGACATTGGATGCAGTGAAATCAGCTGCATCCAATTAAAAGCCGCAATCAACGACGGCACTGTGACCTACCGCGATCTGCTTATGACCATCTACCCACAGCCTCCCACTTTAGGCTGGAAAATCCAGGAGCTGGCGGGAACATATCTCGGCAAACTCTGGAATGACACCAATCATCATGCCCGGTTCCATTTTCTTTACAGTCGTCTGGGGCCTATGCAGTGTGTCTCCCCCAGCGAGGGGCGCCGCTTCATTGCCGCACTGTTTTTATGCACTACCAGTGATGAACTCTATAAGCGTACCCGCCCCTGCTTTCAAACATCCCGAATTGACTTTACGAAATGTCATACCGTGAAAATGTCAAGAGAGCATTCCTTTATGCTCTATGCCGCCAGATGCCTGTATGAGCGAAAGGACGAAAAGCTCATTCTGAATCTGGGCTACTCCTATGCAGTTTACTCTCTGAATCTGCGTGTCATTCTGCATGGCATCCTCATTGCAAAATACGGTCCTGCTGTTTTCGGGCTGAAGGGCGATGGAGGTTGCTGATGGGAATTAACTCTGAAATCATCCACGGTCATGATCTTCTCGCTGTGGAGCGGTTCAAGGATGCCACCCGTCACATGATTATCTTCGATATTCTCTCCCGGAATACCCCCTACGGCGAGAAAGGACAGCGTGTTCGCCTGTTCCTGACCGACTACGAATATTCCAAAGCGCAGTCCGCCCACCAGCAGCGGGAAATCAAAATCCTGCGCCACGCATCCATCATTGAGGGGCATATTGTCCCGGATAAAAAACGCAAACGGCGTAATGCCAGAAAATAAATTGGAGGAATCTATATGAACTCTATCAAAAAACTCAAAGAAAATGTTGCCAGCTTTATGACTGAGATTGCCGCCCATTACGGCATTCCCAAGTCAGAAGTTGTGGCCACCCTGCGGGAAATCAACTTCTATTGCCTGTATCAGACCCTTTGCCGGGAAGCCATTCCAGTATTCACTTTCCGGGCCTGCGGAGATAAGGAAGGACAGCAGCCCTTCAGCGGTGAAAAACTGTTCCCCTGCTGTGCCATCAACCTTTACCGTGTTTCTGACTATGGAACAGAAAATGAGCATCTGGCAAATGTTCATTTCATGGAGGTATGGCTGCGGGAGGATCTGACTCTTGCTGTCACTTCCTGCTTCCATGTGGACAATAAGATGGAACGCTACCGCACCTCCTACCGGGTCCACAAGGGCTGTGAGTGGCCGTTTGAAGAAGATGAATTTGACTTCGATGCCTTTGTGCTTGGGCTGATGGACGCCGCTCCGGGCATGACAGAAGGTCAGCCGTTCTTTGAACCCTAAGTCTCTAAAATTCAAATCTAATCCAGATAGGAGTTTTTTAGGATTATCGCAGAAAGGAATGGATGGAACATGGCAGTGTTCAGAATTGATAAAACCAGGGACTATACCGTAATGGCAAATTTCCATCTGCGGGATATCTCCCTTTCGTTGAAAGCAAAAGGTCTTTTGAGTCTTATGCTGTCCTTACCGGAAAACTGGGACTATACCACCAAAGGTCTTGCCCGGATCTGTAAGGACGGCGTTGACAGCATTTGCGCCACGGTGAAAGAGTTGGAAAAAGCCGGATATGTCCAGCGTAGGCGGTTAAGAGATGACTTGGGACGGCTTGCGGAGGTGGAATACACCATCCTGGAAAAGCCCGTCATCCCCGTACCAGAAAAAGATCCACCTAAACGGGAAAAGCCCGTACAGGTTGAACCGAAGGAGCCAGAACCTGTTTCTTTGCAACGGGAAGCACCTAAACGGGAAAATCCAGTCTTGGATAACCCTGTTTTGGTTTCTCCTGTTCTGGATTCCCCAAAACTGGATTCTCCTGAACAGGCTTCCCCTGAACTGGAAAATCCCGCACAATTAAATACTAATACATCAAGTAAAGAAAAAATAAATACTGATCTATCAAATACTCATTCATTCTTTCCTTCTGTGGAAGAAACTTGTAACAGCGGACGGACAGAAAGAAGGATAACCTCTGGAGATATCAGAGCGCAAATTGAGTATGAGATCATGGTCCAGCGATATCGCCGGGATCAGCTTGATGAATTGGTGGAGATCATGCTGGAAGTGGCACTCAACCGAAGTCCCACGATTCGGATAGGCCGGGATGCCGAGTACCCCACTTACTTTGTCCAGGAACGTTTCCGGAAGATCAACGCCCTGCACATCGAGAAGGTCATGGATGGCATTGCGGAAAACCGAACCCGTGTGTATAACACCAAGGCATATCTCATGGCGGCGCTGTTCAACAGCGTTTCCACCATCGAACACCACTACACGATGCAATACAACGCAGATTCAGATGATTACGGCAGCCTTTAAGGGCTGTCTATTTTTATGTACGGACATAACCGAAAGAAAGGCGATAATTATGATTTTACCTCTTGCTTACATCACCGCCGCATGGGGCAGCGGTATGGATTTCGACGAAAAGTGTGACACCTATTCCAGAGCGCTGCTTGAAGCCGGGTATTACCCCATCTGCCCCAAAGCCCACCAGTCCATCTTTCTCCATGAGGACGATCCCCGTGAACATCAGCTGGGTCTGGATATGGGCCAGCATATCATGGGCCGCTGCCGCATCTTGGTCGTATGCGGCAACACCTACGACGAGTATGTGAAAAGCGACATCGCTTACGCAGAGTCCCATCACATTCCTACGACCACCCTCGAAGGTATTATGACAGTGAAAGGAAAAGGACGTAAACGTGGTAAATAAAGCCCTTCTGCGCCGTCTGGTGGTCCCACCTTAGCCTTACCTTCCCACTTTCCTGCAATTCCACGGAAAGGAGCTGAAACCCCATGCAGGAAGAAGTGGAACAGAAGGTCGTGACTCTGATCGTCAATTGCAGTAAGCTGACGGAACAGGAACTCAGAAAAGCCCTCGCTAAGCTCCTGGAGCAGATGAAAACCGCCCGTCACACCCATAAACTCCCCCAGGGCAAAATGACGGTAAAACAGCTTGCAGCCCAGAACAAGGGTATGCAGAGCATTGAGGTTTCCAGCCAAACCCTCGGTTCCTTCAACCGGATCGCCCGGAAATATGGAATCGACTATGCTCCTTTCAAGGTCAAAGGCGAAAACCGCTATCTGATTTTCTTCAAGGCACCGGACACCGATGCCATGAACGCAGCTTTCAAGGAGTACACCGCCAAGGTCATCACCAAAGAAGATCGTCCCTCCGTTCTCGCCAAACTGGAACATTTCAAGGCACTTATCAAGAACGCCGTGGTGGACCGGACCAAGCGAAAGGAGCTGGAACGATAAAACCCGTAAACTACAAGAAACTGATCCTTCCCAATATTCCCTATGTGTTCATCGCCCTGTTTGCCACTAAGGTCGGACAGGCTGTGCGGTTGGCTCCCGGATCTGACTTTTCCGGGAAAGCGCTGCACATCATGGAGGGGCTGGTGCTGGCGTTTGAATCGTCCATGCCCAGCTTCCATCCCATCGACCTGTGCATAGGCATTCTGATCGCCCTGGCTGTCCGTCTGGCGGTCTACGTCAAGGGCAAGAACGCAAAGAAGTTCCGGAAGGACATGGAATACGGCTCCGCCCGCTGGGGCACTCAGGCAGACATTGCACCCTATGTTGACCCTGTGTTTGCCAATAACATCATCCTCACCCAGACGGAAAGCCTGACCATGAACAATCGACCTTCTGACCCCAAAACAGCACGAAACAAGAATGTGCTGATTATCGGCGGAAGCGGTTCCGGTAAACGATGCTCTGACTTTCATCTGCATCCGGTCAGAGTTTTGCCGCCTCAGCCCAAGCCAACAGTAAGCTGAGTGAAAAGCGCGGAAGAAACGGAAAAGGTCTTGCAGTCCCGATCCGAGTGGAAGGCTGCTCTGAACAGCCACACGCAACGCATAGGGCTTGAACCCACTGAACCTATAAAAGCCCCAAGAGTCCGCGCTGCCGGTTGGCCTGCAACCGCAGGGCAAAAAGATATGCTATGCCGGGTGTGAATCAACACACCGATGCAAATGGGTGAAAACCCCGGAGGGGTGGATAAAAAGCCACCCGCTAATAACAGCAGAAAACCCGCTTCTGGCTGAAACCCAACCTCATGCAATGCACTTCCAAGAAATATCCGGTCAGCTTCGTCGTGACCGACCCCAAAGGCAGCATCGTTACCGAGTGCGGCAAAATGCTCCTTCGGTTTAAGTACAAGCTGAAAATCTTCAATACCATCAACTTCAAAAAATCCATGCACTACAATCCCTTCGCTTACATCCACAGCGAAAAGGACATTCTGAAGCTGGTCACGGCCCTGATCGCCAACACCAAGGGTGAAGGCAAGGCTGGTGACGACTTCTGGGTGAAAGCAGAAACCCTGCTGTACACTGCATTGATCGGCTACATCCATTACGAAGCTCCGATTGAAGAGCAATGCTTCTCTACCCTCATTGAGATGCTGAACTCCATGGAAGTCCGGGAAGATGACGAAGAATTTCAGAATCCGGTGGATCTCATGTTCGCAGAACTGGAAAAGGAAAATCCCCAGCATTTCGCAGTCCGCCAGTACAAGAAGTACAAGCTGGCTGCTGGCAAAACAGCGAAATCCATTCTGATTTCCTGCGGCGCACGGCTGGCTCCCTTCGATATCCAGGAGCTGCGGGATCTGACCGCTTACGATGAGCTGGAACTGGATACCCTGGGCGACCAGAAAACCGCCCTGTTTCTCATCATGTCCGATACGGACGATACGTTCAATTTCCTCATTTCCCTTATCTACACCCAGCTTTTCAATCTCCTGTGTGAAAAAGCAGACGATGTGTACGGCGGCAGACTCCCCGTCCACGTCCGCTGCCTGATCGATGAATGTGCCAATATCGGGCAAATCCCCCGGCTGGAAAAATTGGTCGCCACGATCCGGTCCAGAGAAATCTCTGCGTGTCTTGTTTTGCAGGCCCAGTCCCAGCTCAAAGCAATCTACAAGGACAATGCCGATACCATCATCGGCAACATGGATACTTCCATCTTCCTGGGCGGCAAAGAGCCTACCACCCTGAAGGAATTAGCCAATGCCCTTGGGAAAGAAACCATTGACACCTACAACACCGGAGAGAGCCGGGGCCGGGAAACTTCCCACAGCCTTAACTACCAGAAGCTGGGCAAGGACCTTATGAGCCAGGACGAGCTGGCCGTTATGGACGGCGGCAAGTGCATATTGCAGCTTCGTGGTGTCAGACCATTCCTGTCGAACAAATATGACATCACCAAGCATCCCAACTACAAGTACACATCCGACTATGACAAGAAAAACGAACTGAGCATAGATCGTTTTCTGTCCACCCACCTCAAGCTGAAACCGGACGATGCTTTCGAGGTATACACCGTTTCCCAGTCCGGTAATCCCGCCGCATAAGGCGGATTCCACTGCTTTTCAGAGAGGCGTGGAGAATGTACCTTCAAAAATTCTTTTGGAGGTATATATTTATGGCATTTTTCAACGCAGCAGTTGGCGTTCTTCAGACTCTGGTGGTTGCACTGGGCGCAGGTCTTGGTATCTGGGGTGCAATCAATCTTCTGGAAGGCTACGGCAACGACAACCCTGGTGCAAAGTCCCAGGGCATGAAGCAGCTCATGGCTGGCGGCGGTGTGGCCCTCATCGGCATCACTCTGGTGCCCCTGCTGTCCGGTCTGTTCGGCTAATTTAATTCCAGGGCACCTGTCATTATGGCAGGTGCCTTTCAAAATCTACAGGAAAGGATTTTTCTATGACTAAACGCTTACGGGGATTTATTTCGTTTCTGTTGGTGTTGGTTCTGTGCTTCGGCATGATCCCTAACGTATCTGCCGCTGAAATTGGTGCAACGGAAAGCATCACTGAAACAGAAGCCACGGAAGCGACCACTGCGGAAACCACCGCTCCCCCCGATGAAACATCACCAACGGAAACCTCTGAGGAAACGACCCCACCCACAGAAGAATCCACAACACCCACCACAGAGGCTACCATTCCGGTGACCGAACCCGATGATGATGTTTTCTCTGACATCGTAATTTCCAGCGGTGTCGCCGCAGCATCTACGGATGATTACGGCATTATGACTGCTGCCAGTACCCAGTCCGGTATCCTGCTGTTTGACTTTGCGGACAACGGCAACTATACCACGGTGCTGAACAGTCAGCTTGCCGTATCTTACAAACCCAACGGCTCCGGTACGACCCGGACTGCCTACATCAAAAACCTGGGCTGGCACTTCGCCCGGTACAACAACGTTCCCTATGCAGATGACCCCCTGTACTGCATTGAACCGTGGAGAAACTACGGTGCCAGTACCAGCGGAAACTCTGTTGACCGGGACGTAACTCTAAGCGGCAGCGGAAGCTCCACAGGCAGCAGTGTGTGGTATTCCATGCCTGCAGCACGGCGGGAAGCCATTGGCCTGATTCTGCTGTACAGCGATCAGATGTGGGATGATTCTGTTAGTGTCTTCTCTGTAAAGAAAGATGCTAACCCCAATGTCCCGCTGCGAATTGCTACCCAGTTTCTGATCTATGAAATCGTCTGCGGTCTGCGTGATGCGGAAACCTTCACGCTGAACTACGAAAATGAGTGCGGTACTGAAGGCGATATCTTCTATAACGCCGGTGTGGCTGCGGTCAGCAACTTTGCACCCAACTATAACACCCTGGTGTCCTATGTTCAGAGTGCAATGGAGATTCCCAGCTTCACCAGCAGTTCCAGCAGCACCGCTCCCACCATTACCCTGACTGGGGATGAAACCAGCGTCTACGATTCCAACGGTGTTCTCAGCAACTTCTCCTTCACCGATGGCAACGGCGCTGAGTTCTACAAAAGCGGCAATACCCTGTACATCTATCAGACTGGAAATATTTCCTCCTCTACAGTGTTCAAGGCTACCCGCTACATCCCCTCCGCAAGCAATTCCACCTATAATATCTGGTATATGTCCGGTTCTTCTTACCAGACTACCATCTCCCTGGCTTCTCCCTCCAGCGGCAATCTGAATGCCTACTTCAAGCTGAAGGCACCTTCCGTAGCTACGCTGGGTATTAAGAAAACCACTGAGGATGGCAAGAACCTGTCTGGCTGGCAGTTCGGTATCTACTCCAACTCTGCCTGCACCAGCCTGATTTCCGGGCCTCATACCACGGATTCCAATGGTGCCATCACCGTATCCAACCTGGCCGCAGGCACCGTGTATGTCAAGGAGTTGGGCCACAGTAACAGCACCATCAACGCCATGTATTCCTGCACCAGCACCAATCCCCAGAAGGTCACCCTCACCGCTGGTCAGACTTCCTCTGTCAGTTTCTATAACGAGCTGGACCCCAGTGGACTGAACCTGACCAAGACCACCGAGGATGGCAAGAATCTGGCAGGTTGGCAATTCGGCATCTACTCCAATTCCGCCTGCACCAGTCTAATCTCCGGTCCTCACACTACCGACGCCAACGGTAAGATTTCCGTTTCGGATCTCGCCGCTGGCACTGTGTATGTTAAGGAACTGGGGCATACCGACAGTGCTATCAACGCCCTGTACACCTGCTCCAGCACTAATCCTCAGAAGGTTACGCTTACCGCTGGTCAGACCGCTTCTGTCAGCTTTGTGAATAAGCTGAACCCTTCCGGACTGAATTTGACCAAGACCACAGAGGACGGCAAGAACCTTTCTGGCTGGCAGTTTGGCATTTATTCCGATGCCGCTTGCAGCACCCGGATTTCCGGGCCTCACACTACGGATGCCAATGGTAAGATCTCCGTCACCGGACTTTCCGCTGGCACTGTGTACGTCAAGGAGCTGGGCCACCAGGATACCGCCATCAATGCAATGTACACCTGTTCCAGCACCAATCCTCAGAAAGTCACACTCACCATCGGTCAGACTGCTTCTGTCAGCTTTGTAAACAAGCTGAATCCCTCCGGACTGAATCTGACAAAGACAACTGAGGACGGCAAGAACCTGTCTGGCTGGCTGTTTAGCATCTACTCTGATGCAGCTTGTACCACTCGGATTTCCGGTCCACATACCACGGATGCCAATGGCAGAATTTCCGTTTCGGATCTCTCTGCTGGCACTGTATACGTTAAGGAGATGAGACACTCCGACAGTGCAATCAATTCCATGTATAGCTGTTCCAGTACCAATCCTCAGAAGGTCACGCTCACCGCTGGTCAGACTGCTTCTGTCAGCTTTGTGAATACGCTGAATCCTTCCGGGCTGAACCTGACCAAGACCACTCAGGACAATCAAAACCTGGCAGGCTGGCAGTTTGGCATCTACTCCGATGCCGCTTGTACTGCACGGATTTCCGGCCCTCACACTACCGATTCCAATGGTAAGATCTCCGTCACCGGACTTTCCGCTGGCACGGTATATGTCAAGGAGATGGGCCATACCGACAGCACCATCAATGCGCTGTATACCTGTTCCAGCGAAAATCCCCAGAAGGTCACGCTCACCGCTGGTCAGTCCGCATCCGTCAGCTTCCGTAATGTTCTGAAAACGGGCAGCGTGAAGCTGGTGAAGGAAACCAACACCGGAGAAAATCTGGCAGGTTGGCAAATTGGTCTATATTATGACGCAGACTGTACTCAGCCCATTGATGGTACCCCCTTCGTCACCGGAGCAGACGGAACCATCACCGTCAGTGATCTGGAACCCTGCACCCTATACGCAAAGGAGATTCCTACGGATGATCCTTACTGGGATTTTGATACCGAGGTCAAGGAAGTGACCATCGCTGTCAACCAGACTGCTACCGTAACCTTCACCAACACCCACTACGGACGCATTGAGTTCCGGAAAACCACCAACACTGGCAACCATCTGGGCGGCTGGACGTTCCGTGTCCAGGACAGCAATTACGATGTGGTCGGTGAATACACCACCGATGAAAACGGCTACGCCTGCACAGAAAATCTTCCTTTGGGTCGCTATACCGTTATCGAGCTGCAAACCGATGATCTTTATTGGAACTTTGAACTGGGCTTCCATGATGTGACTGTCCAGGCTGGTCAGACCGTTGTGGATGAATGGCTGAACCGGGAGCAGGGTCTGGGCTGGTTCCACAAAAAGACCAACACGGGCGAATCTGTGGAAGGTTGGCACATCACCATCTACGCCGACGAAGCCTGCACCCAGGAGATCCGCACCATGATTACCAACGAGGATGGACGCACCGGATACTACATGGACCCCGGCATTTACTGGGCCAAGGAAACTGGTGACGAGTATGGACGTTTTGAGGATGAATACTGGATGGTGGATGAAACTGTCCAGAAGTTTGAAATCAAGCCCCACGAGGATACCGAGATCATCTTCACCAATGTCCAGTACGGCAAGGTGAAAATCATCAAAACCATGGAGGGCGAAGGCAGCGTTGCTGGCTGGAAGTTCAAAGTCACCGATGCCGAGGGCAAGGAAATAGAAGGTTCCCCCTTCACTTCCGATGAAAACGGCGAGATTCTGACCACGGTGCTTCCCGGAAAGTACACCATCGAGGAGCTGATCCCGAAGGATTCCCTGTATCACTGTACTTCCGAGAATCCCCTGACTGTCACCATTGCCCAGGGTCAAACTGCAGAAGTGACCTTCACCAATGCCCTTCGTCCCGGCAGGATCACCCTGGACAAGGTGGACATCAAGGGCAACTCTCTGGCAGGCGCAACCTTCCTGCTGGAATGGAGCGAGGATGGTTCCATCTGGTGGCCCATTGAATACTCCGATTCTGAAACCGTGGAGGAAGGCTGCTGTTCCAACCCCAATGTGGTGGACGGCCTGCTGACCACCGGATCTGACGGCAAGCTGGTATGGGACAATCTGCATCCCGGCTTGCAGTATCGCCTGACGGAAACCAAGGCTCCCCGTGGCTTTAGCAAGCTGAGAAAACCCGCTTATGAGGGTGAGCTGCCCGAGGAAGATTTCTCTCTGGAAGTCAAGGTCATCAACAGCCGCACCTTCACCCTGCCCGAAACTGGCTCCGTATCTCTGATGCTTTCCTCTATCAGTATGTCCGGCTGCCTGCTGGGTCTGATCGCTTCCATGCTGTATCTTCGTAAGAAGGAGCAGTAAATGATCCATATTCCATACCATGCCAGGGACCGTCCCCTGGCATTTTTCTTTCCAAACCAAATCCAACACACTCTATCACATTATTTTGAAAGGAACTTTTTGCAATGAAAAATCTGAAAAAGGCAATCGCCCTGTGTCTTTCCCTGATGCTGATTCTCTCTTTCCCTGTCAGCGCATCTGCTGTGGAACCCAACGATCCCACTGAAAACGTCCTCATTGATGAAGATCGCACCGGTTCCCTGACCATCTACAAGTACGATCTGACCAACGCTGAAAAGGACGGTGTATGGGACAGCTCCTATGTTTCCACTGGCCGTTACGATGAAGAAGGTGTCAACAATATCCTGGGCGGTGCTGTCCGTGCCGGTGACAACGATAACCAGTCTGACCTGGGCAACGGCGAGGTCAGCTATGGCTACGCCATCAAGGGCGTTGAGTTCACCTATCTGCGGATCGCGGAGATCGTCCAGTTCTCCGAGTCCGAAGCAGATGGCCGTACCGACAACCATGTGGAAGTGCTGTATGGCATCGATAAGGTAAAGGGCGCTGACTTCCTCCGGGCGCTGGGTCTGGAAAACGGTGCAAAACGCTACACCAACGCCGATCAGCTGGATGCTGCCAAATACTATTACCAGTCCGATATCCTGATTGATGCCCTGGCTGCTGGCCTGGAAGCAAACTCCACCACCATCAAGAACGCCATGGAGAACTATGTTGCTGCAAATGGCGGCACCGCAATGCCTCTGACTGACAGCTACGGCAAAACCGAGGCTCACGATCTGGAACTGGGTCTGTATCTGGTTGTGGAAACTCAGGTTCCCGAAATGGTCGTATCCACCACCAACCCCTTCCTGGTATCCGTTCCCATGACCACCGTTGACGGCACCAATGCTGAAGACGGCGGCGAACGCTGGTTCTACGACATTACCCTCTACCCCAAGAACCTGACCGGCATCCCCTCTCTGGAAAAGACCCTGCGTGAGAATGTAAACGATACCGGCAAGCATGACGGTTCCACCACTGACATTACCGATGGTTTTGCTCACACCGGCACTGCCTCCGCTGGCGATGTCATTGACTACCAGATCATTTCCACCCTGCCCTCCATCACTTCCGAATCCACCTACCTGTCCTGCTACACCTTCGTGGATACTCTGTCCAAGGGGCTGACCTACACAAAGGGCGACGTTGTTCTGGAGTTCTTTACAGATGCTGAGTGTACTGACCTCATCACCACCTGGAAGGAAGCTGACGGTTTCTTCTCTGTTGCCTATAACACCGCTGCCGCTGGCGAAAGCGTTATGACCATCGAAATGACCGAGCGTGGTCTGTCTGAGATCAACGCCTCCAAGGCTGTGTATTCCGGTTCCTCCATGGTCAATTCCGGTTTCTCCGACTGCACCGTTCGCATCACCTACACCGCCAAGATGGACAGCGATAATTCTGTTGTATTCGGTGACAACGGCAATGACAACAAGGTCGTTCTGACCTGGAAGCGCACCTCCGACAACTACTACGACACCCTGGTGGACGATGCCCATGTTTACACCTACGGCATCGACCTGACCAAGATGTTCTCCGACGGCAAGGGCGACTTCTCCAAGGTTGAGTTCATCGTTCAGAATGATTCCGATTACTACTATGTCCAGGCAGAGCTGAACGAAGCCGAAGGTGTTTACTACGTTACCGACCACACCTCCAATCCTGAAGCTGCCACCCACTTCATCCCTGTGGCATCCAATGGTAACCCCGGCAAGGTCATCATCAAGGGTCTGGAAGATGACACTTACACCATCACCGAGATCCGCACCGATAATGGCTACACTCTGCTGAAGGACGATATCGAAATCGTCATTTCCCAGAAGGAAACCACTGAACTGTGTGACATCTATGAATCCGATGTTCTGGGCCTGATTCAGAATGACCCCCGCTACGCTACTATCATCAATGATACCGGCGATCTGAAGAATATGCCCCAGGTCCATCTGGAGCATCATCTGCTGACCGCTTCCGCAACCGTTGACGGCAATGCTGTCAATATGCTGGAGGACAACGGCAGCAAAAACGCCGAAGCTCCTCTGACCGTTGTGAACACCCGCGGCTTTGACCTGCCCGAAACCGGTGACCATGGCACTATGATCTTCACTGTGCTGGGTATCGTGGCTATGGCTGGTGCCGCAACCGTCATTGTCCTGACTTCCAAAAAGAAGAACGGCAGCCGCTAATTGAAAACCGCCCCGGTGGAAACCACCGGGGCCTTTCACGGAATAGGGAGTTCTGAATGAAACGCAAAATTTTGACTTTGGTGCTGGCGGCGATCCTGTTCCTGCTTTCTCTGGGGCTGACGCTGTATCCGGTCATCAGCAATTTCGTAAACCAAAAGTACGCATCTGAAATCCACACCGCCTATCAGGAAGTCATTCAGCAGACCGACAACACGGAGCTGCTGAAAGCCCGTGAGCTGGCTGTTTCCTACAATAGAGCAATCACCCCCGGTTCCACCACCGAGGAAGCATACAGCCAGGAGGCACTTCTGGCAGCATCTGAGGACTATGACAGTCAGCTCAACATCGGTGCTGACGGCATCATGGGCTATGTGGAGATTCCCAAAATCAGCGTGAATCTTCCCATCTACCACGGTACCGGAAATGACTCCCTTGACCGTGGTGTGGGGCATCTGCTGGGCAGTTCCCTCCCGGTCGGTGGTGAGGATACCCACTGCATTTTAACGGGTCACAGTGGCCTTGCATCCCAGAAAATGTTTACCGATCTGGAACAGTTGGAAGTGACCGATGTGTTCTATCTGAATGTTCTGGGGGAAATCCTTGCTTATCAGGTGGAGGAAATCAATACGGTACTGCCCCATGACACCAGCCTGCTGGGCATCACCTCCGGGGAAGATTACTGTACCCTCGTTACCTGCACCCCCTATGGCGTAAACACCCACCGTCTGCTGGTCCGGGGCACCCGGATTCCTTACGAGGAAGCAGAAGTGCTGGTGGAAGAAGTCATGCAGGAGGAACCGCCCAAATCCAGTTGGGAGCAGAAATATCTGCAAGGTCTGCTGATCGGCGTATTCACTGCACTTGGCTTGGCTGTTTCCATTGTTTCCATCATCAAGATCCGAAAGAAATTCGGTTCTGCAGGACGGTATACCACTTATGGGGGTGAACACCATGAGAGGTAAATATGAAACCTTTCTGTTTATCTTCCTGGTGATGCTGTTTGTGGCTGGTCTTTCTCTAGCCCTCTATCCGTATGTCCAGGGTGCCATCGTGGATGGCATCATGGAACGGCAGTCAGAGGAATTTCTAAGCCGTGTGGAAATCATCAGTGATACCCCGGACAGTACAGAACCCATCGTGATTACTACCGAACCGGAGGAAACCGAACCCAGGCAGCATCTGGAGCTGTGGGAAGAAATGACCGCCTACAACGAATCCATCTATGAACAGGGACAGATCGGACTTGCCAACAGCTATGCCTATGAAGTCCCCAGCTTCATTCTCAAAGATTACGGTCTGGAGGATGAAATCTTCGGCGTAATCTCCATTCCCAAACTGGAACTGGAAATGCCCATTTTCCTGGGTGCCTCTTATCAGAACATGGCAGACGGTGCTGCAGTGCTGTCCCAGACCAGCATTCCCATCGGCGGCAGGAACACCAATGCCGTCATTGCCGGTCATCGTGGTTGGGGCGGAGCCTCTTACTTCCGGTACATCACTGATCTGGAAGTGGGCGATGAAGTCATCATCACAAATCTCTGGGAAACTATGACCTACACCGTCAGCGGTGTCCGTATCATCGATCCCAGCAGTGTGGACGATATTCTGATCCGGGATGGCAAGGACATGATTACCTTACTGACCTGTCATCCTTATGCTTCCGGTGGAAAGCAGCGGTATCTTGTATTCTGTGAGCGTTCCTTAAATCCCAGTTCCGAATAATCTAACCCACAGGAGGAAACCCTATGGATTTTCTGTGGGACAAAATCACGGAATGGCTGAAAGAAATGCTTGTCAGCGGTGTCATCAGCAACCTAACCGGGCTATTCGATGCCACCAACCAGAAGGTCGGTGAAATCGCTGGGCAGGTTGCCATGACACCCCAGGCATGGAATGCCAGTGTTTTCGGCATGATCCAAAACCTGTCCAACTCCGTGATCGTCCCGATTGCGGGGGCAATCCTCGCCTTTGTTATGACCCTTGAGCTGATCCAGCTCATAACCGACAAAAACAATCTGAACGATGTAGATACCTGGATGTTCTTCAAATGGGCCTTCAAGTCCGCCGCTGCGGTGCTGATCGTTACCAACACCTGGAACATCGTCATGGGTGTATTCGATGCCGCCCAAAGTGTGGTTGGCAGCGCATCGGGCATTATCTCCGGAGATACCAGCATTGATATTTCCTCCGTGATGACCGATCTGGAAACCACCCTCATGGCTATGGAGATCGGACCGCTGCTGGGACTATGGTTTCAGTCCCTGTTCGCTGGCATCTGTACCTGGGCAATCGCCATCTGCATCTTCATCATCACCTACGGCAGAATGATTGAGATCTACCTTGTGACCTCCCTTGCACCCATCCCGATGGCAACTATGATGGGCAAGGAATGGGGCGGTATGGGCCAGAATTATCTTCGTGCCCTGTTCGCTCTGGGATTCCAGGCATTTCTCATCATTGTATGCGTTGCCATCTATGCTGTACTGGTTCAGAGCATTTCCGTTGCTGCGGACATCAGCAGCGCCATCTGGACCTGCATGGGCTACACAGTTCTGCTGTGCTTCTGCCTGTTCAAGACAAGCAGCCTTGCAAAGTCCATCTTCAATGCCCATTAAGATGGCATAAATCAATAAGGAGGGCTATTTATGGCCTATGTAACCGTCCCCAAGGACTTAACAAAAATCAAAACCAAGGTGCTGTTTAACCTTACCAAACGGCAGCTTGTATGCTTCGGAGCCGGTGCCCTCATGGGGCTACCGGCATTCATCTTCCTCAAGGAACCTCTGGGTACCAGCACTGCCACCATGGTCATGATCCTGGTAATGATCCCGGCGTTCCTTCTTGCCATGTATGAAAAGAATGGGCAACCCCTGGAAGTCATTTTGCGGAATATGATCCAGGTCTGCTTCATCCGTCCGAAGCACCGTCCTTACCGGACCAACAATTTCTACGCCGTGTTACAGCGGCAGCACCAACTCGATAAGGAGGTTCACCGCATTGTCCGCCAAGAAGCGGCTGACCCGCGCCGAACGGAAGCAAATCGAAGCAGCCATCGCAAGAGCAAACCGGACGGATAAAAAAGAAAAATCGGCGCAGGACAGTATTCCCTATAAGCGCATGATGCCCGACGGCATCTGCGTTGTCACCGACACCTATTTCACCAAGACCATCCAATTCCAGGATATCAACTACCAGCTTTCCCAGAACGAAGATAAAACTGCCATCTTTGAAGCATGGTGTGATTTCCTCAATTTCTTCGATGCGTCCGTTAAATTCCAGCTCACCTTTGCAAACCTTTCCGTTTCCAAAGAGGTGTTTACCCAGAGCATCAGCATCCCGCCCAAGGGAGATGAATTTGACAGCATCCGGGAGGAATACGCCCAAATGCTTCAGCGGCAGTTGGAGCGCGGCAACAATGGTCTTGTCAAAACCAAGTATCTGACCTTCGGTATCGAAGCCCAGACCTACCGCATGGCAAAGATGCGGCTGGAACGTCTGGAAATCGATATCCTCAACAACTTCAAACGGCTGGGCGTAAAAGCCACCGTTCTGAATGGCAAGGAACGTCTGCAAGTCCTCCATGACATTCTCAGAATGGACGAACAGGAACCCTTCCTGTTCAACTGGGACTGGCTGGCTCCCTCCGGGCTGTCCACAAAGGACTTCATCGCTCCCAGCAGCTTTGAATACAAAAACGGCAAGGGCTTCCGCATGGGTAAGCTCTCCGGTGCCGTCAGCTTCCTTCAGATCCTGGCACCGGAACTCAATGACCGCATCCTGGCAGAGTTCTTGAATCTGGAGAGCAGCGTCATCGTTAATCTCCATGTTCAGTCTGTGGATCAGGTCAATGCAATTAAAACCATCAAGCGGAAGATCACCGACTTAGACCGTGCCAAGATCGAAGAACAGAAGAAAGCTGTTCGTTCCGGATATGACATGGACATCATTCCTTCCGACCTTGCCACCTACGGTGCAGAAGCAAAAAAGCTGCTGCAGGATCTTCAGAGCAGAAACGAGCGAATGTTCCTTCTGACCTTCCTGGTTATGAATACCTCTGAAAATCCCCGGCAACTCAATAACAACATCTTCCAGATCAAATCCATTGCCCAGAAGCATAATTGTTCCCTGGTGCGACTGGACTATCAGCAGGAAGAAGGCGTTATGAGCAGTCTGCCCCTGGGCATGAACTACATCGATATCCAGCGTGGTCTGACTTCTTCCTGTGTGGCGATCTTCATCCCCTTCACCACCCAGGAGCTGTTCCAGACCGGAAAGGAAGCCCTGTATTACGGTATCAATGCCCTTTCCAACAACCTTATCATGGTTGACCGGAAGCTGCTGAAAAACCCCAATGGGCTGATCCTTGGTACTCCCGGCTGCTGCACGGGCGATACACAAATTCTCTTTGCAAACGGCACTCCGGTGTCCTTTGCGGAGCTGGTGGATTCCGGCATCCAACAGGCGCAGATAAAAGCCTACGATGAAGAAAAGCAGGCAATCGTCACAGCCCCAGCCAAGGATATCCGCATCGAAAGGTATGTGGACGAGCTGTTCGAGATCGAACTGATGGACGGCAGCATGGTCAAATGCACCCCGGAACATCTGATCCTCACCCGGCAGGGAGAGTATATGCAGGCAAAGGAAATGCGCCCTGGTCAGCTTCTCAGCGGCGGTCACAGGGTCGTTCATGTCACCCGGCACAAGCTCATGGACAGTGTACCTGTCTATGATATGGGTGTTCCGAAGCACTTGAACTTTGTGCTGGCAAATGGGCTGGTGGTTCACAACAGCGGCAAATCCTTCAGCGCAAAGCGGGAAATCAGCAACGCCTTTCTCGTTACCAATGACGACATCCTGATTTGCGACCCGGAAAGTGAGTACGCTCCCCTGGTGGAGCGGCTGGGCGGACAGGTCATCCGTATCTCTCCCACGTCCCCGGATCATATCAATCCCATGGATATCAACCTCAATTACAGCGACGATGATAACCCGCTGTCCTTAAAGTCCGACTTTATCCTCAGCCTGTGCGAGCTGATCGTTGCCGGCAAGGATGGACTTGCACCTGTGGAGAAAACCATCATCGACCGCTGTGTGCGGCTGGTCTATCAGGATTATCTCAATGACCCGAAACCGGAGAATATGCCCATTCTTGAGGATCTTTACGATACCCTCCGCAAACAGGCAGAAAAGGAAGCCCAGTACATTGCCACCGCCTTGGAAATCTACGTTTCCGGTTCTCTTTCCGTATTCAACCACCGGACCAATGTGGATATCAATAACCGGATTGTGTGCTTTGATATCCGGGAGCTGGGTAAGCAGCTGAAGAAAATCGGTATGCTCATCGTCCAGGATCAGGTCTGGAACCGTGTTACCGAAAACCGTTTCCAGTACAAGGCTATCGCAGCACAGGAAGCAGAGGATGGTATTACCCTGGTCGCTGCAGACCGAACGGAACCCAAAGCCACCCGATACTACATCGACGAGTTCCACCTTCTGCTGAAGGAGGAACAGACCGCCGCCTTCTCCGTGGAAATCTGGAAAAGATTCCGAAAATGGGGCGGCATCCCCACAGGCATCACCCAGAACGTCAAAGACCTTCTCAGCAGTCGGGAAATTGAGAATATCTTTGAAAACTCCGACTTCATCTATATGCTCAATCAGGCTGCAGGTGACCGTCAGATTCTGGCAAAGCACCTTGGCATCTCTCCCCATCAGTTATCCTACGTCACCCACTCCGGTGAAGGTGAAGGGCTGCTGTTCTACGGCAACACAATTCTGCCGTTCATTGACCACTTCCCCAAGGAAACTGAGCTTTATAAAGTCATGACAACCAAACCCACTGAAGTCACAAAGGAGGCATCTTAATTATGACCGTCGAACAAATCAAGCAGGGCTACGGAAAAACAATGGCTATTCAGACAGAACTTTCCATTCTGCTGGAACTGCTGGTAAGTGCAATTGATTTTTGCTCCGAAGTATCTGCCCAGAATAAATATCTGACCAAGATTGGCGAAGCTGGCGTAACCCGGCTGATGGAGCTGTTCAATTCCGGGAATATCGTTATGATTATCCCCCGGAACAGCGAAGATGATGGTGAGTACCTGTCCGATGTCCTCATGGCGATCTGGGCAGGGCTTTTCTTCTATCCCCAGCTCTCTGAAGAACGGTTCCTGATCTACGCCGAAAGCGCGGAACTGCTTTCCGATCTGCTGGGCGGTGGATGGTTTGTATAAGCGTCCGTCCCGGCTCAAATTCACAGACGAGGAACGCGGAAATCCGGAACTGCAAAAGAAAGTCCAGAAGGCCGACAAAGCTGCCGACAAGGCGGATTCTGCCCAGGGGAAGATCCCCTCCCGGAAGAAGCTGAAAGCAGATGTTGTCCCCGATCCCAAATCCAGAAAGCTGAAAGTCAAGCTGCAATTTGAGGAAAGCAGGAAAAAGCCGCCCTCCAAGCTGACCCATGCTGTCCAGACTGCCCCGGTTGAAACTGTCCGGGGACAGCTTCATAAAGAAGTCCGTGAAACCGAGGATGACAATGTTGGTGTGGAGGCTGCACACTCTTTGGAACAGTCAGCGGAACGCACCTCCCAAGTTCTTCATGCTGGCTACCGGAGCCATAAGCTGAAACCCTACCGGGAAGCGGCAAAGGCGGAGCAGAAGCTGGACAAAGCCAACTTAGATGCCCTGCAAAAGAAGATGGAACTGGATCACCCCACCAGCAACCCCTTTTCCAAATTCCAGCAGCGGCAGGCCATCAAGCGCCAGTATGCCGCCGCCAAAGCAAGTGCTTCCACTGGCACAACG
Source organism: Oscillospiraceae bacterium (assembly GCA_036300205.1). Taxonomy (GTDB): domain Bacteria; phylum Bacillota; class Clostridia; order Oscillospirales; family Oscillospiraceae; genus Faecousia. The sequence goes on from JAXJGV010000008.1 coordinate 34,959, forward strand.
CAAACTGCTGCCAGCATTACGGAGAAGGCTGCACAGAAAGCTACGGAAACCAGCAAAAAGACTGCCACCTTCGTAAAGAAGCACAGCAAGGCTTTTCTGGTCATCCTTGGTTTTCTCATGCTGCTGGGCTTTTTCCTCAGCGGACTTTCCTCCTGCACCGTGGTCATGGAGGGTGTCATTTCCGGTATCGCCAGCAGCACCTATGCTTCCACCGACGATGCCATCCAGGATGCAGAAGCTGCCTACTGTGCTATGGAAGCGGCGCTGCAGAACAAGCTGGACAACTATGAATCCACCCACAGCTATGACGATTACATCTACGATCTGGATGAAATCGGCCATGACCCCTATGTTCTGACCTCCATTCTGTCTGCCCTGCATCCCGGTGAGTGGACGCTGCCCGAAGTCATGGGCACCTTAGATATGCTGTTTGAAAAGCAGTATATCCTCACCGAAGAAGTGGAAACGGAAACCCGCTACCGGACGGAAACCCTGATCGGTGAACGCCATGCCCAGGACCCCATTACAGGTGCTTACCTATACGACATCTGGGGCGACCCCATCATGGAGGAATACGAATACGAGGATGAAGTGCCCTATACCCATTACACCTGCACTGTCACGCTGGAAAACTTCGATCTGAGCCATGTACCGGTCTATGTGATGACGGAAGAAGAATTGGGAATGTATGCGGTGTATATGTCCACTCTGGGCAACAGGACAGACCTGTTCCCGGATTCTGAGTACATTGACCGTTACGATGGCAGCTATCCAGTCTATGAGATTCCCCCGGAAGCTCTGGAAGATTCTCAGTTTGCCGCCATGATTACGGAAGCAGAAAAATATCTGGGATATCCTTACGTCTGGGGCGGCAGCAGTCCATCCACTTCCTTCGACTGTTCCGGTTTTGTAAGCTGGGTCATCAATCATTCCGGATGGAGTGTGGGCAGACTCAGCGCCCAGGGGCTGTGCAATATCTGCACTCCCGTATCCTCGTCCAATGTAAAGCCGGGAGATCTGGTGTTCTTTAAGGGCACCTACGACACGCCCGGTGTCTCCCATGTAGGCATCTACGCTGGCAACAACCGGATGATCCACTGCGGAGATCCCATTTCCTATACCAATCTAAATTCAAGTTACTGGCAGTCCCATTTCTATACCTATGGCAGACTGCCCTAAAGGAGTGAAAAAACATGAATCCCAAAATCAATAAGCTCCGCACGGAGCTGGAAAAGAACAATGGCAAGATCGCCGCGTTACAGGCAAAGAACAAGGAACTGGAAAAGCAGATCCGGGAACTGGAAAACCTGGACATCGTTGGCATGGTCCGGGAACAGGGCATGACCATGGAACAGTTTGCGGAACTGTTCCAGAAAATGAAGGGAGTCGCAGTTGCTGCCCCGACTGTAAAGGAGTCTGGGCATGAAACCTAAGATGCGGTTCCTGTCCTGTCTGCTTGCCCTGGTTATGTGTCTGTCCACCCTTGCCGTCCCTGCCTATGCCAAAGGAGATGACCCGAACCAGAAGGATTACGATGTGATCGTGCAGACTCCGGAGGAAACCCGACCCAAGAACACGACCACTTCCAACCAGTCCTCCCGTCCATCCTCCAGCACAGCAGCTACGGAGGAAACGGAACCCCCTGCCCCCACCATTGCAGAAGATGGTATGCCCTTTACCGAGGACAGTATCGTTGCCACCCGTGACCTTCTGTACGATGCTGCCACCAACAAACAGTACATCACCGTGGAAACCCGAAACGGCAATACCTTCTACATCGTCATCGACTACGATAAGCCTGTGGACGAGGACAGCGAACAGTATTATACCTATTTCTTAAATCAGGTGGATGAAGCCGACCTCATGGCGCTGCTTGAAGATAACTCTGCCCCCGCTGCCTGCATCTGCGCTGATAAATGCAGCGTTGGTCTTATCAATACCCAGTGTGAGATCTGCGCCGTGAACATGGTAGAGTGCATGGGTGTAGAACCCACCGAACCGGAAACCGAGCCGCCCACGGAACCTGTGGAGGAACCGGAACCCAGCGTAGGCACTGGGCCTATTCTCCTGGTGGTAATCCTCATTGCGGCACTGGCTGGCGGCGGTGCTTACTACTTCCTCAAGGTCAAGGGCAAGAACAAGCCCCAGACCAAGGGCAGCTCCGATTTGGATGACTATGACTTCGGTGACGAAGATGACGATGGTGAGTACGCCGAGTTCGAGCAGTACGATCCCGCGTCTGACCAGGAGGGCGTATGAGCGAATATAAATTGATCGTTGCTGAAAAGCCCTCTGTGGCAAAAGCCATTGCCGCAGTCATTGCTCCCGGCTGTAAGCAGCGAAGGGGCTATCTGGAGGGCAACGGCTATCTCATTTCCTGGTGTTATGGGCATCTGGCAAAGCTGGCAGATGCGTCCTACTATGAGGAAGGCTTCGCCAAGTGGAATATGAAAGACCTTCCTATTCTGCCCCGCAGCTTCCGATTCCATATCCAAGAGGATAAGAAGGAGCAGTTCGATGTGCTGTCTATGCTCATGCACCAAGGCAATGTGGCAGAAGTCATCAATGCCTGCGACGCGGGCCGTGAAGGAGAGCTGATCTTCCGTACCGTCTATTTCCTCGCAGGATGCAGCAAACCCATGAAGCGGCTGTGGATCTCCTCTATGGAGGATGATGCTATCCGGGAAGGCTTTCAGAATCTGCAACCGGGCAGCGACTACGACGGTCTGCACAAAAGCGCCCTGTGCCGCATGAAGGCAGACTGGTTGGTGGGCATCAACGCCACCCGGTTCTTTTCTCTGACCTATAACCGCACCCTCACCATTGGCAGAGTCATGTCCCCGACCCTTTCTCTACTGGTTCAGCGGGAACGGGAGATTTCTGCCTTTGTCCCGGAACCGTTCTACCATCTTGTGTTAGACTGTGGTTTTCCGCTGTCCTCCGAAAAGCTGACGGATATGGAAGCTGCCCAGGAATTGACCAGAGCTTGTGCGGTTTCCTCCATTACCGTTCTCAGCGTAGAACGCAAGGAACACACGGAAAAAGCCCCGGCGCTTTATGATCTGACCACTTTGCAGCGGGAAGCCAACCGGCTCTGCGGCTTTACCGCCCAGCAGACTCTGGATTATCTGCAATCTCTCTACGAAAAGAAGCTGTGTACCTATCCCCGGACGGACAGTCGCTATCTGACCAATGATATGGAAACTGCCGTCCCAGACTATGCCGCCGCTGCCGCCGCTATCCTTGGCTGCGAACACCCCAAGAAGATTCTTCCCAAACAAGTTTGCAACAGCAAAAAGGTCAGCGACCACCATGCAGTTATCCCTTCGCTTTCTGCAAAGAATGTGGATATCTCCGCACTTCCCGCAGGGGAACAAACGATCCTGATGCTGGTAGCTCAGGGTTTTCTACGGGGCATCTGTCCGGAATACCGATTTGCGGAAACTGTTTTAACCGCAGAGTGTGCCGGTCACACTTTCCGGGCCAGGGGCAAAGAAATTCTGAAACGGGGATGGACGGTCTTTTCCTTCCGAGAGAGCCAATCCAATGTTTTGCCTGCCGTTACCGAAGGGCAGACCATTCCCGTGGCCCATGTCGGCTTGAAGGGTGGCAAAACCACGCCGCCCAAATACTACACGGAAGATACTCTGCTGGCTGCAATGGAAAACGCAGGCATCCAGGATATGCCCGAAGATGCAGAGCGCAAAGGCATCGGCACCCCGGCTACCCGATCCGGTATTCTGGAGAAACTGATCTCCGATCAGTTCGTGATCCGAACCAAGTCCAAGAAGGTATCCTATCTTCGCCCTACGGAGTTGGGCATTGCCCTGATAACCGTCCTCCCGGAACAGCTTCAGTCCCCGCTGCTGACTGCGGAATGGGAACACCGTTTGAAGCTGGTGGAATCCGGAACCCTGTCTGATACTGATTTCATGCAGGGGATCACAGAAATGCTCACGGAAATGGTGGAGGATTACAAGCCCTATCCCGGTTCCGAAGTTCTGTTCCCGGAAAAAGAGGATGTGGTGGGCAAATGCCCCCGCTGCGGCACCAATGTGGAAGAACGCAAACGGGGTTTCTTCTGCCAAAATCCCAACTGCCACTTCGTTCTTTGGAAGAACAGCCGATTCTTTGAAGTGAAGAAGAAAAAGCTGGACAAAGCCACCGCTGCCGCCCTGCTGAAATTCGGACAGGTTCCCATGAAGGGCTGCTACTCCGAAAAGACAGGCAAAACCTACGATGCTACCGCCATCATGGTGGATAAAGGCGACAAGGTAGATTTCAAGCTGGAGTTTGACAATGGGTAAGCTGCCCCGGTTCAATGACCTTCAGCTCAGACAGATGCGGAGCCTGATCCGCAAGCACTGCTGCAATTATCACGATGGAAACTGCTGTACTCTGGATGACGGCATTGATCCAAGCTGCGCCCAGTGGAATTGCTATTCTCTGCAATGCACCTGGTTCCGGGATGCCGTTCTGCCCCTGGCACCGGATCTGCAAGAGAAGGTGCTGGGCGTTTCCAGCCAGTATCGACAGTGTGTTCTCTGCCGACGACACTTCATTCCCTCCGGGAATCGAGCCGTTTACTGCCCCAAGTGCAGCCTTTCCCAGCAGCGGAAAAAGACCCGTGAACGGGTACGCCGTCACAGAGGTCGGGTGTAACGGTTTAGCCGAAAATAACGTTGCAGCGCAACCACTTTTTGCCCCTTGATTTTGCATCCCGGTATCTTTTGTCACGAAAGCAGGAAAACGGGTTCTAGTGCGTTACAGGGGGCCTTTTGTGCAATCTCCAAAACAGGAGCAACCACCACAATTCTTACGCAAAACGCTCCTGCGCGGGTATCACAACCTCAGCGCAGGAGCGTTCTTTTTTTATCCAAATTTCGTCGAAAGGAGTTTATTCGTGGCTGAAAAACAGTCCAACAAGGAACGCATCAAAGAAATAACTGCCGGTATTGAGCAAGGCATCAAGGAACTATTTGAAAGTGACCGTTACCGGAAATACTTAACCACCATGAGTCGATTCCACAAGTATTCACTGAATAACGTCATGCTGATCCATTCCCAGCGTCCGGATGCAACTCTGGTAGCCGGTTTCAACAAATGGAAAAACAGCTTTGGCCGTCACGTCAAAAAGGGCGAAAAAGGCATCCAGATTCTGGCTCCCACTCCCTATAAAATCAAGGTTGAAAAAGAAAAGCTGGACCCGGAAACCAAGCTGCCCATGATCGATGAAAACGGTGATCCTGTTACCGAAGAAAAAGAAGTCAGCATCCCCATGTTCAAAGTGGTGTCCGTGTTTGATGTTTCCCAGACCGAAGGAAAGCCGCTGCCGCAGCTTGCCTACTCCCTCTCTGGTGCCGTGGAGCATTATGAAGAATTCATGGAAGCTCTGAAACGTACTTCCACCGTTCCCATCACGGTTGAACACACCGAGAAGAATGTGGACGGTTTCTTTGATCTGACCAACCAGAGCATCACCATTCAGGCCGGTATGAGCGAAATCCAGACAGTCTGCGCTGTCATTCATGAGATTGCCCATTCCCGGCTTCATAACTATGATCACATGACGGAACTGGCAGACGATGGCGAAACCTTACTTGCTCCTACCGAGAAAGATCGTCATACCGAGGAAGTGGAAGCTGAAAGCATTTCCTATGCTGTCTGCCAGTATTTTGGCATTGAAACCTCCGAAAACAGCTTTGGATATATCGCCTCCTGGTCCCAGGGTAAGGAGCTGAAGGAGCTGCGGGCCAGTCTGGAAACCATCAACCGCACATCCTCTGAACTGATCTCTGGCATCGAAAAACACTTCCAGGAAATCTGCAAAGAAAAAGGAATTGACCTTTCCGTTGAACAAAAGGAAGCCGCTCCGGTACAAAGTAAAGAAGAAACGGAAGCTCTGTATCTGGTCAATGACACCATTTATCTTCATGTACAGCAGTCGGATGACGGCTGGGATTATACCCTCTATGACAAAGAATCCATGCGGCAGATTGATGGCGGTGTTTTGGAATCTGCTGCTGTAGAAGAATCTCCCATTTCCCGGCCTCTGGCAGCTGCCAGGACAGAAATTATGGAATTGGAAGGAATCAAACCGGAAACGGTCATCTATGCGGATATGGCTATCCTGGAGAAATTGCAGGAAGCCCAAATCACCATTCCTGCCAATTATGAGAAACAGTTCCTGGAAACCCCCGGAGATATGGTTGCAATCTACCAGCTGAAACCGGATGCTCCCCATGGGCTTCGCTTTGAACGCTTCGACAGTCTGAAAGAGCCGCCCGACCAGCTGCATTATGAATGTACCTATTCTCTTTCTGCCAATCCCGATATTCCCAGGGATCAGCTGCTGGAGCAGCAGTATCAGACTTTCAATATTGATCGCCCCAAGGACTTCACAGGTCAGAGTCTTTCAGTCAGCGATATTGTTGCTTTGAAACGCAATGGCCTTATATCCTACCATTACTGTGATTGGGCTGGGTATAAGGAATTGGATTACTTCAAGTCCCAGGACAGCTATCCTCCCGCTGTGGAACAGATTCTTGCTGCGCCGGAACCTGATCCTTACTGTAATCGAAGTGAAATGCTTGACTTTGGTTATACGGATCAGAGTATGTATCCCATCTCCACGGATTTTGCTCTGGAACTGATGGAACGGAATGTTCCGGTGTATATGCTATACGCTGACAATACAGAAGCTATGGCATTTGACAGTGAAGATCTTGCTATGCACCAGGGCTTCATTGGCGTTACCAAGGAGGACTGGGCCGAGGTCAAGGACAACCCTGACATCGTTGCAATCAAGCGGCATATTGCTGTAAACTACCTGCAGGACAAAAACGAAGATCGTATCCGTCAGCTTGCCCAGAACAATCCTCTGCGAAACGCAGAGATGTCCCTGGAAGATGACTACGGTATGATCGACGGCATTATCAATAATGGCAAGGCTTCCAGTAAGGAGGAATCCAAAGAAAAGAAACCCTCTGTTATTGAACAGCTGAAAAACCAGCCGCAGCAGTCCCGGAAGAAATCTACACCCAAAAAGAACAAGGAAAAGGAGCTATAACTATGATGCAGACCATTACTTACGAAGAACAGCAGCTTATGAGCATTTACGGCCACGGCACCCGTCTGGAACTGATCGAAACCCTGAACGATATGCGTACCTACCTGGATCAGGACGAGCAGGAACTGAAGGACCTGACCGACAGTGCCATTGCCAAACTCAAAGCAATGACGGATGAAGAATTTTCCACACTTGATTTAATTCCCGATTTTGAATAAGCCATGAGAAAAGCCGGTTCTGTACTCCCCAGAACCGGCTGTAATTATTCAAATATTAATCATCCCACAAGTGGCGCTCAATATATTGCTTCATCGACATCTCATAACGGAAGCGAATGTCCGCAACCCGTTCTCCGTTCAGGATATCGGTATAAGCGTTCATGTGGATATTCGTCAGCTCTCTGTCATGGAAGAAGAGATTGGAAACAATGAATAGTGCAAAGCCAGCATCCGGATATTTCTTCTCCAAGGCAGGACGGTTATCTGCATTGGAATGGATCAACTCATAGGCACCGGGAATCCGGTGCAATGCTGCATATTCCCGTTGCCGGTAAAATTCCCGATTGCTCATTACAGTTGCATTACTGGAAGTGTTCATTTTCTCTCGTCTCCTTTGGCACACACTGGTTTGGATTATACCATGAAAATAAATAATAACAATACTTGACTTTTCTGGAAACGCTGTTCCGTACAGCCCTGCCCCCTGCCCCTGTCCCATTGTAAATTCTTCCAGTCCAATAAAACGGGTACAATTGCTTCAGACTGCTGTTTATCCAGCTTTTGTAACTTGACAATCTAAACATTTGTTTTATAATAATAGAACAGATGTTCTTAAAAGTCAACAAAGAATTGGAAAGGGGCCTTTGTCATGGCAGATCGAAAATATCTCTGCATAGATCAGAAAAGTTTCGTGTGACACGAAGTCGCACGGTTGAATGTTCCCACTGACCCAGGAGGGAACCTATTGTGCCATCATTAGCGCCTATCGTTCACGAAGTGGTTGGTAACGACCATGAGGAAACGGAACGAGACAGAAGTAGCCCCTCCCCAAAAGGGAGAAGTCAGAATCGTGAGAGGACGGCAACACTGCTAGCAACAAAGCGGTCGGGGCGCAGGCGGGGGTAATATGACCAAGGTATCTGAACTGCTGATAAACGTCGTTATTTGAAACAGGCTAAAGTTGCTGATAAGCCTGATCCGAAATATGGGAACGAAGCTGAGATATTCCTCTGTAGCGATGGGAATACATGGCTCACAAAGCTTCCGGCGAAAAGGCAGGGTCTAAGTTACCAGCATCAACCGTGCGGAACGTGGTAAGCCTCTATCTCTTCCGTAATTGCGGAAAGCGGACTGTAAGGAATGCCTATGAGAGGTGGAGGTAAAGGAGCGACGGAGAAAGCGAAGGCTCGGCTGTAATGGCCGGGATAGGGATTGAAACATCATCCTACCCGAAAGGGGGCAGACTTCCGTCCGGTCTTTCTTTGCAAGAGAATTTGAAAAATTTCTGAAAGGGGTAAAGCAGATGAACAGGAAACTGTGTGCGACTCCTCGCACAGTCGAGAGTTGGCAGGATATTGATTTTAAAGCCGCTGAGAATTGTGTGAAGAAACTGCAAATGCGTATTGCAAAGGCTGTAAAGGAAAAGAAATGGGGCAAGGTTAAATCCTTGCAATGGACGCTGACGCATTCGTTCTATGCGAAAGCCTTAGCGATTAAACGTGTGACAGAAAACAAAGGCAAACGGACTTCTGGTGTAGACCACGAAATCTGGGAATCACCAGAATCCAAGTTCAAAGCAATCGACAAGCTAACACGTCGGGGTTACCGGGCACGGCCGCTCAGAAGAGTATATATCGAGAAAAAGAACGGCAAGCTCAGACCACTCAGCATTCCCACTATGACAGACAGAGCGATGCAGACGCTATACCGCTTCGCCCTGGAACCGGTTGCAGAAACTACGGCCGACATCCACTCCTACGGATTCCGTCCGCAGAGATGTGTACAGGATGCCATTGAAAGATGCTTCCAAGTCCTTTCCAAGAAAAGATCTCCTGTATGGATTCTTGAGGGAGATATCAAGGGATGCTTCGACAATATTAGCCATGATTGGATAATGAACAATATCCCTATGGATAAAGTCATCCTGCATCAGTTTCTAAAAAGCGGTTATATGGAAACAGGGACACTGTTCCCGACTGAAATGGGAACACCGCAAGGCGGCACCATTTCTACCACAATCTGTAACATGGTGCTGGATGGTCTGGAACCAATTCTAAAGGAGCACTTCAAACCGAAGTGGGTAGACGGGAAAAACTTCTATTCCGCAGTTAATTACACAAGGTACGCCGATGACTTCATAATCACTGGTAAAGACCCGGCTGTTCTGGAGAATGAGGTAAAACCCATCGTGCGTCAGTTTCTGGAGGAACGTGGTCTAACACTCTCCGAAGAAAAGACCCTAATTACCCACATTGAGGACGGATTCGATTTTCTGGGATGTAACGTGAGGAAATACAGCGGGAAGCTGCTCATTAAACCAGCAAAGTCATCCGTGAAGAGTTTCTTGCGAAAAATCAGGGGTATTATTCGCCAAAACAAAACAGCAACGCAACAGGACTTGATTGCCAGACTCAACCCGGTAATCCGGGGATGGGTTAACTTCCATAGATTCAATGTGTCTGACCAGATTTTTGGCTATGTTGACGCGCAGATTTTCCATGCTCTCTGGAGATGGGCGAAGCGCAGACATCATAACAAAGGTTCCAAGTGGATTGTGCGAAAATACTTTCACCGTATCAATACACGAAACTGGACTTTTGCACGGCAGTGGAAACGGGACGACGGTACCACAGGCTATTTCGCTCTGGAATACGCATCCGATACCAAAATCGTCCGATTCCCCGGAATCCGTGATGGTGCCAATCCTCATGACGAAGAATGGCAGTTATATCTTGAAGAACGGGAGACAGAGAAAATGCGTATCACTGTGAAAGGCAACCATACTCTGCGCTACCTGTTCAACAAACAACGTGGTTGTTGTGCGCTCTGCGGCGAAAAGCTGACACTGGAAACAGGCGGACGTTGCCATAAATATAAGCATGGCAACGCCAGTCTGAACTTTCTCGTGCACCCGGACTGTCACCGGAAGCTCCACCAGTTCCCTTCCTTTCAGCCGGCTTATTGCGGCAGCAATAGGCTTTGAGAGGCTTGAGCCGTATGACGGGAAACTGTCACGTACGGTTCTTAGGGGAGGGGCGAACAGTAATGTTCACCCCTTACCCGACTATGCCACCGTGGAATGTGTTGACCGTGGCCTTGATCCTATGACCACCGATCTTGTGGTTGCTGACCCGGAACGCAGTGAGAATACTATTTGTCTCGCAGTCTCCCCTTCCCTAAAAGCCAAAGGAGTATCCAATCGCTGCCGTATAAAGGAAATTCCAAAGCATCTGAAGTACATTACAGCAGTTCCCAGGATGCAGCTTTACATTGACTGTGCTGCTGCAATTCACGGTGTATTTCTTAAATACATCGCTCCGGAAGATATTCATACTTACAGCATCGATGAGTCTTTTCTCGATGTGACGCCATATCTGAAGCTATACAATATGACGGCCCGTGAACTGGCGAAAGCTATCATTGATGATGTTCGCAATACCGTCGGTACGGTGTCCACTTGCGGTATTGGCACCAATCTGTATCTTGCCAAGATTGCCCTGGACATCCATGCAAAACACGCAGCGGACTTTATTGCAGAGCTGGACGAAGAGAGCTATCGAGAAAAGTTATGGGATCACAAGCCTATCACGGACTTCTGGCAGATTGCATCTGGAAAGGCTGAAAGGCTCAGAAACCACGGCATTACCACCATGCGGGATATTGCCATGATGAAAGAGGACTTTCTATACGACTGGTTCGGCATCGACGCAGAACTGCTGATCGATCATGCCTGGGGCCGGGAGCCTACCACCATTGCAGATATTAAGGCTTACCGCTCCAAAGGTAAAAGTCTGTCCAGTGGACAGGTCTTGATGCGAGACTATCGCTATGACGAAGGGCTTGTCATTGTCAAAGAAATGATGGATCAGCTATGTCTGGATATGGTTGCAAAGAAATTGGCAACAGAATCGGTGTCCCTCTATGTGGGCTACTCCTATACCCAGTGCATCGGTGGAGCCAAGGGAACTGCCAAGCTGACCTGCGAAACCAATGCGGATTCCATCATTATCCCGGCGATTGCCACCCTCTACAAGCGGATCGTGAACCCCGCCTATGCCATTCGCCGTATCTGCCTGTGCTGCAACAGCGTGGTAGAAGACCGTGGGGTGTATCAGCTCAATATGTTCGATGATATTACCTCCCAGCTTCGCAGCAGAGCCATCCAGGAAACCATGCTGGGTATCAAAGCGAAGTACGGAAAGAATGCTATCTTAAAAGGCATGAATTACGATCCTGCTGCAACCGGCAGAGAAAGAAACCTTCAGATCGGAGGACATAAATCCAATGGCTAGAACAACCGTAAGAGCGCCGATGCCTGCATCCCGGAGAGCAAAGCAATTTGCCCCCTTTGATGCCTTGAAAGGTCTGAAGGAAGCCATCGCAGAAAAAGAGAGAATCCCCACTCCCCGTCGCATTATAGCAGAAGATGCACAGGCAGAATTGAATGAGCAATTATCCCAACTCCGCAAAGGAACCATAGTAACTGTAGTCTACTACTGCATCTATGAGCAAGAGTATCACCAGCTCACCGGTGCAGTTGCAAAAGTGGACCCCTATTGGGGTTTACTGCAAGTCGGGCACATGTCCATCGACTTCTCTGAAATCGATAGAATTGAACATTTACAGGAACCCGTTTGAGAGTACATCGCTAACTAAAAACAGGAAAAATAGCCGTCTCCTCTATGGAGACGGCTATAACTATCAGTTCGACATATTGAAATTTGACTCTCCGTCAAACTGAAAGTTGTCGCTCTACTTTCAAAGATATAATTTTATCCTCTATTTATCTTTCTCTTCATATGGTTTATCCCAAGAACCAATTTCAATAACATTACCTTCTGGGTCAGCTATAAA
>JAXJGV010000009.1:0-58512 GCA_036300205.1 Oscillospiraceae bacterium
AAAAGTGTGTTATAATACATATAATGACCTCCATTTGTATGCGGTAATCCCTGTTTCTATTTGCTGGCACTTATAGTATACAGGTAAATCCACGTTTCTACAAATGCGAGGTCATTACATATTGTCTAAGTGACATTACCCAATATGGAGGGGATATTTTTGTTTGCAAACTATTAACATATAAAATATTATAATAAGATATTATATTTGTAACAAAGGTAGAGGTGCATAATACTGATATAAGTTATAATAATGGGTTAGGAATTGGAATTTGTATTGAAAGGAGAATTACTTATGATGAAAAGATTTGTATCGGTATTTTTGGCGGTGGTACTGTTACTAAATGTACCAATTACCACATTTGCTACTGAAACTGAGTCGGCATCAGGAGAAAATTATTATATCTGCTATTCAAAGGATGGGCAGATATTGAGTAATAATATGCCTGTGACCATCACAAATACTGCCAGAGCGGAGGATGGAACATATCTTAAGAGTACACAAATTGGAACTGGAAGTGTTTCAATGGTTGATTTAGGATACCATCCAAGTACTACGATATGGAGATATGTTGCAAGTTATTCCTTTTCTTATAGCACTACTGTTGGTGTATCCGTTTCACTTACATGGGGAGGAGAGACGTTTAATGGAACGATTGGTATTTCCGCCAGCTCCTCCAGCTTTGGTTACACTATAAATGCAGACCAGAGCCGCCCCTCCAAAATCAGAGTATACTGTGGCTATGATTATGTTATATATCAAGGTGAAGTGAGGAGTTCCACCACGGACGAGTTGCTGTATACATTCAATTATGCAACTTTTACAAAAACGACAGAGGAATTTAGGGTAGTATATAATGATTGATGTCCTTTAAAGAAATGGCACAATTTACAACTCATTAATAATTAGATGTTAGTATTATTCTATATGCAATCGACTTAACGCAGCAAAAGCGTTGGCCGGCAAATGAAGGTGTCTTGCCCCCGGCGAAATGACACTCCCTCCGGCCCTTCAGACCACCTCCCCTAAAGAGGGAGGCAAGGCGTTCGCCATAAGCTGTCTCATGTCGATAAGCATATTATTCTAAAATTAAGAATGCGATTCAATAGTTAAACTGTTCAGAATATACCGGAAATGTACCCAATATGTCATCCTGAGTGAAGAGTCTACGCACTGCCGATACCCAAAAAGTAACAGTTTGTGCGTAGATTCTTCGACACGTTTCACTCGCTCAGAATGACAATTTTGGTAGTTTCTGCTAATTTCCTGACTTTTCAACTATTGACGCACATTAGGAATAGTATGTCAAGGAGGTGAGACAAGTGACGATATGGAAAACATTGCTTATTCTGGGACTTGGCGCAACGCTGGGACTGCTAGGATATGCTATGGTGGCAAGCGAGACGCTCTATGTGTTGCTTTCCGTCATTGCGGCGACGGGGATGGCGAATTTTTCCGTACTTGTCGTAATTGCTGATCGAATGTTCCGCAAAGGGGAATAATGTGTAAAATTCCCTCTGCAAGGAGGGAATTTTATTTTGAACAAAAATTCGAAAAATAGTTGATGCAATTTGGCCCTGGATGTGGTATAGTATAGAGAAAGAAATGGAATGTGGCAAAGCGTATCAACAATCATTTACACCAGAAAGGGCATGTCTATGTATCAGCCGCTAGCCGACCTGCTGCGTCCCCAGACGCTGGATGAGGTCTATGGACAAGAGCATATCCTGGGCAAGGGCGCGGTGCTGCGCCGGCTTATCGATTCCGGGAAGATCCCCAACATGGTCTTTTACGGTCCCAGCGGCACGGGCAAGACTACCGTTGCCAATATCATCGCCAAGCAGACCAACCGTACTCTCTATAAGCTGAACGCCACCACAGCCTCCACCGCCGATATCAAGGAGATCGTGGCCCAGCTGGATACCTTCATGGCCCCCAACGGCGTTTTGCTGTACCTGGACGAGATCCAGTCCTTCAATAAGAAGCAGCAGCAGTCTCTGCTGGAACACATCGAAAACGGCAAGATCACCCTCATCGCGTCCACCACAGAAAATCCCTATTTCTACGTGTTCAACGCCATTCTCAGCCGTTCCACAGTTTTCGAATTCAAGCAGATCTCCGCGTCTGCCGCCTTGCAGGCGGTGAACCGGGCGGTGGCCTTCATGGAACAGCGCACCGCCCTGAAAGCGTTCCCGGAAGAAGGTGCGCTGGAATACATTGCGGCGGCCTGCGGCGGCGATCTGCGCAAGGCCATGAACGCGGTAGAAGTGCTGTTCTCCGCAGGCGTCCCGGAAGGGGAGAATCTGCCTCTGACCCTGGCGGATGCCAAAGCCGTCACCCAGAAAAGCGCCATGCGTGCCGACCGGGACGGCGACAACCACTATGACCTGCTTTCCGCTCTGCAAAAATCCATCCGCGGCTCCGACCCGGACGCCGCCTGCCATTACCTGGCCCGACTTCTGGAAGCTGGGCAGATGCAGTCCGCATGCCGCCGGCTCATGGTCATCGCGGCGGAGGATGTGGGCCTTGCCTATCCCCAGATCATCCCCATCGTCAACGCCTGCGTGGACATGGCCTTGAAGCTGGGCATGCCCGAAGCCCGGATCCCCCTGGGCGACGCCGCCGTACTGATGGCGACTTCCCCCAAATCCAATTCCGGCCATATCGCCCTGGACATGGCGCTGGAAGATGTCCGCAAGGGCAAGGGCGGTGATTTTCCCCGGCATCTGCAAAATGTTCATGCCGACTCCTACACCATGGAGCGGGAGCAGGGCTACCTGTATCCCCACGATTTCCCCAACCATTGGGTGCAGCAGCAGTACCTGCCCGACGGGCTGGTGGGTACCAAGTATTACGAATACGGCCCCAATAAGCTGGAGCAGTCCGCCAAGCAGTATTGGGACTCGATCAAAAATAAGTAGGGCAAGCCGCCCTACAGGAAGAGGAAACAGGAGGGTAGATATGGACATCCGTCTCAACGATATTCTTGTTATGAAAAAGCCCCATCCCTGCGGGGAAAAGCGCTGGCTGGTGCTCCGCACCGGCGCGGACTTCCGCTTGCGGTGCCTGGGCTGCGGCCACGAGCTGATGACGCCCCGGTTCAAGGCAGAAAAAAATATCCGCTCTGTGGAACGCAAGGAAGCCTCCGACTGATTATGTCGGAGGTTTTTCGTTCATCAAAGGGCATGACGCTGAAACCCAGCGTGCCTTGAAGGAACTTGCGCCGAACCCGCATCGAAGATGCGACCAACTTTTTTTCGCCGCCGCGGTATACTTAGCCCAAAGCAAATGCGGAGGTGATCGGTTGGAAGTTTACCTTGATTTGATTGTGATCCTTAACTTTCTGGTGGATTTTTTGCTGCTTTTGGGGACAAACCGTTTGTCAGGCTTCCCCCTGTCGGCAAAGCGCTGCGCCCTTGCTTCCGGCCTGGGAGGCATCTACAGCGGGGCCTGTATGCTGCCGGGGTTCCGCTTTCTGGGCAATACCCTCTGGCGCATCGTAAGCCTGAGCCTCATGGCTGTGATCGCCTTCGGCTGGAACCGAAGCGCCGTCAAGCGGGGCGGGGTCTTCGTTCTGCTGAGCATGGCCTTGGGCGGCATTGCCGTCAGCTTTGGCAAGGGGGAATTCCTGACCCTGGTTCTGGCCGCGGCGGGCGTCTGGCTGCTGTGCCGCATCGCCTTTGGAGATACCGTAGGCGGCAGGGAATATGTGCCCATCACCCTTACCTATGGAGGAAATACCGCCAGCGTTACCGCCCTGCGGGACTCCGGAAACACCCTCCGGGACCCCATCACCGGGGAGCAGGTGCTGATCCTTTCCGGAGACATCGCACAGGAGCTGACAGGCCTGACGGACCAGCAGCTGCGCAGCCCGTTGGAGACGCTGGCGCAGCGTCCCATTCCCGGTCTGCGGCTGATCCCCTACCGGGCGGTGGGACAGACCGGCTGTATGCTGCTGGCGCTGCGGTTTGAAAATGTGAAAATTGGTCCCCAGAGCGTGCGTGCCATTGTGGCCTTTGCTCCGGAGGGCCTGGGCAGGGGAGAAGTGTATCAGGCGTTGACAGGAGGGGCATTATGAAGTTACTGGAACTCTTACGCAGACTGGGTCTCATCAAGGAAAACGGCGTCTATTACATCGGCGGCAGCGATGTGCTGCCTGCGCCGCTGAAGGGCGCGGAAGAGCAGGCGGCGCTGGAAGCGCTGGAACGGGGGGACGAAGCTGCCAAGCAGCGCTTGGTGGAGCACAATCTCCGGCTGGTGGTCTACATTGCCCGTCGCTTCGAGAACACAGGCACGAATCTGGAAGACCTGATCTCCATTGGCACCATTGGCCTGATCAAGGCCATCGGCACCTACCGCCTGGACAGAAAGATCAAGCTGGCAACCTACGCGTCCCGGTGCATCGAGAACGAGATCCTCATGCATATCCGCAAGACCTCCAACCAGAAAACGGAGGTTTCTCTGGATGAGCCAATCAATATGGACTGCGACGGCAACGAACTGCTGCTCTCCGACATCCTGGGCACAGAGGAAGATATGATCCTGCGGCCCCTGGAAGACGATGTAGACCTGTGCGTTCTGCGGCAGGCCCTTCATGAACTGCCGGAGCGGGAACGGGAGATCGTCCTCATGCGCTTCGGCCTGGAGGGACGCAAGGAGCTGACCCAGAAGGAGGTCGCCCAGAAAATGGGAATCTCACAGTCTTACATTTCCCGGCTGGAGAAGCGGATTATGCAAAGGCTGAAAAAAGAGTTTATACGACAGACAAGCTGCGCTTGATTTTAAGAAATCGATATGCTATAATCGATATGAAAATATATCGATATAAAAATGTACCGATAAACGAAGAGGTATCTATGGAACAGAAGAAGATCTCAAAATCGGTTCTGAAACGCCTGCCGGGCTATCTGGCATACCTGAAGAATATGCCGGAGAACGCCCCGCCCCATATCTCCGCAACGGCTCTGGCCAATGCGCTGGGAATGGGCGAGGTGCAGGTGCGAAAGGATCTGGCCATGGTCTCCGACGGCGGCCGCCCCAAAATCGGGTATCTGCGGGAGAGCCTGATCGATGATATTGAGCAGTTCCTGGGCTATGACAACACCACCGACGCGGTGCTCATCGGCGCGGGCAAACTGGGACAGGCGCTGATGGCCTACAAGGGCTTCGATGAATACGGCCTGAACATTCTGGCAGCGTTTGATGTCCGGCCCAAGATGGAAAAGACGGACGAGGGAAAGCCGGTCTACCACATTTCCCAGCTGGCCCATTTCTGCCGCACCAACAAGGTGCTCATGGGCATCATCACCGTCCCGGCGGAAGGCGCCCAGGAGGTAGCCGACCAGCTCATTGCCGGCGGCATCAAGGCCATCTGGAATTTTGCGCCCACCCATCTGGATGTGCCCGCCAACATTCTGGTGCAGAACGAGAATATGGCCACATCTCTGGCGGTGCTGTCTGTCCACCTGCAGGCTCAGATCAAGGAAGAAAAAGAAATCAAAAAATAATGAAATCCCGGCGGTTTTGCGAAACCGCCGGGATTCTTTTTATGTAGAGAAGATGTTATTCCACCGTATACCGCTGCCGCGCGCAGATCTCCCGATAGAACACCGCTTCCGCCGCGTTCTTGTAGGGATTCAGCGCCAGATACCCGATGTTCAGCGTCAAAGCTGCCAGCAGGTCCCAGCCGATAAAGGTCAGCCGCAGCACGAACAGATCCATTTTGTGTCCATCCATCAGAGCCTTGGAGCGGCTGATGGCTTCACTGGCTGTCAGCTGCGGGTATTCCGCCATGATAAAAGGCGTCATGGCATAGCTGAGGCTGGCAACGATGCCGGGGATCACCAGCAGAAGCGTCCACAGTGCCGTATAGAGATTGCGCAGGAACTGCTGGGCAAAGCCCGCGCCGAAGCGGTCAAACTGGGAAAACAGGTCGTTGAATTCCGCTTGCTGCCCATCGTGCTGCTTCAGCAAAAACCGCGCGTAGCCCAGTTCCAGAACACCGCCAAGAATGAACGCCGCAAGTCCGAAAATGCCGTTTTTGAAGCTGAGGCCAATGCTGCTGGCAAGGGTGTAAATATTCCGGTCGCCGGTGTGGTACTCCAAATCGGGCAGGAAACTGGAACCCACCAGCACACCGCCCAGCAGGCAGGCCACTGCGGCGACACCGATAGACAGTCCCCAGTTTCCGGTGAGCCGGTCCCGTGCTTTTTGACGAATCAATGTTGTATCCATAGACTTACCTCCTTGATCTTTTTCAGTTTCATTATAATACATTCTGCCAAAAATGCAAGAAAAAAGACGCATCCGGCAAGACAAGGCCATTCAGCGAATGCAGAAAGAATGCAGGGCGGGTCATGACCCCGCCCTGCAAAATGTTTAACTTAACGGCATTGCCCAACCTGATATGGCTTTCACCGGTTATTTGCCGGGCTTGAAGGAATCCTTCAGACTGACGGAACGGTTGAACACCAGATGCTCGGGGGTACAGTCCTTGGAGTCGGGGCAGAAGTAGCCCAGACGCATGAACTGGTAAGAAGCGGGAGCCTTGGCGTTTGCCAGGGAAGCCTCCACCTTACAGCCGGTGAGCACTTCCAGGGAATGGGGGTTCAGGCAGGCCAGGTAATCCTTACCGGCGGCGTCGGGATCGGGATCGTCGAACAGGTTGCTGTACTGGCGAACTTCGGCATCCACGCAGGTCTCGGCGTCAACCCAGTGGATGGTCGCGCCCTTGACCTTGCGGCCGTCGGCGGGATCGCCGCCCTTGGACTCGGGATCATAGGTAGCCAGGACTTCCACAACGTTGCCGTTTTCGTCGGTGACACAGCCGGTGCACTGGATCAGGTAGGCGCCCTTCAGGCGGCACTCCGGTCCGTTGGGGAACAGGCGCTTGTATTTGGGAATAGGCTCGGCCAGGAAGTCGTCGGCTTCGATCCACAGGTTCCGGGAGAAGGTGACTTCCCGGGTGCCGTCCTCAGGACGGTTGGGATTGTTCTCGACGGTCACGGTCTCGCTCTGGCCCTCGGGATAGTTGGTGATGGTCAGTTTTACAGGCTTCAGAACGGCCATGACACGCTGAGCGGTCTCGTTCAGGTCTTCCCGCAGGCAGAATTCCAGGAAGGCGTAGGGAATGGTGTTGGGAGATTTGGCAACGCCTACGCGCTCACAGAAATTGCGGATGGAAGCGGGGGTGTAGCCACGGCGGCGCAGGCCGCACAGGGTGGGCATACGGGGATCGTCCCAGCCGGAAACATAGCCGTTCTCCACCAGATTTCTCAGCTTCCGCTTACTCAGCACGGTGTGATCGATGCCCAGGCGGGCGAACTCGATCTGCCGGGGATGATGGGGTACGGATACGTTCTCCACCACCCAGTTGTACAGGGGACGATGGTTCTCAAATTCCAGAGAGCACAGGGAATGGGTGATGCCTTCCAGAGCGTCCTGGATGGGGTGGGCAAAGTCGTACATGGGATAGATGCACCACTTATCGCCCTGGCGGTGATGGTGCATGTGGCGGATCCGGTAAATGACGGGGTCGCGCATGTTGAAGTTGCCGGAGGCCAGGTCGATCTTGGCCCGGAGGGTATACTTGTTGTCCTCGAATTCGCCGGCACGCATCCGGGCGAACAGGTCCAGGCTCTCCTCAATGGGACGGTCCCGGTAGGGGGAGATAGCGGGGGTATTCAGATCGCCCCGGTATTCCTTGAACTGCTCGGGAGTCAGCTCGCAGACGTAAGCCAGTCCCTTTTTGATCAGCTCCACGGCGTATTCGTAGTCCTTCTCGAAATAGTCGGAGCCGTAGAAGAACCGGTCGCCCCAGTCGAAGCCCAGCCAGTGGATATCCTCCTTGATAGCCTCCACGAACTCCACGTCTTCTTTTGTGGGGTTGGTATCGTCCATGCGCAGGTTGCACATGCCGCCATACTTTTCCGCAGTGCCAAAGTCAATGATCAGGGCCTTGCAGTGGCCGATATGCAGATAGCCGTTGGGTTCGGGCGGGAAACGGGTGTGGACGGTCATACCGGCGTACTGGCCGCCCTCGGCAATATCCTCATCGATAAAGGCATGGATGAAATTTTTGCTTTCAGTGATCTCAGCCATATCTAAAACATCCTCTCTTGTTAGTTCCATAGTAACGATATTGGCACAGCCTATACCGGAAGGACAAGCCTCTGCCCAGCGATAAGTGCACCAATAATATGTCATTATAACCCATTGACAGCGGTTTTGCAACCAAAATTCCCGCCAGAATCCATATTTTACAAGGGCATGTCTGTGTGAAGAATGTACAGTCTGGCAAAGAATGTGAAAAAATAAAAAACATTTTAAGAATTCTTAAATTTTGTGGTTGTCAATTCGGCTATCTTATATTAAAATAGGAAAGGATATGAAAAGATAGGATAAGGAGAGTGAATCCAATTGTCTGAGATCAAGTATAAGAGGATCCTGCTGAAAGTCAGCGGTGAAGCCCTGGGCGAGAAGACCGCCGCGGGCGATGGCTTTGGTCTGGATTTTAAGAAAATCGATGCGGTTTGCGCTTCCATCAAGGAATGCGTTGAAATGGGCGTTCAGGTGGGCCTGGTCATCGGCGGCGGCAATTTCTGGCGCGGCGTGAAGAACGGCAGCGGCAAAATGCAGCGCTCCCATGCGGACTCCATGGGTATGCTGGCTACGGTTATGAACGCCATCGCCGTAGCGGACGTGCTGGAGCAGCATGGTCTGGACGCACGGGTACTTACCGCGGTGGAGATGAACAAGTTTGCCGAGTATTTCACCCGGGACACCGCCAACCGCTATCTGAATGAAGGCAAGGTGGTGCTCTTTGCCGCCGGCACCGGCAATCCCTATTTCTCCACCGATACCGGCGCGGTGCTCCGCGGCGTGGAGATCGAGGCCGATGCTGTGCTGATGGCAAAGAATATTGACGGCATCTATTCCGCAGATCCCCACAAGGATCCCACCGCCGTGAAATACGATCAGCTGACCTACGCCGAAGTCCTGGACAAGGGCTTGAAGGCAACGGACGTTACCGCCATGGCTCTGGCTATGGACAACGATATGCCCATGGTCTGCTTCGGCCTGGCGGAAGAGAACAGTATTCTGCGTGTGGTTCGCGGTGAGAAGATCGGAACCACCGTTACCAATTAATTATTTAGGAGGACAAGATTATGCCCGTGGATTTTAAGGAATACGCAAGAAGAATGGACAAGGCCCTGGAGCACCTGAACGAGGAATTCGGTGCCGTCCGGGCAGGCCGTGCCAACGCCAAGGTTCTGGACCGTATCACCGTGGAATACTATGGAAGTGAAACGCCCCTGAACGGCGTGGCTACCATTTCCACCCCCGACGCCCGTACCCTGGTGATCCAGCCCTGGGATACCAAGCTGCTGAAGGAGATCCAGAAGGCCATCCAGACCTCCGACCTGGGCATCAACCCCCAGAACGACGGCCGTGTCATTCGCCTGGTCTTCCCCCAGCTGACGGAGGACCGCCGTAAGGATCTGGTCAAGCAGGTCAAGAAGTATGCCGAAGAAGCCAAGGTCGCCATGCGCAACATCCGCCGCGACGGCATGGACTATGTCAAGAAGCTGAAGAAGAACAACGAGATCACCGAGGACGATCAGAAGAAGGCGGAAAAGGATCTGCAGGACCTGCTGGATAAGATGATCAAGAAGGCCGACGCAGCCCTGGCAGCCAAGGAAAAGGAACTGATGTCCATCTGATTTCACTTTATTTTCAGTTTAGAATGAACTGATAATATTGTGATACCGGAAACGATTGCTGTCATTTCCGCGCGGGGCCTGGCTCCCGCGCGGAATGATACGTTTCTTATTTCACGTAGAAAGAGGTGCTCCAATGGCACTTTCTGAGAAAGAAACCCTTGCCCCTCCCGAGCATATTGCCATCATCATGGACGGCAATGGCCGCTGGGCAAAACAGCGGGGCCTGCCCCGCAACGCCGGACACGCCGCAGGCGCGGAAGCCTTCCGGCGCATCGCCAATTACTGCCGCACATTGGGCGTCAAGTACCTGACGGTCTACGCCTTCTCTACGGAGAACTGGAAGCGCTCCCAGGAGGAAGTGGCAGGCATTATGAAGCTGCTTCGCCGCTATCTGGAAGAAGCCCTTCGGGACATGGAGAAAAACCGTGTCTGCTTCCGGTTCTTTGGCGACCTGACCCGCCTGAGCCCCGAACTGCGGCAGTTGTGCCGCGACGCGGAACAGCGAAGCGAAGAATATGACGTTCAGGTAAATTTCTGCCTGAATTACGGCGGCCGGGACGAGATCGTCCACGCGGCCCGTGCCTTTGCCGAAGACGTGGCGGCAGGGAAGCGGGACCCCGAAGAGCTGACGGAAGAACTGCTGTCTTCCTATCTTTATTCGGCCAGCGTACCGGACCCGGAGCTGATCATCCGGCCCTCCGGCGAGAAGCGCACCAGCAATTTCCTGCTGTGGCAGTCCGCTTATTCGGAATATGTATTTATGAATGTATTGTGGCCCGACTTTACTCCGGAGCATCTGGATGAGGCCATTGCAGAATATCACCGGCGCAACCGCCGCTTCGGAGGAGTTTAAAAAGATATGAAGACCCGTATAATTGCGGCGGCAGTTCTGGTGCCGGTTTTGTTTCTGGTGGTGCTGGTAGCACCGAAAGAGGTGGCGGCGGCCATCATGGGCGCGCTGCAGGCCATTGCGGCTTATGAATTGCTGTACAGAACCAAGCTGGTGACGAAACCCCGGCTTGTGGTCTACAGTGTGGTCATGGCCTTTGCCATTGCGCTGTGGAGCTTCGCGGATGCGATCCACGCCTACTTTGTCCTGATGGTGCTGGCATACTTCCTGCTGATGTTCTCCGAGATGATGAGAGACCATGTAAAGATCCGCTTCGAGACGCTGAGCATGTGTTTTGTGGGCGGTCTGGTGGTTCCTTACCTGATGAGCGCGGTGGTTCGGATCCTGACCATGAGCATTGGCCGCTATGTGATCCTGATCCCCTTCGTGGTCGCCTGCATCTGCGATGCGGGTGCCTACTTCATCGGCCTGAAATTCGGCAAGCACAAGCTGGCTCCTGTGGTCAGCCCCAATAAGACCATTGAGGGCGCCTTGGGCGGTCTGGCATCCGGCGTGCTGGCAATGCTGCTGTATGCGCTGATCCTGGACCTCCCCCTGAAATTTGATGTGAATTACGGCGCGGCGATCCTCTACGGCGTGCTGGGCTGTCTGGTGGGCGAGCTGGGCGACTTGTGCTTCTCCGTCATCAAGCGCCAGACCGGCATCAAGGATTACGGCAATCTGATCCCCGGCCATGGCGGTGTTCTGGACCGGTTTGATTCCATACTGGCAGTGGCGCCTCTGATCGAGGCCCTGCTGCTGATCATGCCCATCGTGAACGTATAAAAGCCTTTCAGGGGCCGATGTTTCATCGGCCCCATTTCCCAAAATCATCCGATATAAAAAAGGTGATCGTATGGTAAAATGTGTCAGCATTCTCGGTTCCACCGGCTCCATTGGCCGGCAGAGCCTGGATATTATCAGCCGCCTGCCCCAGGTCAAAGTGGCGGCATTGACAGCCGGAACCAGCGTGGAGCGCATGGCGGAGCAGTGCCGTGCTTTCCTGCCGGAACTGGCTGTTATGGCTACTCAGGAGGCGGCAGCAGCGCTGGCTGCCCAGATCAAAGACCTCCCCACCCGGGTGAGCTGGGGAGAAGCGGGCCTGATCGAAGCCGCGACCATGGAAAGCGCGGACTGTGTCATCACCGCCGTGGTGGGCATGGTGGGCCTGAAGCCGACCCTTGCCGCCATCCGGGCGAAAAAGCGCATCGGCCTTGCCAATAAGGAAACCCTGGTCTGCGCCGGTGAACTGGTCATGGCCGAAGCGGAAGCATACGGTGCGGAGATCATCCCCGTGGATTCCGAGCATTCCGCCATTTTCCAGTGTCTCATGGGCAGCGGCGAGAAAAAAGAAGTCAAGCGCCTGATCCTGACCTGTTCCGGCGGCCCCTTCTTCGGCATGGATAAGGAGCGGCTGCAAACCGTGACCAAGGCCGATGCCCTGAAGCATCCCAACTGGAAGATGGGCGCTAAAATCACCATCGACTGCGCTACCCTTATGAACAAGGGCCTGGAAGTCATCGAGGCCATGCGCCTGTATCGGATGCCTTTGGAGCAGGTGGATGTGGTGATCCACCGCCAGAGCATCGTCCACTCCATGGTGGAGTTTGTGGACGGCGCCGTCATGGCCCAGATGGGCGCGCCGGATATGCGCCTGCCCATCCAGCTGGCCCTGACCTATCCGGAGCGGATCCCCTGCCCGGTGGACGGCCTGGACCTTCTCAGCTGCGGCCCGCTGACCTTCAGCAAGCCGGATCTGGAAAGTTTCCCCTGTCTTGCCCTGGCCTACCGCTGTGCCAAACTGGGCGGCACAGCCTGCCCCGCCATGAACGGGGCCAATGAGGAAGCCGTTGCCATGTTCCTGCGGGATGAGATCGGCTTCTACGATATCTACCGTCTGGTTTCTCAGGCTGTGGATGCGGTTCCTTTTATTGCAAATCCCACTCTGGAAGAAATTCTGGAGACCGACCGTCTGGCCCGTGAGGCTGTCAGACAGGTATCCAAAGTTTAAGCGAGGAAATCTATGAGCGTTCTTTTTGCGATTCTACTGTTCAGCGTCCTGATCTTCGTCCATGAGCTGGGCCATTTCGTGGCCGCCAAACTCTCCGGCGTCCAGGTCAACGAGTTTTCCATGTTTATGGGCCCGGCCCTGTGGAAGAAGCAGGTAGGGGAGACCCTGTATGCCATCCGCCTGATCCCCATCGGCGGCTACTGCGCCATGGAGGGCGAAGACGGCGGCAGCGACAATCCCCGCTCCTTTGACAAAGCGGCATGGTGGAAGCGCCTGATCATTCTGGTTGCCGGCGCTGCCATGAACTTTATCGTGGGCGTGCTGCTGATGGTCATTGTCTATCTGCCGGTGGAGCGGACGGTGGTTCCCGTGATTTCCAGTTTTGAGGAATACAGTACCGTAAATGGCGCGGATGGACTGCAGGTAGGGGACAGGATCCTGAAAGTAGACGGTGAAAATGTTTACGTTTATTCGGATTTTTCTCTGCTCCTGAGCCTGAATCCCGGCCAGACCCATGACCTGGTGGTGGAGCGGGACGGCGAGAAAGTTACCCTGAACGATTTCCGCATGGAAAGCCATGAGATCACCGGCGAAGACGGCGCCACCCGCCGCCTCTACGGCATGAACTTCTCCCTGTCCGAACTGAACCTCGGCGGCAGGCTGGCGTATGCCTGGAACCAGTCTCTGGACACCGTCCGGCTGGTGCGGCTGAGCCTGAAAATGCTGCTCACCGGTCAGGCCGGTCTGTCCGACATGTCCGGCCCTGTGGGCATTGTCCAGCAGATGTCCGTGGTGGCGGAGGCATCCTCCAGCTGGGTGGATGCTCTGCTGAATATGCTCTATTTCGGCGGCTTCATCGCCATCAATCTGGCGGTCATGAACCTGCTGCCCATCCCCGCGCTGGACGGCGGCCGTGTTGTGGGCCTGCTGATCACTACCGCGGTGGAAGCCGTTACCAAAAAGAAGATCGATCCCAAATATGAAGGCTACCTCCACGGCGCGGGCATGATCCTGCTCTTGGGACTGATGGCCATTATCATGTTCAAAGATATTTTCGTCCTGTTCAAGGGGTGACACATATGACAAGACAGATTAATGTAGGCGGAGTCCCCATCGGCGGCGGAGCCCCGGTGGTGATCCAGTCCATGCTCAATACCAAGACCACGGATGTGGAAGGCTCTCTCAACCAGATCCGCCAGCTGGCCTCCGCCGGCTGTCAGATCGCCCGTCTGGCAGTGCCCAACATGGAGGCTGCCCGTGGCTTTGCGGAAATCTGCAAGGAAAGCCCGCTGCCCCTGGTGGCTGACATCCATTTTGATTACAAGCTGGCCATCGCCGCTGCCGAGGGCGGCGCAAGCAAGATCCGCATCAACCCCGGCAACATCGGCGGGGAAGACCGGGTGAAAGCCGTGGTGGACGTGTGCAAGGAAAAGCGCATCCCCATCCGTATCGGCGTCAACGGCGGAAGCCTGGATAAAAAGCTGCTGGAAAAATACGGCCACCCCACGGCGGAAGCCCTGGTGGAAAGCGCTTTCGAGCACCTGGAACTGCTGGAAAAGCAGGGATTCTATGACACCTGCGTCTCTATGAAGTCCTCCACTGTTCCCACCATGGTGGCAGCGGCCCGGCTGTTCCGCAGCAAATGCGACTATCCCATCCATATCGGCGTGACGGAAACCGGCCCCGTGAAGCAGGGGTTGATGAAGTCCGCCATGGGCATCGGCGCGCTGCTTCTGGACGGCATCGGCGATACCATCCGCGTCAGCCTGACTGACGATCCCGTGGAGGAGGTTTATGCCGCCAAGGATATTCTGAAAGCCGCCGGACTGCGGAAAGAGGGCGTGAACATCGTCTCCTGTCCCACCTGCGGCCGGACCCGCATCGACTTGATCGGCCTGGTGAACAAGGTAGACGAGGTCCTGCGGGACTGCCAGAAGCCCATCACCGTAGCGGTCATGGGCTGCGTGGTCAACGGCCCCGGCGAAGCCCGGGAAGCCGACATCGGCATTGCCGGCGGCGACGGCTGGGGCATGATTTTCGAAAAAGGTGAACAAGTGGAAAAGCTGCCCTATGACAAACTGCTGCCTGCTCTGCTGAGAAGGATCGAAAATCTGTAATCTGCGTATGTGGGGCGGACCTTGTGTCCGCCCCCTGCGGTGCTGAAATAAGGAAAAATATGAACCAGCAAGTTTACTTATTCCATATGTTCCCGGACTACGAGCCGCCTGAGGAGCTGTATGCAGCGCTTTCTCAGGCGGCTATCGTTGCTGCGGACATCGACCCGGAGGAACGTACCGTCAGCGTGGCTGTCCATTCGGAGCAGTACATCCCGCAGCGGCTTCTGGACAAAGCGGGGAAGGACCTGTCCATGCTCTACGGCTTGCGGAAAGTGGCGCTTACGGCAACGCATCCGGAATCGCAGCTGCATCAGATCGAAACGGAAGAGCTGATGCAGCTGTTTGTCAGCCGTAATTCCATGGCCCGGGGTTCCCTTGCCGGGGCAAAATGGACATGGAAGGATGCGGACTTGACTATCCAGTTGGTGGCAAACGGTAAGGACGCGCTGATGGAGCACGTTCCTGCCATTCAAACGATCCTACGGGAACGTTTTGCCTGTCCTGTGACCATTACCATCGAAGCAGGGCAGACCTTGGAAGGCAAAGCGCTTTTTGAAGCCATGGAGTCCATGCGAGGCTCCATGCTGGAAAAACTGCCTGCCGCCGCTGCCCAGCAGGCCAAGGCAAAGGAGCCCCAGAGCGCGGCTCCCAGCGAGACCTTCTACGGCAAGCCTTTCAAGGGCAATGCCGTGTCCATGAAGGAGCTGAGCATGGATATGGGTACCGTCATCGTAGAGGGCAAGGTCTTCAACGTGGATCACAAGGAGCTGAAAAAACGCAACGCCTATGTGGTCAAATTCGACATGACGGACAACACAAACTCCATCCGCATCAGCAAGTTCATGGAGGCCAACGAAGCCAAGCCCATCCTGGAAAATGTAAAGATCGGTTCCATCCTGCGGGTCCAGGGCAAGCTGATCGAAGACCGTTTCGAGAACGAAATGGTGCTGAAACCCTATGCCATGCAGCCCGGCTCTATGCCCAAGCGTAAGGATACCACCGAGGGCATGAAGCGCGTGGAACTGCACCTGCACACCTCCATGTCCAATATGGACGCCCTGACCTCCACCGACGCCGCCATCAAACAGGCCGCCGCCTGGGGCCACCGGGCCATCGCCATCACAGACCACGGCTGCTGCCAGTCCTTCACCGATGCCCTGCATACCGTCGAGGGCAGAAAGCCCCCCAAGGTGGCAGGCACCGACGAGACCATCAAGATCCTCTACGGCTGTGAGGGCTATTACGTCAACGATGTGGACGACCGCATCGTTGTCCACGGCACCAAGGACATGGCCTTCGACGAAGAATTTGTGGCCTTCGACCTGGAAACCACCGGCCTGTCCGCCCAGACTGACCGTATCATCGAAATTGGTGCCGTCATTCTGAAAAACGGCCAGGAGATCGACCGGTTCCAGACCTTCGTTGACCCGGAGCGTACGTTGGAGCGCAAGATCGTGGATCTGACGGGCATCACCGACGAAATGCTTCAGGGCGCGCCTAAAATTGAAGAAGTCCTGCCCAAATTCCTGGACTTTATCGGCGACCGGGTTCTGGTTGCCCACAATTCCGACTTCGATACCAGCTTTATCCGGGCCGAATGCGCCCGGCAGGGCTATGAATACAACTATACCGCCGCAGATACCCTGATTTTGTCCCAGAATCTGCTGTCCCACCTGAACAAATTTAAGCTGAATATCGTGTCCAACGCCCTGAGCCTTCCCGACTTCAACCACCACCGGGCAGGCGACGACGCCATGACCTGCGGCCTCATCATGACCAAGCTGATGCAGAAGCTGGAAGAGGAGCATGACATCCATACCCTTCAGGCTATCAACCCTGCCATGACCAAGCTCCGTTCCGGCGGCAGGATCACCGACCGCCAGGCACGGCACATCATTCTCTTTGCGAAAAACCAGGTGGGCCTGCGAAACCTGTACCACCTGATCTCCGATTCCAACCTGAAATACTTCAAGCGTGTTCCCCGCATTCCCAAATCCGAGCTGCTGGAACTGCGGGAGGGCCTCATCATCGGCTCTGCCTGTGAAGCCGGCGAACTGTTCCAGGCAGTCCTGGATCACAAGAGCGAAGACGAGCTGAAACGGATCGCGTCTTTCTACGACTTCCTGGAGATCCAGCCTTTGGCCAATAACCGCTTCATGCTGGATAACGAAAAGTATGAAGCCCAGACCGATTATGACCTTCAGGAATACAACCGAACCATTGTCCGCCTGGGCGAGGAACTGGGCAAGCCTGTGGTCGCCACCGGCGACGTGCACTTCCTGAACCCGGAGGATGAGGTGTTCCGTCACATCCTTCTGGCTACGAAGGGCTTCGCGGACGCGGACAAGGATATGCCCCTGTATTTCCGCACCACCGACGATATGCTGAGGGAATTCAGCTACCTGGGGGAGGAAAAGGCTTACGAGATCGTGGTCACCAATCCCAACAGGATCGCCGATATGTGCGAGACCATGCGCCCCGTGCCTCATAACCTGTTTGCACCCAAGATCGAAAATTCCGTGGAAGACCTGAAATCCCTGGTTTACGGAAAATTCCACCGGCTCTACGGAGACAATCCTCCGGAAGTCTTTGTCAAGCGTGTGGAAACGGAGCTCCATGACATTATCTCCTGCCACTACGACGTGATCTACATGTCGGCCCAGAAGCTGGTGCAGAACTCCCTGGAGCATGGCTATCTGGTCGGCTCCCGTGGTTCCGTCGGTTCCTCCATCGTGGCCTACATGTCCGGCATCACCGAGGTTAACTCCTTCCAGCCCCACTACCGCTGCCCCAATCCGGAGTGCAAATACACCGAGCTGGATGTGCCGAAGGGCTATAACTGCGGCGCGGACCTTCCCGACGCGGTCTGCCCCAAATGCGGCGCCAAAATGGAGAAGGACGGCTTCAACATCCCCTTCGAGACCTTCCTGGGCTTCGGCGGCGACAAGGTTCCCGATATCGACCTGAACTTCTCCGGCGAATATCAGGCGGAGGCCCACAAATATTGTATTTCCATGTTCGGCTCTTCCCACGTGTTCCGTGCCGGCACCATTGGCACCGTTGCGGAAAAAACGGCCTTCGGTTATGTCAAGAAGTACCTGTCCGAGCGGGGCAAAACAGCCAACCGTGCCGAGGAAGCCCGGCTGGCCTCCGGCTGTGTCGGCGTCCGCCGCACCACGGGCCAGCACCCCGGCGGCCTGGTGGTCATTCCCCAGGAGAATGAGATCTGGGATTTCTGCCCCGTGCAGCATCCTGCCGATGATCCCAATTCCGACCAGATCACCACCCATTTCGAATACCACTCCATGGAGGAAAACCTCCTGAAGCTGGACATGCTGGGCCATGATGACCCCACCATGATCCGTATGATGGAGGATATGACCGGCGTGGACGCCAAGACCATCCCCCTGGATGATAAGGACACCATGTCCATTTTCACCTCCAGCAAGGTGCTGGGCTATGAGGACGACAAAATTCTCGGCCCCACCGGCGCTGTTGCCATCCCGGAGTTCAACACCCGGTTCACCCGCGGAATGCTGATGGACACCATGCCCACCCGGTTCGATACCCTGGTCCGGCTTTCCGGTTTCTCCCACGGTACCGACGTGTGGCTGGGCAACGCCAAGGACCTGATCACCTCCAAGACCGCAACGGTTGACTCCACCATCGGCTGTCGTGACGACATTATGATCTACCTGATCTCCTGCGGAATGCCGGAGAAGCGCTCCTTCAAGATCATGGAGGCTGTCCGAAAGGGCAGAGGCCTTCCCGAGGGCGCGGAGGAAGAAATGGTGGCCGCGGGCGTCCCGGACTGGTATATCGGTTCCTGTAAAAAGATCAAATATCTGTTCCCCAAGGCCCACGCCGTTGCCTACGTTATGATGGCCTTCCGTATCGCCTGGTTCAAGGTGCACCATCCGCTCCCGTTCTACGCGGCCTACTTCTACCGCCGCAGCCAGAAGGGCGGTTTCGACGCGGTGCTGATGACCGGCGGTATCGAGTCCGTCATTGCGAACATCGACGCCATCGACAATAACGAAGAGGCCACCGCGAAGGACGAAGACCTGCTGACCACCCTGGAAGTTGTCTACGAATTCTACCTCCGGGGCTTCGAGTTTGCGCCCATCAGCATTTACGAAAGCCACGCCACAAAATTCCTCATCAAAGACGGCAAGCTCCTTCCGCCCTTCGTGTCCATCTCCGGCCTGGGCGAAAGCGCCGCCTGGGATCTGATGGAGGGCAGAAAAGGGAAGACCTTCCTGTCCATTGAAGAAGTGTCGGCCGCCTGTCCCAAGGTTTCCAAGACCCACATGCAGATGCTGAAGGAGGCGGGGGCCTTCGGCGACCTGCCGGATACCAGCCAGGTCAGCTTCTTTTGAGTTGGGCGTGTGGAGTGAGGCGTTATTGCTCTGCGGCTGTTTACAAAAACCATAACCATCCGGGAGACCTGCGTGCAGGTCTCCCGGATTTTTTGCGGCGGGCCGGGGCAATGATAACTTCACACCGAGAAAATGTTTCGGTACTATGAACAAAAATCCGCCGCAGAAACACAAAAATCTTTGCTGCCCAGGTGTGAACTTATACTTGCATTCTTGTATACAATTTAGTATGATAAAGTGGACTCAAGAAAAGGGAGAGAAAAACATGAATTTACATGAGATCGTGAATTTTCTGAACGGAATCGCCTGGGGCCCCTGGA
The DNA here is from genome assembly GCA_036300205.1 of Oscillospiraceae bacterium. Taxonomy (GTDB): domain Bacteria; phylum Bacillota; class Clostridia; order Oscillospirales; family Oscillospiraceae; genus Faecousia. The sequence continues at coordinate 19,439 of JAXJGV010000009.1, forward strand.
TGCTGGTTCTGCTGGTCGGCACCGGTATTTATCTCAGCGCACGGATGGGCTTCCTGCAGTTCCGCAAATTTGGCTATGCTATGAAGAATACCATTGGAAAGCTGTTCCACAAGCAGGAGGCGGGCCACGGTGAGGTCACCCCCTTCCAGGCCCTGTCCACAGCTCTGGCAGCAACGGTGGGCACAGGCAACATCGCCGGCGTCACCGGCGCCATTGCAGTGGGCGGCCCCGGCGCCGTGTTCTGGATGTGGGTTTCCGCTTTGTTTGGCATGGTCACCAAGTACGCGGAAGTGGTTCTGGCAGTCCGCTACCGGGAACGCAATGACAAGGGTGACTATGTGGGCGGCCCCATGTACTATATTAAGAACGGCCTGGGCCCCAAGTGGAAATGGCTGGCTGTGATCTTCAGCCTGCTGGGCGCGCTGGCAGCTTTCGGCATTGGCAATATGACCCAGATCAATACCATTGCCAGCTCCATCAACAACACCATTGATGTGTTTGGCGGAAATACCGCGGCGACTTCTGTTACGCTGTTTGGCCAGACCGTGCCTGTGTCCAGCATTGTCATCGGCATGCTGGTGGCGGTGGTCGCGGCGCTGACGCTGTTCGGCGGCATCAAGCGCATCGGCTCCGTCACAGAGAAGATGGTTCCCTTCATGGCTGCGGTGTATATCGTCTGTGCCCTGTGCGTTGTGTTTGCCAATATCGGCTCTCTGGGCAAGATTTTCGTTATGATCTTCAAGGGTGCCTTCAGCGCGGATGCGGCTCTGGGCGGCGTCTTCGGCATCACCATAATGACCACCATCCAGAAGGGCGTTGGCCGCGGTGTCTTCTCCAACGAAGCCGGCCTGGGCTCTGCGCCCATGGCTCACGCCGCAACGTCTGAGACGGACCCTGTCAAGCAGGGCATGTACGGCATTTTCGAGGTCTTCATGGACACCATCGTGATTTGCACCCTGACTGTTCTGACTCTGCTGTGCGGTGTGGAGAGCGGCGTGGACATCGCCTGGGGCCAGAGCGCCGGTTCCGAGCTGATCAGCGCTTCCTTTGCAACGGTCTTCGGCGATAAGATCGGTTCTCTGATCATTGCCGTGGGCATCGGCCTGTTCGCTCTGTCTACCATCCTCAGCTGGGCGCTGTATGGCAGCCGCTGCTTTGAGTTCCTGGCAGGCACCAAATTCGTTCCCGTTTATCAGATCCTGTTTATTATCGCCATCGTCATCGGCGCAACCATGGAACTGGAACTGGTCTGGAACATTGCCGACACCCTGAACGGCTTCATGGCTATCCCCAACCTGATCGCCCTGCTGGGCCTCAGCGGCGTGGTGATCAAGCTGACCAGAAACCATTTCGACAAGGAAAAACTGGAGCGCTAAGCAAAAACATCAACCGGGACGCATTTGCGTCCCGGTTTTCTCTTGCAAATCCCTCGCCTTTGTGATACTATGTTTTTATCTATTTTACACAAAAAGGGTGATTGTAATGCAAGATATTGGTATGCAGTTTCACATTCGGTGCAAGGAAGGCGACGTGGGCCGTTATGTATTTCTGCCCGGCGATCCGGGGCGTTGCCAAGCCATTGCCAGCCATTTTGAGAATCCTGTCCATATCGGCATGAACCGGGAATATAACATCTATACCGGCACCCTGCTGGGAGAAAAGGTCTCCGTCTGTTCCACCGGCATCGGCGGCCCTTCCGCCTCCATCGCCATGGAAGAACTGGCGGCCATCGGTGCGGATACCTTCATCCGCGTGGGCACCTGCGGAGGCATCGCCATGGATGTGCTGCCCGGCGATGTGGTCGTCGCCACCGGCGCCATCCGCTATGAGCACACCTCCCTGGAATACGCTCCCATAGAATTTCCAGCGGTGGCGGACTTTGAGATCACCGCCGCCCTGAAAGCCGCCAGTGAGGACCTGGGCTACCGTACCCATGTGGGCGTGGTCCAGTGCAAGGACGCGTTCTACGGCCAGCACAGCCCGGAAAAATCCCCTGTGTATTATGACCTGCTGCAAAAGTGGGAAAGCTGGAAGCGCCTGGGCGTAAAGGCCAGTGAAATGGAATCCGCCGCCCTGTTTGTGGTAGCCGCCGCCCTGGGTGTCCGCTGCGGCAGCTGCTTCCATGCGGTATGGAACCAGGAGCGGGAAAAGGCGGGCCTGGTCATGCCCATGACGGAAGACACCAGCGGCGCCATCAAGGTGGGCATCGAAGCCATGAAGCGCATCATCGCCGCCGACAAGGAGAAAAATGAGAGGTAAACTATTTGCATGGCGGCTGATGGTTCTGCTGGTATTATTGGCGGTCTTCTTGTGCGGCTGCGGCAAGTCGGAAAAAGTGGTGAAAGCGGAGAATATGTGGGATTGCAGCGTGTATGTGGTGTTTGAGGACGCAACTGCGATCATGTACAGCGAAGTAGAAATGCAGACGAATTCTGGACAGCTGTACTTCCAAAACCGGAACGCGTTTTCCGTCCATCTGTATCTGTATGCGAATGGGGAATTGGAAACAGAAGCCGAGTTGTCTCCCGGCGGGGCACTTGCGTTCCTCCATGTTTTAAACGATAAGGTATATACCGTCGGTTTCCATGCGGACCAGCCACAGGGCACGGAGATTGTTGTGATGGCCTATGACGGAATGATCGGCCAGGAAGATTCCAACTAAACTTCAAAACAGTAGGGGAGGGTCTTGACCCTCCCTGAAGCATTTCGCTTTGCGCAGGATGATAGCAAAGAAAAATGGCGCACCCATTGACGGGTGCACCATTTGCATTTTGGTTACTGTTCCTTATACTGTACAAATCCCAGCGTCATGTAGTCCAGCAATACGTGTTTGTCCGGAGTCTTGCCCATGGTGACACGGCGGCACTGGACTTCCCAGACAGGCTGTCCGCACAATTCCGTTTTCCGGATCTCGAAGACATGGTTCCAGCTGCGGCCTTCCATGTACTCGTCCTCCCGGATAAAACGGATCAGCTCCAAACGGCGGAAGTTGAAGGTGGGGAATGCGCTCTTGATGCAGGCCTCGAACAGCATTTCGGCGTCCCGAACGCTGCCCTGTTCAAAGGTACTGCGGATCATGGCTCCATAGTCTTGCATAACATGACCTCCTTACAGTTTGTTATATGCCTTTTCCAGAAATTTCTGGCTGTTCACAATGACGCGCTTGTGAGTGCCCTTGCCGATCTCGCCGCTTTCATCAAAGGCCCGGACATCAAAGGTGATGACCTTGCCCTCCACGGCAGTGACCTCGGCCTCCGCACGGACTTCCAGTCCCACGGGAGTGGCGGAAACATGCTCAATATTCAGGGCGGTGCCTACGGTGGTCTGGGTATCGCTCAGAGCGCCCGCAATGGCCTCACAGGCCGCGCCCTCCATCAGCGCCACCATGCAGGGTGTGGCGTACACCAGCAGATCGCCGGAACCTACTTCCTTGGCGGTGTCTTCCCGTTCCACCAGCGTGGCGGCTTCGCCCTTCATACCGACTGTAATTTCCATTTCGATCACGACCTTTCTACTTAAAATATAACCGAAAATTTCGGACGTGTCAATGAAAAGGGTTGCTATTTCGGGAAAGAATCTTTATAATGATTTCATTAAACAGAAAGAGGTGACCGAAATGGTTATCAACGACAAGCTCAACCTTACCATGCTGTGCGATTTTTACGAACTGACCATGAGCCAGGGCTATTTTTCCACCGGCTACAAGGACAAGATCGCCTATTTTGACCTGTTCTTCCGGCGCTGCCCGGACGGCGGCGGCTTTGCCATTGCCGCAGGCCTGGAGCAGATCATCCAGTATGTCCAGGATCTGCATTTCTCCGCGGAGGATATCGAGTACCTGAGAGGCCGCAACCTCTTCAGCGAAGACTTCCTGCAGTATCTGGCGGATTTTAAGTTCACCGGCGACATCTGGGCCGTCCCCGAAGGTACCCCCATGTTCCCCAACGAACCCATCATTACCGTTCGCGCTCCCGCTATTCAGGCCCAGCTGGTGGAAACCTATATGCTGCTGTGCATCAACCACCAGAGTCTGATCGCCACCAAGTCCAACCGGATCGTCCGGGCTGCCGAGGGCCGCACCGTTCTGGAATTCGGCTCCCGCCGTGCCCAGGGCGCTGACGCCGCCATTCTGGGCGCCCGCGCCGCTTACATCGGCGGCTGTCACGGCACTGCCTGCACCATCTCTGACCAGCTTTTCGGAGTAAAAGCCGGCGGCACCATGGCTCACGCCTGGGTGCAGATGTTCGACAGCGAGTATGAAGCCTTCAAGGCCTACGTGGAAATGTACCCCAACAACGCAACCCTGCTGGTGGACACCTACAATACGCTGAAATCCGGCGTTCCCAACGCCATCCGGGTCTTCAATGAAGTCCTGAAGCCCAAGGGCATCACCAAGTGCGGCATCCGCCTGGACTCCGGCGATATGGCCTATCTGACCCAGCAGGCAAGAAAGATGCTGGACGAGGCGGGCTGGACTGAGTGCCAGATTTCCGTCTCCAACTCTCTGGACGAGTATATCATCCGGGACGTCCTGCGCCAGGGCGCCCAGATCGACCTGTTCGGTGTCGGCGAGCGCCTGATCACAGCCAGAAGCGAACCCGTCTTCGGCGGCGTGTACAAGCTGGTGGCCGTTGAGGAAGCCGACGGCTCCATCACCCCCAAGATCAAGATCTCCGAGAACGTGGCGAAGATCACCAACCCCCACTATAAGAAGCTCTACCGTTTCTACGGAAAGGACACCGGCAAGGCCATTGCCGACTACCTGGCCGTCTATGACGAAGTGGTGGATGACGCCCAGGATATGGAGATCTTCGACCCCGAAGCTACCTGGAAGACCAAGAAGGTCTACGATTTTACCGCCAAGGAGCTGCAGGTGCCCATTTTCCGCGGCGGCGAGCTGGTCTACAAGATGCCCACGCTGGAAGAGATCCGCACCTACTGCGCCCAGCAGGTGGATACCCTGTGGGACGAGATCAAGCGTTTTGACAACCCCCAGACCTACTATGTGGACCTGAGCCAGAAGCTGTGGGACATCAAGTACGGCCTGCTGAAGCGCAATGGCAAGTAAGCGTACCCCTGCGGCCAATGTAGCCCTTGGCGGCGTAATGGCGGCGCTGGCCATGGTGGTTATGAGCATGGGTACCCTGATCCCGGTGGCTACCTATGTCTGCCCTATGCTTTGCGCCGTGCTGCTGCAAATGGTGCTGAAAATCTGCGGCCAGCGGATCGCCTGGGCCTGGTATGGGGCGGTGGCAATCCTGTCCCTGCTCCTGGCCCCGGATAAAGAGGCGGCAGCGGTGTTTGCGTTCCTGGGCTATTACCCCATCGTCAAGCCCAAACTTGACCGCCTGAAAGGGAAGCGGCTCTGGAAGACCCTGCTGTTCAACGTCTCCACCCTGGTCATGTACTGGCTGCTGATGCATATCTTTGGCCTTGACCAGATCGCGTCGGACTTTGAGGAAATGGGCGCTGTGATGACCGTCATCATGCTCATCCTCGGCAACGTGACCTTCTTCCTGCTGGATAGGCTGCTTGGCATGGGGCCCAAAAGAAAATAAACGCCGGGGCGGACACAAAGTCCGCCCCAATGCACGTTCCTGGAGGCAATCATGGAATCTGTCTGGTATCTCTACATATTGCGCTGCCGGGATGACACGCTCTACACCGGCATCACCACCGACGTGGAAAAGCGGCTGGAAGCCCACAGCAGCGGCAGGGGGGCCAAATACACCCGGGGCAGGGGACCGCTTGAACTGGTCTACCGGGAAACCTGCGGTACCCATTCCGACGCGCTGAAACGGGAGCTGGCGGTCAAACGGATGACAAGAGCTAAAAAACAGGCATTGATCCGGACTTTCTCCCAAGGCGCCGGAGCGGCCAATGATGCGTAAGCGTAAAATTTTGGAAAAAGAGTACTTGACAAATAGAAAAGAACGTATTATTATATAGAAGTTAGCTGGAGCTAACTCGAAACGTTCCCATGGCTGCTTTGCGGCGGCCAAAACATATGCAGTCAAGGAGGAAAGAAATGAAAACTCTGAGAGATGCCAAAGTCGGTGATTCCGTCGTTGTCGTGAAGCTCCATGGCGAAGGCGCGGTTCGCCGCCGGATCATGGATATGGGCATTACCAAAAACGTAGAGATCTTTGTTCGCAAGGTGGCCCCCCTGGGTGACCCCATTGAGATCAACGTCCGGGGCTACGAGCTGAGCCTGCGCAAATCCGACGCGGAAATGATCGAGATTTATTGATTCTTTTTTTGAATGAAAGTTAGCCTGCGCTAATCTTGAAAGAGAGGAAATTCATCATGAGCATTAAAATTGCCCTTGCCGGCAACCCTAACTGCGGCAAGACGACCCTGTTCAACATCCTGACGGGTTCCAACCAGTACGTTGGCAACTGGCCCGGTGTCACGGTGGAGAAGAAGGAGGGCGCGCTGAAGGGTCACGACGATGTGATCATCCAGGACCTGCCCGGCATCTACTCCCTGTCTCCCTATTCTCCCGAAGAGGTGGTCACCCGTACATACCTGGTCAATGACCATCCCGATGCCATTTTAAACATTGTGGACGGCACCAACATCGAGCGTAACCTGTACCTGACCACCCAGCTGATGGATCTGGGCCATCCCGTGGTCATCGCGGTGAACATGATCGACCTGGTCCGCAAGAACGGCGATACCATCGACCTGGAAAAGCTGGGCAAGGCCCTGGGCTGCGTCTGTGTGGAGATCAGCGCGCTGAAGGGCGAAGGCTGTCTGGAAGCCGCGGAGAAGGCTGTGGAGCTGGCAAGAAACCATACCCACGGCGATATGCCCCATGTGTTCGGCGGCGGAGTGGAGCATGCTCTGGCCCACATCGAGGAATCCATTGAGGGCAAGGTCAAGAACAACTACCTGCGCTGGTATGCCATCAAGCTGTTTGAGCGTGATGAAATGGTGCGCAAAGAGGTAGGCCTGTCTGAGGACATTCTGGACCACCTGGAAAAGCACATCACGGACTGCGAGAAGGAACTGGACGACGACGCCGAATCCATCATTGCGGACCAGCGTTACACCTACATCGGCAGCGTGATCCAGAAGGCCGTCCAGAAGAAGGCCCCCAAGCACGCGCTGTCCCTGTCCGACAAGATCGACCGCATCGTCACCAACCGCGTGCTGGCGATCCCCATTTTTGCCTGCGTCATGTACCTGATGTATGCCATCGCCATGGGCAGCTACCCCTGGTCCATCGGCACCATTGCCACGGATTGGGCCAACGATGTCCTCTTCGGTGAGTGGATCCCGGGCCTGTTTGACACGATCCTGACCACCCTGGGCGTCAGCGGCTGGCTGTACGGCCTGATCATGGACGGCATCGTGGCCGGTGTCGGCGCGGTTCTGGGCTTTGTTCCCCAGATTTTGGTGCTGTCCCTCCTGCTGTCCATCCTGGAGGACGTAGGCTATATGTCCCGTGTGGCCTTCATCATGGACCGCCTCTTGCGGAAATTCGGCCTGTCCGGTAAGTCCATCATTCCCATGCTGGTCGCTACCGGCTGCGGCGTCCCCGGCATTCTGGCCTCCCGTACCATCGAGCAGGAGAACGACCGGAAGATCACCGTTATGACCACCGGATTTATTCCCTGCGGCGCGAAAATGCCCATCATCGGCCTGTTTGCAGGCGCGGTCTTTGGCAATTCCCCTCTGGTAGCTGTCTCCGCCTTCTTCATCGGCGTGGCCGCTGTGGTCATTTCCGGTGTCATCCTGAAAAAGTTCAAGACCTTTGCCGGAAAGCCCGCTCCCTTCGTTATGGAGCTGCCCGCTTACCATCTGCCCTCCGCCCGGAACGTCCTGCGTTCCACCTATGACCGGGGAATGGACTTCGTCAAGCGGGCTACCACCATTGTGCTGCTCAGCTCCATCGTGCTGTGGTATCTGCAGAGCTATGGCATCGTAGACGGCGTTTACATGGCGGTTGAGGACAGCAACCTCTCCCTGCTGGCAGACCTGGGCAAGCTCGTTTCCTGGATCTTCTATCCTCTGGGCTGGGTCGGCGATATGGCCTGGAAGGCAACCATCGCCACGGTTACCGGCCTGATCGCCAAGGAACAGGTGGTCATGACCTTCGGCACCCTGTACCACTACGCCGGAGAGCTGAGCGAAGCCGGTGACGAGATCTGGGCTTTGATCGCCGCTGACTTCGGCCCCATCCGTGCTTACAGCTTCATGATCTTCAATCTGCTGTGCGCCCCCTGCTTTGCCGCCATCGGCGCCATCAAGCGGGAAATGGGCAATGTTAAGTGGACAGTGGGCACCATTGCATACATGTGCGCCTTCGCTTACGCCATTTCTCTGGTCGTCTACCAGATCGGCGGCCTGTTCACCGGCGAAGCCACCTTCAGCATCTTCACCATCTTTGCTGCTGCGGTTCTGGCGGCCCTGATCTATCTGGTGGTCCGCAAGAACAAGTATGCCGATACCCGGGTAAAGGTCGGCGTGTAATCGAAATTTCAGAAAGGAGTGACCGGAATGATGAATTGGGGCGATGTCCTGGTCCTTGCGGTACTGGGACTGATCATAGGCGCGGTTATTGGAAAGATGTACCGCGATAAGAAGGCGGGCAAACATTGCAGCTGCGGCTCCTGCCAGGGCTGTTCCATGGGCTGCTCCTGTGCATCTCAAAATCAGGAAACCACCTGCAGCTGCGGCTGCGGCGGCACCAAAGAATAAATGCAAACGGCACCGGATTTCCGGTGCCGTTTTTTCATCATAACGCTTTTTCCAACAGGACCAGCTGTACGCCCGCAATGCCGTTAAACTCACAGGGTACGATGTCGATTTCCTTGAAGCCCAGCTTGTGGTACATAGCCCGGGCCCGGGCATTTCTGGCGTTGGTGTCGATCCGCAGGAAGTGACAGTTGTGGGCCAGGGCGTATTCTTCGTAAAAGCGGACAAACGCCTTGCCGCATCCTTTCCCGGCGGCCTTTGGAGAAATCACCAGCGTGTGCAGTACCATCACTTCCGAGTCGGCGGCGGCAAACTCCCAGGGAGCGCCTGCATACACATCCACCTGCTGCTGGTTGATGATGGCGGTGCCTACGATCTGGCCGTCTTCTTCCTGTACGAAAAGGTCGTCACGGGCCAGCGCCAAAGCCGCAGTCCTGGGAGTCGGGTAGATCTCCCGCATCCAGCCGGTGGAAGTGTGCCCCAGCTCTTCTTCGGTGTGAACATCAGCATAAATTTCGGCAATGGCCTGTAAATCCTGCTCGGTTGCTTTGCGGAATGTCATGGAAAATCCCTCCAAAAATTTTGGGATATTATACCAAGTTTCAAAATAAAATACAAGTCCTCCGGAAAATCTTCCGGAGGACAAATGCTGGAAAGGGGAAAGCCGTTTACATGTCGTAGATGCCCATGATCAGGATGCCCGCGAAGGTCACAGCGATGCAGGCGTAGTGCTTCCAGCTCAGCTTTTCCTTCAGGAACAGGCGGCTCCACAGAACGGAGGCCATGCAGTAAGAAGAAATGATGGGCGCAGCCAGAGCCGCGTCACCGCTGGCCAGGGCCATGATGTAGGTGAACTGACCGGCAGTTTCAAACATGGCGCCGATGTACTTGGGCGCTTCCACCTTGGCTACCAGCTTCTGCTTCTTGATGACGCAGGTGTAGACAAAGCAGACGATGCCGCTGACCAGGAAGGTCAGCTCGTAGGCCACGTTGGCGGAATCCTCGTTCAGGGTCTCCAGTACCAGCTCGTCGGCAAAGGTGCCGGCGGCGTCCAGCAGGCAGTAGGCGATGGGCAGTGCCAGGGCCAGCCAGCTCTTGGCGTACTTGTAGTTGGAAGCCTCCTGACGAGCGGAACGGAGTTCGTCATCCTCATTGGCTTCCACGAAGCCCAGACCGATAACACCGGCGCAGGCCAGGGCGATTGCCAGATACTGGGGCAGTTCCATGGGCTCGGCAGTGCCGGTGATGATGGCCAGAATGGCGACCAGAGCGCCGGAAGCGTTGCAGATGGGGGAGGAGATGGACAGCTCAATGTAGCGCAGGCCCACATAGCCCAGGGTCATGGAGCCGATGTACAGCAGGGAAACGGGCAGATAAGTCCAGATCACTTCCCAGCTGATCTCCACGCCGCCAATGAAAATCTCATACATGGCGTGGATGCCCATGACCAGACCCACGGCCATGACCATCTTGAACTGGCTGTACTTGTCCTCCGCGTCCCGGCAGCCGATCTTGGAGAAGAAGTCGGAACCGGACCAGCACAGAAGGGTGATGACAGAAAACCAAAACCAAGTCATAAAAATGTTACCTCTCTTTGTTATTCTTTTGATGTCATTGCGCGCCAGTCCGCAGACTGGTTCGCAATGACAGAATTTTTACAGATTTACAAGTCCTGCGTCCACCATCTTCTGCAGGCTCATCAGGATGCCCAGCTTGGCGTGGTTCCAGGTCAGGCCGCCCTGGAAGTACACGGCGTAGGGGGGACGGATGGGGCCGTCGGCGGAAAGCTCGATGGAGCTGCCCTGAACGAAAGCGCCTGCGGCCATAATGACCTTGTCATTGTAGCCGGGCATGTCAGAAGGGTAGGGAGTGGCAAAGGAATCCACAGGCGCCGCAGCCTGGATGCCCTTGCAGAAGGCGATCATGCCCGCTTCGCTGCCCAGTTCCACAGCCTGAATGATGTCGTGGCGGCTTTCGGTGGCGTTGGGAACGCAGCGGAAGCCCAAAGGCTCGTACAGATTTGCAGCAAAGATGGCACCCTTCTCCGCACCGGCAACCACGGTGGGGGACAGGAAGAAGCCCTGATACAGGGAGGGCATCAGACCCAGGTTTGCGCCCACTTCCTGGCCCAGGCCGGGAGCGGACAGGCGGAACGCACAGCGGTCGATGCAGTGCTTGGTGCCCACGATATAGCCGCCAATGGGGGCCAGACCGCCGCCGGGGTTCTTGATCAGGGAGCCGACAGTCATGTCGGCGCCCACGTCGGAAGGCTCGATGGTCTCCACAAACTCGCCGTAGCAGTTGTCCACCATGACCAGAATGTCGGGCTTGATGCTCTTGCAGAAAGCGATCAGCTCGCCGATCTGCTTGACGGAGAAGGTGGGCCGGGTGGCGTAGCCCTTGGAGCGCTGGATGGTGACCATTTTGGTCTTGGAAGAGATGGCCTTGCGGATGCCCTCGTAGTCAAAGGTTCCGTCGGGAAGCAGATCCACCTGATTGTAGGTCACGCCGTATTCCGCCAGAGAGCAGGGGCTGGGGCGGATGCCGATGACCTCCTGCAGGGTGTCGTAGGGCAGGCCAACGGGGGACAGCAGTTCGTCGCCGGGCAGCAGATTGGCGCTGAGGGCCACCGTCAGGGCATGGGTGCCGCAGGTGATCTGGGGACGCACCAGGGCGGCCTCGGTATGGAATACATCGGCATAGACCCGCTCCAGATTGTCGCGGCCCAGGTCGTCGTAGCCATAGCCGGTGGTGGCGGCGAAGCAGGCGGCGGAGACCCGGTTCTTCTGCATGGCCCACAGCACCTTGGCTTGGTTGTGCTCGGCAACCTGGTCAATGGCGGCGAAACGGTCTTTCAGCTTTTCCACAGCCTTCTCACCGTAGGCATACACAGCGGGGGAAATACCCATGGTCTGATAAAGTTCCAATAATTGTTCCATATTTTAATCCTCTTTTTTTACGTTGTTCAGAATTTCGTTTGCCAAATTATTGAGTACCTCGGGACGGGAAACAATGAGTCCCGTTTCCGATTCCCCCAGGATCAGCAGGGTATCTCCCGGCTTGATGCCGAACAGCTCCCGCGCTTCCTTGGGAATCACGATCTGTCCCCGGTCGCCGACCTTTGCGGTGCCGAAGACCCGCTGCTGTTTATTCTTGCCCAGGATGTGTTTGCCTCCAGGCATGTAACCACTTCCAATCACATTTTTCATACTTTTCACACCAGCGGATTATACAAAATTCCGCCCCGGTTGTCAATACCGGGGCGGAAAATTATTGGAATTATTCGCTAAGAATTTCCTTTGCTTTTTGGTACTTTTGCCGCCAAAAGGCCAATTGTTCCGCCGTCAGACCGGAACCGACGCACCGGGTCTGGTCGGAATTGTGGGCCAGGTCTGCCAGTTTGAATTTTACCGCGACTGGATTCGCTTTTATGGCGCGAACGTAGTCGAAATAATCGACGCCATCCTTGTGGGTCAGCAGTTTCAGCACGGCTATGACCTCCGGCGGAAATTCCCGGGCAAGTTCGTCCATGGTCACTGCGGTATCTTCCGCCACATCGTGCAGCAGCGCCGCGCAGCAGGAGACCTCGTCCTCCATCTGTTCTGCCAGGTGGATAGGGTGGAAGAGATAGGGAATGCCGTTTTTGTTGGTCTGCCCATGGTGGGCGGAATAAGCCAGGCACATGGCCTTATTGGTCAGTTCTGTGTAGATCATCAATGCCCCCGCCGGTTTCCGCGGTTTCCTCTGCCGAAAATGGCAATGAGCCGCAGCAGCTGGGCCAGCGCGGTGGCGGTGGCGGCCACATAGGTCATAGCGGCAGCGGTCAGGGTCTTCCTTGCGCCCCGCTGTTCGTCCTCCGTCAGCAGACCCACGGATTCAATGGCCTGAAGGGCCCGGCGGCTGGCGTTGAATTCCACAGGCAGGGTCACCACCTGAAATAGGAAGGACAGACCGAAGCAGGCGATGCCCAGATACACCAGTGTGTCGGACATGGTGCCCATGGTAGAGAACAGGATGCCCAGCAAGATCAGCGGCATGGCCAGCTGAGAACCGAAATTGGTAACGGGGATGATAGCGGCCCGGAGCTTGATGGGAGCGTACCCCACCGCATACTGCACCGCGTGTCCCGCCTCATGGCAGGCAACGCCGATGGCGGCGGTGGAAGTGTTGTCATATACGCTGTCAGACAGCCGGATCACGTTGGTTCTGGGATCATAATGGTCCGTCAGATTGCCGCTGACCCGCTCGATGCGCACGCCATGGACACCGTTGGCGCTGAGCACCCGCTGTGCCGCTTCCGCGCCGGTGAGGCGCCGCTGGGAATACTGTCTGGAATATTTTTTAAACGTGGCATTGACATTCCAGCTTGCCCACATGGACAGGATCACACAGGGCAAAACCAGATAAAGATACGTCCAGTCAAAGCCGTAATAGTAACCGTAATAGGGCATAAAATAACCTCCGATTTCTGCATTATATCATCTCAGGCTCCATGGCTTCCGCCAGCCGGTGGGTGATGGCTCCCCGGAAAATGGAATCTGCCTGGCAGTGAAGGGTCTGCAAAGCGCCGGCCGCCAGATTCAGCTGAAGCTGTCCCGGCATGTAAAGATCCTGGTCAAAAATGAATTTGACCTCTTTGTCTTCCTGACCGTTCCGCTTGACCAGCCCCGGACCTGCGTGAATCTTCACCCGGCAGCCGCCCCGGATGCTCAGCTCACAGTCCACGCTGCACCGGGTCGCGGAGGATTCTGCCACATCCTCCTCCGCCAGGGGTCCCAAATAGCAGGGGGCGATGAGCTCGGAGAAGGGGACACCCTCCAGTCCCAGCTCCCGGCGGGAGATAAAGTTCAGATACCGCAGCCCCACCCGCTCAAAGTAAGCAGGCTTGTAGATCTGAATGAACGCCGCCAGCGGCTTATCCAGCTTGCGGGCAAAATCCTCCCAGCTGGTGTACTTTGTGCAGGTCAGGGAAATAAACTTGCTGGTCAGATTCACCCGCCAGACGCCGTCTGCGGAGGCAAACTGGAAATTGGTAACGGCGCTCTGATTTTGCAGCGTCACATTGCCCGGAACGCCCACCAGTTTGGGCGCGGGCATTTCCTGACGGCGCAGGAACTGGGGGAAATCGCTTCGGATGGCTTCCTGGAATTCCACAGGCGCGTTGGCCCCAATGGACAGGATCTCCGGAAAACGCAGCTGGCAAATGACCTCTGCCAGCTGATGGGCCCCGTAACGGCAGCGTTTTTCATTCGAAAACATATGCATTCCTCATTTTATGTAATTTTGTATTTTCTATTATACCCAAGGCGGGGCAAAATGGCAAGGGTACGGAGATAGCCCACATGTGAGAAAATTGTAAACTTTTCCCCTCTGGCAAAAGAACGGGAAAGAATGAAACGGATCTGAAATGTTCACAATTTGTTCAAACGGCAAATCCCCGGAATTGGTATACTTATTATAATATGTAAATCCATACACAAAGGAAGTGGTGTGATGAAAGACCCTTACAAGAGAAGATATTTTTATCTGATGCTGTCGATTTTCGGCGCCATCAGCCTGAGCATCATCGTATTTTTCGCGGTGTACCGGTTCCATGGTATCGGAGATGTGTTCCGGAATCTCAGCGAGATCCTGGCGCCCTTCATTTACGGCGGCGTGGTGGCCTACCTGCTGCGCCCGGTCTGCAACTTCTATGAGAAGGCGTTCGGGGAATTTCTTCCGAAAAAACTGAAAAAGCTGGCCAATCCCATTGCGGTTAGTCTGAGCCTGGTAACGGGCATCCTGGTGGTCTACGCCCTGATCATCATGATCGCGCCCCAGCTGTATGAAAGCATCCGCTCTCTGTGGAATACCATCCCCGCAAAGGTCAATCAGTTCCTTGTCTGGGCCCGGGCCACTTTTGCGGAGGAAGAGCTGATCGTGGATATCCTGCACCTGTTCGATACCAGCACTTCCGCTATCTATCAGGAACTGGACGCCTGGGCCAGCGGTACGCTGACGCCCTATGTGACCAGCATCGTCAGCGGCGTGGGCACCAGCGTGTACAAGGTGCTGATGTTCCTGTATAACCTTCTGATCGGCCTGATCGTGGCCTGCTATCTGCTGGCCAGCCGCAAAAAGTTTGCACGCCAGAGTGTGCTCATTGTCCGCAGCGTCCTGAAGCCCAAGTGGGCGGATATGTTCCTCAGTGAAGTGGCGTTCGTGGACCGGATGTTCGGCGGCTTTATTGACGGCAAGCTCCTGGATTCCGCCATCATCGGCGTGCTCTGCTATATTGGCTGTATCTTTTTCCGGTTCCCCAATGCCTTGTTGGTTTCCGCCATCGTGGGCATCACCAATGTCATTCCCTTCTTCGGCCCCTTCATCGGCGCGGTGCCTTCCACGCTGCTGATTATGATCGAAGACCCCATCAAGGGCCTGTGGTTCATCCTGTTCGTGCTGGCATTGCAGCAGCTGGACGGCAACGTCATCGGCCCCAAGATTCTGGGCGACCGCACCGGCCTTTCCAGCTTCTGGGTGCTGTTTGCCATCGTGCTTTTCGGCGGCCTGTGGGGCGTGGTAGGCATGGTGGTATGCGTTCCTGTGTTCGCGGTCATTTATGATGTTGTCAAAAAACTGGTCCGCCGCGGCCTTGCCAACAAGGGCCAGATCCAGACCTGGGAACAGTATAAAGCCGACTATCCGGACGAAGATTCTCAAAAGAAATAAAGCGATCAAAAGGCCTCCGCATGGTGCAAACCCTGCGGAGGCTTTGCTGTCTGCTGCGGCCAAAATATCCGTAGGGGAGGGTCAAGTCCCCTGCAGAGCCGGCTATGACATCGCGGCACAGCGGAAAGTTCCAGTGGAAATCCGGTGCGGCCTGTGGTATACTGTAAAAAACGGCTGCATAGGAGGCTGACGATGGGCGTTTTGTATTTCCTGGAAAAACTCCGGGTTCCGGTTCTGAACGAATTCATGCTGGCGGTTACCACATTGGGGGAGGAGACAGCCTTTCTGGTGGCGGCCCTGATCGTTTTCTGGTGCGTGGACAAGCGCAAAGGCTACTACGTCATGGCAGTGGGTTTTCTCGGCACCATGTTCAACCAGTTTCTGAAACTGCTCTGCCGCATTCCCAGGCCCTGGGTGCTGGATGAAAACTTCACCATTCTGGAGCAGGCCAGGGAAGCGGCCACCGGCTACAGCTTCCCCAGCGGCCACAGTCAGAACGCGGTAGGCACCTTCGGCGCCATCGCCCATACCACCCAGAAAAAATGGCTGAAGCGGGTCTGCATTGCGATTGCCGTTCTGGTGCCCCTCTCCCGGATGTACGTAGGTGTCCATACGCCCTATGATGTGCTGGTGGGTTCCGGCATGGCGCTGATTCTGGTGCTGTGCCTGAAGCCTGTTGTGCTGGAAAAGGACGAAAAGGCTATGCGCTGCCTCATTGGCTGTATGGTGCTCCTGGCGGCGGGGCTGTTCCTGTATGTGCAGCTGTATCCCTTCCCGGCGGATGTGGACGCGGCGAATCTGGAATCCGGCATGAAGAACGCCTGTACCATGCTGGGCTGTGTGGCGGGTGTAGAGTGCGTTTATCCCACGGAAAAGAAATATGTAAATTTTGAAACCAAAGCCTGCTGGTGGGCACAGATCCTGAAGGTTGTTTTGGGCCTGGCTGTGGTCCTGCTGGTGAAGGCGGGCCTGCGGGCCCCGCTGGAAGCGGTTTTCAACGTTTATGCTGCCCGGATCATTCGTTATTTCCTGATCGTCGTTGCGGCGGGTCTGCTGTGGCCCATGACCTTCCGATGGTTTTCTGAGTTAGGAGTTAAGAAATGAATTACGCAACCATCAAAAACTGTGACATTGCCAACGGCCCCGGCGTCCGGGTCAGCCTGTTTGTCTCCGGCTGCACCCACCGCTGCCCCGGTTGTTTCAATGAGGTGGCCTGGGATTTTGCCTACGGCGAACCCTTCACCCAGGAGATCATAGACCGGATCATCGACATGCTGCGCCCTGCTTATATCCGGGGCCTGACCCTGCTGGGCGGCGAGCCCTTTGAACCGCAGAATCAGGGCGCCATTATGGAACTGCTGCGCCAGGTCAAGCGGGAGCTTCCGGAAAAAAGCATCTGGGCCTTCTCCGGCTATCTCTTTGACCGGGATATTCTCTCTGGGCGGCTGGGTGACTGCTCGGAATACCTGAGCTACCTGGATGTCCTGGTAGACGGCCCCTTTATCGAAGCGAAGAAAAACCTGTCTCTGCGTTTTCGCGGCTCTGAAAACCAGCGGCTCATCGATGTTCCCGCATCCCTTGCCGCGGGAGCGGTGGTTTTGTGGCAGGATTGGCAGGGAGAAAAGAAAGGAATGAAATAAATGGAACCCATTCGTGTTAAAATACTGAGACAGGGAGCCAAGCTCCCCACCTACGGCTCCGCCGAAGCGGCGGGCGCCGACCTGTATGCATGTATCGAACAGCCCGTCACCATCGAACCCGGCGCCACGAGCTTCATCCCCACCGGCATTGCGCTGGAAGTTCCCGTTCACTGCGCGGGACTGGTTTATGCCCGCAGCGGCATGGCCTGCAAGCGGGGCCTGGCTCCGGCGAATAAAGTCGGCGTGATCGACAGTGACTTCCGGGGCGAGATTTTTGTGGTCCTCCACAACCACGGTTCCCAGCCCCAGACCATTGAAAACGGCGAGCGGATTGCCCAGCTGGTCATTACGCCGGTATTGCAGCCTGCCTATGAGGCCGCGGAAGCGCTGTCCGATACCGTCCGAAACGCAGGCGGTTTCGGCTCCACAGGAAAATAATTGGTGCTTTTGATAAAATCTGCGTAAAGTTTTTGTAAAAATTACTCGTAAATTGTCACTGTACTTTTCAGCAGAAATTCCTTATAATGTTACTATGCCTCTCGTGGCGTTACAAACGAATATAAAATAAAGAAGATATTAGGAGTTTCATATGGAGATTTTAAGTGCCATTATCCAACTTCTGGGCGGCCTTGCCATGTTCCTGTATGGCATCGAGGTCATGGGCGACGGCCTGAAAAACAGCTCCGGTGAAGCGCTGAAGCGCGTACTGGAGAAGGTTACAGGCAACGTGGTGATGGGCGTGCTGACAGGCGCTCTGGTCACCGCGGTCATTCAGAGCTCCACTGCGACCATTGTTCTGACCGTCGCGCTGATCGGCGCTGGCGTTTTGAACCTGAAGCAGGCTGTGTCCATCGTCATGGGTGCCAATATCGGCACCACTGTTACCGCTCAGATCATCCGTCTCGGCTCCATTGAGTCTGACGGCAGTTGGCTGCTGTGGCTGTTTGACACCGACACCCTGGCTCCCATCGCCCTG
Source organism: Oscillospiraceae bacterium (assembly GCA_036300205.1). Taxonomy (GTDB): domain Bacteria; phylum Bacillota; class Clostridia; order Oscillospirales; family Oscillospiraceae; genus Faecousia. Next base: position 37,466 of record JAXJGV010000009.1, read on the forward strand.
GTTGCAGGCATCGTGCTGCTGATGTTCATTAAGAGCAAGAATTCCAAGACCATCGGCGACATCTGCATCGGTTTTGGCGTCCTGTTCGTAGGTCTGAACCTGATGACCGACGGCGTCAAGCCTCTGATCGGCACCGGCGCGTTCACATCCTTCATCAGCTTCCTGAGCAATCCGCTGTTTGGCATTGCCTTCGGTCTGATCCTGACCGTCATCGTTCAGAGTTCTTCCGCAACGGTCGGTATGCTGCAGACGGTGGCATCGGTTCCCGGCTCCGGCATTACGTTCGCCATGGCCTACCCCGTGATCATGGGTATCAACCTGGGCACCTGCGTTACCACTGCCATGGTTTGCTCCATTGGTTCTTCCAAGGATTCCAAGCGTACAGGCGTTGTGCACATTGCCTTTAATACCATTGGCACCATCCTGTTCCTGACCGTTATGACCATCATGCAGAAGCTGGAAGTGTTTGGCGGGGAATTCTGGGTCCGTACGGTTGACAGCGGTACGATCGCAAATTTCCAGACTGTCTTCAATCTGGTCACGGCCATTGTGCTGATTCCCTTTGCCAACTGGCTGGTGAAGCTGTCCATGGTCATTGTCAAGGACGACAAGCCTGTGGAAGACCGGCATCCCGAACTGCATACCCTGGATGAAAAGCTGTACAATTCTCCCACGATGGCCCTTGCCGTTACGGTCAAAGCCGTTGCCGCTATGGGCAACATTGCAAAGGTCAACTTTGAAAAGGGCTGCCGTGTGCTGGCAAAGTATGATCCCGTCCTGGTCAGTGAGATCAATCAGGACGAAGACTGCATCGACCAGTTCACGGACAATACAGACCGTTTCCTCATCGGCCTGTCCAAAACGGTGGAATCCGAACAGGATGACCGCCAGCTGGATATGCTGATGCAGACCGTTCCCAACTTCGAGCGTATCGGCGACTATGCCACCAACTTGGTGGAGCTGGCTGAGCGCTTGCAGACGGAAAGCGCCTCCTTCTCCGATATGGCAAAGAAGGAACTGAACCTGATCTGTGCTGCCGTCAATGAAATCCTGAATATCACGGTGGATGCCTTCGGCAAGGGCGACAACGAAGCTGCCAAGGCCATTGAACCTCTGGAAGAGACCATCGACGATATGGTCATGATCCTGAAGGATCGTCATACCAAGCGTCTGAAGAACGGCACCTGCTCCATCGGCAGCGGCCTGGTCTTCATGGAAGCCCTGACCTATCTGGAGCGTGCGTCCGACCAGTGTTCTTCCATCGCCGTTATGATGCTGGCCCGCAACAACGAGCAGATCCTGCAGAACCATTACGACTACCTGCGTGAGATCCACGCCGGCAACGATGTGGCCTATCTGGCAGAGAAGGAACGCCGCCGCGAGCAGTATATCAAGCCCCTGAAGGAGCTCCAGTAAACGAACTGCCCCCGAAAGTCAAGCAGACTTTCGGGGGCTTTGTTATGTCGCAGGATCAACCGCACAGCTTTGCCTGTTCTTCGGCAACGCTTGCTTCGCAGCTTCTCATAGCCTGGATGGTCTTGTCCATCAGCTCGTCCAGGGTCCAGCCCAGCCGCTCCGCGCCGGTTTTGATCACATCCCGGGAGCAGCCCGCGGCGAACTTCTTGTCCTTGAACTTCTTCTTCAGGGAAGACAGTTCCATATCACACACGGACTTGCTGGGCCGCATCCGGGCGGCAGCGCCGATCAGACCGGTCAGCTCGTCCACGGCGAACAGGATCTTCTCCATCTGGTGCACAGGCTCCACATCGCTGCACAGGCCGTAGCCGTGGGAGCAGATGGCGTGGACCATTTCCTCGCTGGCATTGACTTCAGCCAGCAGTTCGGGCGCTTTTTTGCAGTGTTCCTCGGGGTACAGCTCAAAGTCCACATCGTGCAGCAGTCCGCACAGTCCCCAGAAGTCCCTGTTCTCGCCGTTCTCCGCAGCGAACCAGCGCATGACGCCTTCCACGGTCAGGGCGTGCTGGATGTGGAAGGGTTCCTTGTTGTACTTTTGCAGCAGGGCCAAAGCCTGCTCACGGGCCAGTTCCATGGTTCATTCCTCCTGAAAATAGTATGCCATTATTTTACTTTTGGAAAATGGGTTTGTCAATGTAAATCAAATGTCAATACCGTTTCCGGAATCGGAAACATTCTTTTGCACTGCCAGCAAATGGTAGAAAATTTCATAAATCCGTGCTATGCTAATCCCAAAGGGAGGAATGACTATGGCAAACATTTTCGACTACTTAAAATGGCGCGGTGACCTGACCTTCACCCAGGACCCGCCCAACGCGGTGGATGCGCTGATCTTCTCTGCACTTTCCTATGTGGATTACGGCGAAAAGGCGGAAGCGGCTCCCGATGCGCCCATCACCCTCCGGGAGGCAGCCGAAGAGTTTTTCGCCCTGGAAGACTGCGAAAACCGTGTCCGGGTGAAAAACGACATGGAACTGCTTCGGGCTGCGGCAGTTACAATCCGTTTCGGCTTCAGCGATGTCTGCATGTACAAAAACCAGTTCATCCCGGAGCAGGAGACCCAGTTTGCAGCCATTACCTTCCTCCTGGACGACGGCAGTATGTTCCTTTCTTTCCGGGGTACTGACAGCTCCTTGGTGGGCTGGAAGGAGGACTTCAACATGACCTTCCAGCAGACCATCCCCGCCCAGCGTCTGGCTTTGCAGTATACCCACGACGCGGCCCTGGCCCATGCGGCGCCCATGCGCCTTGGAGGCCACTCCAAAGGCGGAAATCTGGCGGTTTTCGCCGCGGCCCGTTCCTCGCCCATGCTCCAGAAGCGGATCCTGGAGGTCTATAACAACGACGGCCCCGGCTTTACGGATTACCTCATGGGAGACCCTGGCTATATTGCCATGGTTCCCCGGATCAAGACCTACATCCCCCAGTCCTCCGTGATCGGAATGTTGCTGGAGCATGAAGAATCCTTCCTGGTCATTCGCAGTAAGACCGTCGGCCTTTTGCAGCACGATCCCTATTCCTGGGAAGTCATGGGCCGGGATTTCCTGCCGGTGCAGGAGGTCACGGAGTCCTCCCAGTTCATCGATACCACCATCAAGACCTGGTTTGCCCAAATGACCAACCAGGAGCGCAACCAGCTGGTAGATGTGATGTTCGCCTTGCTGGGAACCGGCGGCGTAGACAGCGCCTTGGATATTTTCCTCCCGAAAAATATCAAAAACTATGTCAAAACCCTGAGCGGCGACCAAAACATGCGCCATATCCTGTCCACAGAGTTCCAGAGTCTGATCGAAGCGGCGAAAAAGACCAAGGCACGCTTCGGAGAAGAAAAAGCAGCATTGGAGGCGCCGAAGGAAGAAACATAAATTATGCAAAAAACTTGTAAAACAAACTTATGCAAAAGAAAAACGCTGGGAAGTGAAACTTCCCAGCGTTTTTGTTAAGTAAGGAGAGAAATTATCTCTGGATACGGCCGGAACCGTCGCCGCCAGCCAGCTTCTCGACTTCGGGAACGGTGACCATGTTGTAGTCGCCGCCGATGGAGTGCTTCAGAGCGGAAGCAGCAACCGCGAACTCAACAGCTTCCTGAGTGGACTTGCCGCTCAGCAGAGCATAGATCAGACCGCCGCCGAAGGAGTCGCCGCCGCCAACGCGGTCGATGATGTGCAGGTTGTACTTCTTGGAGAAGCAGTACTCGTCGGAAGCAACATCGTACAGCATTGCAGACCAGCCGTTGTCGAATGCGGAGTGGGATTCACGCAGGGTGATGGCGACTTTCTCGAAGCCGAACTTGTCAGCCAGCTGCTTAGCAACGGACTTGTAGCCCTCGTGGTTCAGGGTGCCGCCATAGATGTCGGTAGCTTCAGCCTCGATGCCGAACACGTCCTTGGCGTCCTCTTCGTTGGAGATGCAGACGTCGATGTACTGAGCCAGCTCGGTCATAGCCTTGTTGGCCTCGGCACGGGTCCACAGCTTGCCGCGGTAGTTCAGGTCGCAGGAGATCTTGATGCCGCGAGCCTTGGCAGCCTTACATGCGTCGATGCAGATGTCAACGACGTTGGGGCCCAGTGCGGGAGTGATGCCGGTGAAGTGGAACCAGTCAGCGCCCTCGAAGATCTTGTCCCAATCGAAGTCCTCGCGGGAAGCCTTCTGGATCGCGGAGTTGGCACGGTCGTAGATACAGACGGAACCACGCTGGGAAGCGCCCTTCTCGTTGTAGTAGATACCCACACGCTCGCCGCCGCGGACGATCAGAGAGGTATCGACGCCGTAGCGGCGGAGGCTGTTGACAGCGGCCTGGCCGATGGCGTGAGCGGGCAGCTTAGAAACGAAGGCAGCGTCCATGCCGTAGTTAGCCAGAGAGACAGCCACGTTGGCTTCGCCGCCGCCGAAGGTGAATTCCACGTTGGAGGCCTGAACGAAGCGCTCGTAGTTGTAGGGCTGCAGACGCAGCATCAGTTCGCCAAAAGTAATAATTCTTGCCATGATAACGTTATCCTTTCAAAAATAAATTTATAGAATGATTACTCGCCCTTAGCGGCCTTCCGTGCGCTGATGCACAGCTCGGTGATCTTGTCCCAGTTGCCGGCAGCGATCTCAGCCTTGGGGCAGACCCAGCTGCCGCCCACGGCATGGATGAAGGGAGTGTCGATGAATTCCTTGATGTTGTCATTGTTGACGCCGCCGGTGGGCAGGAACTTCAGGCCCACGAAGGGACCTGCCAGGTTCTTCAGAGCCTTCAGGCCGCCGTAAACATTGGCGGGGAAGAATTTGACCATCTTCAGGCCGTACTTCAGAGCGCCCATGATCTCAGTGGGAGTAACGCAGCCGGGAGCAACGGGGATGCCGTTCTCAACACAGTAAGCAACGATCTCTTCGCTGAAGCCGGGAGAGACGATAAACTTTGCACCCATCTCGATGGCCAGCTTGCACTGGTCCAGATTGACGATGGTGCCGGCGCCCACCAGAACGTCGGGGCAGTTCTCGGCAACAGCCTTGATGCACTCGGGAGCGCATGCGGTACGGAAGGTAATCTCCATGGTATCAACGCCGCCGGCGGCCATAGCCTTAGCGGTGGGAACAGCGTCCTCAACCTTATCCAGAACAACAACGGGGACGACGATGGAGTTTGCAAGTCTTTCCATTACAGTCATTAATTTTTCCTCCTAATCAACTACCTTTTCGGTGATGCCCCAGGGCATACCTCTAATAATGCAATAATATCGAATTTTTACAGAAAAATCAATTCTTTACACAAATTTTTCTTCATTTTTGGCAAGTTGTACAAAACATCAGCCGTTTCTTTTATACGAGGGATACTTGACAAATTGAAAAGAAAGTGGTAGCTGCGCGCTTATTCCAAAAAACAGGAGGGGCATTGCCCCTCCTGTTTTGCAGACTGTCAAAAAACCATGTCATTGCGAGCCAGTGCGCACACTGGCGTGGCAATCTCCTGGATTTTTGGAAAATTCTCCACTAAAATCGAAGGATTTTACTTCTTTTGGGGGATCGCCACACCAGCCTGCGGGCTGGTTCGCGATGACATCTAATTTTAGGGATTTTTTGACACGCTGAAAAACAGGAGGGGCATTGCCCCTCCTGTTTTGGTGTGTTATTTTTTTGGTGCTTTGATCTTAATCAGCTTACTGTTGATGTCCAGCAGCTCTTCTTTGGTGAACTCCACGTTGATCATGCCCATCATACCGGTCAGGCGCAGCAGGGTAAAGCCGCTGAGCATGTCCATCATGCTGCCCAAATTCGACGCGTCAAAGCCGAAACCGCCGCCCTTTTCACCGCTGCCGCCCTTGGGCAGCTTCTTGGCCATGAGGCCCATCAGCAGAGCCTTGCCGGGAAGGGTTGCCATAATGTCGCCGAACTTGGAGTTCAGAGACAGGTAACCTTCTGCTTCGGTGATGTCGAACCAGTTCAGCACGGCGCCCTTTTCCTTCAGCCGGTAGGCTTCGTTGAAGGTATCGACCTTGCGGATGCGGCTCTCGTCACGGCAGCCACCTGCAACCGCCAGCAGCGCGGTCTCGCCTGCATTGGGAACTTCAAAATAGAAGAAGTGGTCGGCAGCTTCCTTCACGCCCAGAGAAACGCCGTTGGCGAACAGCTCAACAGAGGGCTGGTTGGAATAAACCGTGACCTTGGTCACATCTTCCACCCGGTCAACATAGCGCTTGCCGCAGATGTGGACGAAGGGTTCGTCAGACAGCCATGCCTTGTAGGCGTAGAAAGCGTCCTTTTTGTACTTGCGGTCGATGGTCACCAGGCCCTTGTGGTTCTGGCCGTTCTCGCCGCCTTCACTTCTGGCGTCGCAGCCGAAGTCAAACATGTTCCACACATGGGTTGCCCAGATGTAGGGGCGGGTGAAGAACTGCTTGATCAGCTCCTCGTGGTAGTAAGCCTGGTATTCCTCGGTGTAGTCGCCCTGCTTGGGATCGGAGGTGTGCCAGTTCAGGGCTTCCGCGCCGTATTCGGAGCAGCCGATGGGCTGGTTGGGATAGTTTGCGTGGAACTTGTCGAACCAGGGACCGTTCATGTCGGTCTCGCCGCCATACCAGCCGAAATAGTGGTTGTAGGACACCACATCGGGGATGTGAACATATTCCTCATCCATGGAGCAGGGGGACAGGCAGGCCATGGTGGTCAGACGGGTGGGATCCATCTTGTGGCACAGTTCGTTCAGAATGTGATGGTTTTCCAGCAGATCCGGATCGGCAGCGCCCTTCATGGTGATCTCGTTGCTCAGACCCCAAACCACGATGGAGGGATGATTGTAGTTCTGCACGATCAGCTCGGTCATCTGGGAAATGGTATTCTCCCGGCCGGTGGGCATGTGGTTGGAGATATAGGGGATCTCTGCCCAGACCACCATACCCCGCTCATCGCACAGGTCATAGAAATATTGGTCGTTCTGGTAATGGGCCAGGCGGATGGTGGTCGCGCCCACCTCACAGATCAGGTCCATGTCTTCCCGGTGGTGTTCCGGCAGCAGGGCATTGCCGATCTCCCAGCGGTCCTGATGGCGGCTGACGCCCCGCAGGGGGTATTCCTCGCCGTTCAGAATAAAGCCCCGCTCAGGGTCGATCACATAGCTGCGGCAGCCAAACCGGGCGGAAACTTCATCCAGCACGGTGTCGCCTTCCACCAGTTCCGCCTTGACGCTGTACAGGTAGGGATCCTTCTTTGCCTGCCACAGGTGGGCGTTCTTGACGCGGAAGTTGGCCTGCCTGCCGCCCTCATACGCGCCGATGACCTTGCCCTCGGCGTTCATCAGGCTGTAGCGGACGCTCTGACCGGCCTTGCGGTTCGTCAGGAAGGTCTCGACCTCCACCTTGGCATCCGCACAGTCCATGACCGGGGTGACCTTGATGCCGGGGCCGCCGTAATAGTCTAAGTCAAAGTGGGACTTGGATACGCAGATCAGGTTCACATCCCGGTAAAGGCCACCGTAGAAGGTAAAGTCAGCCACCTGAGGATAGACCTTGTCGTTAGGAGCGTTGTCCACAATGATGGCCAGCAGATTATCATTTTCCAACGCCGCGGTCAGGTCCACACGCCAGGTAGAATAGCCGCCGTCGTGGTGCTTCAGATGCTTGCCGTTGAGATAAACGTCAGCGGAAGAATTGGCGCCGTTGATCTCCAGATAGTACCGGTCGGACTGGGGCAGGTCCAGCTTCTGGAAGGTCTTTGCATAGCAGCAGGAGCCGCGGTAGTAGTCGCCGCCGCCGTCCTGGCCGTCGAGGGCGTTCCAGGTGTGGGGGAGATTGACAAAATTCCACAGTTCGGGCATTTCTGTCGGAGCTTCCGTGATGCCCTTGGCAAAGGCCCACTTGCGGTTCAGGTTTACGATGGTTCTCATGGGATGTACCTCCTAATTGATATGCCTTCATTTTATCACAAATTCTAGAAATTGAATAGACAAATTGTAAAGAAAATCGTCATAATGCTGAAAAAGACAAAAAAGGAGATGCACCGAAAGGGTGCATCTCCGAAAGAAACGACGATTACTTGTTCAGCAGCTTTTCCAGCGCGGCCAGCTTCAGGCAGGTGCACAGCACCTCCATAGCCTTTTCCAGCTCCTCCACAGGAGGCAGGCTGGGGGCGATACGCAGATTGGAGTCGCTGGGGTCCTTGCCATAGGGGTAGGTAGCGCCGGCGTTGGTCATGGTCATACCGGCATCCTTGCACAGCTGCCAGACCCGCTTGGCGGTGCCGGGCATGGTGTACAGGCTTACGAAATAACCGCCCTTGGGATCGTTCCAGTGGGCGAAGCCCAGGGGAGCGATCTCCTGGTTCAGCCACCTGGAAACGCAGCGGAACTTGGGAGCCATAACGGAAGCGTGACGCTTCATGATCTCCAGGGTGTGGGCCTTATCCTTCAGGTAACGGACATGGCGCAGCTGGTTGACCTTGTCGTAGGAGATCATCTGCACACCGAAAATGCCGGTAAAGTAATGGATATTGGCCTCGCTTGCCGCCATGCAGCTGATGCCGCCGCCGGCGAAGGTGATCTTGGAGGTGGAAGCAAACTCGTAGACCATGTTGGGGCGTCCGGCTTCCGCGCACATGGAAATAATGTCGGGGAAGGGGACATACTCGCCTTCAAACTCGTGGATGCCGTAGGCGTTGTCCCAGATGATGGCGAAGTCGGGAGCGGCGGGCTTCAGATTGGCGAAACGCTGAATGGTCTCATCGCTGAAAATGATGCCGTCGGGATTGGAGTACTTGGGTACCACCCAGATCATCTTGACGGCGGGGTCCTTCACATATTCCTCCACCATGTCCATGTCGGGGCCGGTGGGGGTCATGGGAATGTAGATCAGCTCTGCGCCGAAGAATTCGCCGATATGGAAGTGGCGGTCATAGCCGGGGGCGGGGCAGAGGAACTTGACCTTTTCTTCTCTGCACCAGGGGCGGGGGGAATCCAGCAGGCCGTGGGTGTAGGCGCGGGAAACGATGTCGAACATCATGTTCAGGGAAGCGGCGCCGCCGACAAAGACCTGCTCGCTCTTACAGCCCAGCACGTCGGCCCAGTAAGCACGGGCGCAGGGCAGACCTGCCAGTTCGCCGTAGTTACGGGAATCGATGGTGCCGTCGAAGCAGTCTTCGGGCTTCTGCAGTACGGTCAGCAGATCGCTGACCAGATCCAGCTGCAGCTTTGCGGGCTTGCCGCGGGCCATGTTCAGGTTCAGTTTCTGGGCTTTGCAGTTTTCATAAGCTGCCAGCACCGTCTGGTATTCGCGTTCCAGCGCTTCTGTGGTCATGCAAGAATAGGGGGTCACATCCATCATCCTTTCAGGGGTTTCTCTTGAATTTCTGGGCATATTATATGCCGTGAAACCAAAAAATGCAATATCTGATTGGCAAAAAATTCATTTTTGAATCCCGAAAAGAAGAAATTGGAGGAATGCACAAAGCAGGCTGCAAAAGACAAATGTTTTTACTGCACAATCACTCCTTGCTTTTTCAAAAAAAGTTGACTAAAATCATGGTATATAATGGCTGTAGTGTGGGAAGATTTTGCCCGAACTACCAGACCGGGTGGGTATCCTTGCGGCATGGCAGCGCCGAATTTTACCCATCCTTCTTACTTTTTGATTCTGAAAGGATGTGTCCCCCATGAGCGAGATCCTGAATGTCCCTGAGATTTTTGGCAGCGATGTCTTCAACGAAGCCACCATGAAGCAGCGCCTGCCGGAGCACATCTACCTGGCTTGGAAAAACTGCGTAACCACCGGTTCTCAGCTGCAATTGGATGTGGCAAACGAAATTGCCGAAGCGATGAAGATCTGGGCAACGGAAAAGGGTGCCACCCATTACACCCACTGGTTCCAGCCCATGACCGGCATCACGGCGGAAAAGCACGATTCCTTTATTTCTCCCACCGGCGACGGACGGGTCATTATGGAATTCTCCGGCAAGGAGCTGGTGCGCGGCGAGCCTGACGCCTCTTCCTTCCCCTCCGGCGGCCTGCGGGCTACCTTTGAAGCCCGGGGCTATACTGCCTGGGACCCAACCTCCTGCGCTTTCGTCAAGGACGGCAGCCTGTACATCCCCACCTGTTTCTTCTCTTATACCGGTGAGTCTCTGGATAAGAAGACCCCCCTGCTTCGCTCCATGGAGGAAGTCTCCCGGGAGGCTGTCCGCATCCTGCGGCTGTTCGGCGATGAGGAGACCAGGCGGGTTACCCCCTGCGTGGGTGCGGAACAGGAATATTTCCTTCTGCCCAAAGACCTCTACGCCCAGCGGGAAGACCTGCGCCTGACGGGCCGCACCCTCTTCGGCGCTCAGCCCCCCAAGGGCCAGGAGCTGGATGACCACTATTTCGGCACCATCCGTACCCGTGTTTCCTCTTTCATGCAGGACCTGGACGAACAGCTGTGGCGGCTGGGCATCCTGAGCAAGACAAAGCACAACGAGGGCGCACCCTGCCAGCACGAGATGGCCCCCATCTACACCGATGCCAACACCGCCTGCGACGACAACCAGATGATCATGGCCATTATGAAGAAGTGCGCCGCCAAGCACAATCTGGTGTGCCTGCTTCACGAGAAGCCCTTCGCCGGGGTAAACGGCTCCGGTAAGCACAACAACTGGTCATTGTCCACGGATACCGGCAAAAACCTGTTCAGCCCCGGCAAGACTCCCCGGCAGAACGCCCGGTTCCTGGTGTTCCTGTCTGCCTTTATTGCCGGCGTGGACGAATATCAGGATTTCCTGCGCTGTACCGTTGCCACCGCAGGCAATGACCACCGCCTGGGCGCCAGCGAAGCGCCTCCCGCCATCGTTTCCATTTACCTGGGCGACGAGCTGAACGCGGTTGTCCAGTCCATCATCGACGGAACCAACTATACCGATCCCGAAAAGAGCATGCTGCGCATCGGCGTGGATGTGCTGCCCGCCATTCCCAGGGATACTACCGACCGCAACCGTACCAGCCCCCTGGCATTCACCGGCAACAAGTTCGAGTTCCGTATGCTGGGTTCCTCCCAGTCCGTTTCCGGCCCCAATATCGCCCTGAACACCATCATGGCGGAAGAGCTGGGCCGCTTTGCCGACGCGCTGGAAAAGGCCGAGGATTTCGACGCTGAGCTGCAGAAGCTGGTCTGCGAAGCCCTCACCGAGCACAGCCGCATCATTTTCAGCGGCAATGGCTACAGCGAAGATTGGAAGGCCGAAGCCAAGCGCCGGGGCCTGAGCAACCTGAGCTCCACCGCGGAAGCGCTGCCTACTTATATTTCCGAGAAGAACATCGACCTGGTGACCCGGCACGGCATCTTCACCGAGAACGAGTTCCGGGCACGGTATACCATCCATCTGGAATCCTACAATAAGATCATCGCCATTGAAGCCCGCACCATGATGGACATGGCCATCCACCAGATCCTTCCCGCCGCTCTGCACTATACCCGCGACCTGTGCGACGGTGTCAGTTCCAAGAAGGCCCTGGGCCTGCGGTGCAAGGCGGAAACGGAGCTGCTGGATAAGCTCACCGCCGCCAGCGATGCGCTGTATGACAATGTGGAGACCCTGCGTTTCTCCCTGGCCGCTGTGCCTGTAGAACCAGAGACCGCTGCGAATTATTACCACAGCGTCATCGTTCCCGCCATGGAGGCAGTCCGCAAGGAAGCGGATATTCTGGAATCTCTGACGGACAAAGCCTACTGGCCCTATCCCACCTATTCCGATCTGCTGTTCTATTGATAAAATGCCCCCGGAATGCCGCATTCCGGGGGCTGTTTTATAGTATTTTCTTCATTTCCATATAGGGAAGAGGGTCAAATCCGCACTTTTCGTAAACCTTCACAGCCCGGATGTTCTCTTCTTCCACTTCCAGGCGGAGCACGGTGTTGGGATAGGTTTCTTCCAGAAATCGGAAAAAGCGGATTCCGATCCCCAGTCCTCTGTGATCCGGTTTGATATACAGGTCTTCGATCCAGATACAGGGCCTGCCAAACTCCGTGGAGAAGCTTTTGGCCACCATGGCGTATCCCTGTACCGCGCCGCCGTCCTGGAAAAGATATCCCTCCAAGTACGGACATGGGTTAACACAGCTGTCGATGTCCCGGCTGAAGATCTCCTCAGACCCGTTGCTTAAAACCGCCGGGGAAGCATAAAACACGCGCATCATTTCCAGTACGCTTTCCCGGTCATCTTCTGTCATTTTTCGAATTGTGGTGCTCATTTCGGTCGTTTCCTCCAGAATCTTATCTGTTGGCATATTATAGCGGCAAGCCCGGAAAAAGTCTACACAAAAATCAGAACACGGCGCAGTTCCATGGGACTGCGCCGTGTTTTCCGGGTTACTCTTCTGCGGCTGCTTTCTTTGCAGTGCGCTTGCGGGTAGTCTTCTTGGGAGCCTCCTCAGCGGCGGGAGCGGCTTCGGCGGTCTTCTTGGGACGGCCGGGCTTGCGCTTGGGCGCCTCCTGGGAAGGGGCGGCCTCTTCGGCAGCCTTCTTGGTGGTTCTCTTCCGGGTAGTCTTGGGCTTTTCCTCAGCGGGTGCTGCGGGAGCTTCCTCGGTTACCTTTTTGGAGGACTTACGGGAGGTGTTTTTTTTTACATCCTCTGCTTTGGCCTCTTCCACCTTTTCCGCTTCCGGCAGGATGACCTTCTCCTTCAGCACGAAGCAGGTACGGGCGGGGATGTACAGCTCAATGTAGTGCTTGCCGTCGAAGGTCTTGGTGGCGTAGGTCTGTGCTCTGACATTGCCGAAGCCGCCGTACTTCTCGTCGTCGGAAGAAAGCACCACGGTGTATTCGCCGGGCTGATGGACAGGCACCAGAACATTGTTCAGGGAGTTGCAGAAGTGGAAGTTGAAGACGAACATCAGGCCGTTGCGGTAGAAAGCCAGGGTCTGCTCAGGGGCCTTCATCAGCATCAGGTCAGCCATCCGCTGATCGAAGATGCGGCAGTCTTTTGCCAGATGGATCATATCCTGATCGAAGTCGTTCAGCCACTGATATTTCAGCATGCCGTTCTCCTTCAGGCTCCACTGGCGGCGGCAGTAGTGGAAGCTCCAGCCGTTGCCCTCCCGGGGGAAGTCGATCCATTCGGGATGGCCGAATTCGTTGCCCATGAAGTTCAGGTAGCCCTCACCGCCGCCGGCCAGGGTGAACAGGCGGATCATCTTGTGCAGAGCGATGGCACGGTCAATGGTGGGATTGTGGCAGTCCTTGTTCATATCGGTGTACATGGCGGCGCCGGCCAGACGGAAGATCATGGTCTGGTCGCCCACCAGTGCCTGGTCGTGGGATTCCACATAGGCGATGGTGTCCTCACCGGGACGGCGCAGGCACATGTCGCCCCACATCTTGTTGATGTCCCAGAACTCATCCTGGCCCTTGACGGCCCGGATCCACATATCGGGCAGACCCATGCCCAGGCGGTAGTCGAAGCCGATGCCGCCGTCGTCGATGGGCAGGCACATGCCGGGCATACCGGACATATCCTCGGCAATGGTAACGGCCTTGGGGTTGACCTGGCGGATCAGCTCATTGGCCAGCTGCAGATAAGTAATGGCCTCGGTGTGGGTGTTGTAGGAGAAGTACTTGTCGTTGGAGTTGAAGTCGGTGCCCAGACCGTGGTCATGGTACAGCATGGAGGTGACACCGTCGAAACGGAAGCCGTCGAAATGGTACTCGGTCATCCAGAACTTCAGGTTGCTGAGCAGGAAGTGCAGCACGCCGGTCTTGCCGTAGTCAAAGCACTTGGTGCCCCAGGCGGGATGCTCGCCCTTGTCGCCGTCGTGGAAGAACTGCCAGGTGGTGCCGTCGAACATGTTGATGCCCTCGGCGGTGTTCTTGACAGCGTGGGAGTGGACCACGTCCAGCAGCACGCGGATGCCCATTTCGTGGGCCTTGTTCACCAGGTACTTCAGGTCTTCGGGCTTGCCGAACCAGGAGGATGCGGCAAAGAAGTTGGAAACCTGGTAACCGAAGGAGCCGTAGTAGGGGTGCTCCATAATTGCCATCAGCTGGATGGTATTGTAGCCTGCCTCCTTGACATGGGGCAGGGTGTAGTCAGCGAATTCCCGGTAGGAGCCGACCTTGCCCTCTTCCTGGGCCATGCCCACGTGGGCCTCGTAAATGAACAGCTTGTCCTCGCCCACAAAATCCTTGTCCGTCCAGTCGAAGGTCTTGCGGTCATCCACCACTTCGCACTCAAAGGTGATGGTTTCCTTGTTCTGTACCACGCGGCGGGCATAGAGGGGGATGTGCTCGGTTCTCTGCAGATTGGCGTCCACAACGGTCTTGACCTTGCAGCCGTCCCACAGGGCGTTGTCGCCTTCAAGGTACAGCTCCCAGTTGCCGTTGCCGATGGGCGTCAGGGGGTGGCTGGTCTTGTTCCAGCCGTTAAATTCGCCTTCCAGATACAGCTGGTAAGCGCTGGGAGCCCACTCCCGGTAGTACCAGCCGCCATCCACATGGTGGAAGCCGAAATACTCATGGGCGTTTGCGAAATCATTCAGGGTTTGACCCTCAGACAGCAGACGGCTCTTGGTGGCCCGGTACAGGAACATCCGCAAATCGATATCCCCGGCAAAGGGCTGCAGCTGGGGGTTCAGTTCTAAGATACGATACATGAAAGTCACCTTCTCGATAGATTTTGCACGGAAAAAGAAGAGGTGTGCAAAGTTCATAACCTCTTAATTTGTATTTTAGAAGATATTGGGCAGTATGTCAAGGACTTTTCCAAAATTACGAAACCCAGCGAAAATTTTTTGCCATGCTATTTCTTCGCAGGCTCCAGCTCGTTCCACAGGGTAAAGCCCAGGATCAGTGCGCCGCCCACCAGCTGCTGCCAGCTCAGCGGCTCTCCCAGTACCGCCACGCCGATGACGATGGCCACCAGCGGGTCGATATAGCTCAAAATAGCCGCCGCCTGGCCGGGGATCTCCTTCAAAGCGGAGAAATACAGGCAGTAGGCAACGCCTGTGTGAAGAAAGCCCACGATCAGCAGGCATATCCAGCCCTTGGCGTCCAGGCTTCCCAGCGTCACGCCGCCGGTGAGGGCCACATAGGGGATCAGAATGACGATGGCAGCCAAAAACTGCAGAAAAGTCCGGTGGATTCCCGCAATGCCCTTGATAAATTTGTTAAGCAAAATAACAGCGGCATAGAATACAGCCGCGCCCAGCCCGAACAGTACGCCCACAAGGTCGTTGCCTCCGCTGCCCAGGTCCGTGATGCCGATGACCAGCGCCAGACCCACGGTGGACATGACGAAGCAAAGGGCCTGCTTTCCCGTCATCTTCTCCTTGAACAGGGCCGGACAAACCACCGTCACGATCACCGGGGCGAAATAGTAGCTCAGGGTTGCCACGGATACGGTGGTGTACTTATAGGCTTCAAACAGCAGGATCCAGTTGACGCCCATAGCCATGCCGGAAAGGAGCAGCAGAGGAAGCTCCCTGCCGATGCCTTTGCAATGGAGCTTCTGCTTCGTGACAAGCAGAAAGCCGCCGATGAGAATGGCGGCCAGAACCGCCCGGTACAGTGCCAGCTCCCCGGAAGATACCCCGATATTGCGCACAAAAGGCGCCAGTGTGCCGAAGACCGCCATGGACAGGGCAAGAGAAAGCCGCGGCCGTTTGGTGTTGTTCATAAGAATCCCTCTCTCTTTGCATACAGTAAACACAGTCAAAATACCATGCATTTATCCCAATGTCAACCGGCTTTCCAAGCCGGCGCACTTGCGGCGCTGTCCCTCAGCTCCAAAAACAAAAGGGAGGGTCAAGCCCTCCCTATGCTGTATAAACGTTATGTCTTTGCTCTGTGCCGGAAAGTGCGATTTTCACTTGCACAGCTCTTCCGCCAGCGCGTCGATCTCCGCCGCATTCTTCTCATCCACAGCGGAGAAGATCTTTACCGAGGTATCCGTAAAGGTCAGATTTTTGCTGCCTTCCAGCATTTTGCGCATGACCTTCGCCGCCAGAGGAGCCCAGGAGCCGTTTTCCATCAGGCCGATGGTGCGGTTCTGGTAGTTCCGCTCTGTCAAATGGTGGATGAATTCCTTCATAAAGGGGAAAATATCGGCGTTGTAAGTGGTGGTGGCCAGCACCAGTTTTCCATACCGGAAAGCATCCTCCACAGCCTCGGCCATATCGCACCGGGCCAGATCGTGGACGGTGACCTTCTGGCCTTTTTCCTTCAGCCGCTTTGCCAGCAGCGCCACCGCCGCTTTGGTGTGCCCATAGATGGAGGTGTAGGCGATGACAACGCCCTCGCTTTCCACCCGGTAGGAAGACCAGATGTCGTACAGATTGATGTAATACCCCAGATTTTCCGTCAGCACCGGGCCGTGGAGGGGGCAGATGATCTGAATGTCCAGCGCGGCAGCTTTTTTCAGCAGAGCCTGTACCTGCGCGCCGTACTTGCCCACGATGCCGATGTAATACCGCCGTGCTTCGCAGGCCCAGTCTTCCTCCACATCCAGGGCGCCGAACTTGCCAAAGCCGTCGGCAGAGAACAGCACTTTGTCATAGGCGTCATAGGTCACGATGACCTCGGGCCAGTGCACCATGGGAGCCGTCACAAAGGTCAGCACATGCTTGCCCAGGGACAGGGTATCCCCTTCGCCCACAACGATGCGGTGATCGGCGCAGTCATTTCCAAAGAACTGCTGCATCATGGCAAAGGCCTTGGCGGAAGCCACCACAGTGGTTTCCGGGTAAACCTTCAGAAAGTTTGCGATATTGGCGGAGTGGTCCGGCTCCATATGCTGCACCACCAGGTAGTCGGGCCTGCGGCCCTCCAGCACGGTTTCCAGGTTGCGAAGCCATTCCTCGGTGAAATTTCTGTCCACGGTATCCATAATGGCGATCTTTTCGTCCAGAATGGCATAGGAATTGTAAGCCATGCCGTTGGGAACCACATACTGTCCCTCAAATAAATCCACCTGATGGTCGTTTACACCGATGTAGCGAATATCCTTGGTAATGGTCATAGTCATCTCTCCTTACACTATGTATCTTGTTGATGGCATTATACACGATTTTCCAGTGGGGAAACCGTGACTTTATCACGGAAAACAGGGGAGGGCGGTGGTATTCTTTAGGAAAAAAGGAGGAACGCTTATGTCAGTCAACCACATCACCAAACAGAACTTTCAGGAGGAAGTCCTGAACAGCGAAAAGCCCGTCCTGCTGGATTTCTGGGCACCCTGGTGCGGCCCCTGCCGGATGGTCAGCCCCATTCTGGACGAGATCGCCGCGGAGCGTCCCGACATTAAGGTATGCAAGGTCAACATCGATGAAGAATACGACCTGGCTTCCCGCTATAAAGTCGTCAGCATTCCCACGTTGCTGGTCATGGAGCACGGCCAGGAGGAAGACCGCCTGATCGGCGCCAGACCCAAGGAACAGCTGCTGGAGCTGTTTGGATATTAACGTAAGAAACTGTAGGGTCGGTTCCCCTGGGGGGGGACTGGACCTACAGTTATTGTTGCCTTTATTGAGAAAGCTCCTGAAGCCGCTTGCGATCCGTGATCTCCACGGTACCCCGGGTCAGCTTCACCATGCCCTCGCTCTGGAAATACCGCAGCATCCGGGTAACGACTTCCCGGGCGGTGCCCATGTGGTTGGCGATTCTCTCGTGGGTGATCTTCAGGGAAGCGGTGTCCTCCAAAGCGCTTTCTTCCAGCAGGAATGCCGCCAGCCGCTTGTCGAAGCTCTTCCACATGATCTGCTCCATGAGCCACATGACCTCTGAAAAACGGCTGCTGATGAGCTGGTTGGCATAGTTGGCCACCACAGCGGATTCCTCCATCAGTTCCTTAAATAGGCAGGAGGGCAGCACCCACATATCCGAATCCTTTTCCGCTTCGATGATCACGTCGAACTGGATGTTGGGCATGACGCAGGAGGCGGAAAACAGGCAGATGTCATGGTCGAACAGCCGGTACAGTGTGATCTCCCGTCCTTCGCTGGACAGGGTGTATACCCGCAGCTGCCCGGAGAGGATCAGCAGCAGTCCCAGACAATCCATGCTGCCGTTATGTATTACCGTACCTGCCTTTGCGTGGAGCGGTTCTGCCGCGGAGGTCAGGCGGTCCTGATGCTCCTTCGTCAGCTTATTCCAAATCGGGAGGTAGTTTTCAAAATCCATACCCTTCGCCCCCTTTTCACACAGTATACCCGAAGTCGCCGAGAATGTCAAATCGGTTTTCTTGACCTGGGGTAAAAATGTGGTATAATAAATGAAAGATACCGAAAGGAGAAACGATTATGAGAATCGCAGTTACTTATGAAAATGGAGAAATTTTCCAGCACTTTGGCCACACCCAGCAGTTTAAGGTCTATGATGTCCAGGACGGCAAAATCGTCGCTTCCCAGGTGGTGGATACCAACGGCAGCGGCCACGGCGCGCTGGCAGGCGTGCTGACCGCGCTGAATGCGGACGTTCTGATCTGCGGCGGCATTGGCGGCGGCGCCCAGATGGCGCTGGCGAATGCCGGTATCC
Organism: Oscillospiraceae bacterium; assembly: GCA_036300205.1. Classification (GTDB taxonomy): domain Bacteria; phylum Bacillota; class Clostridia; order Oscillospirales; family Oscillospiraceae; genus Faecousia. The sequence continues at coordinate 55,907 of JAXJGV010000009.1, forward strand.
AGCTCTACGGCGGCGTTTCCGGCAGCGCGGATGCGGCAGCGGAAGCGCTGATCGCGGGCAAGCTGGCTTATAATCCCGATGTCCGGTGCAGCCACCATGACCATGAGCATGGCGAAGGCCATACCTGCGGCAGCCACGGCTGCGGGAGCCACAGCTGTCATTAAGTGATAAAGTCACGGAAGCACCGCCGGCTTTTGGTTATACTAAGGCCATAAACAAACTTAACGGTAACCGAAAGGAGAAAATAATATGAAACATGTATGCGACGTCTGCGGCTGGGTCTACGACGAGGAACTGGGCTATCCCGAGGGCGGCATTGCCCCCGGCACCAAGTGGGAGGATGTGCCCGAAGATTTCGAATGCCCCCTGTGCTCTGTGGGCAAGGATATGTTCTCTGAGGAGTAATGCCAAAGATCGCCCGCAAGCTGCGGGCGATCTTTTTTGGTTTCTTGACATCTTGCCCAACTCGGCTATAATAGAACCATCCAAACTAGAATGATCGGGGAAAACGACCATGAATCGAGACAACAAACGAAAAGAGTACGAAAAGGGCTACTACAAGACCCACGCCTGTGAAGAGACCTTCACCTGCAAAAACTGCGGCCGTCTGGTAGTCCCCGCCGGCGCGGGCAGTGACCACCGCAATCACTGCCCCAACTGCCTGTACAGCCTCCATGTGGATATTGAGCCGGGAGACCGGGAATCCGACTGCCGAAGCCTGATGGAGCCTGTGGCAGTGTGGGTGCGCAACAAAGGGGAGTGGGCCATCATCCACCGCTGCCGCCGCTGCGGCGAGATGAGCTCCAACCGTGTTCTGGCGGATGACAACCCCATGAAGCTCATGTCCATCGCCATGAAGCCCCTGGCAAACCCGCCGTTCCCTCTGGAACGTATCGAGGAAATGACTGCCCTCATGGGCGGCGAAGGCGTCCTGCCGGAAGAATACCGCAAAAAAGACGAAGGATAACCTCCGCCCCGGACAGAAATCTTGTCCGGGGCGTTTCTTGTTTACAATTTGGAAACGTTCTGTTTTGATTCAGTTTACGATTTTACAATATTATGTAAAAATTACTGAAAGAAAAAAGGAGCGTCCGCAATGAGCATTTTTTTAACACTGGCATATTTGTTTTTTATCGGCTCTGTGCTTGGCTGGGTTCTGGAACTGCTCTACCGCAATATCACACAGCGCCCGGAGAAACTGGTGAACCCTGGCTTCTGTACCGGCCCCTATCTGCCGATTTACGGCTTCGGCCTGTGCGTGCTGTATCTGCTGGCGTCTTTGGAGAAATTCAACCTGCTCTCCAGCCCCTTCTGGAATAAGGTCATGCTGTTTGTGTCCATGGCCATCGGCATGACCCTGATCGAATACATAGCGGGTGTTTTCTGCCTGAAATTCCTGAAGGTCCGGCTATGGGACTATTCCGATCTCTGGGGCAACATTCAGGGCATCATCTGCCCGCTGTTCTCCTTCTTCTGGGCGATTTTGGGCGCCCTGTACTATTTCCTGATCCACCCCTATATCCTGGACGGCCTGAACTGGCTTGCCAACAATCTGGCATTTTCTTTCTTCATCGGCATGTTCTTCGGCATCTTCATCATCGATGTGGTCCACTCTGCCCAGCTGGTGGTAAAGCTGAAAGCCTTCGCCGAGGACAACGACGTTATCGTCAAGTTCGAGGCGCTGAAGGCCCACATCCGAACCGCCCGGATGGAGACTTCCCAGAAGTACCATTTCTTCCGCCCCTTCCGTGCCGAGCGTCCCCTGGGTGAGTACCTGAAGGAGATGCAGGAGACGCTGGAGACCCGCATTCGCAGAAAGTAATGGGAATTGTTTACAGATTGGCTAACTTTTCCTGGGAAAATGTTCATAAAATGCTGGTAAGATGTGTCATATGAGGTGAAAACTATGACATATCAAATCACGTATTTCAGTCCGAACGGCCACGCGGAGAAGCTGGCGGCATTGCTCCGGGAACTGCTGCCGCCGGACACCCGGGTGGAAGCCCTGGGCAAGCAGACCCAGGCCGGGGCCGATGTCCAGCTGGTGGGCTTCGACCTGAAGATGGTGGACCTGCACACCCTGCCGCTGAACATCGTCACCTACTTGAAAGGACTTGACGGAAAGACGGTCTTTCTGTTCGCCACGGTTCCCTTTCGGACCGATGATGTTCTCAGCAGACAGGTACACAAAAACGTGACGGCGGCTCTGCCGGCGCAGTGCGATTACCGGGGGCTGCATTTGTGTCCGGCCCAATCTCCGGACATGCTGGTTGAGGGATTTCGGAACGTGGTCCAGCGCAATCCCTCCAATATCCGGGCCAAGCATTGGCTGGAGCGCTGCGAACAGGCGCAGGGGCACCCCGATGAAGCGGACAGCCAGGTCCTCTGCCGGTTTGCCCGGCATGTGCTGAAATTGGATACATAGGCAAAAGACAGGACCGGCAGAAAACCTTCTGCCGGTCTTATACTAGGGAACCTCTGAATAAATAAGCTTCATTCTGTTCCAAATGGTAAAAATGACCGATTTTTGGTTTAGTTAAGGAAATTTAAGTGAAAAACAGCCAATATACCTCAGGTTTTTCGCTTCTTTCCACTCCAAAGGGCAG
>JAXJGV010000010.1:0-17782 GCA_036300205.1 Oscillospiraceae bacterium
ACCGAAGGGAATGCCTGTGGTGCGATCCCCCAAAAGAAGTAAAATCCCTCAATTTTAGTAGAGAATTGTTCGAAAATTCAGGAGATTGCCACGCCAGTGTGCGCACTGGCTCGCAATGACATGGTTTTTCGACAGTCTGAAGCAGAGAAGACAGCTGTCTTCTCTGCTTTTTGTGAATGCTTCAGCCTTCGTAGACCACAGGGGATTCGGGGGTCACGATGGCGATATAGGTGTTGCCAGCGCCCATCAGGAGAGGCTCTGCGTCGTTGGTCAGGAAGTGGAACGCGGAATCCTCGTCCTCACAGCCCCAGACGATGGGGATGATCTTGCCGCCGTTGGCGTAGTAGCCGGTGCCGCCGGCAACGAAGTCAGCCTGGTGGTACAGGCCCTCGTTGGTGATGTTGGCGTACATGATGATGACGTTGGTGAAGGCTTCGGTCTCCCCGGTGATCTGGTCCTGCATGACCTGGCCGTACTGGTTCCAGACGTACTTGCCGGAAGCGGCGTCGTACTCCATGATGGTGTCCTTCTTGGCCTGGCCGTAGACCATGGTCAGGGTGATCTTGCCGGCGTCCTCACCGTCGGCAGGGGTGCCGTCGTCGGTGAACTGGAAGCCGTAGTCCTTCTCCAGGGTCATGGGGATGCCCTGGGACTCGGCATAGGCCTTAATGCCGGAGCCTACGCCGAACAGGCTGTTCTCGTAGGAACGCTTATACTCGGTGTCACGGTAGGAAGCGCCGGTGGAAGCCACCACCCAGGAGTCGATGTTGAAGTTGTCGATGCCGCGGGCCTCGGCGTCGCTGAGCGCGGTGCTGGAACCGCCGGCATGGGACAGGATCAGGTCATAGTGCTGGGCGATGTCGTTGAAGATGGGCCGGGTGGAACGGGTGGAGCCGATGGCGTCCACGCTCTCAATGTCGCTGAACAGAGCCAGGCAGCGGACCACGTTGTTCATGTTGACATAGGTCTCGATGATGATGTCCGCGTTGACCACGCCCACATGGGGCAGGTTTTCCGCCAGGTTGCTGACGGTGTTGGCGAAGATTCGGCCGGTGAAGGGCTCGTCCAGGACCTCACCGTTGATGGGGTTGCGGTAGACCTCCGGCTCGGTGGGAACGGTGGTGGGTTCGGTGGTTTCTTCGGTAACCGCTTCAGTGGCTGTCTCGGAAGCCCCGGGGGCATTGGTTTCTGCGGGGGTGTTCTGGGCCTCGGCCTTCTTGCCGCCGCAGCCGCACAGCAGCAGCGCCAAAGCCAGGGTCAGCGCGATGATTCTTTTCATGGTTCTCGTCCTTTCTTGTGATGCAAAGTTTGTATGGTGAATTTGGGTTTTGATATTATGAGATATGGAAATTAAAACGGCACTGTAGGGCGGAGGCATGCCTCCGCCGGGCAGTAGCAATCAATAAGCGCTTACAGAAACGGTATTGGGAAAGATTTCTGCCAATATGAAAGCACTCGGTTCCGTAGGTGCCCGGCGGGGGCATGCCCCCGCCCTACAGATCGTGTTGCCGCAAAGGGTGATGGTTATTCCGTGGCGTACTGCGTCTCGATCTGGCAGGTCTCCATGGTTTTGCCCAGGGAATAGTAGAACACGTTGTCCCGGGCGGGGGACAGGTCGGGCATCAGGCCGCGCTGGGCGTAGACGTTGTAATAGCCGAACATGACGGGGATGATTCGTCCGTCCTCCGCCAGCTTCTGGTACAGGTTATAGTAGTTGCCGCTGTTTTCCAGGGCGTTCAGGCACATGCCGTAAAGGGTGTCGTTGGCCAGGCCGCCCCGGCCCATTTCGCCGTAGGGACGGAAGAATTCCGTCAGATCCATATTGGCGGACAGCCGGGTCATGCCCAGGTAAATGTCATAGTTGCCGGCAACCAGCACGTTCTTGAAGGTGGAGCCGCTGTGTTCCAGGGTGGTGCAGGGCAGGCCCAGCTCGGTCAGGTTTTCCGCAATGGTACGGGCGATCCGCACCCGGGCGGAGTCGTCGGAGTTCACCAGCAGGCGCAGCTCTTTGTCCACACCGTCTTTCTTGGGGATGCTGTAGCGGGACAGCTTTTCGATGAATTTCAGCGCGTCATACTCATAGTTTGACGCCAGGGAATTGCTGTAATAGACCTCCGTGGGGGAACAGGGCAGGGTCACCGTGTTCACAAGGCCGTTGTAGGTCTCCTCCGCCAGGGCTTCCCGGTCGATGGCGTAGGTCAGGAACGTACGCAGGGTGCCGTCGTCAAAGAAGTCACTGTACAGGATGTTGCAGCCGATGTACATAAGGTAGCCGCTTTCCACTTCCCACAGCTCATAGTCGCAGCGGTATTCGGCGAAGGAATCGCTCATGGGATTGGTGCAGACCACGCTGACGGGATTTTCGCCGAACTGGAAGGCGTCGCGGACATCCGCTGTGGAAGCAACCTCCACCAGGTCGATGGTATTGTCCGTGGCAGGGATCTTTGTGCTGCCGCACCACCAGTTGGGGTTGCGCTGAAGCACCGCGCCGCTTACGCTTTCTCCCAGGACATAGGGGCCGGTACCCAGGGGGATGTCGCCGTCAAGGCCGGTGGCGTTGACCTGGGATGCCTTGACGATGGGCACATCCAGCATCATGGCGAAGTTTTCATAGGCGGTATCCAGGGAGAACTGGATGCCGCCGTCCCCGGTGGCTTCCACGTTCAGCAGGTGCTTGTAGAAGCGGTTTTTGTAGTAGTCGTTTTGCATGGCCTGATTATAGGTGGCAACAACGTCCTCCACGGTGACTTTGGTGCCGTCGGAGAAGGTGGCGTTGGGCTCCAGGTACACCGTCCAGTTACGGCTGTTGGCCGAGACCTGATAGCGGCTGCAAAGAATGGGAGTCACATTTTTATCGCCGTCCACGGCAAACAGGGGCTGGTACATCAAAGACATCAGCACCCGGTTGGTATAGTCACTGCCGAACAGGGGGTTCAGGGACCGGTTGGGGTAGTAGGCCAGCCGCAGCTCCTGCTCGTCCTCTTCCTCCGGCTCGATGTCCTCCGGCTCCTGGTCCTCCATCAAAATGGCGTTGCCGGTGGCCACATAGCCGGAATTGTCGATGCTTCTGGCGCAGCCGGAAAACAGGGTCAGGGTCAGGGCGATCATCAGCAGGATACTCAGAATTCTCTTCATGCGCATACCTCCCTGCAGGAAATGACCGCGCCCTGGGAGCCACGCTCGCCCTTGGTCGCCCGGTGGGACCAGAACCGGTCACACTGGCAGAAGGTGCACGCATTGCTGATCTCAACGGAGCCTACGCCTGCCCGGCGCAGGATCAGGGCGTTGATGGCTTTCAGGTCGAGATGATATTTTTCGCCCCGTTTTTCAATGAAGGGCTCCACCTCCGGGCCGAAGGCGGCGCGCATGGCGTCGGGCACGTCGGAATCGGTCTCAAAATGGCACTGGGCAATGTTGGGGCCGATGGCGGCGCGGATGTTTTCCGGCTTGCAGCCAAAATTTTCCACCATGGCCCGGACGGTTTTCGCGCCGATGGCCTGGGCCGTGCCCCGCCAGCCCGCGTGGGCCGCGCCCACGGCGCCGGTAACGGGATCGTGGAACAGCAGGGGCGTGCAGTCGGCGGTGAAGACCATCAGGGTCACGCCGGGGGTGTTGGTCACCAGAGCGTCGCACTCCGGATACTGTTTATGGCACAGGCCATTGCAGTCCACCTCCGTCACCACCCGGACGATGTCCGAATGGGTCTGCCGGGTCAGCACCAGCTTTTCCGGGTCAAACGCCAAAGCAGAGGCCAGGATGCGGATATTTTTCTCCACATTTTCCATGGAATCCCCCCGGCCAAAGGCCAGGTTCAGGCTGGCCTGGGTTCCGGTGCTCACTCCGCCGAAGCGGGTGGTGAAGCAGTGGGGCACGGTGATGCCCTCGGCGGTCAGATATTCGAATGTGCCTTGTTTTTGTGTGATAATAGACATAGGTATTTCTCCCGTTAAACCGCGTCATTCCGAGCCAGCCCGCAATGACATGCAGATTTACTCGCCCATCTTGTCCTTCTGCATACAGCACTTTTTATACTTCTTGCCGCTGCCGCAGGGGCAGGGGTCGTTGGGGCCGACTTTCTTGGCGGCATTGCGGATGGGCTGTTTCTTCACCGTGGTCTTGGTGGCCGCGGCGGTGCCGGTCTCCTTGGCAACCTTCTCGCGCTTGACCTCCTGGGCGGGCCGCAGCTGCACCAGGAACATCCGGCGGATGGTCTCCTCCCGGATGGCCTGGATCATGGCTTCGAACATGGCGAAGCCCTCTTCCTTGTAGGCCACCACGGGGTCATGCTGGCCGTAAGCCCGCAGGCCGATGCCCTGCTTCAGGTCGTCCATGGCGTCGATGTTGTCCATCCAGTATTCGTCCACCACCCGGAGCATGACCACACGCTCCAGCTCCCGCATGATCTTGGGCGTGTAGGCGGCTTCCTTGGCTTCGTAGGTGCGCTGGGCGATCTCGTAGACCATATCCGCCACTTCCTCGGCCTTCTTGCCCTCCAGCTGGTTTGCCCGGCCGGCCAAGGTGCCCTTGGCGAAGTAGATGCCTTCCATGGTGGCTGCCAGACGGTTCAGGCCGCTTTCATTTGCCACGCCGCCGTTGTCGCTGAGGGCGGTAGTGACGGTGCCGTCCACGTAGGTACGCAGCATGGTCATCATATTCTCCCGCAGGTCCTCGCCGTCCAGCACCTTCTGGCGCTGGGCGTAGATGACCTCACGCTGGGTATTCATAACATCATCGTATTCCAGAACGTTCTTTCTGGCGCGGAAGTTCCGGGATTCTACATTTTTCTGGGCGTTTTCCACCGCGTTGGACAGGATCTTGGCGTCGATGGGGGTATCCTCGTCCAGGCCCAGGGAATCCATCATGCCCATGACCTTGTCGGTAGAGAACAGGCGCATCAGGTCGTCCTGGAGACTCAGGTAGAAGCGGCTCTCACCAGGGTCGCCCTGACGGCCGCTGCGGCCCCGAAGCTGGTTGTCGATCCGGCGGGACTCATGGCGCTCGGTGCCGATGATGAACAGACCGCCCGCGGCCCGAACCTTCTCGGCCTCGTCCTTGATCTCTTCCTTGTGCTTTTTCAGCAGCTCCTCGTACTTGGCCCGGACCGCCAGGATGTCGGGGTCGGAGGTCTCGGCGTAGGAGTCGGCCTCCCGCAGAAGCTCTTCGGGAAGGTCCATTTTGGCCAGGTCGGCCTTTGCCAGGAAGTCGGCGTTGCCGCCCAGCATGATGTCCGTACCACGGCCTGCCATGTTGGTGGCGATGGTCACCGCGCCGAATTTACCGGCCTGGGCCACGATCTGGGCCTCCTGCTCGTGGTGCTTGGCGTTCAGAACGCTGTGGGGTATGCCCTCCCGCTTCAGCAGCTTGCTCAGGATTTCGCTCTTTTCAATGGAAATGGTGCCCACCAGCACAGGCTGGCCCTTGGCATGGCACTCCTTGACCTGATTGACGATGGCCCGGAATTTGCCTGCCTCGTTCTTGTAGACCACATCGGAATGGTCCTGGCGGATGACGGGCTTGTTGGTGGGGATCTCCACCACGTCCAGGGCGTAGATGGCGGCGAATTCCTCTTCCTCCGTCAGGGCGGTGCCGGTCATGCCGGAGAGCTTGCTGTACAGGCGGAAGAAGTTCTGGAAGGTGATGGTGGCCAGGGTCTTGCTCTCTCCCGCCACGGTGACGCCTTCCTTGGCTTCGATGGCTTGGTGCAGGCCCTCGTTGTAGCGGCGGCCGTACATCAGACGGCCGGTGAACTCGTCCACAATGATGATCTGGCCGTCCTTGACCACGTAGTCGATGTCCTTCTTCATCAGGCCCCGGGCCTTCATGGCCTGGTTGATGTGGTGGGACAATGTGGCGTTTTCCGCGTCCGCCAGGTTTTCCACGCCGAAATACTTCTCAGCCTTGGCAATGCCGCTGGCGGTCAGGGACACGGTGCGGCTCTTTTCGTCCACAAAGTAGTCGCAGTCGTAGTCGTCGTGGACTTCCTTGTCCTCGGTCTTGGCAAAGACCTGCCTGCGCAGGGTGGAAACGAAGTAGTCCGCCATCTCATACAGCTTGGAGGAATCCTCGCCCTTGCCGGAAATAATCAGAGGGGTACGGGCTTCGTCGATGAGGATGGAGTCCACCTCGTCCACGATGGCGAAGGCATGTCCCCGCTGGACCAGCTCCTGCTTGTAGATCGCCATGTTGTCCCGCAGGTAATCGAAGCCCAGCTCATTGTTGGTGCAGTAAGTAATGTCCGCGGCGTAGGCGGTGCGGCGCTCGGCGGGGGTCATGCCCGGGATCACCAGACCGATGGTCAGGCCCATGTAACGGTAGACCTTGCCCATCCACTCGGACTGGTACTTTGCCAGATAGTCGTTGACGGTGACCACGTGAACACCTTCGCCGGTGAGGGCGTTTAAGTAACAGGGCAGGATGGCGACCAGGGTCTTACCTTCGCCGGTCTTCATTTCCGCGATGCGGCCCTGATGCAGCACGATGCCGCCAATGATCTGGACAGGGTAAGGCCGCAGGCCCAGGACCCGGTCCGCGGCTTCCCGGATGGCGGCAAAGGCCTCAGGCAGCAGATCGTCCAGGGTCTCGCCCTTTGCCAGACGGTCCTTGAATTCCTGGGTCTTGCCCTTCAGCGCTTCCTCGCTGAGGGCTTTGTATTCGTCCTCCAAGGACAGAATCTTATCTACAGTCGGCTGGATCTTCTTGATCTCCCGCTGGGAGCGGGTGCCGAAAAGTTTGTCGAAAAGTCCCATTGCAGTCTCCTTTGATTGATAAATGGCGATATAAAACCAATTTTAGGTATTATAGCACACTTGTAAAGAGAATAAAAGTCGAATTTATGAACAAATTGGTTGTGAATTTCTTAAGATTCTTACTGATTCCGCCAAATTGGCAAAAAGAGCCGAAGGCCCCGCGCCGGCGCGGGCCTTCGGCTCTTTTTGATACGTCGGCGGAGTTACTCTTCCTTCAGCAGCTTCTCGTACGCGATCTTTACGCTGTTGTCGAACCAGATGGTGCCGCAGTAGGAAAATCCGTTTTTTACCAGCAGGTTTTTCATAATGGTGTTGTCTTCGTCGGTGTCGCACCGCAGGGCGTACACCCGGTTTTCCCGGCAAGCCTGCTCCACCAGCCGGAAGACCCGGCCCGCCAAGCCCTTTCCCCGGGCGCTGTGCAGAAATGCCAGCCGGTGCACCACCGCATACGGCTCCCCGCCGCTGCGCCATTGGCCCCGCAGGCCTTCATAGGCAGGCTCTCCCGCGAAATCCAGGCACAGGTAGCCCATGACCCGGTCTTCCTCATCCAGCACGAAATAGCCCTTTTCTCCGGCGATATCCCGCCGGATGCACTCCGCGTCCGGGTAGCCCTTCTGCCATTGGTCGATGCCCTGTTCCTTCAAAAATGCCTTTGCCTGGTCGATGATCTCCAGGGCAGTGGCCCATTCTTCCTGTTCTGCCAGCCGTAACCGTGCCATTGCATTTCCTCCTTTTACAGGGATTCCCTGAGATCCGGCATGGCCTTTCTCAGAAGCTCCTGAAGCTTGTCCATGGCTTCCAGCAGCGCTTCATAGTCGGCGCTGTCCAAACGCTCCACCTGTTCCCGGATGCGCCGGTCCGCCTTGTCTTCCAGCTCCCGGTTCAGGGCTTCCCCCGCCTCCGTCAGCTTCAGATACCGCTCCCGGCCGTCCTTTTCCGAGGGGCTTCGGGCAATGAGCTGCCGCTTTTCCAGTCCGTGAAGTACCCGGCTCAGGTAGCCCTTGTCGATGCCCAGAAAATCCGCCAGCTTCTTTGCCGTCACTTCCCGGCCCCGGCCAAGCTCCCCAAGGATCCGCACCTCCGTCACGGAAAAATCCACGCCCAGGTATTTTTTATCAAAGATGCCCAGGACTCTGGCGTAATAGCGGTTAAAGGCCCTGATCCGCGCAATTGCCATGGTTTCCCGTCCTCCCTTATAGTTGCTTATAGCAACTATATTATGACAGAACGGGACATTTGTCAATGCCTTCCACGAAAAAACAGGGGAGCGGATGCTCCCCTGTTTTTACTTGCTGTTAAAAAACCCTTCAATCTCCGCCCTGGCAGCCTGCACCCGGCCCTGCTGGAATCCGGGCTTGCCGCCGCCCCGGCCATTCAGGGCCTTGGTCATGTCCCTGCACAGCTGCCGCAGGTCCCCCTGCCGGGTCACCAGACAGAAGGCGTAGCCCGTTTCGTCGCTGCCGCTGAACACCGCCGCCATGCCGCCGCAGGTTGACCCGATGGCATCCGCCAGCTCCCGGACAGCGGTATTGTCCAGGCCGTCCTCAAAGTGCACCACGTCTCCATGGTTTACATAACTTTTCGCAATGCTGTCAAAGATCCGTTTTTCCAGCCCGCCCAGGCGGTATTTCAGCTCCGCCAGCGTGCCGTTCATCCGTTCCGCCGCCGCTCCGGTTTCCATGATCTGGGCGGAAAACGCCTGGGAAACCAGCTTGTTCTGGGCGTAAGCGCCGTTCAGGATGTCAAATGCCTGCTTACCGCAGGCCATTTCCATCCGGGTGCCGCCCCGGAAGCCCATAACGGAAAACAGCTTGATAAGGCCGATCTCCCCCGTGGCCTGCACATGGGTGCCGCAGCAGGCGCAGATGTCGAAGCCGGGGATCTCCACGATGCGCACCGGCCAGGGCAGCGCCCGCTTGGTGCGGTAAGGCACCTTGGGCAGCTCCTCCGGGGACGGATACCAGCACTTGATGGACAGATTGGCCCACACCGCGCCGTTGGCTTCGGCTTCGATAGAAGCCAGGTCCTCCGCCGGGATCACGCCGTCAAAGTCAATGGTGATCCCATCCGCGCCCATGTGGAAACCGGTGTTATGGTAACCGTACCACCGGTTGACAATGCCGGAGACGATATGCTCGCCACTGTGCTGCTGCATCCGCAGGAAGCGGCTGTCATAGTCGATGACGCCCTCCACCGCCGCGCCCACCTCCAGGGGGCCGCCGCACAGGTGCACCACCGTTTCCCCCCGCTCCCGGGTATCCAGCACGGTTACGCCGCCAAGGATGCCGGTATCGGCGGCCTGTCCGCCGCCCTCGGGGTAAAAGGCCGTGGCATCCAGGATCACCTCATAGCCCTTTTCCGTTTTTTCGCAGGAAAGGACGGTGGCCGGGAACCGGGACAGGTGGGAATCTTCGTAATAGAGTTTCCGTGTTTTCATGGTGACACCTCTTACTATCGGAAATGGATCGTTGTGGTTATGGGGCGTACAGCCTGCAATTTTTCCCATTATATCACGCCGCAGGATAGATTGCAACTTTCCTCGGTTTACATAATATTGCACAAAAACCTTTTGCAAACCCCTTCCCTTTTTGCGCATTTTGGTGTAGAATAGACAAAATTCCAAAAACGAGGTGATTACAATGCCCACCAATTACGCCCATTACCGTTTCGGCAAGCAGGTGCTCCCCGCACTGCCTGCCGACGTCCGCCAGTGCATCCAGCGGTTCCGCCGGATGTTCGACATGGGACTCCACGGCCCGGACATTTTCTTCTACTACAACCCCCTGATGAAAACCGCCGTAGGCGATCTGGGCAGGAAATTCCACGCCATGAGCGGTCAGGAATGCTTCCCCCAGGCCTGCGCCAAGGCCACTTCCGAAGCCGCCCGGGCTTACCTGTACGGCCTGCTGGGCCATTACTGCCTGGATTCCCTCTGCCACCCCTACATTCAGGGGCTGGTGGACATCGGGGAAGCAGGACACGCGGAGCTGGAAGCGGAATTTGACCGGTATCTGCTGGCGCTGGACAAGGTTCCTTCTCCCCACACCTACGACCAGAGCAAGCGGTTCAAGCTGACCCGGGGTGAGTGCATGACGGTGGCTGAATTCTACCCTCCCGCCACCGGCGCCAATGTAAGCCAAAGCGTCCATTTGATGGCCTTTACCAGCAAATTCCTGGCAAATCCCAACCGGAACCGGACGGAAAAGTGGCTGAAAAAGCTCAAGCCCGACCTGTGCGCCCTGCTGATCCCGGAGGAGGAAGCGGAGGAGCTGGCCCTGTATGTGGGCGAGCTGTCGGACCGGTATGACCAGGCGCTGGAGAAATACCCCGTCCTGCTGGGGCAGCTGACGGCTTGCCTGAAAACCGGCGAGCCCCTGGGGGAGGATTTTGCCCCGAATTTCGGCTGATTCCATAGAAAGGCTCCCACTTGCAGGGCCGGAAAGGATCTCCGGCAATACAACACAGAAAAATCCCGCTCCGAGGAGCGGGATTTCATTTTGCAGGGAATTACACGCCGAAGTAGCGCTTTGCGTTGTTGGAGGAGATGTCCTGGACCATCTTGCCCAGAGTCTCCATATCGGCGGGATACTCGCCGTTCTCCACCCAGGTGCCGATCAGGTTGCACATAATGCGGCGGAAATACTCGTGACGGGTGTAGGACAGGAAGGAACGGGAGTCGGTCAGCATACCGATGAAGTTGCCCAGCAGGCCCAGGTTTGCCAGGGAAGTCATCTGCTCGATCATGCCGGTCTTGGTGTCGTTGAACCACCAGCCGGAACCGTGCTGGATCTTACCGGGGACCTCGGGGCCCTGGAAAGCGCCCAGGAAGGTGCCCAGCTGGGCGTTGTCGCCGGGGTTCAGGGAGTACAGGATGGTCTTGGGCAGCAGGTCTTCCTCGTACAGCTTGCTCATGACCTTGGTCAGAGCCTCGCCGGAGTCGGTGATGGCGATGCAGTCGAAGCCGGTGTCGGGGCCCAGCTTCCGGAACATGGCAGCGTTGGTGTTGCGCAGGCAGGAGAAGTGGATCTGCATGACCATGCCGCGCTTTGCGTACTCACGACCGCAGTGCAGCAGCAGAGCGGTCTTGTAAGCGTCGATCTCGGTCTTGGTCAAAGCTTCGCCGGCCATGCCCTTCTGGAAGATGGCGGTCAACTCCTCGTCAGTGGCCTCCACGTAGGGAACGTAGCCCAGGCCATGGTCGGTAGCCTTACAGCCGTTCTCGTAGAAGTACTGGATCCGCTGGGTCAGGGCCTTCTTGACGCACTTGATGCAGTGGAACTCGAAGCCCACGACTTCCTCCAGCTTGTGCATGTAGTCGATGAAGGTAGCCTTCTCGATGTCCAGAGCCTTGTCGGGACGGAAGGAGGGGCAGACCTTGGTCTCCATGGTGGGATCAGCAGCCAGCTTGGCGTGCCACTCCAGGGAGTCGATGGGATCGTCGGTGGTGCCGACCATGTAAACATTGGACTGCTTGATCAGGCCCCGGGCGGTCATAGAGGGATCGTTGCGCAGCTTATCGTTGGCCAGGTTCCAGACTTCCTCTGCGGTCTCGCCGTTCAGGACGCCGTAGTAGCCGAAGTAGCGCTGCAGCTCCAGGTGGCACCAGTGGTACATGGGGTTGCCGATGCACTTGGGCAGCGCTTCGGCGAACTTCTGGAACTTCTCACGGTCGGATGCGCCGCCGGTGATGTAGTATTCATCAACGCCGTTGCCGCGCATGACGCGCCACTTGTAGTGGTCGCCGCCCAGCCAGACCTGGGTGATGTTCTCAAACTTACGGTCCTCCCAGATCTCCTGGGGGTTAATATGACAGTGGTAGTCCAGAATGGGCATCTTGGATGCGTAATCGTGATACAGGACCTTCGCGGTCTCGTTGGACAGCAGGAAGTCCTTATCCATAAACTGCTTCATGGGAATTACCCTCTTTCGTTATTATTTAAGTCATGGCCAAAACCACGATTCATAGTTAATTATATTATACAAGAAATGGTGTGAATTGTAAATTATTTTTTGTGATTTTGCAAAAAACTATTGCACTTTCTTCTGTAGGGGAGGGTCTTGACCCTCCCTTAGCATTACGCCTGCATTGCAGTAAAGGATATTTGGCTTTTTTCTTTGCAAACATCCATTTCTGCATAGCTTACATTACTGCAAGGGAGGGTCAAGACCCTCCCCTACAAGGTAATACTTCCCAAAAGCGGCCCGCTGCGTTTTGCAGCGGGCCGCAGCTTCATCTTGATCAGAACCAGTCGCCGTAGCCCAGGTCCACCAGATGATCGTGGGAGATCTTCAGGGACTCGAAGGGATCGCAGCCGTAGGTGGCGTCCTGCTCAACCAGGAAGTACTCTGCGCCGCCGGCCAGACCGGCTTCGATGCACGCCTTCAGCGGCAGGGCGCCCTGGCCCAGCTCTGCGAACTGAACAGGCTCGTTGAAGAACGCGTTCATGAACTTCATCATGGCGTCGGGAGCGGTCATGTCGGGCATGTTGACGTTGCCAATGCGGTAGTCCTTCAGGTGCAGCAGACGGACGGAGCCGGCGTACTTCTTGATGAACTCCACAGGGTTCTCACCGCCGCGGTGGATCCAGTGGGTGTCCAGCTCGAAGCCCATGTGGGGAGCGTTCTCCCGCAGCAGGTCCAGCAGGTACTTGCCGTTGACCTTGATGAACTCCATGTGATGGTTGTGGTAGTACAGGTCGATGCCCTCTTCCTTCAGCTTCAGGCAGTACTCTTCCGCCTGCTTTGCGAAGTCCAGGCACTTGTTGACATCGCCGATGGCGTTCATGGGCATCATGCCGATACGCATCATGTCACAATCCAGAGCCTTGGCATCGTCCACCATCTTCTTGAAGTCATCGGGGTTGGACAGATACTCGCCGGCCATACCGGGGTACAGGGGAGCCACGGAAGCGGAAACGGAAGAGATGTTGAAGCCCAGCTCATCGATGGCACGGCGGAAGCCTGCGACGTTCTCCTTGGTCATGGGAACCTGGGAGATTTCTGCGCAGTGGTAGCCGATATCCACCAGCTTGCCCATGACCTCGAAGGGCTCAAAGCTGGGCATTTTGGCGGGAGCGATGGTGGACATCTGAACACCGATCAAACCTTTTTTGTTCATTGGAATGCACTCCTTAAAATTAAATTTTATGCGTTAGTACCGTCACTGTAGGGTGGGGGCTTGCCCCGCCGCATAACAGCAACCATAAAACAATGCGGCCTTTAGACCGCGGCATCCAAAGGATGCCCGGCGGGGGCAAGCCCCCGCCCTACAATCTCAAAATCACACTTCCACCAGTGCGCCGGTATTGGCGCTGCGGAAGATGGAATCCATCAGGCGGACGACCATGGCGCCCTCGCTGATGTGGATGTAGTCGTCGGAATTCTCGGCAACGGCCTTGTAGAACCGTGCCACCAGGCGGGTGTGGGACGCGCCATAGTAGAACTTGACGCCTTCCAGCCTGGGAGCCTTGACGATCAGTTCCCGGCTGGAATCGGGGTTGACTTTGTAAAGGGTGTTGTCCTCGATGTGGAACACGCCCTTTTCCAGGGCCACCCGGATCTGGACGGATTCGTTGGTCCAGTTGTTGTTGGTGGCGAAGAACAGGCCGTTGGCCCCGTTGGCAAACTCCAGGCGGGCGATCACGTCGCCTTCCACCTCGATGCCGTACTCATTGGTCTGGCCCACCACGGCGTGGAGTTTTTCCACGTCGCCGCACAGGTAGTACAGCAGATCCAGGGTGTGCAGGGACTGGTTGATCATGGAGCCGCCGCCGGCGTACTTCCACTTGCCCCGCCAGGGCTGGGCGTCGTAGTAGTCCTTGCCCCGGCGCCAGGGTACGAAGCCACGGGCGCCGATGACCTTGCCGTACTCGCCGGAGTCGATGATCTTCTTCAGCTCCTCGGTGGTCTCGTTCATGCGGTTTTGCAGGCACACGCCGATCTTGACCTCGGGATGGGCCTTTTCCAGAGCGCAGAACTGCTCCGCTTCCTTGGAATTCAGGGCGATGGGCTTCTCGCAGAAGACGTTGCAGCCCATCTCCACCAGGTCCTTGGTGACAGGGTAGTGCAGATAATGGGGCAGGCAGTTATGGACCACATCGGGCTTGACTTCCCGCACCATCTGCTTGTAATCGGTATAAAATTTAACGCCCTCGGGAACTTTGGATGCCAGTTCTTCGTTGATGTCGCAGATGGCCACCAGTTCCATGCCGGGATTTGTGGCGATGGCATCGATATGTACGATGGAGATGGTGCCAAAGCCGACGATTGCAGCCTTCATCATGTTGCGTTCTACTCCTTATCGGCCAAACGCGCGGCAGCGACCGCTGCCGCGCGCAGGTATCATTTCTTTATGGAGCTGCGGATCAGTCGCGGACGGGGAACTTGCCCTCGGCAGCGATCAGCTCGTTCAGCTTGGCGTTGTACTCAGCCTCGTCGCAGGGCAGGGGAACGGTCTTGCCGGTCCAGGCGGACAGCTGGGAAGCGTTGGCCAGGCGGACGCCCATAATGCCGTCAGAGCCGGGAGCCAGCAGGGGAGAGCCGGTCAGGACATGCAGAGCGAAGTTTTCCATAACGGTGCCGTGCTGGACGCCCCAGCCGTCGGTGTTCTCGAAGACTTCGGTCTCGTACAGGCCGCCGCCGCCGTTGCTGCGGGTCAGCATCGCCAGTTCCATCATGGAGATGTTGTCGTTCATGTACTTCTCGTCCACGCGCTTGCCGTCCTTGGCCATGCGGTAAACGGTAGCCTTGGTGGAATCCTCAACCACGATCTTGCCGGCGTCGAAGTCGATCTCGAAACGGTCGGTGCCGATGGCGTCGTGGGTGCAGGTGATGAAGGTGCCGGTGGCGCCGTTGGGGTACTTGGTGACGATGGTAACGTCGTTCTCAACAGCGATGTCGCGGTGAGCGCCGTTGATGTTGATGGAGGTCACTTCGCAGGGAACGCCGCAGATCCACTGCCACAGGTCCAGCTGGTGGGGAGCCTGGTTGACCAGGACGCCGCCGCCTTCGCCGCCCCAGGTGGCACGCCATGCGGACTGACGGTAGTAGGAGTCGGGACGCCACCAGGTGTTGATGATCCAGGAGGAACGGCGGATCTCGCCCAGCTCGCCGGAAGCAACGATCTCACGGATCTTCTGGTACAGCTTGTTGGTTCTCTGGTTGAACATGATGCCGAAGGAGACTTCGGGATGTGCGTTGGAGCAGTCGATCATCTTCTGAACGTCGGAAGCGCGGACACCGGCGGGCTTTTCACCGATGACGTGCATACCGTGCTCCATGGCGTAGATGGCCATTTCGTGGTGCAGGTAGTGGGGAACGGTGGTGATGATGGCATCGCAGTTGCCGGAAGCGATCATTTCCTTGTAGTCCTCGTAAACGGGGGTCTCAGGGAACTTGGCCTTGGCGGTCTCACGCTTGGCGGGATCGGTGTCGCAGATAGCGCCCAGAACAGCGTGCTCGGGCTTGTAGCCGGCGGGCATGCCGGGGAAAGCGGGAGTGCCGGTCAGGATGTTGCAGTAAGAGCCACCCTGTGCGCCGAAACCGACGATACCATAACGAATCTTGTCCATGTTGCATTCTCCTATCTTGTTTAAAAAAGTTACTTATTTATGGCTCTGTGGGAGCCTGACTTATGGGGTTCCAATGCCCTCCCCTCTGGGGAGGGTGCCCCCGCAGGGGGCGGGAGAGGTGCGGCAGGAGTTCGCCGAAACTGCTCATGTCAGGCGAAATGGTACTGCCCTCTTCCGTCAGCCCTTCGGGCTGCCACCTTCCCCGGAGGGGAAGGCTTTTTTATTTCAGATAGCCTTCAGGATCTGGCACAGGGCGTTGTACTGCATGGTATAGCCCTCGGCGCCGTCCTTGGCCTTGTTCTCGGAAATGACTTCGGTGGCGTCCACCACTTCCAGGCTCTGCAGCGTTGCGAACAGCACCAGGTGGGGCTCCAGGGTCAGGAAGCCCTCGTAGCCGTCCTCGGTGATGGCCTTTTTCAGGATCTGGGCGATCTTGCCGTCGCCGGTGCCGCACAGAACGTTCTCGTTCTTGCCCGCCACGGCGTCCTTGATGTGGATGTAGGCCACATGCTCCTTCAGCAGCTCCCAGCATTCGGCGGTATTTTCGCCGCACTGCACGAAGTTGGCGAAGTCAAAGGCGGCCTTGAAGTTGGGGCTGGCCAGCTCGTCCAGGATGACCTTGCAGCGGGAACCGATGTCGCCGTAGATGTCCTTCTCGTTCTCGTGGATCAGGATGACGCCGTACTTGGCGGCGATGTCCGCGAAGCCCCGCAGCTTCTTCAACACTTCTTCTTTCCACTCGTCGGGATTCTTGTTCAGCATCCAAAAGCTGAACATGCGGATATACTTGCAGTCCGCCGCATTGCAGATCCGGCACAGGGTGTCCAGCTGCTCCAGCTGCTTGGCGTAGGCGGCATCGTCGTCGATGTCGATCTTGCCGATGGGACTGCCCAAAGAGGAAACCTTAACACCGGCGGCGTTCAGGCGGGGCAGGATGCTCTCTTGGAATTCTTCCACAGTATACTCCGCGATGCCCTTGCCGTCGGCAGCGCGCAGGCAGATGTGGTCCATGCCCAGTTCCTTGACGACCTTCAGCTGAACATCCAGCTGGGGATCGATCTCGTCGGCGAAGCCGGAGATGATGATTCTGTCGGTCATTGGATTGTTCTCCTTCCTTTTTTCGGTTTCCACAAAAAACCGGCGGTGAATTTATGCACGTTGTACAATTGCCTAAGTTTACGGGTGCAAAACCTCACCTTTTTGTTCACATCAACCATGGTAACACACTTTTTTGCAAACTTCATTGTAAAACTTGCTTGACACATTGCATTTCTTGCTATATGCTATATTTAATCTTAACCGTAGGCGGTTTGCCCGCAAACCGCCGGGCCGGAGTGTAAAGAGAGGTGCTTTCATGCCGCCCAAGACCCAGCGGTTTGACTCCCGCCAGCACATGCAGCGCAATACTTATGAGATTTTCCGCTACAAGGACGCCTATCCCAAGGAAGTGGCCCTACACCACCACGATTTTTACGAGATCTACTTCTTTCTGTCGGGAAACGTCCAATATAATATCGAAAGCCGCAGCTACCTGCTGACCCCCGGGGACATTCTGCTCATCAGCCCCATGGAGCTGCACCAGCCGGTGTTCACCAAAGAGCACCGGGTCTACGAGCGCGTCGTACTGTGGATCGACAAGCGGTTCCTGGAGAGCTTCAACATGCCCGGCCAAAACGTCACCGCCTGCTTCGACACCACCGCCCCGGGCCACACCAACCTGCTGCGCCCCGACGGCACTCTGCGGCAGCTGCTGGAATTCAACCTGGAACAGCTGATGACCGAGACAGGCGCGGAGGAGCTGTGCAGCGACCTGTACGCCATGACTTACCTGGCCCAGGTGCTGGTGCTGCTGAACCGCCAGGCCCAAAAGGCCAGCCAGGAGGCGGAAATGAAAGCCGCCTCCGATTCGCTGGTATACAGCGTCATGACCTACATCAACGACCACTACAGCGAGGACCTGTCCCTGGATTATCTGGCCAACAAGTTTTTCATCAGCAAATACCATCTGTCCCGGGAATTTGGCCGGGTGGTGGGCACCTCCGTCCACCGCTACATCACCCAGAAACGGCTGGTCATGGCCAAGCAGATGATGGGCGAGGGCGTTCCCTCCACGGAGGTCTACCAGCACTGCGGGTTTGGGGATTATTCCAATTTCTACCGGGCCTTTAAGTCGGAATATCAGACCAGCCCCAAGGAGTTCATCGCCCGCTTGAAGGCCACGGACATCCGCAAGGAGGACGTGGACCGCTATATCCGGGTGACGGGAAACAAGGATGCGGTCAAAGGCAGCAAATAAAGCCGTAGGGGAGGGTCTTGACCCTCCCTTCAGACTGTCGAAAAACCATGTCATTGCGAGCCAGTGCGCACACTACTCCGCGCTAAGAGCCGCCTTCGGCGGTTGCGCTATGTACGCGGCCTGCGGGCCGTGTGGCGTGGCAATCTCCTGAATTTTCGAACAATTCTCTA
>JAXJGV010000011.1:0-33904 GCA_036300205.1 Oscillospiraceae bacterium
AAAGCATTCGAGGAATAGGCTACAAATTCGAAGTATAGGTATTTCTTGTGCAAATCTTGTATAAATCTAAAGTAAATCTTGCTTTCTGTTCTATACCATAGCTCTCAATAATGGCGAGCAGCTGTTAATTGAGTAATGGTTGTTCATCGGAAATCAAGAAATCAAAACAGTTTAATAATGACTTCCACACAAAAAACGCGAGAACACACGCCTATGTGATCCCGCGTTTTTTCTAATCTAGTTACCCGTCACCATATTTCGACTTAATAAGTTGTTCCTTTGTGTTATCTTATCCCTAAATCTGTAATTCTCCATCGCAAAGGAAACAATTTTGGCAACACGCAAATACCTTTCCCCCACGCAATTTAGCGATAAACCTCATAGCAGCCCCTTTCCCCGCAACAATACTCCTATTGCTGCTTATTCTTCCGCAGTAAAAAATAATTCGACACCGTTTTACAATGTTTGCAGTATTCAGTCTGCAAGCACTGCAAAACGGTGTTCTTTTTTTACTTTTTTTCTAAAAACAAGTTCAGCCTTTGCAGAAAACGTAAGGGCTCCACCCGTGTTTCCTTTTATGAAGATATTTTCATTTCATCAGGAGGAACACAATATGGAAGAACCAAAAAAATATCAGCTCCCCGCGGAGGGCAAGATGGTCGATGTAACAGAAGAACAATACCGTGCGTTTTACAAATGTAAGCGCAGAGAGAAGTATCTGGAGGAGCGGGATCAGAAACATAAGCTGTATCATTACAGCGACCTTGATACAGAGGAACTCTTAGGTGAGGAGATGTTTTCCTATCCCAATGAGGAAAGCGTCGAAGAACGAATTATAGATCGATTGCTCATCGAATCGCTGTTGCGCTGCGTTGGAAAGCTGCCGGAAGAAGATCAGGAACTGATCCACGCATTGTACTACCAGGGCAAATCCGAAAGAACTTGTGCAGATGAATTTGGAATCTCCCAAAAGACGATCAATAATCAGCGCAACCGCATTCTGGACAAGCTAAGATGTTTGATGAACATTTTGTAAACTCTGCTTATTTGCCTTACTCAAACTCCCGTGAAATCGGCTAAGTAGTGAAGGTGCATTTTCCCCTTACCTTCTCTGAACCTTTTCAACTGCATATACGATAGTTCAGGTACATAACACTGTGCAACGAGCAGCAGGAAGTGTGCGCCGGGACGATAGCCCCTCTGGAGGTGATCTGGTTCTGCTATCCGAGCGAACAACACAGATTCTGACGCGGTTTGGTATGCCGCCTTGCCATGACTTGTACAGTGATAACGGAACTTGTGCAAACCTTCCCGCAGACTTGGGGAGAACCCTGTGGCATACGCCAGCATTTGGCAGCGGTGCTGTGGAGTTATGATGACCTTTTACCAGAGGACAGCCTGAATTGTGCCCACCGTCAGGGGCTGTGATAAATGTGACGGACATTGTAGTTTTATTTTACCGGATCTCCATCTCACGATTTTTATGCTGAAAAATCCCAAATGGCTGACATGGCGATCCGCAAAGTTAGATATCATGCGCTGGCAGTTTCGGCTGCCAGCGTATTCATGTGACTTTGAAATCACAAATATATGGAGGTGTAATACCAACCGCAAACACGGAGGAAATTATTATGGCAATGACTAAACTGGAAACATATAAAGTAATGTTCAAAGGCTACCCGGATGTTGTTTCTGTAGCACAACTCAGTGAGATGCTTTCCATCAGTGAAAAAACTGTGTACCGCATGGTTAAGGATCATCGAATTGGTTTTTTCAAAGTCGGACGCACTTACAAGTTCGCTAAAGTACATATTTTTGATTACCTCGGCATCGTCTGACACAGGGGATTTACATCCTTGCATTTTTCAACCCGGAGCGATACTATGATGGTGTCAACAACGGGTGAATACAGTTGCTACACACAAAGGAGGAACACCCATGGTAGCAGGACACCTTAGAGAACAAAATGGAAAATATCAGATGATCCTTAGCTGGAAAGGTGCGGACGGTAAACGCAAAACCAAATCCGTCAGCACCGGGCTTCCTGTAAAGGGAAACAAGCGCAGAGCGGAGGAAATGCTGAAAATCACCTGCCGGGAATTTAATCCCGAAAACACCAAAGACAACGCCAATATGCCTGTTGCAGATTTTTTAGCTAAGTGGCTGAAAGACAAGGCTTCCGCCATGGGGCCCAGTCGTTTTGCCAACTATGCGTACAATGTCAAAACAGACATTGCACCATACTTTGAAAATCATCCCGCAACGCTTCCTGAGTTATCCCCAGACGCCCTGTCCGCCTTTTTCTCCTATGAACGGAACGAGAATAAGGCTCCTGTCCAAATCCTACTGGAGCTTCACGAAGCCCTTCTGGTGGGCTTAGGATATGCCGTGGAATTGGGCTGGATCGCAGAGAATCCGGCAGAACAGGTAAATCCCTGCGAAAACGATTCGCAGCTCCTGTTCACCAGCTTCCTTCTGGATTGGCTGGCTATGATGAAAAAAAGCGTCACCCTCACAACTCATGCTGGTTATTCCAAAAGCATCAAAGGTCAAATCATTCCTTACTTTGATACCAAACATCCGGGACTAAAACTCAGCCATGTCACCCCAAAGCATATCCAGGATTATTACACCTATGAGATGGAGGAACGAGGATTATCTGCAAACACCATTCTACGCAGGCAAGCAAATATCCGAAAGGCATTACAGTACGCATACAAAACAGGGCTGATTAGCGGAAACCCTGCGGATAAAATTGAGCGGCCCAAAGCGGAAAAGTTCACCGGAACTTTCTATCAAGCCGATGAACTCAATGACCTGTTCCGAGCATTCAAAAATGACCCCCTTGAACTTGTTGTCATTCTCGCTGCCTATTACGGACTTCGCCGTAGCGAACTTATCGGACTACGCTGGGATGCTGTTGATTTTGAAAAGAAAACCCTTACTGTAAAACATACTGTCCAGCAAACTTACATTGATGGGAAACGGCAAATCGTGGCACAGGATCGCACAAAAACAAAGTCCAGCTACCGCACACTTCCCCTTGTCGGCCCCATCGAAAACCTTCTGCTGGCAGAGAAAGCGAAGCAACAGCAAAATCGCAGACTCTGCGGTACTTGCTACTGCACCGACTATTTGGATTACATTTTCGTAAATGATATTGGTGAACTGATGCAACCGGATTTCGTGTCTGGACACTTTGCCTTGATGATTAAAAAACATGGTTTAAGAAAGCTACGTTTCCACGATTTAAGACATAGCTGTGCGTCCCTTCTCTTTGCAAATGGCGTATCCATGAAAGAAATTCAGGCATGGCTGGGGCACAGCACTCTGGGTACAACAGCCAATATCTATACACACATGGACGAAGATAAGAAGCTAGATTCTGCCAACGCAATCATGCCGGTTTTGAAATTTTGAAACAAAAAAAGTTTCCGGAACTGCATAGACAATTCCGGAAACAAACCCAAATGGTGCCGCTGACCGGGCTCGAACCGGTACTCTGGAAGCCAGAACGAGATTTTAAGTCTCGGGTGTCTACCTATTCCACCACAACGGCATATTCAGTTGTATCCCTCCTTCGACAAGAACCTCCAAGCACATTAGGAGGGATGTTTAGGAGGGATGCTCCTAAAAAACGATTTTTCAAAAGCCAAAAAGTGGCTGATACCAACGCCTTTTTGAAACCCACCCACCGTTACGGGCTGCGGATTTTAAGTCCCCTGTGTCTACCGATTCCACCACAACGGCGGCTTGATTTATAGTAGCACAATTTTCGGAAGCCGTCAAGTCTTACAGCTGGTCCAGATTCAGTCCGAAAGCACCCAGGCAGTTGTCCAGGAACCAGTCCAGCTCCGGGCGGGCCATGGCCTTCATGGCGTCCCAGGTCTGTTTGGCCGCGGTGTCGAATTCGGTGTTGCCCGCTTTCTGCTCTTCCAGACACTTGATGTGGGCGGAGAGCTTGTCCGCCGCTTTGACGAAGGGCAGGACTTCCTCATCATCCTCCAGCACCAGATGCTCATAGCTGGAACGCAGCTGCGGCGGCAGCATGTCCAGCAGGCGGTTTCCCGCAATGTGCTCCACCTGCTTGTAGGCGTCCTTGATGCCGGGGTTGTAATACTTGATGGGCGTGGGCAGGTCGCCGGTGAGGATCTCGGAGGCATCGTGGTACAGCGCCGCCACCGCACAACGGTCCGGGTCAGGGGTGGGCAGGTTCAGGATGTCTCGGCGGATCAGCGCCAAAGCGTGGGCCAGCACTGCCGTCATATGGCTGTGCTCGGAAATATTCTCGGAAAAGGTATTGCGCATCAGACCCCAGCGGGTGATGTAGCGCATCCGGCCCATCAGGGCGTAAAATTCATTGGCCATAGAGTACCTCTTAAATACGGAAATTCACAGCAGGGCAGCCCGCCCTGCTGTTTTTATTGCAGCGCTTGAATACAGGTTACCAGGTCTTCCGCCTTTTCGCAGAAGGTACGACCGCCCGCTTTCTCCATATCTTCTTTATCCCGAAACCCCCAAAGGACGCTGACGCAGGGAATGCCCGCGTTTTTTGCCGTCAGTACATCCACCTCGCTGTCGCCCACATAGACGCATTTCTCCGCACCAATGGCTTTCATGGCTTTGAAGACCATATCAGCCGCAGGCTTGCGGGGACAGCCGGTTGTCTCGCCCAAGGCGTAAATTCCCGGGAAATAATCGGCGCAGAGGGCTTTTACGGCGGCATCGGGCTTGTTGGAGACGATGGCCAGAGGGTATTTTTCGCCCAGTTTCGACAGGGCTTCCAGAATGCCGTCATAGGGCCTGGTCTTGATCTGGCAGTGGGCGGTGTAGTAGGGCTTATACGTTGCCAGAACCCGCTGCACTTCTTCAGGGGTGCTTCCTGCTGGCAGGGACAGGCGGATCTGATTCTCCGCGCCGTTGCCCACAAAGCGGCGCAGCTCCGGGAGGGTGCGTTCGGGATAGCCGTGGGTGCGCAGGGCATGATTGGTGGCGTCCAGCAGGTCCTCCAGGGTGTTCAGCAGGGTGCCGTCCAGGTCGAACAAAATGCCTGTTTTCATTTAATACCCCCGGTTCTTCAGCACCCGGATATCCTCGCCCACGAAGGTCAGCCGCTGGAAGCCGCCGTGGAGGCGGGAGGCAATCTGAGGGGAATAACGGCGGCTCAGTTCATCCACGTTCAGGTTGGTGGAGATGACCATGGGCTTGCCTGCCAGGATGCGGTCGTTCAGCAGGCCGTAAAGCGCCGCCGTCACGAACTGGCCGGGCATTTCCGTGCCCAAGTCGTCCATAATCAGCAGGTCGCAGTCGGTGAATTTTGCCGCTTCCCGGCGGGATTCCTCGCTGGGGCTGAACTTGGCCTGTTCCAGTTTGCCGAACAGGTGGCCTGCCGTTTCGTAGACCACGCTGTAGCCCCGGTCGGCCACGGCCCGGGCGATACAGGCGGACAGGAAGGTCTTTCCCAGGCCCGTTCCGCCCACGAACAGCAGATTGCCCGCGCTGGGGGCGAAGGTCAGGGCGTAAGTACGGCAGATCTTGAAATTCCGCTCCATGATGGCCCGGGGGCTGGCGCCGTATTTGGGGTCCATGCGGTCAGGATAATAGTCCAGTTTAAATTGATTGAACGTCTCCTTGCTGCCGGAGAGGATGGAGACCTCCTTCTTCTGCTCCTGACGGCACAGCTCCCGCAGGCATTCGCACATGGTGGAGCCTACATAGCCGCTGCCGCCGCAGTTATCGCAGATGGGGCTTTCGTCCAGATAGCCCGCTTCAAAATTTTCCATCGCCAGGATGGCCCGCTCCTGCTGTAATTCCAGGTTTTCCAGCCGGGCCTTTTCCAGCATATCCCGGCCGTCGCTGCCCTGCAAAAAGGCCGCCTGGGCGGCCTGGGCCATAGTGCGCCGCAGCTGCATGTCGATCTCTTTGATCCGGGGGACTTTGGCATAGGCTTCCGCCAGATGCTGCCGGTTTTCGGATTCCCGGTCTTCCTTTGCCTGGGCCAGACGCGCCCGGGCGCGCTTGACCACTTCTGCGCTGTATGCCATAGCTTATCCCTCCCGCAAAACTCTTTGAATGGCTTCCAGTTCCGCCGCGCCCAGCTGGCCGGAAGCGCCCTTGGGCACATTGCCCTTGTGGTCGCCGCTGCGGACTTCTTCCGCGGTGTGGAAGCCCTGTTCCTGCCACCGCTGCAAAATCTTGTTCATGTATGCCCAGTTCAGGCCGCCGGTATTCAGGCAGGTCCGTTCATAGGCCATGGAGAGCATTTCCTCGTCCATGCCCATATCCAGCCAGCTTTGGGCGTAGCGCTCCTCGGCGGCGGTCAGGCTGCGGCCGCGGATCTGCAAAAGATTCATCAGCCGGTGCAGCCGGGAATTGCGGACGTTCTGGGCCTGGATAAAGGCCGCGGCTTCCTCCACGCTGTCGATGCCCCGTTCCGCCCAGGCGTAGGCTTCCTTCTCGATGGTACGCAGGGAAGGATTGCGCATACTGCCCTTCTGCCGCGCCCGGTCCTTGCAGTAGCACACCAGCACGGAGATCACGTCCGGGGTCATGCCAAGGTAGCGGACGAAGCCCAGCAGGATCTTCAGTTCCTCGGTATTCAGGCTTCTCCCCAGCAGGCGCTGGACTTCGCCGTAAAGGGCCCGGAAGGAATTGTCGGTGTCCATGGCTTCCAGCACGTCGTGCTCGGAGTAGCTGGGCCGCTCGCCGGGGGCGATGCGGCTGGGGTGTTCCTCCTCCAGCAGTCCCAGCTGCCGCAGCGTAGCCGCGGCGCAGTTTAAGCGGGAGCTGTTCAGGCGCAGATCAGCTTCCGCCGTTTCCAGGCGGTTGCCGCTTTTTAAGTACAGGTACAGCAATGCTCCGTCAGGGCTGGCAGCGGACAGGAGTCTGCGCATGTCGCTCTGGGAGACCGTTATGGATTCATTCATCATAGGGGGTTCCTCGCAAATTTCGCTAGTTACAGACATTATAGCACAGCTTTCGCAAAGGGACAACGGCAGATGAAAGGAGAATTTCGCAAAAATTGGACATTCTTTTTTGGTATGGCACAGGATGTTGTGGGTTACTGGGGCAGCGCCACCGATTTTCGGTACTTCCGTAGGGGGAGGATTTTCAATCCTCCCTTAAGGCGGCATTCGTGAAACGGTTGGTTTTATCCCGAAATCCGGCATTTCTATATAAAAGGGGACGGGCAGTTGCTGTTGGCTTCAGGGCGGATTTCAAATCCGCCCCTACGCAGCGATGTTTGGCAGAATATTCCCTGTAGGGCGGGGGGCAGAAAACCGCCGGGCACCTTCGCAACTGAGAGCTTTGGTTTTTACACGAAAGGTTTCCTGATGCTTCTATTGAAAATGCTCAGTGATTGCAACTGCCCGGCGGAGGCATGCCTCCGCCCTACAGCAGCATTCTAACTATATACTCGCAAAGGAAAGCGGGCTGCTGAAGCAGCCCGCTTGGGGTGGATATTCTTATGCCGCAGGAAGAACCATTTCTTCTGCTATCGTCTCAGTGGGTTCCTGGGTTGCTTCTGTGACGAACTTCTCAGGATTGTAGGCCAAATCGTAATAGTACTGCTCCCGGTCGGCCTTGGCCTGCTCCAGGTATGTCTGGCACTCCGTCAGACCCTCACCTACAATGCCCATGGTGCGGGTATAGGATTTCTCCGCAAAGCCCATGGTGTTGTCATTCAGATCGAACAACTCCCGCCACTCTTCCCGACGGCTGTCTTCCAAAGGAAGGATGTTGTATTCCTTTACGCCGTTATCGGTGTGCATGTTCACCCATGTGGGGATCACATCGGTGGTGGAAACATAAACCTTGCCGTCGGAATATTTTTCAAAGGTCACGGTGAAAAGCACACCGTCTTCCGTGTAGTATGCAGGAGCCTGGGAGACATAACCATTGCGCTGGTTGGAAACCGCATTGCCCAGAGAGTAGATGCAAACCGTCTTATGCTCCGGGTCAGCAGTGCTTTCCAGCAGAGCCATGGGCTGCACCACATGGGGATGGCCGCCGACGATCACATCAAAGCCCATATCGCACAGCTTCTGTGCAATTTTATTCTGGGTAGCATTTTCCGTCAGCTGGTACTCCTGACCCCAATGAATCTGCATCATGGTCACTTCCGCACCGTCGGCCTTCATATCTGCCATGATCTGCTCCAATTCCGCATAGAACGCATCCAGATTGTTATTCATAAAGAAATTAATCGTACCGTCAGCGGGAATAGGGGTCAGGCCATTCATGGAAACCTTCGCGCCGTCATAGCTGTAGGCCCAGCTGTAGCAGACCATACCGATTTTGATACCGTTCACTTCAACCACGGCATATTTGGGTTCCTCGTCGTTGAGCTGGGTACCCAGGGTGGCAAGGCCCTTGCCGCGGGCATGTTCCAGAGTCCGGGCAACACCTGCAGCCATAGTATCGCCGCAGTGGTTGTTGGCAGTCAGAAGCATGTCATAGCCCGCTTCCACCACGGAATCAGCCAGTTCATCCGGGCAATTAAAGGCAGGATTTCCCTGATAAACAAAGTCATCGCCGCCAAAAGTGGTCTCCAGGTTTGCCAGTGCATAGTCAAAGGAAGAGACCGTGTCCTTGACGTAACGGAAAATGGATTCAAAATTATAGCTTCCGTCACTCTGCTTGCAGGTAATAAAGACAGGCTGGTGCATCAGCAGGTCGCCCTGGGCGCTGATGGCAGCCGTGGCAACCACATGCTCCGGCTCCGGCGGCTCCGTCGTCGGCGGCACCGTTTCCGTGGGTTCCGTGGTGGCCTCGGTGGCGCTGCTGGGCAGAACCACGGCGTTTTCCGTGGAGATGGTGCTGCCCTCCTTATTCACCAGGTCCATGCACAGATAGATCACAAAGACTGTGGCTGCGATCATCGCCAGGATCAGGAGCGTCAGGAGCACGATGACCAGGGTTTTGCCGCGTTTGGGGTTTTGGGACATGGGGGATCCTCCTTACGTGAAAGGGTCTGTGAGATAATGTACGGAGTGGACAATCTTCCCTCCGCTGATGTAGATTCTGGGGACACGGCGGCTGATGCCGCAGACAAATTCATAGTTGAAGCTGTCCGCCACAGCGGCGATCTCCTCCACGGTGATAGTCTCCGGGCCGTCGGTGCCGATCAGCGTCACCTGGTCGCCCACAGCCGCGCCGGGGATATCGGTCACATCCACCATCATCTGGTCCATGCAGACACGGCCCAGGATGGGAGCCTTTTTGCCGCGGATCAGGACATAGAATTTATTGGACAGGTTCCGGCGGTAACCGTCGGCGTAGCCCACGGGGATGGTGGCCACCACCGTGTCTTTCTTCGTGACATACGTGCCGCCATAGCTGATCTCCCGGCCTGCGGGGAGGGTCTTCACATGGGTGACCCGGCTGAGCCATTGCAGGGCGGGCTTCAGTTCCAGCAGTGCCGGATCCACTTCGTCGCTGGGGTACATGCCGTAGGTGATGATGCCGGAGCGCACCATTTGATAGTGGCGGTCAAAATTCATCAGGCCCGCGGAATTGTTCAGGTGGTGGATGGGGATAGTCACGCCCCGCGCCTTCAGCATGGCGTCAAAGGCGTCGTAGCGTTCTGCCTGCCGCTTGGCCCGGGTCAGGTCTTCACAGTCGGCGGTGGCAAAATGGCTGAACATTCCCTCCGGTTCCAGACCGGGAAGGGCGGCGATCCTGGCGCAGATGTCGGCGTCTTCTTCCGTCACCTGGAAGCCGATGCGGCTCATGCCGGTATCCACGGCGAAGTGGAAGCGGGCGGGCTTGCCTGCGCGCACAGCCGCTTCGGACAGGGCCAGCGCGTCCTCATAGCGGTAAATGGCAGGGCGGATGCCCTCTTCGATGGCCGCGGGAAAAGCGCTGACGGGAGTATTGCCCAGGATCAGGATGGGGATGGTCAGTCCCGCCTTACGAAGTTCCATGGCTTCCAGGATGGAGCTGACGCCGAAAAAGGCGCATCTGTCCTGAAGAAGCCGGGCAATCTGAATGGCGCCGTGGCCATATGCGTCGGCCTTGATGATCGCCATGACGGGGACCCCTGCCTTTGCGCGGATGGCATCAAAGTTCGCAGAAATGGCGTCCAGATCAACTTTGACCAGTGTGCTGTCAAAATTCATAGAAATCATCTCTTTTATTTAAAATATAAGCATGCCCATTTTATCACAGAAAGTAACAAATGTAAACAAGGAAAGTCCTTAAGGTTTTCTTGCGGTTTGGAGCGGGAGGTGGTATGATAGATTATAATTTTATTGTAGGGCGGAGGCACGCCTCCGCCGGGCAGTTGCAAGGATTGAGTGGTTAAAACAGAGGCATTGGGAAACATTTCTGCAAAGAACGAAAGCTCCCGGTTCCGTAGGTGCCCGGCGGGGGCATGCCCCCACCCTACATTGGCTGGTGCGATAAATTACAATTTGAATCTCTAAAAATCTAACACTGTTATTACCTACCATAGTGTATTAACAAAATCCTCAAAAACCGTTGCAAATCAATGGTTTTTCGCAGTTTGCTCACCTTATCCCATTATATGGTTTCACACTGTTTTACCTTGTCTACGACACCCCATAAGGGCAAAAACAAGGGAAGGAAAATCTGATAAAACAATATAACAAAGTGTGGCAATCCGGGACTTGTGACATATGTGCGAATATAAAAATCTTGGAGGATTTCACTATGGAAAAATACATCTACGATCAGAATAACGGTCTTTGGTATGAATTGCAGGGCGATTATTACATCCCTTGTTTGGTGCTGGATGAAGAAGATAGCCAGCCTATCGGAATGTGGGGCAGGAAGTATCTGCGGTACATCAAGGCGCATCGTCCGGTGCTGCACACCACACTGCTACTCAGCGGCAAGCTGAACAGCCACCTTGCTGAGATCGACAACCAAGCAACAGAAACGTTTGATCGGCTGGTGAAGCAACTGGCCGAAAAAGAAGGTATCACCGAACAGCTTAAAGCCCGGGATCAAATGGCCTGGGTTGGGGCTATGAATAATATCCGCAACGCAGTGGAAGAAATCGTCAACACAGAGATCATTTTCGTATAATATAGCACTTAACCTGCCGAACGGTCAAAACCTGTTCGGCGGGTTTGTACTACTATGTGACTTTATGGTGATTCCTCTATCAATTTACATACCATTGCACCAGCAGTAATAGGCCGTTCCTCATAGTCCAGGATGCACCCAACATTTTTTACAAACAGATGATACTTTCCTGCGGGTACATTCTCAAATACTCCTCTGGCTGACCCATGCTCCACCTCAAGAACATACTCCTCACCGCCAATGGGCATCAGACCTACTTCTAAGCGAATAAGAGGGCTGGCATAAGTAATGCTGTACTCAATCGTGGCGCCATCAGTTTCGATTTCGATATACTGTTCAGAAACAACACCGGCTCCCGGTTTCAAATCTGCAAACGGAATCGATGCTATCTGAGTAGAGATAACCGGGTTGGATGGAGGATCTTCGGGTCGATTCTTATGGTAGATCACCAGCACATTATCAAGAGAGGTGTATTCACTATATCCATTCTTTTTCAACAGGGTCACAAGATTCTCAAATCCATTGTCTTTTCCGCCAGTCGCATATTTCTTATAATCGCTACTTGCAGACAGCTTTAGAACCACATACTCAGTTTCCAGTAGATGCTCTTGGGAGCAGTAGCGAACATCATAGAGAACCTCACGCTGTGAAAGATGGGTGGTATAGAATGTTGTCGCTGTAACAGAAGCACCGTCCGGAATCGTATCCAGAGTATCACGGATATTCTGATAATAGTCGTAATACTGAATTGCCTGTGCCGGATAATTCATAGCTTTTGGCACAACCACAATACCAAAGCATACAGCGCTTACAATGGTAGCTGCAACCAAGGCAAAAACTCGCTGCCAGTTGATTTTCAAGTCTGCCAGATTTACAACGGTCAGATACACCAGGAATGCATTGGAGCCGAAGGTGTACTGGAAGAAAATATCATGCTGATACTGATAATCGGACATGAGGTTAACCAGGATATAAGGGATCAGCAGAATGTACCGCTCATATCTCCGGGTCAGCAGGGGCAACCCCAGCAGCGGCAGGAGCGTCATAGCAATGAAATACAGCTTTTCTGTATCGACACATTCGTAGACGGCTTTCATAGGATTGAGGATCACAGACTTAATGACCGTAATCAAAGAGGACGATCCATCGTACATGAAGTTGTTGTAGCGGTAGGTCATAACACCATCACCGCTTTTCGACAAATACCCGGTGACAAAGAAGAACCAGCCCAGGGAAACCGCAAGCAATATGATTCCAGTTGCGAGATTCTGCTTATCCATCTTTTTGCTACGAAGAACTGTCTTGACGATCAGCCAAAGGGCGATTACAGCCACATACACGGCAGCATCCTCTTTGACCATCAGAGTTAGAATCGCCGCAATGCCGGTAATGACAGTATTCTTTTTCTCGATGCCATAGAGTGTCCAGAGAATCAGCGGAGTAAGAAAACAGTTTTCGTGAATGTCATAGCTTGTGCCGCCGGAGAATGCCGGATACAGAAGCAAAACAGTACATACAAGCATCCGTTGTGCCCCGGTCAGGCCGTGATGTTTTCCGATCTTCCAAAGAGGAATTACCGCAGAGGTTATCACCGCAGCTTGAAGTACCTGCAAAGTAGCAGGAGTAGGAACTAACCAGTAGAACGGCAGCATGAGATAGTAAATGGGAGAAACATGAACTGCAAAATGGGATAGGAGGCCATCCCGTTCCACAGTAGTCATCGGTAGGGCGGACTCCTTCATGTTGTAGAACATCTGTGAGAAGATGCCAAAATCAAATGTAGGAGAGCTGAAGCTGTAAACACGGCCTACTGTCCATGCGCTGACAAACAGGAAAAAGGCGATGGATAGAATAGCGGTTATCCAGAAATGGGCTTTGTGCGCCTTTTTCGGCTCCATAACGGGTTCTGGGCTTTTGTCCCATCCATAGATTCCATAGATAGCAAGGATCACCAGTATCAGTGCGCAAACAGTAAGAAATGCCCAGGATACAGATGCCCGCAGAGCTGCAAGCGCAAGCACCGCAAATACAGAAACGATACCCCATCGTTCAAATGCCTGTGTTTTAACAAAACAGGATATTACGGTAAGAAGGACAGCAATGCCGCAGGTGATTCCAATTACCCGCAGGAAAGACATTTGTGCCAGCCCATCGAGTTTAGACAGATCTCGCAAATCATTAGGAAGGATGAAATACTCTATCACAACGGCCAACAGCCAAGAAAGGACGATATGGCATACAAGGCCGGGGACAGTAAATTTGTTGCGACTAAAAGATTTATGTTTTAACATAGCAGCACCCCCTGTTACCTAAATGGTACAGGGGGTGTCTTTCATAACATTGGGATAATTCTTACAAGTTTCTTTCAATTTTGGGAAGCTCTACAATGGCACTGAACTGGTCGCCGTCCACAGAAACCCGGAAGGAGCCGCCAACGGATTCGGTATAGGTTTGGGCAATCGCAAGGCCCAGGCCGCTGCCCTGGGTGGATCGGGCTTTATCGCCACGGGCGAACCGCTGCATAATCTCATCCGGCTTGAAGTCCATCTCATAGGAAGCGGTATTCATCATGCGGACAAAATAGCTGTTATCCGTTTCCTTGACCTCCAGATAAATCCGGGTGCCTGCCAACGCATACTTGATGGCATTGCCCAAAAGATTTGCAAATACCTGGTGCATCCTTGCGCCATCAGTAATGACCGGAATGGCATCGGAGCCATAACTACGCCGCACAGAAAGGCCAGCATTTGTAAGCTGATCGTCGAACAAACCGATGGTTTGCTCCAGCAGACGGACAAGATCGATTTCGTCCTGCTTGCTTTCCACAACACCGCTGGATACCTTGGTCAGTTCAAACAGAGATTCTACAAGGTCGTTCATGTAGCCAGCCTTTTGATGCAGGCGGCGAAGCTGCTCCTGTCCGTCCGGGGACAGGGTTTCTTTTTGCAGAAGTTCGCTGTAACCAAGTATCGAAGTCAATGGGGTGCGGAGATCGTGAGATACATTGGAAATCAGCTCGACTTTGAACCGCTCACTTGTGACGGCGGTACGGACAGCTTCCTCATGTTGGGCCTGCACATCCAGGAGCTGTGCTTCCGTTTGAGAGAAAGCACCATCGCCAACGGTGATTGGCTTGCCATGCTGGTAATTGTCAAGCTGTTTCTTGAAATGGTTGAGACCGGTGCCGTACTTCCAAAGACAAAGGAGGCCAAATGCAGAAGCGCCCAAAAAGCCAGCGACACAAACCCAAAATGTTTCATAGACATTTGAACCAAAGAAACAAGCAAGTCCAACCAAAGGAAGAATGATCCATCCCACAAATACCAGTAAGGCAATCTGCGGGGCAGCACACCGTTTAGCAATTCTGTGGACTAAGCACCAGGAAAAAGAGAACTTCGCCTTTATCCATCCAAACAACTCTCTAATACTGAGTAAAACGATAAAGGCGCAAACAATCTCAGATCTGCTGTCCAAAAGTCCAGCACACAGCCGCAAGGAGAATAAGGATCAGAGCAATCGTATTACGGCGCTTCAAAGACATATCCAATCCCCAAACCACTTTCAAATATTCCGGCTTCTTCGGATTTATTTCTAACTTTTCCCGGATACGGCTGATATGAACCATGACCGTGTTCTCCACAGCATAGGCATCGCTTTCCCAGACCCTTTCATAGATTTCCTCCGCAGAGTATACCCGGCCCGGATTGGACATCAGCACTTGCAGGATCTTGAACTCGGTAGCGGTGAGCCGAACTGCCTCACCCCGGACGACAAGCTGTTTTGTAGCGGTGTTCAAAATAATGTTCTCTCGTTGATTTTCCGTTTTTCTCTGGCTCCCGTCCGTGCTTGGTCTCGTTCGTTCTCTCTCGTTTCTCCGTCGTTCTCTTTTGCAACTGTCATAGGCAGTTGCGCTGTTTTGGGTGCCGCAGCAGCCGGAACAGCAATGGAAATTGCGGCTGCAATTTCCGCTGGATCATAGCTGGATTTCCTCGACAAAAGCTATGATACAGGCTCCCGGCAGGGCGAAATACCGCTTGAACAAATCGTCAGATTTGTGCGAGGGGTGTATTTCGCTCTCAAGCGCCGAGGGCTTCTGAGAGGTACTCATTCGATCTTCCGCACATCGTTCTGAACCAAAAGGTTTCGTCCCTGGTTGATCTCCATGAATCGTTCCAGGGCATCCTTACGGATGATGGTCTTGCGTCCCACTTTGAGGACGGGCAGCTTGCCCCAGTCGATCAGTTTCCGCATGGTATTGCGTCCGATCCCGGTGCTTTCCGCCGCTTCTTCGATAGTTAGTCCCATTTTGCCTACGCTCATTTCGCTACCTCCTTTTCAAAATACTCGTTTTGCAACGGTTGTACCATTATTATACTTAGTTTGCTATTATCTGTCAACGCATTTTGCAACACTGTTTATGAATAATCTTAAAACAATATGGAAATAACTATTGCAAATTGCAACGACTTGTGCTACAATGATGTCAACGGAGGTGAAAAGCCTATGAATGAACCAAATGTGTTCACCGCAAAACAAGTCGGTGAGAGAGTCAAGGAGAGAAGAACGGAACTGCATCTCTCCATGGGCGATCTCGGAAAACGGCTTGGTGTAAACAAATCTACCATTCAGCGCTATGAATCTAAAGGTGTCGATCCCGAGAAACGGTATCTTGTCATTTCTCTGGCAGATGCGCTCCTGACTACCCCGGAGTGGCTGACCGGACTTTCCGAAGAAAAGGAATACGACGGTTACACCAAAAGCAAAATGCAGCTCGATGAACATCTGGAAAGCTTTTTGAAAGAGATGGACAGCGTGGTTGAATCGGAGAACTATCAGCAGTTCCTGGCAGGCCACCTGTGCAACATCATCGATCTGTACTCCGTATATGCGGTCCATTTTGCAAGAGCCATGAAGAAAGCAGACGAGGTGGCAACCGATGAAGGACTGAAAGAATCCTTGATCCGCTATGCCATCGAATCCGGTGTCATTGTGGAGCAGGTCTACCAGAAAGAAATGGGACCCATCATCGAGGATTTGAAGCGCTACATGGACGGACTGTTACATATCTACGACAAGGGCAAGGGCGGCAGACTGACCAGCGAATTGTTCAGACTCCCTCTGGATGCCCGTGATCGTCTGAATGGAAACAACGACTAACCGTGGCACTTTGACAGCAAAATAAGCGCATTGTAAAAATGCAAAAAGGCCGATTGCAAAACTACAATCGACCGGTGACATTATTTCACGCACAGCATAAGTCATAAGTTCCGATTGCCACGGATAAGAAAGGAGACCAAGTATTATCTATGGCAAAAGGATCTGTAAGAAAAAAGGGCAAGAAATGGTATTACCGCTTCTATATCGAGGATGAAAACGGCCAGCGGAAACAGCCGGAGTTCCCTGGAACGGAAAGCAAAGCCGAAACGGAAGCCATGCTCCGCAAGGCGATGG
Organism: Oscillospiraceae bacterium; assembly: GCA_036300205.1. Taxonomy (GTDB): domain Bacteria; phylum Bacillota; class Clostridia; order Oscillospirales; family Oscillospiraceae; genus Faecousia. The sequence continues at coordinate 16,504 of JAXJGV010000011.1, forward strand.
AGGACTACGAAGCCAAGAAATTCGTAGCCAAGCCGGATAACCTGACAGTAGGCAGTCTGCTGGATCTGTGGGTGGAGGAAGATCTGAAACCCGGCACACTCAGTAACGGCACGGTCATGGCCTACCACAGTACGGCGGAACGGATCAAGAAGCATCCCATCGCCGAGCGCAAGCTGAAGTCCATCACCATGGAACATCTGCAAGCCTATGTGGATTATCTCTGCTTCGGTGAAAAGAACCCTGATGGTACAACGGCGCAGCCACTCAGCAAAGGTTATCTCCGGCAGTTTGCGGCGGTGCTGCAAAGGGCATTCAAGTTTGCGGTGTTCCCGAAGAAGCTGCTGAGCTTCAATCCTATGGAGTATGTGGTATGGCGGTGGCAGACAGAGGATTCCAACCTCTTTGCCGAGGATGATGACGAGGAAGCAACTTCCGAGGTCATTACCCACGAGCAGTACACCCGGCTGACGGACTATCTCAAGCAGAAAGAGAATCCGGCGCTGCTGCCCATCCAAATCGCCTACTACACCGGACTTCGCATCGGAGAAGCCTGTGCCTTGACTTGGCAGGACATTGACATGGACAACCAGTGCCTGACCGTGCGGCGCAGTATGCGCTACAACGGCAAGCGGCACAAGACGGAGATCGGCACCACCAAGCGGAAGAAGATCCGCACCGTGGACTTCTGCGACACCCTGGCGGTGCTTCTGCGAAAGGCCAAGACGGAGCAGAGCAAAAACAGCTTGAAGTACGGCCCCCTTTATTCCCTTAACTACTACAAGGAAGTAAGGGAAAAGAACCGGGTCTACTACGAGGTGTACAGCCTAACCAGATCCGAGGAAGTACCGGAGGGGTATAAGGAACTGTCCATGGTCTGCGTAAGGCAGGATGGAGCCTTTGAATCCCCCGCAACGGTAAGCAGCGTCTGCCGCAGGGCAAGAAAGGTCATGCCTGACCTTGGAGAGTTTCACTTCCATCTGCTCAGACATACCTTCACGACCAATCTGCTAACCAATGGCGCAGCTCCCAAGGATGTGCAGGAACTTCTGGGCCACTCCGATGTAGGAACGACCATGAACATCTATGCCCACGCAAACCGGGAAACGAAGCGATCTTCCGCCCGGATGCTCGACCAAGTAGTAAGCTGAGCAGAAAAAAGTTTCCCTTGTTTTTCCTCATAAGGGAAGAATCAAGGGAAACTACATAAGGCAAGAAGCAAACCAAGCGAAAAACCACCATATAGAGCCATTTTTAAGCGGTTTTAGAGGATTTGTTAGATAAATTTCAATTTTCCAAAGGAGGCGCCCCATGGCCCGAACCAATAACTACCTCATCCAGGCCCGGCAGGCAAAGGCGCGGTTTCTGACCTACGACCAGAGCAGACTGATCGCCAAGCTGAACCTGCGTTCTGACGGCGAATATCTCTACGTCCCCATGCTGGGGCAGACCTACCGCATCAGCCGCACCTCCGGGGACATGCAGCGGCAGACCGCCGGAGACTGGGTGGACGGCAACAGCTATGACGAGGTCATGACCCTCCTGGACCTGCTCTGCGACAGCCGGGAGGACCGCCATATAAGCGGCCGGTGGAAAAACATGACCTCCTTCGGCCTGATGTTCCACCAGAACCTGCTGGAAGAGCAGAAAGACCCCAGGGCCGAAAAATTCCAGGCTGACCCGGAAGGGTTCCGAAAAGCCTGTCTCGCCCTGGGCGGCACTCCCCTGCCAAACGGTGACATTGCCTACGCCATCGAATTGTTCGACGGGCTGCCCATTGCCGTCCAGCTGTGGTTCGGGGATGACGAGTTTCCGCCGAATCTGCGGTTTCTGTGGGACGAAAACGCGCTGATGTATATTAAATATGAGACCATGTATTTCGCAAAGGGGATGCTGCTGAGCAGGATCGAAGAACAGATGAACCATCGCGTTTGAACAAGGAAACGTGCCCACCCAAACCGGGTGAGCACGTTTTCTTATCCTTTGCCGTAAGCGATTCCCGGATGGGCGCTTTTCAGCGACTCCAACAGGGCCTTGGCCTGCCGTTCCAGATCGTCGCCGATGTACAGCTCCACTTCCGTGCCGTCCTTCAGGATCAGCACCAGACGTTCAATGATGAAGGTCTTCCTGCCACAGCACAGCTTGCCGTAAACCGGTTCCACCCGGCGAAAAATGCGCTGGACGCTGTCCAAAGAAATAACGTACCACCGCAGGCCGGATTTCCAGAAAATAGCGCTCTTTCCCGGCTTGACTCTGCCGTAAGCTTCCGCGGAAGCAAACTCCGCGTCCAGCGCGGCATCGGTTCCCTTGCTGTAGAGATATTGTTTCAGATTGACTGCCATATGCGCGGCACCCTTTTTGTTTTTATTATACAAAATTTTCCTGGGGGTTACCGTGACATTATCACAAAAACAGTGCGGCATTCCTGCCGCACTGCCCTTATGCCGCCGCATCCAGCATGTTTTCAATGAAAATGCCGTATCCCGTTGTGGGGTCATTGACCAGTACGTGGGTAACCGCGCCGATGAGTTTGCCGTTTTGGATGATGGGGGAGCCGGACATTCCCTGCACGATGCCGCCTGTGGTATCCAAAAGCGCCGGGTCCGTAACTTTTATCAGAAAATTCCGCCCGTCTGGTCTGGTTTCTGGATAGATTTTCAGAATTTCCACAGAATACTCCTGAACATTGCAGCCGCTTATCTGAGAACGGATGGCCGCAGGGCCGGTACAGACTTCCTCATAAGACGCCACCGGGATAGGTTCGCCCTTCCAGCCTTGCTTGGTTACGCCGAAAACGCCCTGGGGCGTATTGCGCAGCAAGGTGCCGCAAAGAGCTGTACCATCGGCACAGCCCTTCAGCTGTCCCGCTTCGCCGCATTTGCCCTTTTTTACGGACTGGATCATGGCTTCATAGGCGCTGCCTTTTGTCATCTGAAGCAGATTTCCCCGGGCGTCGCTGACGCCGTGGCCCAGGGTGCCGAATCTTCCGGTATCCGGGTCATAGAACGTTACCGTGCCGATGCCCGCCACGCCCTGGCGCAGATATACGCCCAGCTTGGGGCCGTCCTCGGTCTGCTCCGGGGTCATGCGCAGGGTGCTCAGCCTGCTGCCCCGGCGGACGGTCAGAGAAACGGTATCGTTTCCCTGTTTTAAGGCGCTGCGGATATCGTCGGCACAGCTGATGCTGGTCTGGTCGATTTTGACGATCTCGTCGCCGATCTTCAGCCCCGCGCTGCGGGCATTGGCGCCCAGCACATCGTCGTAGGCAACGACTGTAATGGTATCATTGCTCAATTGCAGGCCGATGACTTGTCCCACAGGAATCAGAAGCTCCGCCGCCCTGGCCTGCAAGGGCAGCAGCACGAAAAGCACCACCGGCAAAACGATGGAACTGATTATTCGTTTCAAAGTTCATCCCTCCTTTTTGTCTGCCCTCTTAATATGACCCGCGGTCTGGAATGTAACCGCTGAAAAAGTCGAAAAAAGAGGAACGCCGTGGAAGGATTGGGGATTTTTTCTTTGATTACGGATTGTTTTTTATAAATTATTGTTTACCGTACCATTCCCTGTAGGGCGGGGGCACGCCCCCGCCGGGCACCTACGGAACTGAGCGCTTTTGTTTTTGCGTAAAAGGTTTCCTGATGCTTCTATTGAATACGTTCAGTTGTTGCAGCTACCCGGCGGAGGCATGCCTCCGCCCTACAGTTTCGTTCTGATAGAAACTGCAATTTACCGTACACCCCGCAGGCAATGGTACCTTGCCCAATAGAGGCGTATCTAAACTATGCACCTTGCACGAAAGGCTGTTTATGCTCTACCTACCTATTGACAAGGTAGGTAATACGTGCTATATTACCCATGGACTTACTAGGTAAATACACTTTGGAGGATTCTGTCTATGCACGTTTATGCAGATAATGCAGCAACCACCGCCATGAGCCAGGTGGCCATTGACGCGATGCTGCCCTACTTTAATAAGATCTACGGCAACCCTTCCAGCCTGCATTCCGTTGGCCAGGAGGCCAAGGAAGCGCTGGATGCCGCCCGGGAAACCGTCGCCCGGTGCCTGGGCTGCGAGCCCCGGGAAATCATCTTCACCTCCGGCGGCAGCGAGGCCGACAATCAGGCCATCATCTCCGCCGCACGCTTCGGCGCCCGGAAGGGAAAGAAGCACATCATCTCCACTGCTTTTGAGCACCACGCCGTGCTGCACACCCTGGCAAAGCTGGAAAAGGAAGGCTTTGAAGTCACCTATCTGGATGTCAAAAACAACCACAACGTCACCGCCCAGCAGGTCAAGGACGCCATCCGCCCCGATACCTGCCTGGTGACCACCATGTACGCCAACAACGAGATCGGCTCCATCCTGCCCATCGCTGAGATCGGCGCGGTCTGTAAGGAGGCCGGTGTTCCCTTCCACACTGATGCCGTCCAGGCAGCTGGCCACCTGCACATCAATGTGAAGGAGCAGAACATCGATATGCTGAGCCTGTCCGGCCACAAGTTCCACGGCCCCAAGGGCGTTGGCGCGCTGTATGTCCGTAAGGGCTTCCCCCTGGTGAACGTCATTGAAGGCGGCGCCCAGGAGCGGGGCAAGCGGGCCGGCACTGAGAATCTGGCCGCCATCTGCGGCATGGCCGCCGCTCTGAAGGATGCCTGCGACCACATGGACGAGAACATGCCCAGAGTCGCCGCCATGCGGGACCGGGTCATCGAGGGTCTGTCCAAGATCCCCCACTGCGCCCTGAACGGCGATCCTGTGAACCGCCTGCCCGGCAACATCAGCTTCTGCTTCGAGGGCATCGAGGGCGAAAGCCTGCTGCTTCTGCTGGACATGAAGGGGGTCTGCGCTTCCTCCGGCTCCGCCTGTACCTCCGGCTCTCTGGATCCCAGCCATGTGCTGCTGGCCATTGGCCGTGTCCATGATGTGGCCCACGGCTCCCTGCGTCTGAGCCTGTGCGAGTACAACACGGAAGAGGAAGTGGACCACATTCTGAAGGTGGTCCCCGAGGTGGTGCAGTATCTGCGGAACATGAGCCCCGTGTGGCGCGACCTGCAGACCGGCAAGCGGCAGTATATTCTGTAAACAGTAAAATAACGTTGTCATTCTGAGCGGAGCGAAGCGGAGTCGAAGAATCTTCGCACTTCGTTTTGCGCAGCAGTAAAATCGGTGCGAAGATCCTTCGACTCGCCTGCGGCTCGCTCAGGATGACAGATATCTTAGAATTATAAGGAGAATTATCGATATGGCACTGTATAGTGAAAAGGTCATGGACCATTTTATGAACCCCAGAAACGTCGGCGTTATTGACGATGCCAGCGGTGTTGGCGAAGTCGGCAACGCCAAGTGCGGCGACATTATGAAGATCTACCTGAAGATCGAGAACGAGATCATCGAGGATGTGAAGTTCGAGACCTTCGGCTGCGGCTCCGCCATCGCTTCTTCCTCCATGGCTACGGAGATGATCAAGGGAAAGTCCATCCATGAGGCCCTGGCACTGACCAACAAGGCCGTCGCCGAAGCCCTGGCCGGTCTGCCTGCGCACAAGATGCACTGCTCCGTCCTGGCAGAGGAAGCCATCAAGAATGCCCTGAAGGACTACTTCGAAAAGAACAACATCCCCTACGACAAGGAAAAGTTCGAGGAGATGGATCACGAGCAGCTTCACGCTCAGGTCCACGGCGAGTAATCTATGATCGTATCTACCAAAGGACGGTACGCCCTGCGGGTCATGGTACATTTTGCCCAGCGGGGCGGGGATGAGTACATTCCCTTAAAAGAGATCGCGGAAGCGGAAAACATTTCCCAAAAGTATCTGGAATCCATTATGTCCACGCTGTCCAAGGCGGGGTTCGTGGACGCCGTCCACGGCAAGGGCGGCGGCTACCGCCTGAACCGCAGCCCGGAAGCCTACACGGTGGGCAGCATCCTGAAGCTGACGGAGGGCGGCCTGAGCGCCGTTTCCTGCACCAGTCAGGGCGCGGCGGCCTGTTCCCGTTCCGAATGCTGCCAGGCCAAGCCCATGTGGGACAGGCTGGACAAGATGATCGACGACTTTTTCGAAGGGATCACCATTGCGGATCTTCTGCGGGACAATGCAGCGGAATAATTCCAAAGAGCCAATCTGCGCTTAAGCGGATTGGCTCTTTGTCATCTCCAAAATATGTTTTGCCGGCGCTTCCTTTGACAAGGTTCTCCTTCGGGGTTTGCTATAGTGATAGCAGTTACCCAATTTACAAAGGAGGATCCTGGCTATGAAACCCACAATATCAAACGCGGCGAAACGCGCGACTTGCTGGCTGGCGGCATTTTCCATGGCGGCGGCCCTTCTCCCTGTCCCGGCCCGGGCAGCGGAAACCGAGTCCGTCTCCGGTGACGGAACTCTGGAGTCTCCCAAAATCACCGTGACCCAAAGCACCACATCCGAAGCAGGCGGAACCACCACCGTGACGACTACGAAAACGGAAGCCGCAGGGGCGGCCTCCTCCGGCGGTGAGATCCAGCGCACCGAGATCACCGAGGAAACGGTCATCACGGACAGCTCCGGCGCTGTTGTAAAGGAAAGCGGCTCCACTCAGGGCAGCGAAGTCACCAGCGGGGAAAAGACGGAAAACATTGAGGATGTTGTGCTGGAATTTGACGGTCTGGAAACCGGCAAAACCATCACCAGCACCTCCACGCCCCAGGACCCCACAGTCTCAGGAGACATCCGGGACGGCGAAGACGACCCTGAATACGATCAGACCACCGTAACGGAAACCCCCAGAGAGGTTTCCGGGACTTTGACCGATGCGGAAGTTACGCTGGGAGACGGGGATATCGAAGTCGGTGAGGACATCGATATCGGCGTGGAATCCCTTTCCCCCTCCTGGCCCGAGCGTGGGGAGGAGCAGGACCTGAACGTCTGGAACGCGGCGCTTACCCCTGACACCGAAACCCCGCCGGAAGGGTACGACTTCTATTACTCCGGCTATACCGCCGACAGCACCTACGGTGTCAAGGTCGCCAACAAAGACGGAGAGCTGATCGATTACGTGGACGTGGTGCAGTTTACCCTGACCAACCCGGAAACCGGAGAAGTCCATACCGCATACTGCGTTGACCTTTCCACCGGCACCAAAGACGGCTGGTGGTACACCATGGAGAACGTGGCGGACGCGGATTACTACTCCGAAACGGACGCCGACCACATCCGGGCCATTGCCGCCAGCGGCTATTGGGGCACCGCGGAAGGCACCGGCAGTCTTACCGAAATGAAGAACACTCTGAAAGCCGTCCTTGCCGAAAACCCGGAGGCCCTGGGAGGGCTGACTGCCCAGGACATTGACCAGCTCACCGCTGGCGAAGCCCAGGTAGCCACCCAGATGGCCATTTGGACCTACGGCAACCAGATCAAGGATGAATTCGTCCTCACTGCCAGCAATTATAACGGCTCCGAACACGAGGGCATGGACGATCCAACCGAAGCGGAAAGCGCCGCCTGGAACCGGATCAACCGGATCACGGCATACCTGACCACCCTCTCCAAACCCAGCGAGGAGGATACCCAGATCCTCAGTCCTGAGAAATTCATCACCGATGTGGGCCTGACGGTGGGCAGCAAAGTGGAAGATCACGCCAACAACGCCGACTCTGACAGCACCAACGACGCCTATCACGCGGACCTGACCTTCGCCCTGGCCGTCACGGTCACGGAAAACGACGATCTGGTGGTAAAGGTCATCGACGGCAGCGGCAACGTGATCCGCACCGCCCGGCTTGCGGGTGACGACAGCCGGACCGGCTATGGCATCCTCTATCCCGACGAAAACGGGACTTACACCATCGCGGGGCTGGAGCTGATCGAGGGCGCCAATGCTTTCGACATCACCCTGGAAGGGGCCCAGTATCTGGAGCAGGGCGTTTACATCTACACTTCGGAATCCCGTGGAGAAAAGAGCAGCCAGACCTTTATCGGCATGGCGGAAGGTTATCAGGCAGTGGACCTGAAGCTGAAGGTGAATTTCGAATTCTCCGTAGACGAGGGCACGGTGGAAACCGAACACATCTGGCGAACCACCTGGGAGAATACGCCCACCGTCCCCCCGGAGGAGACGGAGCCGGAAGATTCCACGGAGGAAACTGCGCCTGTTGAAGAAGCCGAAACCACAGGCACCCAGGCGGATGTTCCCAAGACCGGCGACAGCTCCGCCCTTTGGGCCGCAATGTGCCTGCTGTCTCTGGGCGGCATGATCCTGCTGGGCAGAAAGCGCACAGCCGCGTAATTCCATAGCAAAACGGCAGGTATCCGGTTTTTCCGCATACCTGCCGTTACTTTCTGTTTTACATTTGGAAGATGTTTCCCAGCACCACGCCGCTGTCCTTCTTTTCTTCGGGCTTGACCGCGTCGTAGGCCAGTCCGTAGGTCACCTCCACCCGGTTGCGCAGGAAGAAGTAGATGGCAAACTGCAGCGCCAGGTACAGGGCGTAAAAGATAAAATAGCTTACGTCCTCGGACCAGGGGAACTCCACGCCCACCAAAGGCAGGATCAGGTCGCCATAGCAGACCACAGACGCCGCGGCCAGGGCGGCATAATACCACCACAGGCTCAGATCCAGCCGGAACAGTTGGAAACGGTTGCCCTTCATCATCTTCTTGCTTTCCCGGAGGGCTGCCATGGCGCCCATAGCGGGATGGTCGATGATGACATAGCCTGCCATCCGGTACTGGTACATCACCGGGAGGGCAAGGACGCAGAACACCACGCCGAAAAGCACAAACGCTGGAGTCATGGATGTCATCAGCTGGGCATAGGCAGCGTCGTCCAGGACCAGGCCGGTATCCAGCATGGAAGCGTCGCCCATCAGCGGAATCAACAGATCCATGGTGGAATTGGAAAGAGGCGTGATCATGTAGATCATGATGGCGATATACACGCTGGCGAAGACGATGGCGAAGCAGATCAGTCCCTTTAGGATACTGTAGCGCAGCAGCACCCAGAAGCGGTCAAAGCCCAGCCGCAGAGTCCGGGGCGAAGCGTACTGTCCCCGGGCGATGCGGAGCATGGCGGCCATATAGCCCACATCCAGAAACAGCAGCAGGAAGGACTGCACCAGCGGGAACATATTCTGCAGTGCGGAGAGGAAGGAGCGGCGCCCCATATTGCTCAAACCGCCCGACTGGGAGATTTCCATGCCCATGACATAATTGACGATGGTCACCAGCGCCGACAGGCCAATGGTGATACCGGCATAGATCAGGACAATCTGTTTCTGGTCCCGGGCGTTTTCAAGCCGCTGGGCGGCGAAGGATTTCAGTTCTTTTGTGTTGCGGATATTCATTGCGTGTCTCCGATCCTTTTGTGAGGTAAATTGTCATTTGGCTGAGAGAAAAACGGCTCCCTTTGAGGGGAGCTGGCACGGCGAATGCCGTGACTGAGGGGTGGGGAGTAACGGGTCAATAATTTGGACATTTTCAGTGAAACTGCACTGCGGCAGCCACCCTTCCGTCCCGCCTTACGGCGGGCCACCTCCCCTCAAGGGGAGGCTTTGCCTGCTCCGCGAAAACTACAATTTACAATTACTATTGTTATAAACCAATCTCCGAAAAATAGCAAATGAATTTTTTGTAACAGTGGAAATCTGTGGATCTGTGTGATAAAATAGGTAAATCAAAATTACCTTTGGAGGGATCGTCATGGAGCTGGGAGAAAAGCTGCGGCAGGCGCGGCTGGAAGCGGGGCTGAGCCAGCGGCAGCTGTGCGGGGAGGAGATCACCCGGAATATGCTCTCCCAGATCGAGCACGGCACGGCGAAGCCCTCTATGAAAACCCTGCAATACCTGGCCGGCCGGCTGGGAAAAAGCGTCAGCTATTTTCTGGAAGAGACGGCAGTGGTGTCCCCCAATCAGGATGTGATGGAGTCCGCCCGGCGGATGTACGACAGGGGGGATTACGCCGGGACGGCGCTGGCACTGGAAGGCTACAAAGCCCCGGACCCGGTCTTTGACCGGGAAAAGGGAATCCTGTGGGTGCTGACTTATCTGGGACTGGCAAAGCAGGCCCTGGAACAGGGTCGGGAACGGTATGCCGCGGAACTGCTGCAAAAGGCGGATGTGGAGACGGCATACTGCGCCGAAGCTCTGGGGCGGCAGCGGCTGTTGCTGCTGGGCCGCATCCGCGGTCAGGAGGTCTGCTCTAAGCTGCCCAGCCTGGACGAAGAATTGCTGCTCCGGGCAGAAGATGCCCTGGCTTCCGGGAATGGGGCCCGGGCGGCGCATCTGCTGGACGCGGCGGAAGACCAAAGCGCTCCCCGCTGGAACCTGCTCCGGGGCGGCGCGTATCTGGCGCTGAAGGACTGGACACGCGCAGCCGCCTGCTTCCACCGCGCGGAAGCCGCCTATCCAAAGGAAACCGCGCAAAAGCTGGAGCACTGCTACCGGGAGTTGGAGGATTTTAAACAGGCTTACTTCTACGCCTGCAAACAAAAAATATAAAAACCAGGGCAGCCGCCCTGGTTTTCGTTTCTTTTTGCTCCCTTTGGGGCAGAATGTACGCAGGCGAGCTGTTCCCTTCTCCCCTGCTGTTCGCATCACACCGCTGCGCTTTTCGGCGATACACTTGACAGGCATTGTAACAGTCTTATCAATCGTCGTCACGTTTGGGTTCTGTTCCTCTGCTGTCCGAGAGTAGTATGGCCGGAAAGCAGGGCTTTATTCGGAGGAATTTTATGGATGAAATCATTACATTGCTGATCCCCGCCATGCTGGCCGTGATTCTGGTGCGGCTGCTGATGCTGCCCATGAAGCTGGCATTCAAAATCGGCATCCACTCCGCCTGCGGGTTTCTGTGCCTGTGGCTGCTGAATATTATTTCCGCATTCACGGGAATTTCCTTTCCCATCAACGCGGTGACGGTGCTGGCAGCCGGGTTTCTGGGACTGCCGGGGATCGGGGTGATGGCACTGCTGGCGGTGCTGTAAATTCTCACCATATTGAAACAGGGCGGCCGGTTCCGGCCGCCCTGTTTGGCGTTACTTGTCCAGATGCACGTTCAGATGGGGATAGGTCATTTCGATGCCCTGTTCGTCAAAAATGTTCTTCACCCGCTGGTTTACCTGGAAATATACATCCCAGTAGTCCGGAGTCTTCACCCACAGGCGCAGGCTGTACTGGATGGCGCTGTCCCCATAGCTGACGATCACTGCCCGGGGCGCGGGGTCCAGAAGCACATTGTCCACCGTGCCTGCCTGGACCAGCGCGTCCAGGACGCTCTGGGTAGGCGCGTCATAAGACGCGGACACCTGCACCTCCACCCGGCGGGTCTCCGCGGCGGAGTAGTTGACGATCTGCGCCGCCACCACGGCGCTGTTGGGGATGGACACCAGCTTGTTGTCAGCGGTTGCCAGCATGGTATAGGTCATGTTGATCTCCTTGACCGTACCGCCCTGCCCCGCGATCTCCACATAGTCGCCGGAATGGAAGGGATGGGTATACAGGATGGTGAAGCCGCCGATGATATTGGACACCATATTCTGCAGCGCCAGGGAAAGTGCCAGGGTAAGGACACTGGCCAGTGCCACGATGCTGGAAACATCGATGCCCAGAGCAGAGGCCACGATCAAAAACAGGATGATATACAGCGCCGCGCTGGCAAGGGATGTGATCAGGCTGTGGGCGGCCTTTTCCAGCCTGGACTTTTCCAGGGTCTTTTTCAGCAGTTTCATGACGACACGGATGGCCAGAACACCTGCCGCCAGGATAATGACCGCAGAGCAGGCGCTTTTAAACAGAGCGCTGCCAAATAATTTTTCTAACATTGTGATTTCAGCTCCTTGGGATATGGTTGGTGGAACTATTATAACGGCTGCTAAGGAAATTGGCAAGATGGGCTGTTCAGATAATTTATCGTCTATATCTATACTCCGTAGGGGAGGGTCTTGACCCTCCCTTGCAGTTTCAGCTTTCGCCGCAGAGTTTTTAATCCAAAAGCGCCGCATTTCCGCAGTGCTTACAGGAGCTACAGCATTGAGGGAGGGTCAAGACCCTCCCCTACAGAATTTTGCTCTGCAAATCTGCAATTCTTCTTCCCTCCAAATGTTAATAAGGATTTAAGAATCCTCCCTCTTTCTTCTTAAACATTTTAATGCTATAATAATGCCACCAAACGAGAAAGAGAGAGAGGCCCTATGTATAATGTTCTGATCTGCGACGACCAGCCGGATATCGTCAATGCTCTGAAAATATACCTGACCCCTGAAGGCTATAACCTGTTTGAAGCCTTTACCGGGCAGGAAGCCCTGGAGATCGTGAAAAACAATGACATACACCTGATCCTCCTGGATGTGATGATGCCTGTCATGGACGGCATCACCGCCACCTCCAAAATTCGGGAATTTTCCAACGCTCCCATCATTCTGCTCACCGCCAAGTCCGAAACGGAGGACAAGGTGCTGGGTCTGAACGTGGGCGCGGACGACTATATCACGAAACCCTTCGTGCCTGTGGAAGTGCTGGCCCGGGTCCGGTCCCAGCTGCGGCGGTATGCCCGTCTGGGCAGCTGTCCGGAGCCTGGCAGCGGCAATATCACCGTTGGCAACGTGATTCTGGACGACCGCACCAAGTCCGTTACCGTGGAGGGGGAAACCGTCTCCCTGACCCCTACGGAGTATGCCATACTGCACCTGCTCATGTCCAACCCCGGCAAAGTCTTCTCCACCAAGCTCCTCTACGAATCCGTCTGGCAGGAGGCCGCACTGGGCAGCGAAGGCGCTGTGGCCGTGCATATCCGCCACCTGCGGGAAAAAATTGAGATCAATCCCTCAGAGCCCCGGCACCTGAAGGTGGTCTGGGGACAGGGTTACAAGATGGAAGGAGGAAATAAGAAATGAAGAATCATATCGTATTTAAATTTATTGCCGTGATCCTCTGCGCCGCCTCCCTGATGGGCGCTGTGGGCAGCATTCTGGGCGTCGTGGCAATGGCGGAGGGCGACCTGTACAACAAGACCGTAGACCAGGTCATTGACGAGCGCGTTTCCGACAACTGCACCCACTACGCCACAGAACTGGCCCTGGCCTACGCCAGCCTGGATCTGGGCGGCTGCTCCGAGGACATGATCCAGCAGCAGTTCGAAAACAACTGGTGGTTTGAAAATTCCTATCCCAGCTACGGCTACACCATTCTGGACGCAGAGGGCACCACCTTAGCCGCGTACAACACCGGGCTGAAAGACAGCGCCACCTTCTATTCTGTGCCTGTCACCGGAAAGTACATGTATCTGGTGTCCGTGGAGTCCCAGTCCGAGCTTCAGGCACAGCAGGATCAGGCCCTGAAAGCCAGAAATCTGGACTGTTACTTCCATCCCGATTTCTATGAGGAAGGCTGCGCGGAGGTCTACCAGATGTCCGCCACCCTTGCCGACGGAAGCGGCGTGGGCTATAACGGCGGAAACGTGCCCTTGGGTTCCATCACGTACTATGCCGATCATTATGTGGTCTTCGAAACCACCACTGCCCGGGGCTATGACAACAGCATGATGACCCTGCCGGTGACCAGCATTGTTTTCTCGGATCAGGACGGCAGCACGGTCTTCTCTATTTCCTGCTCGGATGGTGTCGGCGATTTTGCCGTCACCGACTCCGGCTCCATCGTATTTACCTCTGTCACGTTTGAGGAAGCCATGTCCGCCGGCTCCTCCCGCTTTGTCGGCCAGCTGACGGGCGCCGACGGAGAAGTGGTTCCCCCGGAGGGTATGAGCGTCAGCCAGGTCACCTTTACGGATGCTGACGGCCAGGTCATCTACGAAGCCTACTGCGATTACCTCAACTGCGACAGCACCTACTATGATACCAATGGCGACTGCGCCTCTTACAGCAACGTCAGCAGCCAAACCGGTTTCCTGTTCTACAGCCAGTCCGGTCAGCTGGTATACAACTCTTCCCTGATGGAAGGCGAGGATCCCTTCACCGCTACGGTTTACGGTGTTGACTTCTACAATGACAGCCAGGTCCTTCGCTGCAAGCTGGACGATCCCGACGGTCTTGGCACTTTGACGCTGAAAGATGGCCGTTTGGTCTTCACCTCCTTCCTCCCCGCAGAGACCACCGCTGCCGAAACCGTTCCCGAGACTGTTCCGGAAACCGAGCCGGAGACCGTCCCTGAAACGGTCGAAACTGTGGCAGAAGAGGCCGTCGGGGAAGCCGAGGACACCCCGGACGACAGCTCCGATGAGACCTCTGCGGAAGAAGCCGCCGAGGAAACCGCCGCTGCCGAAACCGCGGCAGCGGAAGAAACCGTCCCCTCCTCCGCTTCCGCCGTTCCTGAGGAAACCTCCACGGTTTCCGAGGATCCCACCGCTCCGGAAGCCTCTGCCGCTCCCGAAGCTCCCACCGAACCTACCGCAGCGGAAACCGTCCCTGTCACCGTCCCTCAGGAAACCCTGCCCGAAGTCACCGAGCCGGTCCTCATCGACGGCAAGACCCTGGACAACTATCAGATCAACCGCGTCCAATACCAGGACAGCGAAACCGGCGAAACCATGACCGCCAAGTACGTCTACGTTACCATGCCGGAGCTGACCGTGGAGATGTACGTTGACCGCAGCACCATGCAGGACGCCGCCAGTTACGATGTGCTGCGCATGGTCCGGGCTTACCGCAATTACCTGATGCCCGCCATCGGCATCTGTCTGCTGCTGTTTGCCGTCTTCGCCGTGTACCTGTGCACCAGCGCAGGCCGCAGCGCCAAGAGCGAGGAGATCAAGGCCGGCGGCCTGAACCGCCTCCCTCTGGATCTTTACCTCTTTGGCGGCGGCTTCGGCATCGCCTGCATCATTGCCGTAGGCGTGCAGCTGGCACAGCGGCTTCTGCGTCAGGACTTTATGGCAGGCTGCTGCATTGCCGTAGGCGCGGCGTTCCTGGCCTGTCTGGTCTTCGTGGGCTTCTGCTTCGCCTTTGTGGCCCAGATCAAGACCCCCGGCGGCTTCTGGTGGCGCAATTCCCTGTGCGGCCTGTGCATCCGCTGGTGCATCCGCTTCGGCCGCTGGCTGGAAACGGCGCTGGCAACCAAGGGCTTCCCCTTCCTGGTCCGCGTCTGCAAGAGCGCCTGGAAAAACGGCAGAAAATTTGCGGAAGACGCCTACCACTTCCTGAAACGCATTTTCACCCGCTGCAGCCGCTGGATCGGCGGAAAGTTCCAGGCCTTCTTCTCCCTGCTGCCCATGACCTGGCAGTGGCTGCTGGGCGGCTTCGCCATGTTCCTGCTGATCGTGATCGCGTTCAACACCTACAGCGGCTTCCTTCAGATGCTGTGTCTGGCCGCCTGCGTCGTCATTGTCCTCTATGCCGCCCACTGCTTCGGCACCCTGCTGGAAAGCACCAAGCGTATGGGCAGAGGCGACCTGGACACCAAGGTGGAAGACAAGCTGCTGAAGGGTTCCTTTAAGGAATTCGCCGATGACCTGAATGATCTGGCAGGCGTGGCCGTGGTAGCCGCTCAGAAACAGCTGAAATCCGAGCGGATGAAGACCGAGCTGATCACCAACGTCTCCCACGACATCAAGACCCCCCTGACCTCCATCATCAACTACGTGGATCTGCTGCAAAAGCCCCACACCGACGAGGAGGAGCAGCAGTACCTGGAAGTCCTGGACCGTCAGTCCCAGCGGCTGAAGAAGCTCATCGACGACCTGATGGACATGAGCAAGGCCAGCACCGGCAACATGGCCGTGGACATCACCAAGGTGGACGCCGTGGAATCCGTGAACCAGGCCCTGGGCGAATTCGCCGACAAGCTGGACAAGGTTCAGCTGTATCCCGTCTTCCGCCACGATGAGGAAAGCGTAGCCATGATGGCCGACGGACGGCTGGTCTGGCGGGTCATGAGCAACCTGCTGAGCAACGCCGTGAAGTACGCCATGCCCGGCACCCGGCTGTACATCGACCTGATGCAGCTGGAAGGCAAGGTCGTCATCTCCCTGAAGAACATTTCCCGGGACGAGCTGAACGTGGACGCCGACGAGCTGATGGAGCGCTTCGTCCGCGGCGACGATTCCCGGAACACCGAAGGCAGCGGCCTGGGCCTGAACATCGCCAAGAGCCTGATGGAGCTGCAAAAGGGCCAGCTGCAGCTGCTGGTGGACGGCGACCTGTTCAAGGTAACGCTGATCTTCCCCGGCGCGTGATAAGAGCCAATGGAGGCGGACCGTGTCCGCCTCCATTTTTTGTGCATCAGATGGTAAATCGTTTATACACGTTACACTACCAATTTTGTCATCCTGAGCGGAGCGCAGCGGAGTCGAAGGATGACATCCCAGTAGATGCCATGCAAATATACTACAATTTCTCCCCCGGATTTTCCGTTCACAATTTTGTCGTTTTTTGTTTTCAATTCCTTTATTCGATGTTCAAAACCAAAAAGTATCTTAATAACAGAAAGGTTGCGGAAGCCGTGAGCCGCCTCCTTTCAAACTCCGTAGATCCTCTTTTCTACCTCTCTTCTTTCCAAACCCTTTCGCGGGAACCCCGGTGTCTGGTCACAGCCACCGGGGTTTTCCCGTTTCCTTTGCAGATAAATGATGCCAAGCCGCAAGCTGCTTTCCCTTTGCATCACGTGCTAATTTCTTGACAATTTTCTTCGCGGTAGTATAATGAATGTAGAAATACATTTAAGGAGATGTTCCCCATGTACTATCGAATGACCGTTGCAGGTCTGGAACGCGACCTGCCCGTCTGCCCCGTGAACGAGAACCTGTCCATCGCCGGTTTTGTCATCTTTGGCGACCCGGAACTGACCGTCGCCTGCGCCCGGGAACTGCTGGCCAAGGCTCCCGCGTACGACTACATCATCACCGCCGAGGCTAAGGGTATTCCCCTGGCCCACGAGATGGCCCGCCAGGCCGGTGACCCCAAGTACATCCTGGCCCGCAAAGGCCCTAAGCTGTACATGCGGGACATCTTCAGCGTCAGCGTCAACTCCATCACCACCGCCAAGGAGCAGAAGCTGTACCTGGACGGCGCCGATGCCGCTCTGATGAAGGGCAAGAAGATCCTCATCGTGGACGACGTTATCTCCACCGGCGAAAGCCTGAAAGCTCTGGAAGCCCTGGTGGAAAAAGCCGGCGGCATCATCTGCGGCCGTATGGCCATTCTGGCTGAGGGCGACGCACAGGAGCGCGAAGACCTGGTTTACCTGGAAAAGCTGCCCCTGTTCCATCCCGACGGCACCGTTATGGGCTGATTTCCAACTACAGAAAAAAGGGCACTGCCAGTTCCGGCAGTGCCCTTTTCAGACTGTCGAAAAACCATGTCATTGCGAGCCAGTGCGCACACTGGCGTGGCAATCTCCTGAATTTTCGAACAATTCTCTACTAAAATTGAGGGATTTTACTTCTTTTGGGGGATCGCACCACAGGCATTCCCTTCGGT
>JAXJGV010000012.1:0-13627 GCA_036300205.1 Oscillospiraceae bacterium
TGGGCTTGTTATATAGAAAAGCAGTCGGGTTGCCAGAAGAGAAAAAAACTGCAGAGGTAAAGGCTATGATTGAAACATATAATAAGAAAGTGGAATTCGTGGACTTTGATAGCTTAACTGCAATAGTTAATGACATCTAATTCGTCAAACTCCAATTTGTAAAGATGTCAGAATACAAAAGTAATTCCATATAGTAGAGGTATAATTGTAATGAAAAAGAGTATCACAAAAAATGCAATATTATGAAGATACTTCTATTCTGAATCAATGTATTGAAATTAAGAAGCTATTGATTTCTTCTATCAACACCGCGAAGAACAATCAAAGAAGCAATATCTAAAGTGGGTATTAACTACAAAAAACGCCGAATTACGAAAGGAATTCGGCGTTTTTATTTTAGCCCGAAAATATAAAGTGTTTGGGGAAAAATGAGACGTGTATATCTTTTGCTTTACCCCATTTGAAGTGGCGCATAACTGTTTGGGTGCGCTAGGATGTAGAAAACGCACGGAATGGGGAAAGAAAATGACGGAGCTGGAAAAGCTATGTCGGGCGAAGCTGTACATTGATAATCTGGCGCAAGGTATTGATCCTATTAGCGGAAAAGAAATCGTAGATGATTCCGTGGTGAATCATGTTCGTGTGTCAAGATGCCTTTATTATGTGTCAGAAATCATACAGAATGTGATTGAACAGAATCGACTGGCTGTCCATAAACCCAAAAAGCAAAAATTTGCGATTACAGCCCAGCAACTGAGCCGGGTTCATCCCGCTGAGCACCCTTTACGGATTACGGAATTTGCAGACCTTTTGTATCATGCGGTGGATGAGCCGGGGATGCAGAAGCCTGGAACATCTATGATGACAGAATGGTTGCAAATGAAGGGGTTCTTGCGGAAAGAACGGCAGCCGGATGGAGATTATTGCCGGGTACCAACAGAAGCGGGACGAAGAATTGGTATTTTTTCGCAGCACAGGCGGGGGAAATACGGAGAGTATTTGGCAATCTATTATGATACCAGCGCTCAACAATTCCTTCTGGACAATTTCTGGGCAATTACGGGAAAAAGTGAATGAAGAAGCGGCAGGCTGTCAGCCTGCCGCTTTTGTCATTTGTCCAGTTCTGCTCGGGCTGCCTTGACCGCTGTTTCACTGGTCATCTGAATATGCCATTCATCCACCCCCGGCAGTCCCATGGGCACGCCTTCCCGGCGGAAGCGCATTCCGCTTTCCATTTCCGTTTTCCCGCTCATATGAAATGCACGGGCCTCGGGGAGCCTGCGGCGGAATGCTTCGATGACCTTTGCGTTCACACCCGCGCCGATCAGAACTTCCGGGCCGTTCTGACAGTCCCGCAGGTCCAGCAGTTCCTGAATGGTTTCCATACCCGCCGTGCAGCTTCCTGCGCCGCCGCTGGTCAGCACGGTGTCAAAGCCAAGGGATGCGGCATCCAGATAGGTTTTGCACAGGTTCCGGGAAACGTCGATACAGCGGTGCAGCGTTAAGCCTGCGCCATTGGCGGCTGTGAGAAGGGGCTTCATTGCGGTGGCATCCAGTTCGCCGTCGGGAGTCAGACAGCCGATGACGAAGCCGTCGGCGCCCGCCCGGCGCAGCTGCTCCATTTCCATGGCCAGTTGCTGAATTTCCTCCGGAGCGTACAGAAAATCCCCGCCCCGGGGACGCATGAGACAGCGGATGGGAATGCCGCTGACCTGGCGAATCTGCCGCAACAGGGCGGAGGAGGGCGTCAGACCGCCGACAGCCAAGGCGCTGCACAGCTCCAACCGGTCTGCGCCGCCGGCGATGGCCGCCATGGCCGATACGTAAGAATCCACGCAAACTTCCAAAATCTTTTCCATAAAACGACCTCCCGCTTATCCCCGGTTGTCTACGATCAGCATGTTCAGCTTCTGCCACCGCCGCAGTTCCTTCGGCGTGATGAGCAGATGCTGTTTCAGCTCGTCTGTAGGCTCCTGAGGCGTCAGCGTCACCAGACACTTAAAGGCACAGGGCATCAGGTCCGCGCTGGAAATGCCGCACAGCAGGCCCTCTGTGAAGTCCCGCAGTTCCAGGGGGTTGAAGATGTACAGTAGGTCTTCTTCCAGGGTGTTGTACTGGTTCACAAAGGAAAAGCGGATCAGCATATCGCTGTAGACCACCTTGCCGGAGTAGTAGATCTCACTGCTTCGGCCCGTGGGCGTCACGGCGCTGATGGACAGGGAGGCTTCGTAATTGCCGCTTTCCGCATCCCGCTTGTGGATGTTGATGATGCCGTCTTTCAGGCGGTTGTAGCGCCCGTCGTAGAAGTAAAAGTACAGCCGCTGGGCCTGAAAGAAAGGACTTTTGCCCATGCTGTTATGAACTGGCGGCACAGGCGCGGGCCTTTCGCTTTGATAATCGGTAAGCCGGTTCAGCTCTACCCCCAGGGCGGTGCTGATGTCGTACAGGGTTTCGATATCCATGGTGATCTCGCCGTTTTCGTACTTGCTTAGGCTGGCCCGGCTTTTGTGGATCTTGTCCGCCAGCTGCTGCAAGGTCAAACCCTGGGCTTTGCGGAAGCTGCGGATGCGTCCGCCGATATGCTGGTTGATCTGGCTCATAAAGCACCTCAGTTTCGTTAAAGTATGCGTTTCGGCAAAATAACCGCCGGGGGAGATGAAAAAACCGCTAAATTTCAGACTAATTCTAACATGAAGAAACTTTAACTGTCAAGATTCTATTTTAAAGAAACTGAATGTGATTTGCGTGAAACTTATTTTGCCGCTATAATAGGCACCATCTTGCGCGATTTTAAGAAAGAGAGTGGTATTTTTGGAAAAGAAAAAGGGCGGTTTTACCAGCTCCGTCGGTTTCGTTTTGTCTGCCGCAGGCAGTGCGGTGGGCGTGGGCAACATCTGGCGGTTCCCGTATCTGGCGGCTCAGGACGGCGGCGGATTATTCATTCTCATTTATCTGGCGCTGGTGCTGACCTTCGGCTTCACCCTGCTGACCACCGATATCGCCATCGGCCGCAGAACGAAGCAGAACGCGCTGAACGCTTTCGGCAGCATCCGGCCCAAGTGGGATTTCCTGGGCAAGCTGACGTTCCTGGTCCCTGCCATGATCATGACCTACTATACCGTCATCGGCGGCTGGATCCTGAAGTACATGGCGGCCTATCTCACCGGACAGGGCGCCGCTGCGGCTCAGGACGGCTATTTTACGGATTTCATCACCTCCCGGGTGTCTCCCATCGTCTTTATGCTGCTGTTTCTGGCAGTGACGGCGCTGGTGGTGTATAAAGGCGTTGACAAGGGCATCGAGCGGTTCTCCAAGCTGGTAATGCCGGGACTGCTCCTGATGATCGTGGGCATTGCCATCTTCTCCCTGACGTTGCGTTACACCGACGCGGACGGCGTGACCCGCACGGGTCTTCAGGGGCTGACGGTGTACCTGATCCCGGACTTTACCGGTCTGAGCTTCTCCAAATTCCTGAAGATCCTGCTGGACGCCATGAGTCAGCTGTTCTTCTCCCTCAGCGTGTCCATGGGCATCATGATCACCTACGGCTCTTACGTGGATAAGGAGACAGACCTGAACAAATCCATCAGCCAGATCGAAGTGTTCGATACCGGCGTTGCCCTGCTGGCAGGCGCCATGATCATTCCCGCTGTGTACGTATTCTCTGGCACCGAGGGCATGGCTTCCGGCCCCAGCCTGATGTTCGTGTCCCTGCCCAAGGTCTTCGAAGCCATGGGCGGCGCGGGACGCATTGTGGGTCTGGTGTTCTTTATCATGGTGGCTTTCGCCGCCCTGACTTCCAGCGTGTCCATTCTGGAAACTCTGGTTGCCAGCTGCATGGAGCTATTCCACACCACCCGGAAGAAAATGAGCCTGGTCATCGGTCTTCTGTCCGCCGGTGCGGCAGTGGTGATCTGTCTGGGCTATAACGTGCTGTATTTCGAGCTGCCCCTGCCCAACGGCTCTGTGGGCCAGCTGCTGGATGTGATGGACTATATCAGCAATTCCTTCCTGATGCCCCTGATTTCCATGCTGACCTGCATTTTTGTAGGCTGGGTCGTAGGCCCCAAGTGGATCGGGGAGGAAATGGAAGCCAGCGGCCATCCCTTCAAGCGGAAAAAGCTCTATTCCTTCATGATCCGCTACGTGGCTCCCGTGATTATGGCCGTGCTGTTCCTGACATCTACGGGACTTCTGAAGTAATACGAATTCTTAATAAAAACCTTTTGTTTTCATTAAGAAGGCAACGCCGAAAGGTGTTGCTGATTGGAGAATATTCGAAATAGAATATTCCCCAATCCCGTCTCATGATGATCCTCATATAAAAACTTCGATTCATGCGAATGAAAGTTTTTACTGCGTATCAGTATAATTTGTAGTTTCGGAAAGCACCGTTCAGCAGGGGAGGGTTAGAGTGTTAAACGATACCTTATGCTCCATAACAAATTACGCCGCAGGCATTCAGCCTGCGGCGTATCTGTTATTCCCGGTTTTTTCGCATCTGGGTGTATTCCTCCAGCACTTTTGCTGCTTGCCCGGACATGGGCACAATGGCGATCATATTGAAGATGGTCATCAGGCCGATGCCGATATCCCCCAGATCCCATACCACGGTATAAGCCGCCAGACCGCCGATAAACAGCATCACCAGGGCCAGCAGTTTGTAGACGGTCTGGGACGCCCAGTTGTCCCCGAACAGGTATGCCACATTGGAGCGGGCGTAATACAAAATGCCGATAAAGGTGGAGAAGCTGAACAGCCACAGGGTTACAGCGGTGAACACCACGCCGGCCTGGCCGAAATGGTGGTACATGGCAGTCTGCAGCAGCTCCATGCCGGAAAGTCCCTCCAGCAGTTCTTCGGGGGCCAGCAGCATAATCATGGCGGTGCAGGTGCAGATGACGATGGTGTCGATGAACACGCCGAAGGCCTGGAACAAGCCTGCCTTGGCCGGGTGGCTCACATTGGCCGCAGCGGCGGCGCAGGGGGCGGAGCCGGAACCGGCTTCGTTGGAGAAAAGACCCCGTTTCACGCCGTTCATCAGCGCCGCGCCGAAGCCGCCTGCCGCCATCTGCCGCAGGCCGAAGGCTTCCTGGAAGATGCGTCCGAAGACACCGGGCAGCAGCGCCGCGTTCTTCACGATGACGAACACCGCGATCAGAAAATAGAAAGCCGCCATGATGGGCACCATGATGTCCAGCACCTTCACTGTGGTGTTCTTCCGCAGAACCACGAAGGCGGCCAGCGCCACTAGGATCACGGTAGAGACGATGGGCGGGATGGAGAATGCGTTTTCAAACGCGGAGGATACGGAGTTGCTGATGACCTGGCTGACACCGCACCAGCACAGCAGGCCGGACAGGGCGAAGAGTACGGCGATGAGATTATGCCGTTGCTGTTTCCCCTTGGAGAAAAACGCGTGGATATAATAGGCGGGGCCGCCCCGGTAGCCGCCGTAGAGGGGGTCGGACTGCTTGTACATCTGGGCCAGGGTGGCTTCCACATAGGCGGTGGAGGAGCCGATGAGGGCGGTGATCCACATCCAGAACACCGCGCCTGCGCCGCCTGCGGAGATGGCGGCCACAACGCCTACCATGTTGCCCATGCCCACCCGGGTGGCGGTGGATACGATCAGGGCCTGCAATCCGGAAATGGCGCCGCTTTTGCCTCCGCTTTCCCGTTCCACGGTGATGCGCAGCATCTCCGGAAACAGCCGGACGGGGAGGAAGCGGGTGCGGAATGTAAAATAAAGTCCCGCAGGGATCAGGAGCAGCACCAGCAGGGAAATGCCGATGGAGCTTCCGCCGGGGAGGGGAATGGCGAACAAATCACCCCACAAAAAAGAGTAAACAGCGGAAATCAGTTTCATTTTTTCTACCTCTTGATTTATTTCCAGTTCAGTATATAATAGGAGTAAATCTTTGTCCAATCAATGGTTTTTATCATAAGCATCAAAAGATTAAATGGAAAGAGGAGACGCTATGGACTTACGAAGCCTGAACATTTTCATCGAAGCGGCGGAGCTGGGCAGCTTTACCCGGACGGGAGAGAAGCTGGGGTATTCTCAGCCCACGGTTTCCTTTCAGATCAAGCAGCTGGAAAAGGAGCTGGGGGTGCAGCTGTTTGACCGCATTGGCCATACCGTCAGCCTCACCGACGCAGGCCGGGACGCTCTGCGTTATGCCCAGAACATCTGCCATATGTCCCAGGAAATGATCCTGGGCAGTGCTCAGCGCCGGGAGCCCAACGGCGTGCTGCGGCTGGGCATGGCGGATTCCCTGTGCGCGCCGCTGATCACCGGAGGCTTTGCCCGGTTCCGGGAGGTCTATCCAAAAGTGTCGCTGCATGTCATTACCTGCGATACGGGCGCGCTGCTGGAAGCGCTGGACCATAACGAAGTGGATATGATCTGCACCATGGACGATCATGTTTACGACACCAACTATGTCATCGCCGATGAAGAGGAGATCGGCGTCCATTTCGTGGTGTCTCCCAAAAATGAACTGGCTGGCAGGGAGCAGGTGGGCATTGAGCAGCTTCTGCCCCAGCCCTTCCTGCTGACGGAGAAGGGCATGAGCTACCGCTGCCTCATGGACGAGCAGCTGGCCCGAAACTCCCAAGAGATCCAGCCCGTGCTGGAGACCGGCCGGGCTGACCTGATCTGCTCTTTGGTGGAAGAAAACGCGGGCATTGCGTTCCTGCCTGACTACGTAACGGAGGAAAGCGTCCGGCAGGGCCGCCTGGTGCGGCTGGATGTTCCGGATTTCCGGATCGTAGTCTGGAAACAGGTGCTTTACCGCCGGGAAAAGTGGGTTTCCCTGGAAATGCAGGCCATGATCGACCACATGGAGGGGATTCGGCTGATCGGGGAGGAAGCATGAGAAGACGAAGCATATGCCTGATCCTGATTGCGGCACTCTTTTGTCTGACGGCCTGCCGGGAGCAGAAACTGCCGCAGACCAGCCAGCCGGCAGTGACCGCGCCGGTTCAGACGGAACCGGCTGCTGTTCCGACCACCGAACAACCCACGGAAGCCCCCACGGAACCGCCGACACAGCCGCTTCCGGAGCCTGCCGACGAGGACTTTGTCAAGGTGACCGATTATATTCCCACCATCCGCCAGGAGCTGTTCTATGCCACGGAGAACAACTTCACAGGCCAGCGCATCTACGAATTTACCGATGCCTACCTGCGCTACGGCACCGTGAAGAAGCTGGCAAAGGTCAGCGAAGATTTGGCGGAGCTTGGCCTGTACCTGAAGATTTGGGACGGGTTCCGCCCGGTCTCCGCCCAGTTCCGGCTTTGGGAGATCTGCCCAGACCCTACTTATGTGGCCAATCCCACCACGGGCTATTCTTCCCACAGCCGGGGCAATACGGTGGATCTGACGCTGGTGGATGAAAACGGCATGGAATTGGAAATGCCCACGGGCTTTGACGATTTTTCGGCCAAGGCAGACCGGAACTATGCCGACTGCTCCGAAGCCGCCGCGAATAACGCCCAAATTCTGGAGATCCTCATGGAGAAACACGGTTTTACCGGATATTTCGGGGAATGGTGGCATTTTTCCGACACGGACAGCTACCCGGTGGAGGAAGTTTTTGAACCGGCATGACAGATCACAGAAATGTGCGTGACTTACGGACATTTGTAGCAAATATACGAACGGCCTGCTTCGGCAGGCCGTTTTTTATGTGAATCTTTGCATTGACAAATTCTTGACTACATGTATAATTGTATACATACGTACAAAGAGAAGCAATCCCCCTTCGAAAGGAGCTTACTTATGCTTGAGATTTCCAGTAAGACCAACCTATTGGAGCAAAAGTCCTATAAATATTCCCTTCAGGACGTGGCAGAGCCGAATCTGCACCGGGATGTGTATTCCTATGGCTCCATCCCCAAGGTAGCCTTCAACCACCGCCGTGTGCCTATGGCAATGCCGGAAGAAATCTGGATCACAGACACCTCCCTCCGAGACGGCCAGCAGTCTGTGGAGCCTTATTCCGTTGACCAGATCGTGCAGATTTACAAGCTGCTGAACAAGCTGGGCGGCCCCTACGGCATCATCCGCCAGACGGAATTCTTTATTTATAGTAAAAAAGACCGGGAAGCCATCGAAAAGTGCATGGAGCTGGACTACAAGTTCCCGGAGATCACCAGCTGGATCCGGGCCAGCAAGGAAGATTTCAAGCTGGTCAAGGACCTGGGCATCAAGGAGACCGGCATCCTGGTTTCCTGTTCTGACTACCACATCTTCAAGAAAATGAAGATGTCCAGAAAGCAGTGCATGGACTATTATCTGGGCACTGTGAAGGACGCCTTTGACGCGGGCGTGGTTCCCCGCTGCCATCTGGAAGACATCACCCGCGCCGATTTCTACGGCTTTGTGGTACCCTTCGTCAACGAATTGCAGTCCCTGAGCCGGGAGGCGGGCATCCCCGTCAAGATCCGTGCCTGCGACACCATGGGTTACGGCGTCCCCTATACCGAAGCCGCCATGCCCCGTTCGGTGGCCGGTATCATCTACGGCCTGCAGCACTACGCCGATGTTCCCAGCGAATGCCTGGAATGGCACGGCCACAACGACTTCTATAAGGCCGTTGCCAACGCTTCCACCGCATGGCTCTACGGCGCCTGCGCCGTCAACTGCTCCCTGCTGGGTATTGGCGAGCGTACCGGCAACGTGCCTCTGGAAGCGATGGTCTTCGAGTATGCCTCTCTGCGGGGTTCTCTGGACGGTATGGACACCACCGTTATTACCGAGATCGCCGACTTCTTCAAGAAGGATGTGGGCTACGACATCCCGCCCATGACCCCCTATGTGGGTTCCGCCTTCAACGTCACCCGGGCAGGCGTTCACGCCGACGGCCTGATGAAGGACGAGGAGATCTACACCATTTTCGACACCAAGAAGATCCTGAACAAGCCTGCCACCGTGCAGATCAGCAAGACCTCGGGCCTCGCCGGCATCGCCTACTGGCTCAACCAGACCTACCGCCTGGAAGAGGACGAAAAGCTGGATAAGAAAACCCCGCTGGTCGTGGCTATGAAGGAATGGGTGGACGCCCAGTACGAGGATGGCCGCCAGACGGTTATGACCGACCATGAATTGATCGAAAAGATCGCCGAGTTGGCCCCGGGCCTGAACGGCAGAGTGTAAGGAGAATGCAGAAATGATCAAGCAGTTTAAGAGTACTTCTCTGGCGGATCAGGTTTTTGACCGCCTGGAAAACGATATTATCCAGGGCGTCTATCCCAAGGGCGAGATCCTCACGGAGCTGAAGCTGGTGGAGCAGCTGGGCGTCAGCCGCACCCCCATCCGGGAGGCCCTGCGGCGGCTGGAGCAGGAACGGCTCATCGAGGATGCCGGCAAAGGCTCCCGCGTTCTGGGCATTACGGAAGACGACCTGTGGGACATCATGACCATCCGGGAGCGGATCGAGGGCGTCGCCGCCTACTACGCGACCCTGAATATGACTCCCGAGGGCCTGAAGGAGCTGACCCATCTGGTTGACTTGCAGGAATTCTATTTCGCCAAGCAGGACGCCGAACGGCTGCGCCAGGTGGATGACCAGTTCCATGACGCCATTTGCTATCTGAGCAAGCGTGTGGTCATCATGGACACCCTGATCCCCCTGCACCGCAAGACCCGCCGCTACCGCCGCATTGCCATGAACGATGAGGCCCGTGTCCCCAAAACCAAGCAGGAGCATTTTGAAATTTATCAGGCCATTGCCTCCGGAAATGCCGAACTGGCACAGGAGCTGACCACCAAACACATTACCAATGCCAAAGTTCACATGATGGAAGGATTGAAGAACAATGGGTAAGACTATTGCACAGAAGATCATCGCGGCACATCTGGTGTCCGGCGATATGACCGTAGGCTCCGAAGTGGCGCTGCGCATCGACCAGACCCTGACCCAGGACGCCACCGGCACCATGGCCTATCTGGAATTTGAGACCATGGGCATTCCCCGGGTCAAGACGGAGCTGTCCATTGCCTATGTTGACCACAACACCCTGCAGTGCGGCTTTGAAAACGGCGACGACCACCGTTATCTGCAGACCGTCACCGCCAAGCACGGCGTTTACTTCTCCCGGCCCGGCAACGGCATCTGCCATCAGGTGCACCTGGAACGCTTCGGCAAGCCCGGCAAGACTCTCATCGGCTCTGACAGCCACACCCCCACCGGCGGCGGCATTGGTATGCTGGCCTTCGGCGCAGGCGGCCTGGACGTGGCGGTAGCCATGGGCGGCGGCGCTTACTACATCACCATGCCCAAGATGTTCAAGGTTAACCTCACCGGCAAGCTGAACCCCTACGTCACCGCCAAGGACGTTTCCCTGGAACTGCTGCGGATCCTGTCCGTGAAGGGCGGTGTGGGCGCCATCGTGGAATGGGGCGGCCCCGGCGTTGCCACCCTGTCCGTTCCCGAGCGCGGCACCATTACCAACATGGGCACCGAGCTGGGCGCAACCACTTCCATCTTCCCCTCCGATGACATCACCCGCCGGTTCCTGGCAGCCCAGGGCCGTGAGGAAGATTACGTTCCCCTGGCTTCCGATCCCGATGCCGAGTACGACCGTATCATCGACATTGATCTGTCTTCCCTGAAGCCCATGATCGCCTGCCCCCACAGCCCCGACAACGTGGTGGAAGTGGCAAGCCTCAAGGATGTAAAGGTGGATCAGGTCTGCATCGGCTCCTGCACCAACTCTTCCCTGTATGACATGCTGAAGGTCGCCGCCATGCTGAAGGGCAAGACCATCCATCCCAGCGTCAGCCTGTCCGTCTCTCCCGGTTCCCGCCAGGTGCTGACCATGCTGGCGGACTGCGGCGCCCTGTCCGATATCCTTGCCAGCGGCGCGAGAGTCCTGGAATGCGCCTGCGGCCCCTGCATCGGTATGGGCTTCTCTCCCAACTCCGGCGGTGTGTCCCTGCGGACCTTCAACCGCAACTTCCTGGGCCGCTCCGGCACCAAGGACGGCCAGGTCTATCTGGTCTCGCCTGAGACTGCCGTGGCCTCCGCGCTGACGGGTTACATTACCGATCCCACCACCATCTGCGAGCCTCTGAATGTGACCATGCCCGAAACCTTCCTGGTCAATGATTCCGCCGTCCTGCCGCCTGTGCCTGTGGAAGAGGCTGAGAACGCCCAGGTGCTCCGGGGTCCCAATATCAAGGAATTCCCCAAGAGCAAGCCTTTCGCCGATTCTTTGACCGCTCAGCTGGTCCTGAAGGTGGGCGACAACATCACCACCGACCACATCATGCCCGCAGGCGCCAAGATCCTGCCTTACCGCTCCAACATCCCCTTCCTCAGCAAGTTCTGCTTCGAGGTCTGTGACCCCACCTTCGCGGAACGGGCCAAGGCGGCAGGGGACGGCATCATTGTGGGCGGCAGCAATTACGGCCAGGGTTCTTCCCGGGAGCACGCCGCGCTGGTGCCCATGTACTTAGGCGTCCGCTGCGTTATCGCCAAGAGCTTCGCCCGGATCCACGTTGCCAACCTGATCAACGCAGGCATCCTGCCTGTGACCTTCGAGAACCCCGACGACTACGACAAGCTGGACCAGGATGCCAAGCTGACCATTTCGGGCATTGTTTCCGGTATGGAAAAGGGCAGCCTGACCGTCACCGACGACCAGGGCTTCTCCTTCAACGTCATCTGTAACCTGACCGAGCGCCAGAGAGCCATTCTGCTGGCCGGCGGCCTGCTGAACTACACCAAGGAGGGTGGACTGTAATGATGGATATCAATCAGGCCTGTGAGGCTTTTAAGGTCCTGCTGGAGGAACAGCAGGCGAGAATTGCCAATATGAATGCGGAAAAGACCGATTTCACCACCAAGAAGGTGGTCACCATCGGCGTCATCGACGGCGACGGCATCGGACCCATCATTACCACCCAGGCCCACCGTGTCCTGGAAAAACTCCTGGCTGATGAGATCGCCGCCGGCTCCATCGTCCTCAAGCAGATCAATGGCCTGACCATTGAGAACCGCATCGCCTGCGGCAAGGCCATTCCTGACGATGTCCTCGCCGAGATCAAGTCCTGCGACGTTCTGCTGAAGGGCCCCACCACCACGCCCCACGGCGGCACCATGGAGTCTGCCAACGTTGCCATGCGCCGGGAGCTGGACCTGTACGCCAACTGCCGTCCCGTGTCCATTCCCGAAAAGAACATCGACTGGATGTTCTACCGGGAGAACACCGAGGGTGAGTACGTTCTGGGCAGCAAGGGCGTAGAGCTGCCTGGCATGGCGGTGGACTTCAAGGTCACCACCGACCTGGGCACCCGCCGCATTGCCCGCGCCGCCTTTGATTACGCCAAAAACAACGGCAAGACCCATGTCTCCATCGTCACCAAGGCCAACATCATGAAGAAGACTGACGGCAAGTTCACTGCCATTGCCCACGAGGTGGCCCAGGATTACCCCGGTATCGAGGTGGAGGATTACTACATCGACATCATGACCGCAAATCTGATCAAGGAGCCTCTGCGGGAGAAGTTCCAGGTCATCCTGCTGCCCAACCTGTACGGCGACATCATCACTGACGAAGCCGCCCAGATCCAGGGCGGCGTGGGCACCGCAGGCAGCGCCAACATCGGCGACCGCTATGCCATGTTCGAAGCCATCCACGGCTCCGCTCCTCGCATGATCGAGCGGGGCATGGGAGAGTATGCCAATCCCGCCAGCATCATCAAGGCTGCTGCCATGATGCTCCGCCACATCTGCCGCGCCGACGCGGCCGCCAAGCTGGAAAAGGCCATGGCGGAGTGCACCGTAGAGGTCAAGTCCGACGGCTCCGCCGCCACTGCTGAGCAGTATGCAGATACTCTGATGGCTTTGCTGTAAGAAAAAAGAACGTCATTGCGAACCAGCGCACACGCTGGTGTGGCAATCTCCCTCAACATTTCTGAAATCTACGGGGATTGCCACGCCAGTCTGCGGACTGGCTCGCAATGACATCGTTTTATTGAGGGAGAAAATCATGTCCATCGAAAAAGTAAAAGCCTACTTTGCCGCCTATGGCATGGAAGACCGCATCCTGGAATTTCCAGTCTCCAGCGCTACCGTGGAGCTGGCGGCCCAGGCTCTGAACTGTGAGCCATGCCGCATCGTCAAGACCCTGTCTTTCAACGTAAACGGCGCGGCCATCCTGATCTGCGCCGCCGGGGATACCAAAGTGGACAACGCCAAATACAAGGCCCGCTTCGGCGTGAAGGCCAAAATGCTGTCCCACGACGAAGCTGCCAGCCTGATCGGCCATGCCGTGGGCGGTGTGTGTCCCTTTGCGGTGAACGAGGGCGTGCAGGTCTATCTGGACGAATCCATCAAGCGCTTCGATATGGTTTATCCTGCCGCAGGCAGCGGCAACAGCGCCATCGGCCTGACCATCCCGGAAATGGAGAAGTATTCCAATTTTGCCGACTGGGTGGATGTCTGCAAAGGCTGGCAATAAAAACGAAAAGGATCCCGAATGCATTGCATTCGGGATTTCAGCGTGTCAAAAAAGTCCCTAAAATTAGATGTCATCGCGAACCAGCCCGCAATGAATTATGGTATGATTGCCACCGGCAATCATTCTCATTTCTGATTCGCTGCGCGGAGCACCA
>JAXJGV010000013.1:0-47689 GCA_036300205.1 Oscillospiraceae bacterium
AATTTGAAAGACACCGCCTGACGGCGTTGTCGAATCTGTGATTTTCGGAATAGAAAATCACAGATTCCTGTCTCATTATGATCTTCATATTAAAAACTTCAATCCTCCGGCTTAAAGTTTTTAATTGAATATCAGTATGAAGCGTTATTTTGAAGTGGAGGCGGCGTTCGTTTTCTCTTCGTAAACGGTCTCTTCGTAGAGCTTGTCGCCGTAAAGCTCTTTGACTTTGGAGGTTTCCACAGCCTCTGCGCCCAGGTATTCTTCCAGACACAGGCCGGAATCCTTCATATCCAGAGAGACTTCGGTGCCTACATAGCGGAAATGCCAGGGCTCGTCCACGATGCCGGTGATGGATTCTTTTTCCGCGGTATAGCGGAGAATGAAGCCGTAATCCCAGCAATGCTCCGTGAACCAGGCGATGGCTTCCTCACCCAACAGGTCTACCGCAAGGCCCAAATGATGCTCGCTGGTGCCGGGGATGGCGACCGTTTCCAGTGCCTTGTCCCGGGCGGCTTCAAAATCCAGACCGTAGGTCTCCATGTGTTCCCGGGTGCGGTATTCCAGGATGGTGGTCTGTTCCAGGATGGTACGGTAGGCGGAGTTGAAGGTGTATTCGATGCCTGCGGCATTGCAGTCGGCAAGCATCTGCACCAGAGCGTCATAGCACAGAGAGTCCACATCGTGGTAATCCACCACGTTCACCGGATCCAGCTTGTACCAGCTGGGGACCGGGTTCAGGGCGTTGACCAGAACCACCTCGATGCCCTTGGGGGTGAAATAGTGGGTTTCACCGTCGATGTTCTGGGGGCCTGTGGCGGGGGTGTTATCTTCCAGCAGGTAGTAACGGTATTCTCCAAGCTCCAGCCAGCCGTGGGTGGCCTGAATGCCGACGTCATCGAAGTAGTAGCGCTTTCCGTCGATTTCTTCCCAGCCGAAGACCTGGGTGCCGTCCTCGCGGTAGTAATAGACGCCCTCCGGCTCTTCCAGCCAGCCGGTATACATGGCGCCGTCGTCCCGGAAGTAATAATAGGCTCCGTCGATCTCCGCGGCTCCGGTGGTCATAATGCCGTCGTCAAAGTAATAGCGGCTGCCGTCAATGTCCGCAAAGCCCAGGGCGGCGATGCCTTCTTCGTTAAAGTAGTATTGCCCGCCGTCGATCTCCTGCCAGCCGGTGAGCAGTTCGCCGTCCCGGAGGTAGTAGCGGCCATCCTCCAGCCAAAGCCAGCCTACCACCATGGTGCCGTTGCCGCCGAAATAGTAGGTTTTTCCATCCAGCTCCAGCCAGCCGGTGGTCATGGCGCCGTCACTGCCAAAGTAGTAGGTGATGCCGCCGATTTCCTGCCAGCCCAGGTAAGGCGTGCCGTCTTCGTGGAAATAGTAGCGTTCACCCTCTAATTCCAGCCAGCCGGAAACCGGGTGGGCATGGAAGTCCCGGTAGAAGCGGACGCCGTCCTTTTCCACCCAGCCGCTGCGGTCAACGCTGCTGTCATACCACAGCCAGCCGCCGACGCAGGAAAGCAGGATGACAAGGATAAGAAGGATCGGCAAAATTAGCCGTTTTTTTGATTTCATGTGTCTCCTCCGGGGGATTCATAAAGCATCTTCATCAGGAAGGCACCGCCCGGCGGTGCTGCCGATTGCGTGGTTTGAGAAAAGAATCGATACAATATAGGATCTTCCGATAAAAAACTTCCATTCTTTCGGATGAAAGGGTTTTGCTGGATATCCGTATAATATCGAATATTGTACCATGCGCGCAGGGGAAATGCAAGCGGTACGGCCCGGGGTTTGTGGAAGTTTACTGCCTATGAAGCGGTGATGTTATAGGAAACTTAAGGAATTTGCTGGTAGAAATTTTCTCAGAATCTGTTATAATAAAGAACAAAGTATGAATTGACGTTTTTTTAACGTTATTTCCATAAAACGCAGACTCCATGATCGTATCATTGCCATCATGACAACAATACGGAGGGAAACCATGTCACCCCAGGATAAAAAACTGAAGATACTGATTACCACAGACCTTTACACCACCAACACCAACGGTGTGGTTACGTCGGTCCAGAACCTTTTCAACGAGCTGACGGCGAAGGGCCATGATGTACGCATCCTGACCATTTCCGACAATCTGCATTCCCACAAAGACGGCGCGGTCTACTATATCCGCTCCGTGCCGCTGGGAGCGGTATATCCGGATCTGCGGATGCCCACATCCTATCGCCACAGGCTGATCCAGGAGATCATCGACTGGAAGCCGGATGTGGTGCACAGCCAGTGCGAATTTTTCAGCTATCAGTTCGCGGCCCGGATCTCCCGCATCACCGGCGCGCCGCTGGTACATACCTATCATACCCTGTATGAGCAATATCTGACCTCTTACTTTATTCCCAGCAAGCGGGTGGGAGATTTTCTGGCGAAGTTCCTGTCCCGGAAACGGCTGAAGCATGTGGATACGCTGGTCGCGCCCACCCATAAGGTGGAAGACACCCTGCACCACTATGGCATGGAGGCGCCTATCAGCGTCGTTCCCAGCGGCATCAGCCTGGAGCAGCACCATCAGCGGCTGACCCAGGAGGAACGTATGGAGAAACGCCGTGCCCTGGGCATTTCCGATGATGACCAGGTACTGCTGAATCTGGGCCGTCTGGGCGGCGAGAAAAACCTGGGCGAGCTGCTGGAATATTTCGCCGAAGCACGGCAGGAGAATGAAAATCTGAAATTCCTGATCGTGGGCGACGGCCCCGCCAAGGAAGACCTGGAAAAGCAGGCGAAAAAGCTGGGGATTGCCGAGTACGTGATCTTCACCGGAATGGTGGATCCTTCCGAGGTGCAGAATTACTACCAGCTGGGCGACGTATTTGTCAGCGCGTCTACCAGTGAGACCCAGGGCCTGACCTATATCGAAGCCGCGGCCAACGGCCTGCCTCTGCTGTGCCGTCAGGACGACTGTCTGGCAGATGTGCTGCAGGAGGGGGAAAACGGCTACGAGTACACCAGCGCCGAGGAATTTCTGAATGCCATCGACGCGGTGATGCACGACCCGGAGTGGCGTTCCGCCGCCTCCAAGCGCAGCGAGGAGATCGCGGCAGGCTTTGACAAAAAAGCCTTTGGCGAGGCCATTGAGAATATTTACGAATCTGTGCTGTAAGGAAACCCGCACTGCCCGGGATGGGCAGTGCGGGTTTTTGCGGCATACTGTAATTTCACCGTAGGGGAGGGCCTGCGCGTGTAAAAAGAGGAAGCGGCATTTTGTTGACATATCCTGAAAAAACGCTATAATTGTTTCAGAAAAGAAAGAGGTGAAGGGATGAAAATTGCGAGATTTTTTGGCGTTATCTTTGGCCTACTCGGCACGGCGCTGATGCTGGGCAGCGTTGTACTGTGCCTGAGTTCTTTGAATAAGCCTGCGGAACTGCTGGAGACTCCGGCAGCCGCGGTGGAATGCGCGGAAGAAATGATGGAGGCAATTGCGGCCGGGGATTACGCGTCTGCGGCAAAGGTGATGTACGGCCAGCCGGATCTGGGCGTTGACCGGGAACCTTCCGATACCCTGGGTGTGATGATCTGGGACGCGTTTTTGGACAGCATTTCCTATGAATTTAAGGGGGAGTGCTACGCGACGGACACCGGGATCGCATGGGATGCCACGGTTACGGCGCTGGACATCCCCAGCGTGACGGAGTCCCTGAATACCCGTGTCCATACGCTGATGACCCAGCGAATGGAAAACGCCGCCGACATGGCGGAGCTTTATGACGAAGAAAACAATTTCCGGGAAGACCTGGTGGAAGAGGTGCTGAGTCAGGCGGTGGTACAGGCCCTGGCGGAGGACGGACAGCTGGTTACCCGGGATGTGACCCTGAATCTGATCTGCCGGGACGGACAGTGGTGGGCAGTGCCGGACCAGGCGCTGCTGCAGGCCATCTCCGGCGGTGTGGCGTAAGGAGGGCAGACAAATGGCATACAAACCGAAATACGCCCAAAATTCCAAAAAAGAGCCGGATATTATCCGGGAATACCATCCTGTCCAGAAGCCCAAGAAGACAGTGCCTTACCGGAAAAGACACAGCAAGGCTTTCTGGACGCTGTTTATCCTGCTGGGCATCCTGATCGTGCCAGCCTCTGCCAAGGCGACCTGCGAGCTGCTGCTGGACATGTGCGAAAATGTAGGACGTCCCAAGCCGGTTGCCCAGGCAAAGACCGGGGATATGACCATCATGGAGAACT
Organism: Oscillospiraceae bacterium; assembly: GCA_036300205.1. Lineage (GTDB taxonomy): Bacteria > Bacillota > Clostridia > Oscillospirales > Oscillospiraceae > Faecousia. Next base: position 4,228 of record JAXJGV010000013.1, read on the forward strand.
TTGACAGCTTTGTGTCCAAAGAGGTCTCGGAGGCCCGGGGCACGCTGCTGGCGGAGGAAAAGCCTGAGACTTCGGAAGAGACGGTAGAGGTGGAGCCTGTCCGCAAGGTCTATTGGATCGAGGAGGGCGCCCAGGTGGCGCCGGAACCGAACCAGTCCCTCTACGGCAGGACCGACGACCGGGCGGAAATGCAGAAGGTTTTGGATGACGCCAAGTGGCTGCTGGACGGCCAGCAGACCTATTTCCAGGCCGACCAGGAGCTGTATGAAGACAGCATCGTGCAGTATTATCTGGACGACAGCATTCTGACCATTACCTGGCAGGAGGTCCACGACGGTTCTGTTTACACTTTCTCGGAGATCAAGGTTTCCCATCCGTCTCAGTTCCGCCGGCATCTGGCGGGCGGCGAGTACGGCTCGGATATGCAGTATCTGACCACGGAAATGGCGGCCTCTGTCAACGCGGTGGTGGCTTCCGCCGGTGACTTCTACCGGTTCCGGGACTTCGGCGCTGTGGTCTACGAAGGCGAGGCCAAGCGGGTGGAGGGCACCTATGCGGAGACCTGCTACATTGACGCAAACGGCGACATGCACTTTACCTACGGCGGCGATGTGCTGACGGTGGAGGATGTGCAGAAGTTCGTAGACGAGAACGACATCCAGTTCAGTCTGGCCTTTGGCCCCATTCTGGTGGACAACTATGAGCTGGTGGAACACAGCTGGTATGGCGTGGGCGAGATCAATGAGGGCTATGCCCGTGCGGCCCTGTGCCAGATGGGCGAGCTCCACTACATTGTCGTTGCGGCCAACACCACGGGCGTCTATCAGGACATCCCAACGGTGGCGACCTTTGCCAAGAACATTGCGGCCACCGGCTGCCGCATGGCCTACTGCCTGGACGGCGGTCAGACGGCTACCATCGTTATGAACGATGAGCTGGTGAACCGCCCGGTCTACGGCCAGCAGAGAAAGATCAGCGATATCATTTATTTTGCCACGGCGGTGCCGGATGGAGGGGATGACAATGGATAAACTGGCATTCATCAGCGGGGAAACGTTTATCTACTGGAATTCCATCTTCCTGACGCTGGCGGCGGCTGCGGCTATCTGCTTCTTCCTGGCGTTTTACATCGGAAAGTGCGGCAACGCGGTGGCGGGCTTCGCGGTGATCCCGGTGAGCATTGTGCTGAGCCTTATCGCAGGCCGGTTCTTCCACTGGTACTGCCGGGCGGACAGCTATGACAGCTTTACCGCCGCCATGACGGACTACACCTTCGGCGGATATGCCCTGATGGGCGTGTTTCTGGGGTGCTTTCTGGCGGCGTGCCTGACCCGGCTGCTGTTCCTGCAAAGGAATCTTCCCGAAATGCTGGACTGCATGAGCATTGCGGGCTGCGCCGGCATTGCGGTGGGACGGCTGGCGTCTTTCTTTAATTCCTCTGACCGGGGCCAGATCGTGGAATCTGTTCAGAGCCTGCCCTTTGTCTATCCTGTGACCAACGCGGTGTCCGGAGCGCAGGAGTACCGGCTGGCCACCTTTGTCATTCAGGCTATGGTGGCGGCAGTGCTGCTGATTATTTTGGCGGTGTTTTACATCAGGGGCAATAAACGGGACAAACTAAGAGACGGCGATACCTGTTTGATTTTCCTGCTGCTCTACGGCGCGTCTCAGGTGGTGCTGGACAGCACCCGGTACGATTCCCTGTTCTTCCGCAGCAACGGCTTTGTCAGCGTTGTCCAGGTGCTGGGCGCGCTGGGGCTGGCATTGAGCATTATCCTGTTCTCCGTGCGCATGGTGAAGGCCTGCGGGTTTAAATTCTGGCAGATTTTGCTGTGGGTACTGATCGCTGCCGGTATCGGCGGCGCAGGATTCATGGAATATTACGTCCAGCGCCGGGGCAATGAGGCTGTTTTTGCCTACAGCGTGATGAGCGCGTGTCTGGCCGCGGTGATCGCGCTGGCACTGCTGATCCGCTTCCTGGCGGTTAAGACGGAGCGAAGAAAGGAATTTTCTGTAGGATGAACAAAACGGTACGGCGTTTGCCGTGCCGTTTTTGTATCTAGGACAGTTGACAAAAGCCGTCGAAACCATGTATAATAGAGCCTATACTAGCGAAACTATGGCGGTACCCCGCAGATATATAAGGAGGATCTTATGACATCCCAGGAAAAGAAGCAGCTGCAGATCACTGCCTGCAAGGTTCGTATGGGCATCATTGAGAGTACCCATGCAGCCAAATGCGGCCATCCCGGCGGCAGCCTGTCTGCCGCAGATATGTTTACCTATCTGTACTTCAAGGAACTCAACGTCGATCCCAAGAACCCCAAGTGGGAAGACCGTGACCGCTTTGTTCTGAGCAAGGGTCACTGCGCTCCCGGCCTGTATGCCGCACTGGCACACCGCGGTTTCTTCCCTGTGGAAGATCTGATCACCCTGCGTAAGGTGGGCAGCTATCTGCAGGGCCACCCCAACATGAACTCCGTTCCCGGCGTTGACATGTCCACCGGCTCCCTGGGCCAGGGCATCTCCACCGCCTGCGGCATGGCGCTGGCTGCCAAGACTCAGAAGAAGACCAACCGGGTCTACACGCTGCTGGGTGACGGCGAGATCCAGGAGGGCCAGGTCTGGGAGGCTTGCATGTTCGCAAGCCATTACCATCTGGACAACCTGTGCGTCATCATCGACAACAACGGCCTGCAGATCGACGGCGATGTGGCTAAGGTCATGAGCCCCTATCCCATCGACGCCAAGCTGGAAGCCTTCGGCTTCCATGTGGAGACCATCAACGGCCACGATTTCGACGCCATCGAATCCGCACTGAATACCGCCAAGACCGTCAAGGGCAAGCCCAGCGCCATCATCCTGCAGACCGTTAAGGGCAAGGATGTCTCCTTCATGGAGAACAACGCGGGCTGGCACGGCGTAGCTCCCAACGATGCCCAGTATGAGCAGGCAATGGCAGAGCTGAACAAGAAACTGAGTGAACTGGAGGGCATGTAAGATGGCAGACGTGAAAAAAATGGCCACCCGTGAAGGCTACGGCAAGGCCCTCGTAGAGCTGGGTAAGGAGCATGACGACATCGTTGTGCTGGACGCGGACCTGGCAGGTTCCACCAAGACCGGCATGTTCGCAAAGGCTTACCCCGACCGCCACTTCAACTGCGGCATTGCTGAGGCAGACATGATGTGTGTGGCGGCAGGTCTGGCCGCTTCCGGCATGACGCCTTTTGCTTCCTCTTTCGCCATGTTCGCTTCCGGCCGTGCATATGAGCAGATCCGTAACTCCATCGGCTACCCCCACCTGAACGTGAAGATCGGCGCTTCCCACGGCGGCATGTCCGTCGGTGAGGACGGCGCAAGCCACCAGTGCTGTGAGGATTTTGCGCTGATGCGCTCCATTCCCGGCATGGTGGTCATCTGCCCCGCCGACGGTGTGGAAGCTGAAGCCGCCACCAAGGCTGCTTATGCTTATCAGGGTCCCGTTTATCTGCGTATGGGCCGTCTGGCAGTGCCTGTGTTCCATGAGGAAGGCTTTGAATTCCAGATCGGCAAGGGCGAAGTCATGCGCGACGGCAATGACATCGCCATCATCGCCAACGGCCTGATGGTTTACGAAGCCATTCAGGCAGGCGAAAAGCTGGCGGAAATGGGCATCAACGCCCGGATCATCAACATGTCCACCGTCAAGCCCCTGGACGAGGAGCTGGTGCTGAAGGCTGCCAAGGAGTGCGGCAAGATCATCACCTGTGAAGAGCATTCCGTCATCGGCGGTTTGGGTGAGGCTGTGTGCAGCTTCCTGTCTGAGACCTATCCCACCCCTGTGAAGCGGATCGGTGTTGACGACAAGTTCGGCTTCTCCGGCCCTGCTTACGAAGTGCTGAAGGCTTTCGGCCTGTGCGCTGACCACATTGTGGATGTGACCAAGGAATTCCTGGGCAAGTAATGAATAATAAGTGGCAGGCTCCCGCATGACGCGGGGGCCTGCTTTTTGCTTTTTGGGGGACCGGAGAGCGGATTTTGAAAAGGAAGCCGGAAGGCCAATATTCTTATTTTGTTCACAAATTTGTCATTTTTTCTTGCATATCCATTGGCCCTGTACTATCATATTATATAATATATTTTAGGCATAGGCCGATTGTTTTATCAAATATCACAAATTGCGATAAAATCGGCAGCATTCTAGTCGTATATATGCAATTTCCGGAAGAAACGGTTTGAAGGGACCGTGATAATGGTACCGGGTCTTGGCATTTTAGGGATGTACTGCATCACGGCGGCAGTGGATCCTTTCGGAACGTTTACAGATTAGAGGAGGAACGGAATATGGAATTCATACGTTGCTTTGGATGTATGGAGGAGACCACAGGGTATCCCTGCAGCCGGTGCGGGTACGATCCTGAAAAGCACCCAGCCCAAGCCTACACTCTGCGGCCGGGCACGATCCTGAAGGGAAAATACGTAGTAGGGGTCCTGCTTGGACAAGGCGGTTTTGGAATCACCTATATCGGCTGGGATCTGGTCGCTGACCGGAAGGTGGCGATCAAGGAATACTTTCCCTCCGGCCAGGTAAGCCGCAATGTGGCAACCGGCAATGTTTTGCAGTGGTTATACTACGGATCAGGCGCATTTTGCCCAGAACAGCGGCATGGAGACCTTCCAGAAGGAAGCCCGGAAAATGGAGCGGGTTGCCACGATCCCGCAGGTTGTGAACGTGCGGGAAGTGTTCGAGGAGAATGCCACTGCTTACATCGTCATGGACTTCGTGGAAGGCGAGACCCTGAAAGACCGGCTGAAGAAGACCGGGCCGCTGTCCTGGGAAGAGGCCCAGAAAATATTCCTGCCGGTGGTGGACGCCATGGCGCAGGTCCATCAGGCAGGCCTGATCCACCGTGATTTGAGCCCGGACAATCTGATGCTGCAGCCCGACGGAACCGTACGTATTCTGGACCTGGGCGCGGCCAAGGACCTGAATATCAACAGCGGCGCGTCCAGTATGCAGGTGGCCAAGGGCGGCTTCAGTCCTTTGGAGCAGTACACCCAGCGCGGCGGCTCCGGAAGCTGGACAGATGTCTATGCTCTGGCGGCTACCATGTATTATTCCCTCACCGGTGTGCTGCCTCCGGCGGCTGTGGACCGGGTATCTGATGACCCGCTGCGGTGGGATCTGCCCCAGCTGACCGCTTTGCCGAAGAACGTGCAGGGGGCGCTCCAAAATGCTCTGGTTTTGCTGCAGGACAAGCGTACCCGTACCATGGCGGAATTCTCCGATCAGCTGACACACAGGACAAGTCCCTCTCCCGTTCCCACACCCCCCAGACCCAAACCCTGGAAATGGTTGGTTCCTGCAATAGCGGCTGTGGGTCTTGTGGGGGCCATCGCGCTGATGAGCGGCGGGAAACCTGCGGACACCGGAAAAACAGAGAGCAGCGGGAAGGAGAAAACTTCCCAGAGCAGCGTTGCCGCCCGGCGTTCCGACGACCGGCCTGCGGATTTTGACAACGACGGAGAATATACCGCCATGGTCAGCGCCGGTACGGAGGATGTGTATACCCTTGCCAACGGCGCTAAGGTGGAGCTTTTCTTTGACGACGATGACCAGGAACGCTGCCGGATTTTTACCGATGAGGACGGTGACCGGACGTTTATCTTCACCGCGGAATATGACGGTGAGGGAAATATAACGGAGCACCGGATGTATGACGGCGACGGCATGCTCCAGCGGCTGGATCTGAGCCAGTTCGACAGCAATGGAAAAATCACCCAGAAGCAGATCTACGACGGCAGCGGAAAGCTGCTGCGCGCCATAGAATGGACCCGCGATGCCAACGGCCGGGACCTGTCCTATACGGAGAAGAACGGTTCCGGCGATGTGCTGGAAAGCGGCACCTCCACCTACGACGCCCAGGGCACTGAGACCTACACCGTGGAGGTTTCCGACGGCAGCAAACGCATCAATCATTATGATTCAGAGGGAAATTGCCTGGATTATTCCAGGTATAAGGCCAATGGCAAACGGGAGTACCGCGGTGAATACAGCTATGACAGCCAGGGACGGCAGACAGAGCTGCGTTATTACAACGAATCGGATCAGTTATCTTCCATGTATGAATATCAGTACAGCGGCGATAAGCTGGTTCGGGAGATCTATCATTCCTACTATAGCGGTGAGGATCATGTCAGCACTCAGGAGCAGCTCTACGGCCCCCGGGATATCCGCTTTGGAGAGAAGGGCGACAGCATTGACGAGGAGATCCGAAGCATTAACGGTGTATACCTCCGCCGCTACAGCAAATACCTGGGAGACAGTGAATATTCCGGAGACAGCATCAATTACTATAACTGGATGGGAGACAGCTCCGGTTATATAAGCTATCGTAAGGACGGTTCTCTCAGCTACAAGTCCGAGAACCACTATGACGAGAACGGGTATAAGACCGGGCAGACCTCTACATCTTATAGTTCCTACAACAATACGCGCACTGTTACAGAATACGACGCGGAGAATAAGGAAATTTCCAAAAACGTTTACGATTCCAGCGGCACGCTGACCAGCTGGACCGAATACCGGTACGAGGGAAATATGGGCTGGGAGAAAACCTACGATGCCAGCGGAAAACTGACAGGCTCTGTGGAAACCCAGTATAACGACTACGGTGATGTGCTGGTGGAGAAGACCTACGATGAGGACGGCGAGTTGTGGTATACGTATGAATACCACTATGATGCCAATGGCGTCAGGACCGGACATACCTGCACCTGGAACAACAGCTGGAACAATACCACAACGGTCACGGAATATGATGCCGCTTACAACAAGATATCCGAAAAGACCTACGATGCCAGCGGAAAGCTCATCAAGTCCGAATGACCGACAGATGGAAGGGAGCGCAAAAATGGAATTTGAGCACTGCTTCGGCTGTATGGCGCACACAAAGGAATATCCCTGCCCATTCTGCGGCTTTGATCCGGCGAAGCAGGAGCGGCAGGAGGATGCGCTGAAGCTCGGAACAATCCTGAAGGGAAGATATGCAGTTGGCATGGCCCTGGCGCGGAGCGGCGGCAGCGTCACCTATGTGGGCTGGGATCTGGCGCTGGAGCGAAAGATCGCCCTCAGGGAATATTTTCCCATCGGACAAGCAAGCAGATGTCCCGGCCGGGGCTGCGGCCTTCAATGGGACACTTCCGTTCAGGCGGAGACGGCCAGAACCACGGGCATGGATGTGTTCCGTAAGGAAGCGGAAACGGCGGCCCGGCTGGGGGAAATTCCTCAGATCGCCCGCATCTGGGATGTGTTTGAAGAGAATGAGACTGCTTACATAGTCATGGACTTTGTGGAAGGCGAGACCATCGGGGACCGGCTGAAGCGAACCGGCCCGCTGTCCTGGGAGGAAAGCAAAAAACGGTTTTTCCCCGTCATTGAGACGATGGAAAAAGTTCATCAGGCAGGACAGATCCATCAGGGCCTGTGCCCGGACAGCCTGATGCTGCAGCCGGACGGAACGGTGAAAATCCTGAGTCCCGATTGCGTGAAGGGTCTGCAGGCCGGCTGTGACGCCTGCTCCATACAGGAAACGAAAAGCGGATTCAGCCCCCCGGAACTGTACATCCAGATGGACGGTTCCGGCACCTGGACGGATGTGTATGCAATGGCCGCCACCCTGTACTGCGCACTCACCGGAAAAATACCGCCGTCGGCAGTGGACCGAATGGAGGAGGATACCACTGACTGGATCCTGCTTCAAAGGCGGGATATTCCCGGCAATGTTTCCGCTGCGCTGCAAAAAGCGATGATCCTGAAAGCCGGTATGCGCACGCAGACCATGGCAGAGTTCCTTAAGGATTTGCAGTCCGGAAGCGGAAAGAGAAGATTTCCCTTTACTCGAAAATAAAAAACTGACGGAAAGAAGGTGGCGCGGATGCAATTTGACCGCTGTTTCAGATGCATGGGGCCGACCAACACGTATCCCTGCCCCCATTGCGGCTATGACCTGTCAAAAAAGGCACCCCTGTCCTACGCGCTGCAGCCGGGTGTGATCCTGAATGGAAAATATGTGGTAGGCGATGTGCTTGGCCAGGGCGGCTTTGGCATCACCTACGTGGGCTGGGACCTGGCGCTGGACTGCAAGGTGGCCATCAAGGAATACTTCCCCTCCGGCCAGGCCAGCCGTTTCCCCGGCGATGGCGGAACGCTGCAGTGGTACAGCACCCAGCAGGCGGAAGAGGCCTACAGCAATGGCCGGGAGATGTTCCTGAAGGAAGCCCGGAAGATGTCCCGAGTCAGCAATATCCCCCAGGTAGTTCGGGTCCGGGACCTGTTTCAGCAGAATGAGACGGCGTATATCGTTATGGACTTTGTAGAAGGGGAAACGTTAAAGAGCCGCCTGAGCAGGACCGGGCCGATGTCCTGGCAGGAAGCAAAAGCGATTTTCCTGCCTGCTGTTCAGGCTATGGAGCAGGTACACAGCGCAGGTCTGATCCACCGGGATTTGAGCCCGGACAATCTGATGCTGCAGCCGGATGGAACGGTACGGATTCTGGATCTGGGCGCGGCAAAGGATCTGAACACCAACAGCGGCGCGTCTTCCATGCAGGTGGCCAAGGGCGGCTTCAGCCCTCTGGAACAGTATACCCAGCGGGGCGGTTCCGGCACGTGGACGGATGTATACGCCATGGCGGCGACCCTGTATTATTCCCTCACCGGCGTTTTGCCCCCTGCGGCAGTGGACCGGGTAGAGGAAGACCCAATCCGCTGGGATCTGCCCACGTTGACAGCCTTGCCGAAACATGTTCTGATGGCTATGCAAAAGGCGATGGTGGTTTCCGCAAAGAAACGGACCCAGACCATGGGGAAATTTTTTCAGCAGCTGGAGGACAAGGGATCGCCGCAGAAGAAAACGCAGCCCGCGCCCAAACCTCCAAAGCCTGACAAAAACGATGGCGCTGCAAAAAAGAAAGGCAGGAAGCTGGCCATCTTTGCCCTGGCAGCGGTGCTGCTGGCTGCGATTGCCGGGGCTGGCTGGTACGTTTGGGGGAAGATGGTCGATAAGCCCTGGGAGCACAATGTGCTGATGGTGGATCCTATCCCGAAAGAATATCTGTATCAAGAAGGGCAGGCGCCGGTGCTGGGAAGTGACATCATGCGCATACAGATCCGTTCCGTTACCGTTCTGGATTCTCTGGCGGATGCCCCCTGGGACGCCTGGGATGTTTCCGAGGCACGGGACGGCTCGGTGAAAGCCTGGGTAACAAGAATCGAAGGCGGTGAGCCCCTCTATGCCTGGATAGATGGCAAGCGGGTGGTGGAAGGCTTTGACCTCTTCCTCGGTGCGGAAGGCGGCATTAACGCGAAATACTGTAAGGAGCTGTTTCGCAGCTATGGAAACCTGAGATCCTTCGTTGTGGAAAACGACAGCTTTCATACGGATTATGCCACCAGCATGGAGCACATGTTCAGTTATTGCCGCCTTACCGTCCTGGAGCCGGGGGCGTGGAACACGTCCCGTGTGGAAAGTACGGAGTACATGTTTGTAAGCTGCGACTTTGAAACGCTGACGCTTACCATGGATACCTCCAATGTAAAATCGATGCGCGGCATGTTTGAGTACTGCTCAGATCTCACGGATTTGAAAGTCAGCGGCTTTGACGTTTCCAATGTAGAAGACTATGACAAATTCATGGGCTCCGGTAAAATGGTCAACGGAAAACCGTGGAAAAATCTGTTCGGGTAGAGGTCCCCAGACGGAACGATACACACAAAAAGGAGAGAGTACATATGACGATGCGAAAAAGGCTGCTGTCCGTTCTGCTGGCCCTGATCCTGGCGCTGGGGATCCTTCCGCTGTCGGCATCGGCGAAGAAGGATTTCACAGAAGTCCTGGCAGACGCCAAAGAGGGCGTAGCCCAGATCTATGCCCTGGGTAAAGATTCCAAGGGGATCAGCGGCTGGGTCGGCACAGGCTTTGCCGTGGGCAGGACCGGAAAGGATTCCGATACCTTCCTGACCAACTGGCACGTGGTCACCGGTGACGGCGAATATGACCTGTCCCAGGTGCGGATATGGATTCTGCAGGAAAACTGCGGCATCAACGAATTGAACGGTGAGCCGGATCCGGACCGCTCTATCCAGTGCGAGGTGCTGAAGACAACCACCGGCTATCCGGATTACGCGATTATTCGGGCTACAGAATCGGTGAAGGGCTATAAGGCCATGCCGCTGCTCAGCAGTGAGGATATCCAGGACGGCGCGACGGTATATGCCCTGGGCTTCCCGGCGGTGGTAGGCAGCGTCAGCGCCAGCCAGTACGGTATCGACGATATCACTTCCACCGACGGCATCGTTTCTCAGCACATGCAGTATGTGGTGGCGGAAAATACATGGGTGCTGATGCATACGGCCCAGCTGTCCGGCGGTAACTCCGGCGGTCCTCTGATCACTGAGGACGGCGCGGTGGTAGGTCTGAATACATACGGTTTCGGCGATCAGGACACCGGTGTGAACCGCTTCTGTGCCGTGTATATTGACTATGCCATGGAAGGCCTTGACGAGCTTGGCATTGAATATGATGTGTACGGCAAAGGCTCCGGAGGGCTGGTTGACGGGCTTTTGGACGCGCTGGACTCGGAGAATTCCACACTGACGATCCTGGGCGCCGGTGTTATCGCCGCCGCAGCCGGTGGAACGGTTGCATTCTTTGTAAGAAAGAAGCAGAAGGAAGAACAGGAGCGGCGCCGGGCTGCGGAGGCCCGCCGTCAGGAGCAGGAACGGCAGCTGGCACTCCAACGGCAGGAAGAGGAGCGGCGGCAGGAGGCGCTGAGAAGACAGCAGGAACAAAATCAGCGCGTCCGTCTGCGCACCTTTGACGGCAGGGTGATCCCCGTTGGAAACGGAGCGACCATTGGACGGGATCCCGGCTGTACCATCGTTCTGCCTGAAAAATCCCCGGGCGTCAGCCGCATCCACTGCCGCCTGGAGATGCGCAACGACCAGCTTATTCTGACGGACCTGAATTCCACTTATGGCACCCTGGTCCACGGCAAGCGGATCCCTGCCGGTATGCCTGTGGCCCTGAAAACCGGTTCGGCATTCAGTCTCGGCTCTGATAAGTATACCTTCACGGTGTGCTGAGCATATAAAAGACCAATCAAACATTGAAACGATAAATTACGGAGGAATGAAATATGCAATACGTAAGCTGTGGAAAAGGACATTTTTACGATCCTGACGAGTACAGAAGCTGCCCCCAGTGCGCCCGGGAGAGCGGTATGCAGCCGGAGTTTGCCATGGGGGATATCGGAGCCACAGAGCCGATTGGCGGTTACCGGAACATGGGCGGTATGGACCCTGTCGGCGCGACGGAGCCTGTTAACGGCCCCGCGGCACCGGTTTCTGGACCTGCGAATTTCTCGGGAGATCCCCTGGGCACCACCTTCTTCCGGGATCCGGTTTCCGGTTCCGGCGTGGATTCTTATGCCCCCACCATGCCGGTAAGCCCTGTCATGGATGCCGCCGGCGCGCAGAACGGCCCGATGCTCCCCGTTGTGGGCTGGCTGGTATGCATCGAAGGTCCCGCCAAGGGCCGCGACTACCGAATTCACGGCCAGTATAACTCCATCGGCCGCGCCCGGCACATGGATATCTGCATTGAGGGCGACAATACCATAAGCTCGGAACGTGCGGCCCTGCTTGCCTACGACGATATGGAGAAGATCTTCTTCTTCGCTCCCGGCCAGAGCCGGAATATCGTCCGGGTCAATGGAAAGACCGTCATGAATTCCACGGAGCTGCACGCTTATGACCAGCTGACCATCGGCAAGACCAAACTGCTGTTTGTGCCGCTGTGCGGAGAGAGGTTTGATTGGAATGACCAGTAAGAAACTGCGGCGCCTGCTTCGTATCCGTAGGGTGCTGACAGCCGTCGCCGCGGTTCTGTTCTGTGTGGCAGTGGTGTCCGGCATCATGCACTTCTTTGTGGACAGGCCTCCCATTTCCCAGCTGGAGCCGACAGAGCAGACGGATAGTCCCACAATGCCCACAGAACTGACAGAGCAGACGGACGCTGACACGGTGCCCACGGAACAGACGGAACCCACCCAGCAGGATATTGACGCCGAAGGGCCGATTTGGGTGGAAGGCGAGGAAAGAGGCTACACCCCCGCCGGAACGGCCCAACCCGATCTGCCCCCGGCCTACGCCGATAACGGCAGCACCGGCGGCACGGACGGAAGTGAGAACGATGTGGGTGCCGACGCTGCACCCGGCATCGAAAACGAGGACAAAGCCGACATTATGCCTGACAGCGGCGATGCGGAACAGCACAAAGAAGCTGCCGCAGACGCTGCCGCTGCGTCCGAAAGCGCCAACGCTGAAACACCTTCGTCAGTCGAATATTTCAGTCCGGACGGTGAGTACTTCCCGCGGGAAGACCATGCTCCCGGCATGGACAAGCCCACCGTTCCGATCCCTGAACTGCCGGAGGAGCGCACGCCTTTCGTGATCCCCACCGAGGAAGAGAACCTTCCCCAGACGGAACCGGGGGCAACGGAAACCGGGACAGCCGCGCCGGAGACGGAGCCGGCGGAGGTTCCCGAAACAGCGGAGGAGACTTCTGATGGGGGCTTCCTCTGGGGGTTGATTTTCTGGTCCTCCCTTGCCTTGCTGATTGCGGATCTGGCAGCCATTATCAGTCTGAGCATCCGCATTGGAGACTTAAGCAATATGGAACAAGCAAGACCCATTGCCGTGATTCCGGAATCCGGCAGAAGTCAGCTGACAGTGGGCACCGTCCACCGGCCCGGCAAACGGAAATATCAGCAGGACAGCCTGGGACACAGCATCGTTTTGGATGGCCGCGGCCTGCTGGCTGTTGTGGCTGACGGTATGGGCGGCCTGAAAGACGGTGACAAGGTCAGTCAGCAGATCGTACTGCGAACTTTGGAATTGGGCGCAAAGCTCCAGGCATCTCAGGTAAACGGGGCGCTGTACCGGATTCTGAAGCAGGTCAATGAGGATGTAAACCGGAGCCTGAAGTCGGACGGCCTGTACAAGAGCGGCTCCACCATGATTGCGGTCCTGGTCAGCGGCAAGACATTCCAGTGGATCTCTGTAGGAGACAGCCGGATCTACCTGTACCGGGCCGGTTATGTGAACCGGCTGAACCGGGACCATGACCTTCTGCAGGAATGGATGCCGGAGATTTTGGAGGGACAGCGCAGCTGCGAGGCTGCCCTGAAGGATCCTTCCGCAAGAAAGCTGACCAGCTTTATCGGCATGGGCCAGCTGAAATACGTGGACGGCAGCCTCCGCGCCATCGATATCCTGCCGGGGGACCGAATCATTCTGATGACCGACGGCGTCTATGGAGAACTGCCTGAGGCGCAGATGGCTGCGGTCCTGAAGCAATATCCGGATGTCCGGCAGGCAGCTGCCGAAATGGACCGCAGGATCCGCGATGTACAGGATCCTCACCAGGATAACTATACCACAATGATCCTGGGCTTCTGACGGAGGCGGGTACATGGAGAACGGAAGACCTGTTACCCATACCTCCGGCGAGGCGCTGCCGGCAGGCACGATCCTGCTGGGACGCTACCACATTGACCGACTGCTGGGTCAGGGAGGCTTCGGCATTACCTACGCAGCGTCGGATCTGCGGACCCAAAGCCCTGTGGCAGTCAAGGAGCTGTTTCCCTCCGGCTATGTGTCCAGAGATCCAAACCGGCGGACGATCTGCGTCCGGCCCGGAAAAGAGGAAAGCGCCGCACATCTGCGTCTGCGCTTTGAACAGGAGGCACAGACGCTGATGCAGCTTCAGGGCCGGGAGGGCGTGATCCGGGTCACCCATCTGTTCAGCGAGAATAAGACTGCGTATTACGTCATGGAACTGCTGGTTGGCGAGGACCTGTCCCACCGGCTGAACACCAGAGGCGTCATGACCTGGGCGCAGCTTATGCCCATTCTGCAGACCCTGATGAACGCGCTGGAGCAGATTCACAGTGCTGGGCTGATCCACCGGGATATCAGCCCGGACAATATATTCCTGACACGGGATGGGAATGTCCGGCTTATCGATTTCGGCTCCGTCCGGGCCTATCAGGGCGGCGATCATTTTACCGCCCTGATCAAGCACAGCTTTGCTCCCTGGGAGCAGTACCTGACCAAGGGAAACCAGGGGCCCTGGACGGATATCTATGCGCTGTGCGTGACGGCATATTTTGCCCTGTCGGGCAAATGCCCCCCAAGAGCCACAGAGCGCCGGCTGAATGATACGCTGATCCCCCTGGAACAGCTCTGTCCCGGCGTACCGCGGCAGGTATGTCAGGCCATCCAAAAGGGTATGGCAGTGCAGATGGAGGACCGGTACCAAAGTGTTGCCCAGCTCCGCGCCGCGCTGACCGTTATGCCGCCGGCAGGCAATGTTCCGGCACCTGGCACTTTGGTGTGCCTGAGAGGGATCATGGCGGGCAGAAGCTGGCAGATCCCGCCGGGGGCATCTGTGCGGATCGGACGCAGTCCGGACTGCAATGTGGTTTACCCGGCTGACGCCGCCGGTATCAGCCGGCACCATTGCACGATCAGCCGCTCCGGCACAGGAATCCTGCTGGTGCGCGATGAAGGGTCCTCCTGCGGGACCCGGCTCGTTGGAGGCGGGCAGATCCTGCCCATTCCTGCCTGGAGATGGTGCCGCACCAACGGGCTGCACATTTGCTTTGGCCAGCAGGAAGAATATGCAGAGGTCGGCAGATGACCTGCCGGATAAGCTCTGCTCAAATGAGGTTACGCTTATGCAAATCAAATTAGCAAGATATTCTGCCATCGGCAGCCGAACGGAGAATGAGGACAGCTTCGCGTGTGAGCAGACCGGGCCGGAGCAGATGTATGCCGTGGTCTGCGATGGCCTTGGCAGTCATGGCGGCGGTCAGGAAGCGTCCCGGATTGCGGTGGAGCAGCTGCGGCAGCTGCATCTGACGCAGCTGCCTTCCGCGGAAAAGATCAGAAGCTGGATGGAGCAGAGCAATCAGGAGATCCTGCGCCGGAGAAACGGCCCCAGGCATATGAAGACCACAGCCGTGGCCTTGTTTGTTGACCAGGGGCGGGCGATTTGGGCCCATATCGGCGACTCCCGGCTCTATCACTTCCACAACGGCCGCCTGGCCGATGCCACTGCGGACCACAGCGTGTGCTATCTGGCTGTCCGGATGGGTGAGATTACCCGCCGGGATATCCCGGACCACCCGGACAGAAACAAGCTGCTGAAGGTCCTGGGCGAGGAATCCATTTCCCCGGAGATTCACGAAGCGGTTGCGCTGGAACCCGGAGAGCACGCATTTCTGCTTTGCTCCGACGGACTGTGGGAACGGCTGCATGAGGATGAGATCCTGCTGGATCTGCACAAGTCTGCCACGCCGGAGCAGTGGCTCTTTGAACTGCGCTGCAGAGCGGAACTGCGCAAGCATACGGAAGTGGACAACAATACGGCAGTCGCCGCATTTATCACGGTATAAGTTCATCACGAAGGAGTGAGGATGATGAGAAAGATCGTAAGCATACTGCTGTGTCTGGCATTGAGCACAGTACTGCTGTTTCCGGTACAGGCAGCCTCTTCAGGGGCTTTTCTGTACAATGATTACGATGTAACCGAGGAAGAGGTATCCTGCTACGGTATGCAGCTTCCCGCCGGGGGAACGCTGAGCGTTTCCTGCGGTTCTGAAAAGGTGGAGGACGCTGAATTCTCCACGATCCGGCAGGAGAAGGTCCCGGTGACGGTTTACTGCCTGGTAGATGCGGCGACCTCCGTGCCGGACAGCGTGCAGCAGCAACAGCGGGACATTCTGCAAATCCTCAGCAGCCGCATGGGCGAAGGGGATACCATGGTCCTGAGCACCATAGACAATACCTTCCGCGAGGGCAAGACTCTGGCTGACAAGAGCGCCCGGGAGACTGCCATCGAGACTATCGGACGCAAAAGCTGGATCACGAATCTCTACCAGGGCATCGATAAGTCAGTGGATTCCGTCAGTACGAATACCACCTACCATACCAACCGGTACCTGGTGATTTTGACCGATGGCCATGACGAAGGAAAGACCAATGTAAAGACCGAGAAGGTGCTGGAAAAGATCCGGGAAGCCCGCATCCCGGTCTACAGCATTGTATTGGGTTCTGCAAAAGCCGGCGGCTCCAAGGAGGAGATCGAATGCCTGAAGCAATTCTCCGAAGAGTCTATGGGCGGTTTTATGTGCAGACTTTCTACGGATAACCTTACGGCCTCTCAGGCGGCGGAAAAAGTCTGGGACAGCGTGCAGGGCAGTTCCGTGATCCGCATCGGCGCCGCCTCCTTTAACAAGGAAGCGGACACCGAGCTGCTGGTCCGTTACGATACCGCGGATACCCGCTATGAAGATACCATTCTGATCCGCGCTGTGGATCTTCTGGAGTCTGCGGCTCCTGTCACGGAACCGGAGGAGACAGTGGAAGAGGAAACAGAAGCGGAGGAAACAGAGGACGAAACCGAGCAGGGACTTCGTAAGGAGCTGATTATTGCGGCGGCTGTCGGCGTCGTGGTCCTTCTGGCTGCCGTGGTTGCCATCTTGCTCCGCAAGCCTCAAAAAAGAACAGCCCCGGTGGATATCCCGGCACCGGAACCCATATCGGATCCTCCGGTCACGGATCCGATACCTCCGGAACCGATGCCTGGGCCGGATCCCTTTGGAGAGACCAAACCGGTGGATGGCGCATGTCATGTGTTCCTGGTTGCCATCATGCATTCCGAAGTGACCTGCGATTTCCAGCTGTCTGAAAACGCAGAAACCACCCTGGGCAGAGACGGCCGCGCAGCCATTGTGCTGAACAGCAATGACCGGAAGCTCTCCGGAATCCATGCCGGATTCCTGTGGGACGGCAAGCACCTGCTGGTACGGGATAAGCGTTCCACCAACGGTACCTTTGTCAACGGAGCGCCCTGTGCCGGAGATGTCTGGTATCTGGTTGAGAACGGCGCCACGGTCCGGGCCGGCGGCCATGAGTATCGTGTCACTTATGAGACCGGAAATACGGATGCGCGTTAAGGCAGGTGAACCGCAATGATGACACAGCCCCAATCCAGGCAGGCGCCTGCGGCGCCAAGCTGGTGATCATGGAAGGGGATTCCGTTTCCGTTTTTTCCCTGGAAGAAAGACCGGAATGGATGGTGGGCAGAGCGGAGAGCGCGTCAGTTCCCGGCGTTATTCCGCTGCACTCCCCGATTGTCAGCCGGTATCACGGTAAGCTGATCAAAAGCGGCGGTATCTGGTCCTATCTGGACAATCCCGGAAACACAAACGGAACGCTCATCAACGGAAGTCTGATTCCAAGAAACGGCGGGATCCCTGTGCGGCTGTACGACGGAGATGTTCTTCGGATCGATAAGGCTGCGGGAACAGACTCCCTTCGGAACGCTGTGCTGATGCTGTTCACCACGGCCTCGGCGGAAGGCACCTGGGAACGCCGCTCCATCCGGGGAAAACAGTCCGTACTTATCGGAAGAAGCCAGGAATGCGACATTGTCCAGCCGCTGCCCTATCTCTCGGCCAAACATGCGGAGATTCAGATCCGCAGTGACGGATACTACCTCCGGGACTGCGGCAGTAAGGCCGGTACTTTTCTGAACCGGCAGCAGGTCACGCAGCCGGTCAGGCTCCGGGACAAGGACCATTTCCGGCTGGCGGACCGCAGTTTCTTCCTGGTGGGGAATGCCCTCGTCTATACGGCCTGTGGCAGCGGGAGAGCGCAGCCGGCAGGAGAAAAACCGGTGATCCTCCGGGCGGATATCCGAACCAAGCGGGTCCGGGACAACGGCGGAAACGGTCTCAAGGAGCTTCTGCGGGATGTTCGCCTGGAAATCCGTCAGGGGACCCTGGTCGCCATGCTGGGAACTGCCGGCGCGGGCAAGACCACCGTGATGAACTGCCTGAACGGTATGGACCTGGTGGGGGTGGAAGGCAGCGTTGTCTACCGGAATGTAGACCTGATGCAGAGTTTCGATCAGATGAAAAACCTGATCGGTTCCGTACCCCAGCAGAAGACCTTCCATGCGACCTTTACTCCGGAGCAGGAATTCTATTTCGCGGCCCGTAAGCGTCTGCCCGGAGATACGACCGAAGCAGAGATTCAGGAGCGTGTGGACCGTACGCTGGATATGCTCAGCATTCAGGGCGTTCGCCATTCCCGCAACAGCAAGCTCAGCGGCGGAGAACAGACCCGGGTTAATGTGGGCATTGAGCTGGTTGCGGACCGGGATCTTCTTTGCCTGGATGAGCCGGACCAGGGACTTAGCCCAAACTATAAGCATGAGCTGTTTGAAATTCTGCGCAGGCTCGCCCACGAGAATGGAAAGACCATGCTGACGATCATTCACGATGTGTCGGAGATCGATATGTTCGACCAGGTGATCCTGCTTGCCAAGAAGGATGGCGTGGGCCGTCTGGCCTTCTCCGGGACCCCTGCCGAAGCAAGACGCTATTTCGGGACGGATATTCGGGATGCGTATGCCCTGCTGGACAAGCATCCGGAAAGGTACATCAGGTGAGACCATGATTATCAAATCATCCAAGGGTATCTCCGTACCCGATGAGCTGCTGCTTCTGCTTAAGGAGAGTACGCTGATCCTGCTGGGAGAGAAGCGAAATCTGACGATCTCCCTGCTTTTTCCTGTGGCGGCCGGTCTGATAACGGTCTGGATCGGCGGAGAAAAAATGTTCGTGACCATGGAAAGCACCCGCTCCGCCTGTTTTATTCTGGTGTGCGCGGCAATTTGGTGCGGCCTGTTCAATTCCATTCAGGTGGTGGTCAAGGAGCGGCCTAATATTCGCAGAGATTATGTCAGCGGCGCTGTACGGCTGGGCTGCTACATGGCCTCCCGGGGTATCGTCCAGCTGATCCTTTGCCTTCTGCAGAGCGCGCTGCTGGTACTCAGCATTCCCTTGATCGGCAGTGTCTATGATAACGCTCTGCCGGAGGAGGCCCTGCTGCTGTCCCGGCCGATGTCGGAATATTATCTGACGATTGCGCTGGTCATGTACGCGGCGGATACCATGGGGCTGATGATCTCCTGCCTTGTCCGCAGCGAGCAGCTTGCCAGCCAGCTTTCTCCCTATATTCTGATCGCGCAGCTGCTGTTTTCCGGCGTGCTGTTTGAAATGAAGGGGGCTGCCTCCAGCGTATCCGCGCTGATGCTGAGCCGCTGGGGCATGGAAGCATTGGGCAATATCAGTGACCTGAATGCGATGCCCTCCGTGATTGCCGAAAAAGTGCCGCAGTATGTCACGCCGTTTTCGGAATCCTTTGAGCACACCCCCGAGCATTTGAGGAAAACATGGCTGATCCTGGCGGTATTCTGCGTGGCTCCGCTGCTGATAGGCGATTTGCTGCTGCACCGGGTGTCCCGGGACGGCAGAAACTGATCGACGGGAATGTCTGTACAAAGAAAGAGGAGGAAAATGGTATGAAGTGTGAATGCGGATACCAAAACAGCGAGGGGGCATTGGTGTGCGCGCGGTGCGGCCGCCCTTTGGCTGAGCCTAAGAAATCCGGGCGGAAAGTGCTTGGGATCCTGGCCGTGGGAGCCGCTCTGGTCATTGCGGTTCTGGCTTTCCTGCTGCTGCGCAGCGCTCCCGAAGAGCAGGTCATCAAGGCAATCGACGCGATTGGAACGGTGAGCATGAGCTCCGGGGAGGCAATTGAAAAAGCGGAAGAAAAATATGCAAAACTCGATCTTGAGGCCCAATTGCGGGTGAGCAATAAGCGCACTTTGGATCAAGCACGCAAGGAATTTGACCGCCAAAAGGGACTGATTGACGACGCGATTGAGGCCGTGGATGCGATTGGTCAAGTGACGCTGGACAGCGAAGCGGATATTGCGGATGCCCGGAGCGCCTATGATCAGGCAGAGCCGCTGGATACGCTGGGAAGCCTTAAGGATGCAAAGGATACCCTGGAGGCCGCAGAAGCGGAATTTGACCGCCTGATGAACGACCAGGAGAATATTCTGAAGAAGGGCATGAGCGAGATCGACAGTGCGGTCTCCCTGATTTTGTCCGGTAACGACGAGCAGGCACATACCAATCTGCTTTACTATCTGTCCAAGCTGACCGGTACTGCCCGGCGGCAGAAGTTTGCCACTGCGGTGGTGGACGCCTTTTATGAGAAGGCCCAGTCCCAGCACAGCGTCGGCAACGACTGGATGGCCATGCATTTACTGGCTCAGCGGGAATACTATGAAGATGACTGCGGCAGCTCCAGCCTGTCGAATGCGGAAACACTGGAAGACCAGATTGCGACCAGCCTGAGCAGTCAGCGGCCGAAGAACGGTGCAATCCTTGACCGCACTTACGGTGCCGGCAGAAATACCATCAAGATTACTGCCGGAGAATATGATACCTGTGTTAAGCTGGAGCTGGTAGATAACCCTGAGAAATACGCCATTTTCTATATTCGCGGCAACGAGACGGCAAAGTTCAACATACTCAACGGCGAGTACCGAATCAAGTACACCGTCGGGCCTGTGTGGTATGGCGAGGATATGCTGTTTGGACCGGATGCTACGTATATCCTGTTGGACCAGACCATCGATCCCTCTGGCTATTCCAACAGTTACGCAACCTACTGGCACGAGTTCACCTGGACTGTAAGCGCCGGCTACGGTGCGGCGTGGGGCTATCAAAACATGGATCCGGATGCGTTCTGATCGTTTCAATTGTAGGATGCACTGACGTTATATTCTTATGATGCGGGAGGGAGCCGGAATCACCGGATCCCTCCTGCTGCGCTTTTAAGGAAATATCCTTCCTGGCAGCGCAGCGTATGCCGTTTGGCGAAAATTCCATATGCAGAAACTGATATTTTCATATCGAATTTGAAACCTTTCCAATTGACAATTGACATTCGCAATTGTATAATATATTCGGAAATTCCCGGACTGAAGGGAAACGTTTCCAACCAGTAAATCCAAAGGCGAAAAATACGTCTTTTGAAAGAAAGGAAAATTGCCATGATTTATAGTGCAGAAGTACAGAACATGTGCTCCGTGGCCAAGGGTGCTTATCACGGCCCCGCTCCCATTCCCGAAGAGGGCAAGTGGGTTCAGGCTAAGGAAATTAAGGACATCAGCGGTTTCACCCACGGTATCGGCTGGTGCGCTCCCCAGCAGGGCTGCTGCAAGCTGACCCTGAACATCAAGGAAGGCATCATCGAAGAGGCTCTGGTCGAGACCCTGGGCTGCTCCGGCATGACCCACTCCGCCGCTATGGCTTCCGAGATCCTGATCGGCAAGACCATCCTGGAGGCTCTGAACACCGACCTGGTGTGTGACGCCATCAACACCGCTATGCGTGAGCTGTTCCTGCAGATCGTTTACGGCCGCAGCCAGTCCGCATTCTCCGAGGATGGCCTGGCAGTCGGCGCCTCCCTGGAGGACCTGGGCAAGGGCCTGCGCAGCCAGGTCGGCACCATGTTCGCAACCAAGGTCAAGGGCCCCCGTTACCTGGAGATGGCTGAGGGTTACGTTACCCGCATCGCTCTGGACGAGGACAACCTGATCACCGGTTACGAGTTCATCAACCTGGGTAAGATGATGGACTTCATCAAGAAGGGCGACGATGCCAACACCGCTCTGGAGAAGGCCAAGGGTTCCTACGGCCGTTTCGCAGGCGCTGCCAAGTACATCGATCCCCGCCACGAATAAGAGGAGGACTGCACAATGGCTTTGTTTGAAGGTTACGAAAGAAAAATCGACAAGATCAATGGTGTCCTCGCTCAGTACGGCCTGAACTCTGTGGAAGAGTGCCGTGAGATGTGCCAGGCTAAGGGCTTCGACCCCTACACCATCGTCAAGGGCATCCAGCCCATCTGCTTCGAGGACGTTGCATGGGCATACTGCGTTGGCGCTGCCATCGCTATGAAGAAGGGTGTCAAGACCGCTGCTGAGGCTGCTGAGGCCATCGGTATCGGCCTGCAGGCATTCTGCATCCCCGGCTCCGTCGCTGAGGACCGCAAGGTCGGTCTGGGCCACGGCAACCTGGGCGCTATGCTGCTGCGCGACGAGACCAAGTGCTTCGCTTTCCTGGCTGGCCACGAGTCCTTCGCTGCCGCTGAAGGCGCTATCGGCATCGCCCGCAGCGCTAACAAGGCTCGTAAGGAGCCTCTGCGCGTTATCCTGAACGGCCTGGGCAAGGACGCTGCTCAGATCATCTCCCGTATCAACGGCTTCACCTACGTTCAGACCAAGTTCGACTACTACACCGGCGAGCTGGCTATCGTTAAGGAGTGGAAGTACTCCGACGGCGAGCGCGCTGCTGTTAAGTGCTATGGCTGTGATGATGTCCGTGAGGGTGTCGCAGTTATGCGTCATGAGGGTGTTGACGTTTCCATCACCGGTAACTCCACCAACCCCACCCGCTTCCAGCATCCTGTCGCCGGCACCTACAAGAAGGAGTGCATGGAGCAGGGCAAGAAGTACTTCTCTGTGGCTTCCGGCGGCGGCACCGGCCGTACTCTGCACCCCGATAACATGGCTGCAGGTCCCGCTTCCTACGGCATGACCGACACCATGGGCCGTATGCACGGCGATGCCCAGTTCGCAGGTTCTTCCTCCGTCCCCGCCCACGTTGAGATGATGGGCTTCCTGGGCGCAGGTAACAACCCCATGGTCGGCATGACCGTTTCCGTGGCTGTTGCTGTTGAGGAGTCCCAGAAGAAGTAAGGTAAAACCCTTATTTTAGGGGTTGAAAAGTTCAAACCCCACTTTTCGCAAAAATGAAACAAGGAAGCACATCCTACTCTCCAAAAGAGTAATGATGTGCTTCCTATTTTTGCGTTTTAAGGGGTGTTTTTGATGAAGAAAATGAGGATGTGCTTCCCAAGGGAAAAGACTTTCGCTGACGGTTTTGCCGAATACGTTCTGGACTGTAAAGCAAGGAACCTGCGGGAGGGAACAATTCACCACTACGAGGAATCAATTAAGCAGATTTACAAGAGAATTCCGCCCAATACACCGATTTCCTCAATGAACAGGCATACAATGGATGCTTTTTACATTTCTCTGCGGGCAGACCCAGACATTAACGAAGTGACCATGGGAACATACGCAAGGGATTTAAAAACCCTAATGCGGTTCTTTATGAAATGCCAATACATTCCAAGTTTTGAGATACCGCTTCCAAAAGCAGATAAGGCTCCTATTGAAACATAGCAAGTGCAACAAGGTTCACCTTTATGGTTCAGCGTACCGCAAGTACAGTGCCAAAGATCCTTTTCCTCTTTCGCAACATACTTACTTTCAATGCCGTATTTGATTCGATACTGCTTAAGTAGTTCATCATCAAGCATTAACCATTGAGGATTACTCAAAGGCTCCCATTTTCCATCAGCTTCAGTCCAGACAGAACGATCCCCGAACACAACTTCGGTTACTGCAACACTATAAGAACGGGCTATATTGTCAGAAACAGGCACAGGGGTCTTTTGACCAAACTCCACATTTCTGGAAACGCTTAGATCAAGATAGTCATACACAACGGACTCGCCGATAGGATTTCCCGCAGTATCAAATAAGTTCAGCTTGACCTTAACCGCCTTAATAACTTTATTGCTAATACTGCGAAATTTTAACTGTGCTATGATTCTTCCATTCTGATTGTCTTTCAGAAGTGTACCCGCTGAGATTACAACCGGGGAACCTACCGTGTAAAGGTTTTGCGGTAGTGTGTATAAGTAAGAATATCGTTCGCTCATATAAACTCCTTACAGGTCAGGCAGTTCATCAGAGACAACAGGAACGGTGGTGTTTCCACGGTCTGGCAATGCACAGACCATAATCCAGCCAGCAGCACCAAACAAAAAGCATATCCATTGATATTTGCTGTCATAAAACCCTTTTTCCTGGGCTACTTCATAAAACTGCTTCGCAATAAACCAATTAAGCCATAACGCCACAGCGATGCCGATTAACAAAACGATTGCTCCCATACTTATTCATATCCTTTCATCCATTTGTGCAGTCTTAAAAATGTCGAGAGATTCATTTTCGACATTTTATAAACTATAATAACATTTTCAAGAGTGCGTTTCAAGCATAACCGCTTTTTAATAACGGATGAATTGAAAGAAAAATGTTCTATCCTATACGGGAAAGGGGATGACCGTATGGATGTTGAATTTATCCGGGAGCGTATCACGCAACTGCGGCTGCAAAAAGATGTGTCGGAGTACAAAATGAGTTATGATTTAGGCCACAGCCGGGGCTACATAAACAATATCTCTTCCGGCAAAACCCTACCCTCCATGACAGAGTTCTTCGCCATCTGCGATTACTTTGAAATATCCCCCGCTGAGTTCTTCGATGCTAAAACCGCCAACCCAAAACTCTCCCGCAACGTTCTCGATCTTCTGGAACAGCTTGACGAAGGGGATCTGGAATTGACCATGGCAAACATCAAACGACTGCTACAAAAATAAGGGTGGAGCAATCCACCCTTTTCTTGATTCTGTTGGTATGATATAAAAGTTGATACTTTAGAGTGATTTAGAATGGCTTGTGCTAAATTAGATGCAATTAAGCTATCTTGTGGTCATTTAGCACTACTAAGTGTGAAATATGATAGTGCCGTGCCGGGAATCGTAAAGAAACGCTTGCAAAAAAGTAAGGGTCTGATATAATAAAAATACGATGTGGACAAAAAATTTCCGTCCACATTTGTCCACATGAAGATACTTGTGCGTATAATCTGGCATTTTGCAAACGACTCATTTTAGGTAGAAGTCATTACTTTTTAGGGCCAAATCCCTTCACGGAAGCTTGCTTCCGGCGGGCTTCTGGCGCAGGTAACAACCCCATGGTCGGCATGACTGTCTCTGTTGCAGTTGCCGTCGAAGAATCTCTGAAGAAGTAATTTTACTTCCAAAAGGGTATAAAAATCTAACTTTTAAGACCTCCCGGTGTAAAAGCCGGGAGGTCATTTTTTGTATGTAAGGACTAAAAAAGTCGGAAAATCCACATTACATCCACATTTTTTCAGAATGTGGTTTTTCATAATGAGGGATATTCTCATGGCTTACGTTGAATGGATAATTTCAAAATGAAACCACTGCTAAGATTTTATAGCGGTGGTAATTTTTTGTCTCTCAGCCTTTCGACAATAGCACGCACTGCTTGAACGTCCTTTTCATCAAGATCAGATACATCAATGGTTTCCCTTGTGTCCAGACCAAGCAGATAGTCAGCACTGACATGGAAGATTACTGCTAACTTTACTAACACGTCTGGAGAGGGACTGCGTTCCTGCAATTCATAGAAAGATACAACTGATTTGGTGATGCCTAACTGTGTCGCAAGTTGCTGTTGCGTTAATCCCGCTTGTTTGCGAAGATTTTTCAATCGAGTTCCAAAATCCACTATTTTAACACCTCGTTCCACATATAGTATCTGCACATAAGGTACTAATTTGGTGTATTAAAGTACTAAAACAGTTGATTATTTGCGGAATGTGCGCTATGATTTCTATGTTAAGAAACGCAGTATATCTGTCTGGATAGGAGGAATCGAAATGGGACAGAAAAGGCGGCAAAAAATCCGGTTGCTTCGAGAACAGGAAGAAATACTGAAATCTAAAATTACAGAACTTGAAGCCGAGCTAGATGCAGTTCAAGGCGAACAGGCTTCCCTTTTAGGACAAATCCGGGAATTGGAAATGGCAGAAAATGCTAGCAGATTTACAAAAACAGTTTCCAAAATTAACAAAGACAATGCTTTGGAGGCATATCTGAATGAGCGGACGAAAACAACTCCTATTATGGATTCGTTCGTTTCTTCAAATAAAGAGTTTTTGGTTTTCCGAAATATATTTCGCCTTGCCCCTTCGTGGAAATATGTTTCGTTAATCGTTGCCAAAAGCAAAGGAGAGATGAACTATACCTCCAAGATAATCCAGAACGAGATTTACGAAGAATTTACCTATCACGCACTCCGGCACACACACGCCTCAAAACTATATGAAGCCGGATTGAATGAGAAGTTTATCTCTGAACGGATGGGGCATAAGGATGATCGGGTAACAAGAGCCGTCTATATCCATCTTACAGACCAGTCCAGAGAGGAAGGACGGGATGCAGTCAATGAGATTTATAATGCCCTTGACTATTGAAAAAATGGGTGGTATATTTATGTGGACGAATCCACATTGCATCCACATTCTGAGAAAAAACGCCATGGAACCCGACATGACGTATTAAGACGAATCGGGATGCACCATCCGGGTCAGATCGATTTTTGAAGGACATATTTCAACAAATCGGGACGAATTGAGATGGATTCGGCTTCCCACTCCACAAAGGCAACAACCCCATGGTCGGTATGACCGTTTCCGTGGCTGTTGCTGTTGAGGAGGCTATCAAGGGCTAATTTCCCAACGAAATAATGAAACCGGGAATCCAAGAGATTCCCGGTTTTGTTTATGAAAACCCTGCCAGGACATCCGGGCAGGGTTAAATCATTTTTCGACTTCCTTTTCGATTTCAGCAACTAATTCACTGGGCTTTAAAGCAAGTGCGTCAGCAATTCGCCATATGGTTTCGAAGTTTGGCTTTTTGGTTCCGTTTTCAATCATGGTTAGATGGGTGCGGGCAATCCCGGCTAATCCGCTGAGCAACTCCTGTGTCATATTTTTTTCTTGGCGTAGTTTTCGAATTACTGTGCCCACGGCCTGATTATCAAACTGCACGCTGCCACCGCCTTTCTCATAAAATAAGATACTGTATTTTATGAGAAAATAAGTCTACGATAATAGACAAATGGCGGGAGTTGTGATACAATTTCCTTAACTTGATAAGGAGGGGTGTCTGTGGATGAGCAAGTGCAGCGCCGTATGAAGCTGATTGAATTGCTGGCAAAAGGCGACGAAGAATATTCCCGTATGCTTCGGGAGAACCGGGAACTGGAAAGGAAACATGACGAAGTTCTGCAAACCCTTCCCACAGAACAGAGGGACGCTGTTTGTGACTTTGTGACCCAGTGTGAGGAAATGAGTTGGCGTATGCTGGAATTGGCCTGTACTTATATGCGGTTTCCGGAATAAAAAATCCACCCAAGGACATGCCTTGGGTGGATTTGCTTATGAAATTACTCTTCCCAGTTATGCCAGACGTTCTGCACGTCGTCATCTTCTTCCATGATGTCCAGCAGCTTTTCCATCAGGGAGATGTGCTCCTCGCTCTCCAGCTTCTGGTAGTTCTGGGGAACCATTTCGATCTGGGCGGAGACGAAGGTGTACTTCTTGGCAGTCAGAGCATCAGCCACGGCGTTGAAGTCATCGGGATCGGTATAGATGGTGAAGACATCGTCTTCGGCTTCGAAGTCGTCGGCGCCGCAGTCCATGGCATCCATCATGACTTCGTCTTCTTCGTAGTCGCCTTCGCTGTTGTCGATGACCAGCACGCCCTTCTTGTCGAAGGACCAGCTGACGCAGCCGGAAGCGCCCAGGTTGCCGCCGAATTTGTCGAAGTGGTGGCGCATGGAGCCTGCGGTACGGTTACGGTTGTCGGTCATGGTCTCCACGATGACGGCAACACCGCCGGGGCCGTAGCCTTCGTAGGTGATGGTCTCGTAGTTGTCGCCGCCGGCGGCGCCGGAGGCCTTCTCCAGGCAGCGCTTGATGTTGTCGTTGGGCATGTTGGCAGCTTTGGCCTTGGTGATGACGGTGGCCAGGCGGGAGTTGTTGGCGGGATCGGCAATGCCGCCGCCTTCCTTAACGGCGACGATCAGCTCCTTGGCGATCTTGGTGAAAGCAGCAGCACGCTTGGCGTCCTGTGCACCCTTGGTTTTCTGGATGTTATGCCATTTGGAATGTCCGGACATATTTATATCTTCCCTTCTTGAGATGAGTTTACAAAAATTCCTATCTATTTTAGCAGACCCGTGTAAAAAAATCAACACATTATCAGAAGAATTTCATGCAATCCCGGTGGGTTTCGGAAATTTTTACCTCCACCTGGGGGAATTCCGCCCCGATCTTCTCCGCAAGATAAGCGGTGATGGGGTTTTCGGTATAGAAATGCCCCGCATCGATCAGGTTCAAGCCGCAGTCAAAGGCATCCCAAAACTGATTGTATTTCATGTCGGAGGTAACAAAGGTATCACAGCCTGCGCTGACCGCGTCCATCAGCTCAGACGCGCAGGCGCCGCCGCCAACGGCGACTTTGCGGACAGGCTTGCCGCCGTCCACATACCGCAGACCTTCACAGCCTAAAGCAGTTTTTACGCTGGCAAGAAACCCGGAAAGCGGCTGTTCCTCCACAAGCCCCTGCCGCAGCAGGCCCCATTCGTTTCCGTCTTCGTCTGTGCCCATGGGATCGATGACCTGAACCTCCGTCAGCCCCAGGGCGGCGGCCAGCTTGTCGTTAACGCCGCCAGGGGCGCAGTCCAGGTTGGTGTGGGCGTTGATGGCGCTGATGCCCTTTGCGCACAGCAGCTGAATGGAGCGGCCTACGCTGGTCTCGTCGGTGACGGCTTTCAAAGGCTGGAAGATCATGGGGTGATGGGTCACGATCAGCTCCGCGCCCCAGTCCGCAGCCTCTTGGCAGACACCCTCGAAGGGGTCCAGGGCCACCAGGATTTTGGTGACGGTGCGGCTCTTGCTGCCGCAGAGCAGACCCACATTGTCCCAATCCATTTTCATGAAACGGGGGGCCAGGGATTCCAGGTAAGTCAAAATATCAGCCACGGTTGCCATAGATTTTCTCCTCCAATGCTTCCAGGTCGGACAAAATGGTTTCGTAAAGGGCTAGATGGTCGTCGCCGGAACGCTTCATGCCGTCAACGGTCAGACGAACGCCATGAACGACCCGCTCATAATATTCCGGCAGCAGGGGATGCTTGTCCTCCAGCAGCTGGGGGGTGATGTAAGTTTGCGCAGGCGTCAGCATTTCCCCAGACCCGTAAACGATTTCCATAACGGTATAGACGAATTTGCCGTCTTTTGCCAGGGTCTCCCGGCGGATCCGGTAGCCTGCGTCGTACAGCCATTGCCGCAGTTCCGGCCGTTTGCTCTGGCACTGCAAAATCAGACGGTATTTGGGGCCTTTCAGCCAGGGAGCGGCGTCCAGAATGGAGATCATGGTATCCGCGCCCATACCGGCGCAGACCATGCAGTCAAAGTCCCGGGGGATATTCTGCACGCCGTTGGACAAGTGGAAGGTCATTTTCTCCTGAACGCCGAATTTTGCCGCATTCATCCGGGCGCTTTGCAGTGGGCCTTCGTTCACATCGGACACAATGACGGAACCGGCGATATGGTTTTGCAGCAGGTGGATGCCCAGGTAACCGTGGTCGCAGCCCACGTCCGCTACCCGGTCGCCGGGGTGGACGAAGCTGCAGCAGGCCAGCAGACGGTTGGAAAGGGGGAGTTTCATAGGGATTCCTCCAAATGGAATGGAAATTGTAGTTTATGCCGGAACATCACTGTAGGGCGGAGGCATGCCTCCGCCGGGCAGTTGCAAGGATTGAGCGTGAGAAATAGAAGTATCGGGAAACCGTTCCGGTAAAAACGAAAGTTCTCAGTTGCATAAGTACCCGGCGGTTTTCTGCCCCCGCGCTACAGTGGCCGGTGCGATGAACGGCCCTTCGCCTTCGCAGGCAAAAGAAATGCCATCCCGGCGGGATTCGGGATGGCATAGCCGGTTCAATTAGGCTTTCTTCTCAGCTTCGGCGGCCTCGTAAGCCTCCAGGAAGTGGTTCAGCTGAGCCAGGAAGGGCTCGCAGTCCACACCGTGGACCATGCAGGCTTCCTCAACGGTCTCACCACGGGAAGAGGGGCAGCCCAGGCAGTGCATGCCGATGGCGAAGAACAGGGGAGCGGCCTGAGGTGCGATATCCAGAACATCGCCGATGATGGTATTCTTTTCGATTTTAACAGCCATTTGAATGACCTCCTAATTTTTATCTCTGGCTATTATAACCGTATATTCTGCAAAAAACAAGAGGAAATATTCATGATGGGGTAAAATATCGCTGATTGGACCGGC
Organism: Oscillospiraceae bacterium; assembly: GCA_036300205.1. Classification (GTDB taxonomy): domain Bacteria; phylum Bacillota; class Clostridia; order Oscillospirales; family Oscillospiraceae; genus Faecousia. The sequence goes on from JAXJGV010000013.1 coordinate 34,274, forward strand.
CACGATAGGCCAGGGCCAGAAAACCGCCGGGCAATGTCAGTTACAATTTACCGCTTCTTCAAATCTCCCGTAGCTGGGTTGTCGATCAGCTTTCCACTTTCCTCGAACCGTGACCCATGACAGGGGCAGTCCCAGCTGTGTTCCTGGGGGTTCCATTTCAGAGCGCAGCCCATGTGGGGACAGCGTTTTGCGGAAAAGGTCAGCAGATTTTTCGCGGCTTCCATGGCGTTGATGCCAAGCTGGGGGTGCAGCATACTTCGGGAAGGGGAGAAAACCTCCGCGTAAGGACTGCCCTTGCCGGTGATCAAGTCCGTCAGCACCTGGGCGGCCACCATGGAGAAGGTCATGCCCCACTTGTTGAAGCCTGTGGCCACATACAGGTTCGGCGTCCGGGCACTGTACTGGCCGATATAGGGGATGCCGTCCAGACTCATGCAGTCCTGGGTGGCCCAGCGGTGGGTGATCTTGGCGTCTGGGTAATGCACTTGGGTGAACTGTTCCAGCTCCTGCCAGTTCCCGCCGGACTTTCCCGTCCGGTGTCCGCCGCCGCCCAGGATCAGGGAACCGTTGTGGCTGCGGAAAGACAGGCCGTTTTCCTGCTCGTCCAGATACATGCCGTCCGATTCCTGGGCATTTTCCAGAGACAGGGCGTAGGAACGCTGCTGATAGAGCTTCAAAAAATAGCTGCCGTGTTTATTCAGAAAGGGAAAATGGGTGGCAACGATTATGGTGTCCGCATAGATCTTGCCGTTGCCGGTGAGGGCCGCGCCCTTTGCCAGCTGGCGCACGGGAGTGCTTTCGTAGATGGTCAGGTCTTCAGCGATGAAGGACAGAAATTTCAGCGGATGGAACATAGCCTGATTGGGAAACTTTACGGCGCCGGCAGTAGAGAAGGGGAGGGGAACCTTCTCAACAAATTCTGCGGAAAAACCCAAGGTAACCAGCGTATTCATCTCGTTTTCCAGCTTTTGACGGTCTGTGGTGGAGTAAATATAGTTGTCCTGCTCGGCAAAATCACAATCCATGTCCCGGCAAAGGGTTCTATATGTGTTCACCGCCCGCTCATTGGCTTCCAGATACAGCCCGGCTTTTTCCGGCCCAAAGCGGTTTGCCAGCTGCTGATAGATCAGGCCGTGCTGGGAGGTGATTTTGGCGGTGGTATTTTGGGTGATTCCTCCGGCGATGGTCTTGGCCTCCGCCACTGCGCAGTCAACGCCTGCCTGCCGCAGCTGGTAAGCGCAGAGCAATCCTGCCATACCGCCGCCGATGATAAGCACATCCGTGTGTGTTTCACCCCAAAGCGGCGGGAAATGGGGCATATGGGAGGTAGCGGTCCAGATGGATTCCATATGATCAACTCCTTTTGGAGTAGTATGGACATAAATGGGGAAGTTATTTCGTTAGGAAAGTAAATTGTAGTTTCTATTAGAATGCCACTGTAGGGCGGAGGCATGCCTCCGCCGGGCAGTTGCAATAATTGAGCGTTTTCAATAGAAGTATCAGGAAACCTTTCGTGCAAAAAACGAAAACGCTCGGTTGCGAAGGTGCCCGGCGGGGGCGTGCCCCCGCCCTACAGTGGCTGGTGCAATAAACGATAATTTCTCACCCCGCGATACCAAATCGCCATTTCTTGACTTTCTTTTCGATTTTGCTTATAATACAATAGAATTATTATGGCGAACTTAGGCAGGTATGTAAAATGGCTACGAAAAAGCAACAAGAACAATACGGCAACTCCAGCATCTCCATGCTGAAGGGCGAGGACCGGGTGCGTAAGCGTCCTGCGGTCATCTTTGGCTCTGACGATCTGGAGGGCTGTAAACACGCGGTGTTTGAGATCCTCTCCAACGCCATCGACGAAGCAAGAGAAGGCCACGGCGATACCATTATCGTCACCCGCTATGAAGACCTATCTGTGGAAGTGGAGGACTTCGGCCGGGGCTGTCCCGTGGACTACAACGAAAAAGAAAAACGCTACAACTGGGAACTGGTCTTCTGCGAAATGTACGCAGGCGGCAAGTACGGCGAGAACGGCGAGAACTACGAGTACTCCCTGGGCCTGAATGGACTGGGCTCCTGCGCTACCCAGTATGCCTCGGAATTCTTTGACGCCACCATCCGCCGGGACGGCTTCCGCTATGACCTTCACTTTGAAAAAGGCCGCAATAAGGGCGGTCTGAAAAAGGAACCCGCCGACCGGAAGAAGACTGGCTCCCTGTTCCACTGGAAGCCGGATAAGGAAGTCTTCACCGACATCAACATTCCCGTGGACTATTACCGGGATGTGCTGCGCCGCCAGGCTGTGGTGAACAAGGGCATCACTTTCAAATTCCGCAACCAGGTGGGCGGCAAGTTCGAAACCGAGGAATTCTGCTATGCCGACGGCATCAAGCAGTACATCGAGGAAATGGTGGGTGACAACGCCTTCACCATGCCCACCTTCTGGGAAGCCGAACGCCGGGGCCGGGACGCGGAGAACCGCCCGGAGATGAAACTGAAGATCACCGCCTCCTTCTGCTTTAGTAAGCAGGTCAGCCACATCGAGTATTACCACAACTCCTCCTGGCTGGAATACGGCGGCAGTCCCGACAAGGCAGTCCGCACCGGCTTCACTGCGGCGTTCGATAAGTATCTGCGGGACAACAATAAGTATACCAAGAGTGAAAATAAGATCATTTTCCAGGACATCCAGGACAGCCTGGTCATGGTGACCAACTGTTTCTCCACCATCGGCTGCTTTGAGAACCAGACAAAAAAGTCCGTCAACTCCAAGTTCACCCAGGACGCTATGACGGCCTTCTTCAAGGAACAGCTGCAGGTCTGGTTCATCGAGAACAAGCAGGAGGCTGACCGGGCCGCCGAGCAGATCCTGGTGAACAAGCGGGCGAGAGAGTCCGCGGAAAAGACCAAGTCCAACGTCAAGAAAAAGCTGTCCGGCAATATCGACATTGCCAACCGTGTCCAGAAGTTCGTGGACTGCCGCAGCCGGGATACCAGCGTCCGGGAGCTGTACATCGTGGAGGGTGACTCCGCATTGGGCTCTGTCAAGCTGAGCCGGGACGCGGAGTTCCAGGGCATCATGCCCGTCCGCGGCAAGATCCTGAACTGCCTGAAAGCGGACTACAACAAGATTTTCGCCTCTCCCATCATCACCGATCTGATGAAGGTTCTGGGCTGCGGCGTGGAAGTCCAGGGGAAAAAAGCCAAAGAGCTGTCCTCCTTCGACCTGTCCCAGCTGAGATGGAACAAAGTCGTCATCTGTACCGATGCCGACGTGGACGGCTTCCAGATCCGTACCCTGATCCTGACCATGCTCTACAGGCTTTGCCCCACCCTGATCCGGGACGGCTACGTCTACATTGCGGAATCCCCCCTGTTTGAGATCACCTGTAAGGACAAGACCTGGTTTGCTTACAACGAGCAGGAAAAGGTGGCCATTCTGAAGGACCTGGAGGGCAAAAAGGTCACCATCCAGCGCTCCAAAGGTCTGGGCGAAAACGACCCTGAAATGATGTGGATGACCACCATGAACCCCGAGACCCGCCGCCTGATCAAGGTCATGCCCGAAGACGCCGAGCGCACCGCCCACTACTTCGACATCCTCCTGGGCGACAGCTTGCAGGAGCGAAAGAATTTCATCGCAGAGAACGGCGCGAAGTATTTGGAATTGGCGGATATTTCCTAAAATAGCCTTCCCCTTTGGGGAAGGTGGCACGGCGAAGCCGTGACGGAAGAGGGCGGTAGCAGCCTTCGATAGGCGGGGAGGTACTATGGAACATAACAGCAAATTAACACCCCGAGCCCAGAAACTGCGGAAAAGTATGACCAAAGAAGAACGCAGGCTGTGGTATGAATATCTCCACAATTATCCCTGTCGCTTTCGCAGGCAGGTCGTTTTTGGAAACTATATCCTGGATTTCTATTGTGCGGCTGCGAAGCTGGCTGTTGAACTGGACGGTTCTCAGCACTATGGACCGGATGGACAGCAGTATGATGCCAAGCGTACTGCCTTTCTGAACGGATTGGGAATACAGGTACTGCGCTTTTCGAACCTGGGTGTTTTACGAAATTTGGACGGTGTATGTCAGTCAATCGACATGGCCGTTTTAGAACGAATAAAGTAAATTGCCCCTGCGGGGCACCTCTCCCGCCCCCTCCGGGGGCACCCTCCCCAAAGGGGAGGGCATTACTGACAAGGAGTGCACTATGGCACGAAAAAAGAAGGAACCGGAACAGAATAAGAAAAAAATCAACACCGACGGCGTCATGGGTCTGGTGGGCTCCACCACGGAGCAGGCCATCTCCGAGACTTTGGAGATCAACTACATGCCCTACGCCATGTCCGTCATCGTCTCCCGGGCCATTCCCGAGATCGACGGCTTCAAGCCCTCCCACCGCAAGCTCCTGTACACCATGTACAAGATGGGCCTGCTGACGGGGGGACGGACGAAATCTGCCAACATCGTGGGCCAGACCATGCGCCTGAACCCCCATGGTGATGCGGCAATTTACGAGACCATGGTCCGTCTTGCCAAGGGCAACGAGACTTTGCTCCATCCCTTTGTGGATTCCAAGGGCAACTTCGGCAAGGTCTACTCCCGGGACATGGCCTATGCGGCTTCCCGTTATACGGAAGCCAAGCTGGACCCTATCTGCAACGAGATTTTCAAGGACATCGACTCCGACACCGTGGACATGGTGGATAACTATGACGCCACCATGAAGGAACCCGCACTGCTGCCCACCACCTTCCCCAATGTGCTGGTTTCCGCCAACCAGGGCATCGCCGTCGGCATGGCCTCCAACATCTGCTCCTTCAACCTGAAGGAGATCTGCGAGACCACCATCGCCCTGATGAAGAATCCTGACCATGATATTCTGGAGACCCTGCCCGGCCCGGATTTTTCCACCGGCGCGGAACTGCTCTTTGACGAAGCGGCTACCCGGGAGATCTACAATACCGGCCGGGGCAGCTTCAAGCTCCGGGCCAAGTGGCGTTACGTCAAGGAAGGCAACCTCATTGAGATCACCGAGATTCCTTACTCCACAGCCACGGAAGTCATCATGGACAAGGTGGCGGAGCTGATCAAAGCGGGTAAGATCAAGGAGATCGCCGATATGCGCGACGAGACCGACCTGGGCGGCCTGAAGCTGACCATCGATCTGAAACGCGGCGTGGACCCGGACAAGCTGATGCAGAAGCTGTTCCGGCTGACCCCCTTGCAGGACAGCTTCCCCTGCAACTTCAATATCCTCATCGCGGGTATGCCCCGGGTCATGGGTGTTGGGGAGATCCTCAGTGAGTGGACAGCCTGGCGTACCGACTGCATTAAGCGGCGGCTGTTCTTCCAGATCGGCAAGAAGGAAGACCGCCTGCATCTGCTGAAAGGCTTGGAGCGTATCCTGCTGGACATCGACAAGGCCATCCGGGTCATCCGGGAGACGGAGCAGGAAAGCGAAGTGGTGCCCAACCTGATGATCGAGTTCGGCATCGACGAAATTCAGGCCAACTACGTGGCGGAGATCAAGCTGCGCAACATCAACAAAGAATACATCCTCAAGCAGACCAAAGCCATTGACCAGCTGGAGCAGGAGATCGCCGAGCTGCGGGATACCCTGAACAGCTCCCGGAAGCTGAAAAACGTCATCATCAAGGAATTGCAGGCCGTTTCCGACAAGTTTGGCCAGGAGCGCAAGACTGAGATCCTCTACGACATTCAGGAGGCTGCTCCCGAGGAAGAGGAGGACGAGGTGCCCGATTATCCCGTCACCGTCTTCGTCTCCAAGGAAGGCTACATGAAGAAGATCACCCAGCAGTCCCTGCGCATGAGCGGCGAGCAGAAGTTCAAGGAGGGCGACAGCCTGGACTTTACGAAGGAGACCACCAACAAGGCGGAATTCCTGGTGTTCACCGACAAATTCCAGTGCTACAAGTCCCGCCTCAGCGACTTTGATGACGGCAAGGCATCGCTTTTGGGCGACTACCTGCCCCAGAAGCTGGGCTTTGAGGCGGATGAAAAGATGGTGGCGCTGGTATTCTGCGGCGACTATAAGGGCTTCGTGCTGTTCTTCTTTGAAAACGGCAAGGTAGCCAAGGTGCCCCTGTCCGCTTATGAGACAAAGACCAACCGCAAAAAGCTCACCGGCGCCTATTCCGACAAGAGCCCCCTGGTAAAAGCCCTTGCCCTGGATACCGACGAGCAGATGGTGCTCTATTCCACCGATGGCCGGGCGGCCATCTTCTCCACGGCCCAGCTGCTGCCCAAGACCACCCGGAATACCCAGGGCGTGGCGGTGCTGACGCTCAGAAAGAAAGCGGCTCTGCAGGATGCGGTGCTGCTGGAAGTCAGCGGCATCGTGAATGAGAGCCGCTACCGTACCAAGACCATCCCCTCCGCAGGCGCGATCCTGAAGGAGGAGGATTCTCCCGATAAGCAGCAGGCCTTTGAGGTATAATGCAGCAGTATGTGCGGATAATTTCCGGGATTCCCGGATAAGGAGGGGGATTATGAAACGAAAGATCCTGTTACCGGCGCTGGCGCTGTGCCTGCTGCTCACCGGCTGCGGCTGGCTGGATGGCAGCTATGTTTCCGTAAAGCCCCACCAGGAGCAGCGTCAGAATTCCCAGACGGATGTGATTGCCGCATCTAATTACCGGGAGCTGATGGATGCCCTGGAAGAGATCATCGCCGCAGGCGCGGAAGTGGCGGCCATTAATGTGGCGGACTATCCTGGGGACAGCGTGGAAAGCGGAATGATGATGGCCGTACGCTATGCAAAGGACAGCTATTCCATTGGCGCCTATGCGGTGGAAAGCATTGCCTATGAGCTTGGCACCAGCAGCGGACTGCCCGCCATGTCCGTGCGGGTCACCTATCGGCATAACCGCAGTGAGATCCAGCAGATCCGGGATGTGAAGGATATCAGCGAGGCCGAATCCGTTGTTTCCGACGCGCTGGAAGGATACGAAGCCAGCATTGTGCTGCGGGTGGAGGGCTACTTCGTCCGGGATTTCACCCAGTTCGTTCAGGACTATGCCGAGGAGCACCCGGAGACGGTGATGGAGACCCCTCAGGTGACGGAAAGCGTCTACGGCAGCGGTCAGGAGCGTGTGGTGGAGCTGATCTTTACGTATCAGACCAGCCGCGATGCTTTGCGCCGGATGCAGTCCCAGGTCAAGCCCGTGTTTGACTCGGCATCCCTGTATGTCAGCGGCGACGGCGCAGACCGGCAGAAGTATTCCCAGCTATACGCGTTCCTGATGGAGCGGTTCGATTACAAGGTCGAGACTTCCATTACCCCAGCCTACAGCCTGCTGCGCCATGGCGTGGGAGACAGCCGGGCCTTTGCCACGGTCTATGCGGCTATGTGCCGGGGCGCGGGACTGGAATGCATGACCGTCACCGGAACCCGTGCCGGAGAACCCTGGACCTGGAACATCGTGCTGGATGATGGGCAGTATTACCATGTGGACCTGCTGCACAGCAATGAGATCGGTAAGTACAAGGAATTTACCGACAGCGAAATGAGCAGCTATGTCTGGGACTACTCTGCCTATCCTGCGTGCAACGGAAAGGCTATCGCCGATGCCGAGGAGACAGCGGAGCCTTCCGAAAGCACGGAGACCGGGGCTGCGACAGAGCCGGAAGAAAAAAGTTGAAAAAATTGAAAATTAGGGCTTGACTTTTTTCAAAATCTCGCTATAATAAGTCATGTCCGTTGCGGGTGTAGCTCATCCGGTAGAGCGCCACCTTGCCAAGGTGGAGGTAGCGAGTTCGAGCCTCGTCACCCGCTCCATAAAAAAGAAGCAGATGCGTAAGCATCTGCTTCTTTTTTGCGGAAAGAGTAAATCAATGAGGCTCGAACCATCTAAATGCAGCATGCCGGGGGTATGCTGCTCGCCGGGTAGGGCCCCGGCGACTCCTTGATTTTCTCCCTGGAAGGGAGAAAATGCAGCGAGCCTCGTCACCCGCTCCATAGAAAAGAAGCAGATGCGAAAGCATCTGCTTTTTTGCTTACAGGGGAAATATGCCAATTATGCACAAATTCTGATCCTGTTTTTTGTATGCGGTTACGCGGTTAACCTTTGAAATACGCAGGCGGCGGAGGTAAAATAAGAGTGAAACACACACCCGGAGGTTTTCTCATGAAACGGAAACAAAGTTTCTTCAGAACCGTATGCAATCTGGCAATCCCGGTGGCCCTTCAATCCATGCTTCAGGCGTCCTTCAGCATTGTGGATCAGATCATGATCGGACAGCTTGGCAGCGTAAGCGTGGCGGGCGTGGGACTGGCGGGCAAGTTTTCCTCTATCTTTTCCGTTATGGTTTCCGCCATCGGAGCCGTTGCCGGAATCATGATCTCCCAATATATGGGACAAAAGAATAAGGACGAGGTCAGGCGGAGTTTTTACCTGAATCTGGTCCTGGCAATCGCCATGGCGGCGGTATTTACCGTTGTCTGCGTGGCATTTCCCAGCCAGATCATGGGCCTGTATACGACGGATCCCCAGACCATGCTTGCGTCCGCCGGCTATCTGAGAATCGTTGCGGGAACCTTTTTGCCCATGGCGGGGGCCGCGCTGCTGTCTACCATGTTCCGGTGCATGGAAAAAGCCCAGCTTCCCCTGTATGCCAGCATCGCTGCCGCGGTTTTGAATACGGGGCTGAATTATATTCTTATTTTCGGAAAATGCGGCTTCGCGCCTATGGGCGCGGAAGGCGCGGCAATCGCAACCTTGGTATCCCAATATGGGAATTTCCTTGCAATGCTGGCCATGATGTACCAATACCGTGAGGATTTGAAACCGGCGGCAGGGGGGAACGGAATGGCGAAGGTGAATTGGAAGCAATATGGGGAAATGCTCCTGCCCATCCTTGTGTGCGAATTTGCCTGGAGCCTGGGGGAGAATGTATACGCGGCGATTTACGGCCACATTGGCACAGAGTCCAGCGCCGCCATGACGCTGATCAATCCCATCCAGGGACTGATGATCGGCGCGCTGTGCGGCCTGTCCCAGGCGGCAAGCGTGATCATCGGAAAAAAGCTGGGAAATAAGGAATATGAGGAAGCCTATCAGGCATCGAAGAAGCTGATCCTCTACGGCTTTGCAGGCTCCATTATTTTGTCGGTGCTGATTCTCATTACAAGGCCCTATTACGTGGAGATCTACCAGGTGGAAGCTTCCGTGAAGCGGCTTACCGAGCAGATCCTGCTGGCCTACGCGGTCATTGCGCCCTTTAAGGTGCTGAATATGATCCTGGGCGGCGGCATCATACGAAGCGGCGGCAAGACAAAATACGTTATGGTCGTCGATATGTTCGGAACCTGGGGACTGGGCGTGCCCCTGGGACTGCTTTCCGCGTTTGTGCTGAAGATGTCTATCCCCTATGTCTATTTCATCCTCTCGCTGGAGGAATGTTTTCGGTTTGCCGTGTCCATGGTGGTGCTGCACAGAAAGAAGTGGATGAACAGCCTGGAAGCGGCTGAGGCAGAATGATTCAATAAGGAGAACGGTTTATGGAAAGAAAAATTGTAATCAAGCAGGATATCCTGGACGCCCTGGCAAAGGTGGGAGTGGCCCAGGGCCAGACGGTCATGGTACATGCCTCCCTGAGTAAGCTGGGCTTCGTCTGCGGAGGCGCCCAGCCCGTCATCGAAGCGCTGCTGGAAAGCGTGGGAGCCGAAGGAACCGTTATGATGCCCACCCAGTCCTGGAAGAATCTGGACCCCACCTGCGGCGTTCACTGGGAGGAGCCGGAAGCATGGTGGCAGATCATCCGGGATAACTGGCCCGCCTATAATAAGCACATTACGCCCACCAATACCATGGGAGCGGTGGCGGAGATGTTCCGCACATGGCCCGGCGCGGTGAGAAGCGACCATCCTGCCCGTTCTGTGGCGGCATATGGAAAGTACGCGGAATACCTCACGAAGGACCACGACCTGTCCAACATTTTCGGGGAAAATTCCCCCATTGGGAAATTATACGAGCTGGACGGCTATGTACTCCTGATCGGCGTGGGCTACGATAAAAACACATCGCTGCACCTTGCGGATGTGAGAGCGGAGTACCCCGGCAAGCATACCTGCACAGAGCACAGCGCGGTGATGGAAAACGGAAAGCGGGTATGGAAAGCCTATGACACCCTGTTTGTAGATGGGGAAGATTTCGTGCAGATCGGAGAAGCCTTTGAAAAGGAATGCACGGTACATAAGGCGTCCCTGGGGAACGGAACCATAACGTTCCTGCGGCAGAGGGAGCTTGTTGACTTCGCGGTGGCCTGGATAGAGAAGAACCGGGCATAAGACTTTCAAAAAACAGTCCGCCGGACCCACACGGGAAGGTGCGGGTCCGGCGGAAAAAAGTAAAAATTGGGTCTTTACAAACGGAAAAACATATGCTATAATTCTTAATGTTCTGGCCCGGTGGTGCAGTCGGTTAGCACGCCAGCCTGTCACGCTGGAGGTCGACGGTTCGAGTCCGTTCCGGGTCGCCAAAAAAGAAGTCATCCCATTGGGATGACTTCTTTTTTTGTTGATGTGGAGTGGACTTGAACCATCTACATGCAACGGTCCGGTGGACCGTTGCTCGGCGGGGCCGTTCCGGGCCGCTAAAGCATCCGTATGACCTAAATCATACGGATGCTCTTTTTCTCTCAACAGCGTGCGAACACTTACCCAAACGCCAAAATAACGCCCACAAGCGCTGCCGCCAGCAGCGCAACGGTCAATCCCAGCACTGTTCCGATCGCTGCCCCTCTTAAATGGAACCAGGGATTTCTGTATTCCGTTTCCATATCCTCCGTCCCTGGAATTCTCAGCCTCCTGCTGTGGCAGAAAACGCCCCAATCCAGAACAATCAGGTCGTAAACATTCACCGCAAAAAACAGCACAAACACATGCCTGAATACCTCTCCAAAGCTTCTGCAGCCGGAACCATACGCGACCCCCGCCATCAGAACCACAAACAGCAGGATTCCTCCGATCTTTTTACCAACATGTGCCTTCTCTCTGTCTTTTATCACACCGCTGTATTGCGGCAGCTGCTCCACCCGCTTAATGATTTTCGGCGGATAGGACATGATCATATTCAGCGGATCCCGGTACTGCGCCGGCAAAATCGCCAGCGTAAACAGCAGACATAACACAACGCATTCCATCAGTAAAATCATATTGCGTCAGCTCCTTCCTTTACTCTCTTTGGGGAAACAGGGAATACACCGGTTCACCTTTTTGCAGTATTGCACATATTCCTCCCCATACAGTTCCAGCAGCCATTTCTCTTCCGTCTTCTTCAGCAATACCGTCATATATCCCCACAAATCACCGGAATTCCAAACAAAACCCAATTATTTTCCAGCAGCACCGCCCCAATGCAAACCAGGAGGAACGCAATGTAGATCGGATTTCTCACGATCCCATACACCCCCGTAGTCGCAAGCTGATTTGCCGTGATGTACCGATCCACTTTGGTTTTGTAATTTGCACTGACCCACAGATATAGGCCAAACACCATCGCCGCAGCGCCCAGAATCCGAAACGGAAGCTTCAGCAACGCGATTCTTCCAAACCCGAAATACCCCCGTTCCGAAAGTACCATCCCCACCGCGGTCAACAATAACTGTGGCGCCACGATCACCGGCCCAACGCCGATCAAAGGCAAATGTTCCTTCTTTTTCATATCCCAGATCTCCTTTCCTTTCTTCCCAAATACCGCATGGTCTGCTTTCGGTATTCACCATACGCCTCACCGAATTCCTGCTGCAAATGCGCTTCCTACTGCAGGATCTGCAAATGCAGCATCCCCGCCGCCCAAGCCGATACCAGCACCAGCGGCACGTTAAAGAACATCAGGCAGACAGACAAATACATTAGGTCAAATCCCACAAACGCCGGGTTCCGGCTGTACCGGTAGATCCCATCCGTCACCAGCTCCGTCTTTCCTTCCGGGATCCCCACCCGCCAGCTGTCTCTCATCGTCTTCGTCGCCAGTCCAAAAATGACCACCGCCAGAACGCCGATCCCGGCGCCCAGTGCCTGTACACCCCATCCTGGGACCTGCGCAGCCGTTAAGACACTGATAACTTCGGCGACCACAGCCAACACCGTAGCGATGCCCATAATTCGCTCCACCATCAGCACCTTCTTCGGCTTATCCCCCACTCCAGCCTGATTGGTTCGGATGTTCTGTTTTTTCTGAATCCAAATCTTTCGAACATACAGCCCATAAAATGCCGCCAAGTTCAATATGGCAATCACCCGATAGATCATTCTTGTCACTCCTTCTTTTATATGCTCATTTGCACACTTGCTCATATGTTATTTATATATTACCACAAATTTCCCGTTTGTCAATCCCCACCCTTGCCTTTCCAGTAAAAACGTCCGGATGAAAAATCATCCGGACGTTTTCCTGTTTTACTCCTTATTCAGCATCTGATTGATCTTTTTGGCCTCCCGCGTCATTGCCAGGAAGCAGAACGCATAGATCAGCGCATACACGATAACAAATACAGGCACAATATGGATCAGCACGGTCAGGAAGTTGTCACCGTAACCGCAGATGGTACAGGCCGCCACTGCAATGATCAGGCAGCACACGCAGTGGATCGCCGTAGCGGCCGGCAGGCTGCGGCTGCATTTGTAAGAGAGCAGCCCGGTGATCAGGCCGAACAGTGCCGAAGCTACCATCCAGGTCAGAAACTGGGCGATCACCTCATTAAAGCCGCCCAGCAGGGTCATACACAAAAGGGTGACGGGAAAGCCAATGCCGCAGCCGGTAATGGCGCATACGAGCCAGGGGAAAGATTTCTTATTCATAATGTTACCTCCTAAATCCGGTCTTTGAATTCTTTGAAGTACTTCCGGGAAACCGTCAGCACTTCTTTTCTGTTTTTCAGTTTGATGCAGTAGTTGCCGCTGAATTCGGCCTGTATGGACTTGACGCAGTCGATATTTACGATGGTGCTTTTGTTGATTTGGGCGAAGGGGAGACTGTACAGCATTTCCTTCAGCTCATAGAGCTTCAGCTTTGCTTCATAGGTTTCTGTCTGGGTGTAAGCGTTTACCTTGCTGCCGCAGGTTTCCAGGTAAACGATCTCGCCCATATCGACTACGTACTGTTCCTCCTCTTTGTACAAGAGGACTTTGCCGCTGCTCTTCTTGCCCAGAGCCTGCAGAATTGCCGCAACTTCTGCGCCCGCTACATCTCCGCGGATGACGAGTTCCGTTTCCGCCAGCTGGGCGGGTTCCAATGTGATCTTCAATGGGGCAGCTCCTTGTATTATAGAGTAGTAGTTTTTAGTGCCCCTCTCCAAGGGCATGTGCTACACTGTAAGGGATGCTGTGGATTGGTTCATTAGCTCCTACCGCATGACGGTTCACGAAAGGCTCCAACCACAGTCCTTTACAGTA
>JAXJGV010000014.1:0-26104 GCA_036300205.1 Oscillospiraceae bacterium
AATTAGATGTCATCGCGAACCAGCCCGCAATGAATTATGGTATGATTGCCACCGGCAATCATTCTCATTTCTGATTCGCTGCGCGGAGCACCACTAGTGTGGCGATCCCCCCAAAAGAAGTAAAATCCCTCGATTTTAGTAGAGAATTGTCCGAAAATTCAGGAGATTGCCACGCCAGTGTGCGCACTGGCTCGCAATGACATGGTTTTCGACAGTCTGCGGCCCTGCCGGCTTTGAAAGAAGCTGGCGGGGCCGCTGTTTTTTGCCAAACATCCGGAAAATGGTTCGTCATTTTCACAACACCCCTTTTCCGCTGTAAAATCTTTTTTAAGAAAATCTCAAAATATGTCAATTTGTAATCGCATTTATAAAATTAATATGCAAAGATAGGCAAACAACGGAAAAATTGTCGAAATTATGTGAAATAAAATTTGGAAACGTTTCAAATTTCCAAATCATTTCACTCACAGGAACAGGCCCCGAAGGATCAGAAAAAGTCCACTTTTGTGTAGAATCACCAAAAAGAACGGCTTTCGGATTCATCGGCAACAGTTCTATATTGTGCAAATTAACTAAATTCTGAGAGAGAAAGTAGAGTTGGAGGAGGTCTGCTTATGTATTTCGGATCAAAGCGTAAGTCAGCGGCAAGAAGGTTAAAGCTGCGCGACAGGATCATCAGCATGCTGCTGGCGGTCAGTCTGTTGTGCGGCAATCCCATCGTGCTCCCTACGGGCGCGGCGGAGTTGGTGGCTTACTGCGAGATAGAGGAGCATAGTCATTCTGAGGAGTGTTACACCACGGAGCGCGTTCTGACCTGTGGCGTAACGCAAGATAACCATGTTCATTCCGAAGCCTGCAAGCAGACCGAAAAGACGCTCACCTGCACAATTGTGGAGCAGGTGCACGAGCATACAGATGCGTGCTATACGACCACCACGAATCTGACTTGCACGGAGCATGTGCACACAGCGGATTGCGCGCAACTGACCTGCACGGATGAAGGCCATGCGCATACCGATGCCTGCTATGCGTATACCTGCGAATCTCCCAACTCCACCCACCAGCACACGGATTCCTGCTATACCACCGAATCCGTGCTGAAGTGTGATTACCACCAGCATACCGACGAATGCTACACCACCACGGAAGTCAATACCTGCGGTGTGACGCAGGATAACCATACGCATTCCTACGCGTGCTACGGGGGGGAGAAAACCCTGTCCTGCACGCAGGAAGAACATACCCACACCTCAGCCTGCTACTCCAACCCCGAAGCAGACCTGGAAACCGCCGACGACTGGAAAGACACCCTCCCTAAGGAAGACGACTTCACCGGCACCTGGGCCAAGGACCTTCTGGCCGTAGCCGAATCTCAGCTGGGCTATAAGGAGAGCGATAAGAACTATCAGGTAGCTGAGGACGGCGAGACCCCCATGGGCTATAACCGCTACGGCGCCTGGTACTCCTCCTACACTCAGGACGAGAACCAGCCCTATGCCCCCTGGAATGTGATCTTCCTGTTCTTCAGCATTTACTATTCCGGCATTTCGGATTTCCCTCTGGAGGAGACCTGTGCTGATTGGGTAGAGTCTCTGGACTATTATGACCTGTACCGCGAAGTGGGCAAGACCTACCCCGTGTCGGAGGAGGACACGGAAGGGGAGGCCTACACCCCCAACCCCGGCGACATGATCTTCCTGGATACCGACGGCGACGGCGAGGCCGACCGGGCGGGCATTGTCAGCGAGGTCACGGAAGACGAGCTGACCGCCATCGAGGGCGACGTTGATGGCGCTGTCGCGGAAGTTACCTACGACTTGAGCGATACCGAAGCAGCGGTTGCCGCGGAAGCCGGCGAAGATCCCCAGCCCCAGATTCTGGGCTACGCCGATATGGCCCAGGCTCAGGCAGACGCCCAGCCGGAGAACAGCATTGTCTCAGATCTTGCAACGCTGACATGGTCACACTCGAGTTACTTATATCTTGACTTGGGCGACATTACATGGACTAATGATGGGGCACATATTGTACTGGCATATTACGATGGAGACAATGATTGGTCATTTGCTGAGATGACATATTACTCTGGTACTTTGTATCGGATCGAACTGCCAGATGATATGGTCTTGACTGACAGCAAGTTCGAGTTCGTAAGAATGGACAGCTCTGGTACATTCTCTTGGAGCAATAAGTGGAATCGAACTGGTGCTGAGGACGTATACCATACACTGCATCTAAAGAAGGCAACGGCTTCAAGGTCGTTTTCACTCCCTCTGCAATGGGTGACTATGCTGGCAAGCAGATCGTTATCGAATACACTGCCACCATCCTTGCATCTGCAGCTGATGCTACCGCCGCTCCCAACACTGTTAAGCTGACCTATTCTAACTCTATCCTTCCTGAGGATTCTACCGAGGAACCTGATAATTATGACATCGAGGATGGCGCAGTTGTCTACACCTACAAGCTGGGCGTTATCAAGTACAAGGATGCAGTTGGTGAAAATAACAAGCTGGCTAACGTTGAGTTCAAGCTGTACACCCAGGAGACTGGCGGCACTGCTCTGAAGTTCACTCAGAATACTGATGGTTCTTATGTTCTGGATGCTAATGGTACTGAGACTCTGACTACTGGTGAGGATGGCAAGATCGTTGTCAAGGGTCTGGCTAACGGCACCTACTACTTGGAAGAAACCAAGACTGTTGATGGCTACAACCTGCTGAAGGGCCGTGTTGCTGTTAAACTGCAGATCAGCACCATCACTTCCTGGAATAGCTCTGATTCCTATGTGAACGGTGTTCTGACCAAGAAGACCTATAAGTCCGCCACTCACACCAGCGATGACAGTGATGCTACTACTACTGATCTGCTGAACACCACCATCATCAACAAGAAGGGCTTTAAGCTGCCCACCACCGGTGGCATCGGTACTCTGATGTTCTTCATCATCGGCGGTGTCCTGATCGCTGGCGGTATCTGCCTGATCACCGTTCCCAACAAGAAGCGCTCCGTGTAATTTCCTCGCTTCTGATTTTCCAATTGCATAAACCCTGATCTATAAGGGGGGCAGTGACAACTGCCCCCTTTCATAGAATTTTCGCGGTGGGACAGACCCTCCTCTGTCCCACGGCGAAAGTTTGTCTATGACCCATAGAACAACCCCCCGCACCCATTGCTTCCCCCGGGGGGAAGCTGGCACCGCCGTCAGGCGGTGACTGAAGAGGAATGCGGGCGGAAAGGTTGCCTTATATCCATGCATCAGACCTATTCCAGTACGCTAGGTTTCGCCGTTCCTCTTCCGACCTCGCTTCGCTCGGCCACCTTCCCCCCGGGGGAAGGAATGGATACAGCGCAAACTTGACCGTTTATTTTGCAAAGAAACAGTTCATCCCCGCACCCACAAGCATATTTTGAAAGGAAGCACCTTTATGGCCCGTAAAAAGAAGACACCAGTTACCCGGGATGTGGTCATTAACCGAATCCGCATCGTTTTTGCCATCATCATGATCGTTTCCGGTATGGGCATCATGTCTTACCCCTTCATCAGTAACGAGGTCGCCCAGCGCAACGCTACCGTGGCCATTCAGGACTACTCCAACCAGGTGCAGTCCATGGACGAAGAAAAGCTGGACGCGCTGAAAGAGGCCGCACGGGCCTATAACGACCAGCTGAACATGGTCATGACCCAGGGCGATGCCGAGATCACCGGCACCAGCTACGCCGACATCATCGGCATCGGCGAGAGCCTTGGCTACATCACCATCCCCAAGATCAACGTGAATCTGCCCATCTATGAGGGCACGGACGATGCCGTGCTGAGCAAGGGCGTGGGCCATATGTCCATGACCAGCTACCCTCTGGGCGGCGAGAGCACCCACTGTGTCCTGACGGGCCACCGGGGCCTGCCTGAAGCGGTGCTGTTTACCGACCTGGACCAGCTGGAGATCGGCGACAAATTCTACTTGCACACTTTGGACGAGGTGCTGGCCTATCAGGTTGACCAGATCAAGGTCGTTCTGCCCACGGAAACCTCCGATTTGGAGATCGTGGAGGGCGAAGACTACTGCACCCTGGTGACCTGCACGCCCTACGGCATCAACAGCCACCGGATGCTGGTCCGGGGCACCCGCGCGGAGTACACCGGCGAGGAAGAAGAATCCGCCGCCATTGTGCAGTATCAGAAATTGCAGACCGGCACCATTGTCCGCCGCCTGCTGAACATCTGGCCCTGGATGCTGGCCGCCCTGGCGGGCATTGTGGGCGTGGAATTCCTGATGATGCTCCTGATCGTCAGACGCTACCGCCGCCGCAGAAAGGATGACTGAGATGTCGGGAAAAATTCGTAATCTTTTGGCCGTTCTGCTTGTGCTCATCGGCGTCGGCATTTTCGCCTATCCCAAGCTCACCGAGCTGTACACCTCCTGGCAGAGCCGTCAGGCCATTGCCGGGCTTGAGCAGATGCGGGTGGTGGAGCAGCCCCAGGAGACTGCCGCAGATGGCGAGACAGCCGAGTCCACAGAACCGACCCTGTCCGAAATGGACCTGCTTCGGCAGAAGCTGGTGGAGTATAACGAGCGGATTTACGAAGAGGGACAGGCCGATTTCAAGGATCCCTTTTCCTATCAGGCCGCGCCCATCGATCTGACGGAGTACGGCTTTACGGAAAACATCATTGCCACCATCTGGATCCCCCGGCTGGATGTGGAGCTGCCGGTCTACCTGGGCGCCACCACGGACAACATGGCAAAGGGCGTTGCCCTGCTGGGCGAGACCTCTCTGCCGGTTTCCGGGGAAAACACCAACGTGGTCATTGCGGGCCACCGGGGCTGGCGGGGCACGCCTGTGTTCCGGGATATCCAGCTGATCCAGATCGGGGATAAGATCACCCTGACCACCCCCTGGGAGACCCTGGTCTACCGGGTGTGCGAGCTGGAGGTCATCCTGCCCAATGATACCAACGAGGTGCTGATCCAGCCCGGCCGCCAGCTGCTAACCCTGCTGACCTGCCATCCCTATACCCAGAATTACCAGCGCTATCTTGTCCGCGCCGAACTGAGCGACGAAGAGCAGGAGCAGAGCAGGGAAGAGGACCTGGAAGAAGCGGAGAAGACCTTTGACGCCTCCGCCCGCACGGTGGTTTCCATCGACGAAAACGGCAGCCAGCAGCAGATCCAGGTGGAGCCGGTCAGCATCCAGCCGGTGGAGGAGGAAGGCGCGGAAAACGGCGCGTCCTATTCCAATCAGGTGATCCTGCTGGAAAAATACGTACCGCCGGTGGTTCTGGTATTGCTTGCGCTGCTGCTTGTATTTAAGCTGCTGAGAAAACGGAGGAAAGAACAATCGTGAAATATGTTGCGTTAGCCCGCGCGGTAACGCGGGAAGTGGAAAAAGCCATCATCGGCAAAAAGGACTGCATCCAGAAGGTCATGACCGCCATTTTGGCCAAGGGCCACGTTCTGATCGAAGATATTCCCGGTGTGGGTAAGACAACGCTGGCGCTGGCCTTTGCCAAGGCCATGGACCTGGAACAGAACCGTATTCAGTTTACCCCCGACGTTCTTCCTTCGGACATTACCGGTTTCAACATGTACCGGAAAGAAACGGGAGAATTCGTGTACCATTCCGGCGCGGTCATGTGCAACCTCTTCCTGGCGGACGAAATCAACCGTACCACCGCCAAGACCCAGTCCGCACTGTTGGAGGTCATGGAAGAAGGTTCCGTGACCGTGGACGGCGTGACCCGCAAGGTGCCGGAGCCTTTCCTGGTCATCGCAACGGAAAACCCCATCGGCTCCGCCGGTACCCAGATGCTGCCGGAATCCCAGCTGGACCGTTTTATGATCTGCACCGCCATGGGCTATCCCGATTCGGCGGATGAGATTCGAATTCTGGAAGCCCAGGCCCTGGAACGCCCCCTGACCAATGTGGAGCAGGTGATTTCCAGACAGCAGCTACTGCAAATGCAGCGGGAGGTGGACCAGGTGTATACCCACCCGCTGGTCTACCAGTATATCGTGGAACTGTCCCGGGCCACCCGGCAGAATCCCTATTTGTCCCTGGGCCTCAGCCCCCGTGCCTCTCTGGCAGCGGCCAGTATGGCCCGGGCCACGGCCTACCTGAACGGCCGGGATTTCACGCTGCCGGATGACGTTCAGGCCATCTTCAAAGATGTGGCCCAGCACCGTCTGCGCCTGAGTCCCCAGGCCCAGATGGAGCGCAAGGACGTGGACAAGGTGCTGGATGAGATCCTGGCATCTGTCCGCAAGCCCCGGCCGGAAGTGACCAATGAAAAATAAGATGTTTCTTGTGGCTGTGCTGGCGACGCTGGCCTTTGCCATGTTTTCCCAGAGCGATTTCCCCTTGTTTTTACTGGGATTTGAGATCGCCCTGGAAATCGCCCTGATCGTCTGGACCAGAACGCTGCGCCGCTATATCGACAAAACCATGTCCCCGCCCGCGCCCCAGGCCATGCGGGAGCAGGAGATCCCTTTGGAAATCTCCCTTGCCAACCGCTGCAGCTTCCCGGTGTCGGAAGTGAAGGTGGAGGTAAAATGCCGGGACGAATATTCCGGCAAGGTGGAGCGGCTTCGGGGAACCGCCATGCTGGACGGTAAGGACGAAACCATGCTGCGCTTTATCCTCCAGGCCCGCCATTACGGCCTGCTGACGGTCTGGCCCGAGCAAATTCAAATCGGCGATCCGCTGGGCATCAATTTCGCGGTGTCACGGTTCCCGAAACAGCTGTGGGAAGTCGCGGTCCTGCCGGAACTGGTGGAAGCACAGGACCAGCCCACAATTTCCGGCATGGCAAAACGTCCCATTGAAGAGGGCGAAGCCGCCTACGGCAGGGGAGAGGATCCCAGTTCGGCCTACGAGCTGAGAGCCTATCAGGAGGGCGAATCCCTGCGAAATGTCCACTGGAAGGTGACGGCGAAAACCGACGAGCTGATGGTCAAGGAATTCGGCAAGGAAACGGAGCCTATGTCTCTGGTCTTCCTGGACTTGGATCAAGGCGGAAAAGCATACAGCCGAAAGGACTGGGACGCGTTTCTGGAAATGGTGGCGTCCTTCGGCGCGGCGCAGATCCAGGCGGGAAATCATTTTGAAATTTTCTGGCTGGATTCTCAGGCCCAGCGCTGTTTCGTACAGGTGCGGACGAAAGACGACATGAAATTGGCGCTGACCACATTGCTGCGTGAAAAACCGCGTTCCGCATCGGCCGGTGAAATCGCATATAAGGAGAAATTGGCCCATGAAGCGTACAACGCCGTGGTTTGCATCAACCTCTGGGGTGAAATTACGCGGGAAGAAACGGCCCGCTGAATCGAATATCCTGCTGGTACGGCGCGAACTGATCCCCAAAGGGGAAGGGCGTACCAATTGGGCGCTGTGGTTTTCCGTGACGCTGATGCAGATGCTTCTGCTGGAGCTGGGACTGTGCCTGTTTCTCGTCAGCGGATTTTCCCTGAATGCGGCTCCTGGCCTGCTCTATGGCGGAATCGTGCTGGAATGCCTCATTTTTACCGTATTTTACTATGACAACTGGCTTACCGGCGCCCGAGTCGCCGGCGCGGCGGCGCTCACTCTGGCAACCACGGTGACCGTCCTGTTCCAGCAGCAGGCGTTTGTATCCGGTTTCAGCCAGCTGGCCTGCGCGGTGCTGGAGCAGATGAACAGCACGTACAATGGTGACTACATGATCCCGCTGGTCACGGAAGTGCCGAAAAATGTCAGCATTTTTCTGCTGCTGATCTTTGTCCCCATCACGGCCTACCTGGGTGCCTTCGTGGTGAAGAGTACGGATACCATGCTGGTAGGCATTTTTGTATTCCCCGTGGTGGCATTGCTTATGCTGCTGAGCGCATCGCCTTCCACCCTTTCCATGGTGTTCCTGCTTCTCGGAATTCTGTCCGTGCTGGCCTCTGACCGTGTGGGCTATCGCCGGAGCCTCTGGGGAAAGAAGGACAGCTGGGAGTGGAAGCAGAACTGGCTCCGGCGCCAGAAGATCAGCGCGGTTTCCGCGGCTTGTATCTGTCTGGCAGGGCTGGTATTGATGGTGCCCAGTGTTGTGGTGCTGATGCCGGGCCTGTCGATCCCCCTAGCCCATACCGTCCCCTTCGCCGAGAATGTGGAGGGACATGTGGCAGAGGCGATCCTTTCCTATATGCCGGAGATCTACAAAGGGGAAATGTCTGCCCCCATATCCACATTTGGCGGCGGCGTATCCGACGGCAGCTTGAATGACACTGCGGGCTACCTGATCAGCGGCGTTGAAGATTTAAGCCTGAGCTGTACGAAAAAGCCCCAGGAGACGATCTATCTGCGGGGTTTTATTGGCGGCAGCTATGAGCAGAACCAATGGAAGCAGCCGGAGGAACGTGTCTTTTCTTCCGCCGCGGCCAACTGGTCCACGGAGGGAGACGCCAGCATTTATCTGTATAACCTTCCGTTCCTGCGAATGCTGTATGAGGAAAACGAAGCGGGCGCGGGAAGCAGCATGGCTGAACTGACAGTGGTGCGGCTTAACGCCAACGATCAATATACCTACACCCCCTACGGCAGCTATCTGAATGAATATTATCAGGTCAGCGGCGGCGACGGCGGGGTGAACGGCCAGAGCGTGCAGGATGATATCTTCTCCTTTTACTTCCGCTCAGACCAGATGGCGACGCTGGAAGAAGAGTTCTTCCTGCAAAACGAAAGCGCTTTGGACCGCCTGGAACGCTCCTATTCCGCATATGCCAAGGAACATTACAGGGCCGTTCCCGAGGGTTTTGAAGAGCTGCAAGAACAATGTGACGCAGCGAAGCTGTCGGACGCGGACGTGGAAGAGATCATTGCCTACGTCCAGAGCTACCTGACCCAGAACTACACCTACAGCTTGGCACTGTCGGATATCCCGGAGGGAAAAGACGCCATCGCGTACTTTCTGAACGAGAGCAAAACCGGCTGCAGCCCCCATTTCGCGTCGGCGGCCACCATTATGTTCCGAATGCTGGGCATCCCCGCCCGGTATGTGGTTGGCTATGCCGCTTCTGAGAGCCTGTTCACGGCGCAGTCGGACGGTACCTATACCGCGGTCCTGCAAAGTGATAATGCCCATGCCTGGACAGAAATCTATATCAGCGGTACCGGCTGGCTTCCTGTGGAGACTACACCGGGACAGCTGGGAATGGTCCAGGAAGTGGAATTCTACGGCTCGCAGCTGTCCCCCGAAAATACCGAAACAGCTGAGGACAGTCAGACGCAGGATACACAGCCGCCGACACCTGACGAGCCCCAGCAGCCCCGGAAGCGGTTCCCCGTAGGACTGCTGCTCCTGCTTGCCGTGGCAGCAGCGGCGGTGTTTGCGGGCTGGGCTGTATGGCGGCGCAGAGTCAGAGATTTGGGACTTGACCGGAAAAAACCGGCAGCCTTGCGGGTGCGCTTCATTTTTGCGGCGTATTACCGGCGGCTTGTGAAGGCGGGAATGCCCCGCCAGGTGGAATCCACGTCGGAAGAATTTGTACAGTGGATCGAAAAACTGGATCCGGAACTAGGCCAGGAGAATTTCCAGCGCATGATGTGCCTGGTGCTGCAAAGTGCCTTCGGCCGGCAGACCATCCGGGAAACGGATGTAAACTGGATGCGCAGGATCTACCGCGCCGCCAAAAACAGGATCCGCAAACCGCCTAATACGAATTCTTAATAAAAAGCGTTGGTTTTCATTAAGAAGGCACCGCCTTTAGGCGTTGCCGATTGGAGAATATTCGAAATAGAATATTCTCCAATCCCGTCTCATAATGATCCTCATATAAAAAGGCCGAGAAGAAGAAAGCGTCCAAATAAAAACCGTCCTGAGCATTCGTGCATTTGCGAATGCTCAGGACGGTTTTCTTTTTGGGCGGAAGCATAGCTAGGCTTTGTAGCTGTCCATAACCGTGCGGATGCATTCCTTCTGCTTGGGAGAGAGGGTCCTGTATTCCTCAATGATCCTGCTTTCCTCCGCGTTCAGCTCGTAGGCATGGACACATTCCGTTTTCCGGCGGATATCTGTGTATCCGATCAGGTAATCCACGGAGGTGTTGAAATAATCCGCGATCCGCATCATGGTTTCAATGTCCGGCTCAATGCTGTGATTTTCGTACTTGTTGATAGATTGCTGGCTGACACCCACAGAATCTGCCAGCTGTTTCTGGGAAATAGCAGCCTCTGTCCTGAGTTTCTTTAAGTTTTCAAGCATACTCGTGTACCTCCTGCCTATATCGTAACCACAGAAGGTAGTTAAATAAAACACTTTAATTTAGTTATTGAAAACAACGACAAGTTGTTATATAATAACGAAAACAACAACCTGCGTGCTAGGGTGGTAGGTATGGCAGAAAAACGAGGGAAAGAACATCTCATAAAGAAGCGCCGGAAGCTGGTATTCCATGGGTAACACAAAAATCGAACCGGGCGTCCGGGTAGGCAGGCTTGTGGTAGCGGAGAAAGGGAACGGCACAAAAAACAGATATGCCCTATGGCGCTGCACCTGTGACTGCGGCGGCCAGATCCTGCTGGATACCCGCTGCTTGCAGCGGGGCACAGTCACAAGCTGCGGCTGCGCTGCCCAGGTGAAGCCAGGCCAGAAGGATCTCACAGGCAAACGGTTTGGCCGCCTGGTATGCATCGCGCCGACAGACCAGCGGGGAAAAAGCGGGGGAATGGTTTGGAAGTGCCGATGCGACTGCGGAAACGAATGCCAGGCGGTCAGCACACAGCTGATCAAAGGCGACAAAAAGAGCTGCGGATGCCTGAGCCATCCACAGCGCAAAGCGCTGATCGGAAAACGGTTCGGCAGGCTTTTGGTTACCGCCTACGCTGGAAAAACAGGCGGGATGCACCGGTGGCGCTGTCTCTGCGACTGCGGCAGAGAAACCACCGTAGGTCAAACCCTCCTGCAAAGCGGAAAAACGAAAAGCTGCGGCTGTTTGCGGAAAACGGCCTATCAGGATAACCTCCGGCTGGTGGACGGAACCTCCGTAACTGTTCTGGAGGCAAACAAAAAGCGCACCATATCTACCAACACCAGCGGATACACGGGGGTATACCGAAACAAAAAGACCGGCAAATGGGTGGCCCAGATCACCTTCAAGCGGAAAACCTATTACTTAGGCGCATATGAACAGCTGAGCGATGCCGTCAAAGCCCGCAAGCAGGGGGAAGAAATGCATGATAGTTTTTTAGCGTGGTATTACCAAAATCAGCCGCATTTGAAGCCCTGAATCCAATGCCACCGGCGTTGACATTTTTACGCCGTCGTTTGTCCCTGATGTGGGAGCTTAACTGCATCAGGGACGATTTTATTTTGTGCCCTCGCACAGACTGCGCTGGGCGGCGATGGTTGCCAGCGTGTCTCCCAGCTGGGAAAATATTGCGCCGGCCAGAGCTACCTCATCGGTTGTCATCTGGCAGGAGATGGAATTTGCCAGAGCGGAAATGGCAGTGGTCAATTCACAGGAATTCATGCTTGGCCACCTCTTCTCGTGGGCCATCCGGCGCGATTCGTTCTTATCATCAGAATATGAAAACATAGGACAAAAGGTGCACAGCAATATGTTGAAAAACTTGCGGTTGTGTGTTATAATGTGTCAAAAATGTCAAGGAGGTAGCAAATATGCCCGGACCTGGAGGCGGCGCACGCGGCGGCGGTGGCGGCCGCAGTGGATTTAGTGGAGGCTCTCGCGGCGGAGGTCACCGCAGCGGAGGAGACTCCCGCGGAGGATCTCACAGAGGACGTTCCGGCGGTGGATTCCACGGAGGACACCCCGGTGGCCCCGGCGGTGGATTCCCTGGAGGACATCCCGGCGGCCCCCGCAGAGGATACCCCAGAAGAAGCCCCTATATGGGCGGCTGGTATCCCAGACCCCGGCATTATTTCGGTGGCTGCCTGAGCGGAGTGGCCAGCATGGTCTTTATGTCCATTTTGCTCATCACGCTGATGATTTGCCTGTTGTTCTCCAATATTAGCTCCATCGCCAGAACCTCTTCCAATGGCGGCGGGGTCCGCTATGATGAGGAAAAGCTGCAGGACTATGCAGACGGACAGTACGCAAGAGCCTTCGGAAGCTCCTCAGCCTACGAAGATAATCTTCTGCTCGTATTCCTGGTAGACGAGACGTATTCCGACTACTATTACATTGCATGGGTCGGCGACCATATTGCAACCGACATCAACTACATGCTGGGCAACAATCAGACCGAGCTGGGTCAGGCTATGGCCCTTTGCATCAATGAGACCTCTTACAAGTATTCTCTTGATTCCAACCTTGCCCAGGTAATGGAGACCATGACGAAGGAAATCCAGGATCTTGGCTTGGAGACTTCTTTCAAATGCAGTGAAGACCATGCACAGGTCAGATCCCGCCTGAGAAATGACTCCGAACTGGATCTGACGGAAGAAACCGTAAACACTGCCCTTACGGCCTTTACGGAATCCACCGGTATCCCGGCAGTGATCGTGGTGGAGGATATGAAGGATGTCTTTGAAACGGCTGCCTCCGGAAGCAATTCCGCGACGGTGCTGCTTGCGGTCCTGCTTGTGGTTCTTGGTGTAATCCTGGTGGTCAAGTTCATTCGCCGGCGTAAGGATGACACCGATTTCCCCAGCGAAAACAGCAGCGTGGAGTTTTAATTGAAAAGAAAGAAATCCCACCTGATAGAACAGATGTGTTCCATCAGGTGGGATTTTGTCATGTGTGAAATTACCGCGGGAAAATCATAAAATTGTATTTTTGGACAAGGGCTACATCAGTTCCGCGATCTTCCCCGGGGATTCGCCATTGCTTTGATTTTCCCACTGACGGGTGATGACGTATCGGATTCCTCCATATCAATCGGTGATGATGCCGCTTTGTTTCGCAAGCAGCATTTCTTCCAGCTTGGCTGCGGCAATACTCGGGGAATGGTCCTTCCGCTTCAAAAGGGAAATTGTGCGTTCTGGTGCTTTGGCTGTCAGGGATAGGACGGTGACAGCACCGGTGGAAGCGGCATTTTGCGCGGTGCTCTCCGGAACGAAGCCGATGCCCAGATTGGCTTGGACCATAGGCAGGATCTGATCGGAAGTAGCGGCTTCTATGTCCGGGGAAAAGGCAAGTCCCTGGGAACGGAACCATTCGGAGTAAAAACGATGGGTAGACGAGCCCTGGCATAGGCTTATCAATGGATAATGCGCTAATGTTTCCAGAGAAATGTCCTGGGGGATTACAGAAGCGTATTGCGTTCCGCAAACCGGAACCTCCCGAAAGTAGGCAAGGTCGGTTCTGGCAAAGCGTGCCGGCTGCTCCACGGGCAGGGTAAGGAGCGCCAGATCCACGAGGTTATCCTTCAGGGCAGACACAGCCTGCTGGGAGTTGGAATTGAGAACCCGAAGACGAATCCCGGGATATTCCTGACGGAACCGTTCCAGAACCGGAAGCAGAATGTGATGCAGTGCAATTTCGCTGACGCCGATGCTGACAGTACCGCTTTGCATCGTGCTGTGAAGTAAAACGCTTTCCTCACCGCAGTGGATCTGCTGCAGGGCGGGAGAGATGTGCGAGAACAAGGCTTCCCCCTCCGGCGTAAGCTGTACGCTGCGGCTGGAACGGAAGAACAGGGAACAGCCCAGGGCTTGCTCCAGCTGCTTGATGGTTCTGGTCACGTTGGGCTGGTTGCTGTAGAGGATCTCGGCGGCTTTTGTAAAGCTGCGATACTGGGCCACATAATAAAAGACCCGATAGGAATCCAGGCTGATGTGCATTGGTTATCCCTCAAATCATATCTGTTTGGTATAGATGCTATTTCAACTATACATTTTACATTTGCCCGTGTCAAGCGTTATAATGCGGTGGATGAAAAATAAAGATTTGGAGGGATATCTTATGAACAAGGACTTGACCGTAGGAAAACCCGGCACAGTGCTGTGGCAGTTCTGCCTGCCCCTGTTTGGCAGCATTATCTTCCAGCAGCTTTATAACATTGCGGACAGCTGGGTGGCGGGCAAGTTTGTCAGCCAGAACGCCCTGGCGGCGGTGGGCAACAGCTACGAGATCACGCTGATCTTTATCGCGTTTGCTTTTGGCTGCAACATCGGCTGCTCGGTTATCGTTTCCCAGCTGTTTGGCGCAAAGGATTATGGCAGAATGAAAACAGCCGTTTATACGGCCATGATCGCCAGCGCTGCTGTGTGCCTGTGCCTGATGCTGGTTGGACTTCTGGGCTGCGACGCGCTTTTGGAGCTCATCAACACACCGGAAGAGGTATTTGCAGATTCCAAGCTGTATCTGGACATCTATGTCTGGGGACTGCCCTTTGTGTTCTTCTATAACATTGCCACCGGCATTTTCTCCGCGTTGGGGGACAGCAAGACACCCTTTGTTTTTTTGGCGGTATCGTCCCTGTCGAATATCGGCATGGATATACTGTTCGTGACGGCCTTTGATATGGGTGTGGCCGGTGTAGCCTGGGCGACCTTCCTGTGCCAGGGAGCAAGCTGTGTCCTTGCCGTATGTGTGGTTCTGCGCAGACTGAGAGGAATGAAAGCGGAGGGGAAAGTACATTGGTTTAGCTGGAAGCTTTTGAAGAAATTTGCTGTGATTGCCATTCCCAGCACCCTGCAGCAGAGCTTTATTTCCGTTGGCAACATTATCATTCAGGGCATCATCAATGGCTTTGGCACGGAGGTAATGGCCGGTTATTCCGGTGCGGTGAAGCTGAACAATCTGGTCATTACCTCCTTTACCACCTTGGGCAACGGTGTTTCCAATTACGCGGCCCAGAATATCGGAGCCGGAAAGCTGAGCCGTGTTAAGGAGGGCTTCGCGGCAGGGTTAAAGCTGGTGTGGCTGCTGTGTGTACCGCTGAGCCTGCTGTATTTCTTCTGGGGCAGGGGATTGATGGGGTTCTTCCTGAAAGAACCCACCCAGATGGCGCTGGACAGTGGGTTTGCTTTCCTGCGGATCGTGGCGCCGTTTTACTTCGTGGTGTCTGCCAAGCTGGTGGCAGATGGCATCTTAAGGGGCGCGGGACAGATGAAGCAGTTTATGGCGGCGACCTTCACGGACCTGATCCTTCGGGTGGTGCTGGCATTTGTACTGTCTGGGACTGCGCTGGGTTCTACCGGTATCTGGTGTGCCTGGCCCATCGGCTGGACTGTGGCCACTGTTCTGTCGATTCGTTTTTACTGGAAAGGACAGTGGAATAAGAAACAGGTACAAACGGTCCAATAAAGGAAACAAATGCATTTGCAATGCGAGCTTTAGCAGATCATCCGCAGCACACCGCCGCTCCATAAGGGGCGACGGTGTTCTGCTTTGAAAATTTCTTTGAATGGATTGACCCGGGGATATAGACGGAAGACTGTGGGATTTGGCCTGTGATATGGCGGTGGAACAGATTATTGAGTCTCAGAAACAGCCACGGCTGACACAGGAAAACACCATCCGAAAGGACTGCTTGGCAAGAATGGGGGAGAAGCCCCTCTGTGCCGAGCAGGTCATGAAACTGCTGGAAGAGGAAAGCTTTCCCTATTCGATTCCTGAATTGCAGGCGGCCTTTTCCCTTGACGACCACAGCGGATGGAACGCGATTCCAAGGGATGGCGTGCGCAGCCAGTGGGAGCAAATGCTGCTGGATGCAGCCGGAAAGAAAGCGGGAAAAGGAAAACGGGGAAAAACTCCCGGTTCCTTACAGAACTCACTTTGGAATTAAAACGGCTAGAGAGAATCCGGCTGAAAAATCAAGGTGATTAGGTACAAGCCGTCAGCACAAATGCGTTTCGCTCCACTGCTTCATTTGCTCTAAAATGGGAACAAAGCTCTCGGCTAATTCTGTGAGCGTGTATGCACTACACAGGAACGATTTGGAGACCGCCTTATGAGGCATACAGTGTGCTGGTTCAGGTAACGGCTGGTTGTACGCACCATAAATTTGTTTTCCCAAAAACATCCAAGAAAATTCCCAAATCCTTCCCAAAAATGAATTTGGGGATTTTCACCTCAAATTTGGGAACTTGTAAAAGTTGTGAGATCATATGTTACTCCCTAGTTGCCTGAACTTTTTTGCGGAACAATTCCCCAAAAATTTTCCCAAAAATGAGATTCCCAAAAATCTCTATGTCATGGGGCAAACCCATTTTCGCTCATTTCGATGGCTGAAAACAGGCTTCTCAGATGTGTATAAAACTGCTATTTCATAACATATAGTCTCAACAACTCAAGGTTTCACCGTGCTTTGCGTAAAAAAATAGACCTCAAAGGAAAAATCCTTCAAGGTCTATCTAGCGAAAAAATTTATGCCTTTTCAGCGAAAATCAGTTTTGCAAGCACAAATTGGGCGCATTATTCCCACTCGCTTCGGAGTACCTTCCCTGGGTTCCTTTTTGCCCTGAAAGATAGCAATTTGAAGCAAGTTTAGCCGTTAAATTCGGTCAATTTCCCTGGGTTCCCACAGTTCCCAACGCTCCGGGTATCATTTTGGTATCAAAGTTTGGTATCATTTGCCTCGAAAATTCGATTGGGAAAATCGGATTATTCATTTTAAGTGGCTGATACCAACGATTGAACCCTCTGATCGGTGGCTTTGAGGTTAGGGGTTACTCGCAGGTCGTGCTCCTCTAGGAGCATTTTTATTGTAACATAGCTCAAGTGGCTTTGCAATCATGTCGTTTATTTTCTTCTGAGGATGGCTTGTTTTTCTTGACACAGCCACTTAGCTGCCAGATCTTTTGTCGCAGGGCAAACAAGGTATTCAAGGGCCATGACAATCCAATCCTCTGGAGCCAATCCATAAGGGTGGAGAATTTCTTCAAGCTTACGGATTAACTTAACCTCGACCTCAATCTCAACTGTTACCAGTTTATCTTCGTTCCACTCTGGCCATCCGTTCTGCCATAGTTCATCGCAGGACAGGTCAAAATCCTCATTCCCAATGACACCATATCCTCCAGGGGCTACAGCCATCTTGCAGAATAATTCCGGCTGCTCTACTAGCAGTGAAAAGAAAGAGCGTGTTTTAGCAACCGATTTAAGGTCGTATAGCAAGATCGCACCATTTTTGAATTTGCAACCTAAGATAGAATCTGCCATAGGAAAAACAGCTTCAACTTGATGTGTCATTTGACTCATCCACCCCAATCTCTGCGGTTTCAAATTGCAGCCGAAATATAGCAACGTGTTCCCCCACCATTTGAGGGTATTGGTAATAGATATGACGGCACAGTTTGCGGTATATTTCTATAAACCTATCCTCATCGCAAAAATCCAACAGCCCATCCATAATTCGCTCAATATGATTAGGAACGGTAATACGATCTGATAGAATTGCCTCAACCGCTTCGGAATAAAGGCGGTATGCGGACGCTTTGATTTTTCCTAAACTTTCCATCGTTTCTGCCAACTCGCTGAGAAGGTGTTCATTTCGTTCCATAGAAGCCTCCTTAACCATCGCCAAAGATATCATTGCAAAACTCTATGAAGTTTGGAACTGGTTCTGCTTGGAAGGACAACCAATCATCCTGCAGCGCGTCAAGTGAATCAAATCCCAGTTCAGGCTCAGCAAGCCGGTTGAAAATATGCGGCGGCAGATAATCCAGAATTTCAGGATATCCCCATAGCATTTCACCATCATCGTAGCCGAAAGCATCACCCAGCTCGGCATTGCGCTTGCCCTACGAGTTGCTTTACGCTTTGCTTGCCACAGGGCTTGACGGGACCGGCACGGGCTTTCTCCGCTTTCTTTTCCTTGCAATAGGCAAGATACTTGGCGATTGCGGATTTGAGCACATTTGCGGTCATTTTCGTGGTGCTGATGGCCAGCGTCACTGTTCTGTGTTCAACCTCTTCCTGCAATAGACATACCTCCTTCCCTCAGAAATGGGATGCAGACCTTTCAGCGTATAATCCCAACCCTCCGGCAAGGAAAACATCTGAGAAAGAAGACCTTTTGCCTTCAGGCTGATTGTGATATCTCGCTGATGGAAGTTGGGTGTGATTGTGTAGCCTTTGATTTTCTCAATATCAAACCGCTCCATGTCCACCATCCTTACGCTTTAACAGCGTAGCTGACAGGCCATATCGGTAGATCAGCATAGCATTGATGACCAGGTGAAACAGCTCTGTACTCACCAAATCAGGGTCTGCAAGCTCATCCACGCTGACCTCACCGGAATCGGTATAGATGCTCTTGGCAATCTTGTAGAGCGTGTAGCATTCGGCTGAGATATCACGCAGATTGGCTCGTGAGAAATCGATACCCGTTTCAGTGAAACAGTCCAGAAGCCTCTGGAACAGCTCTTTTTCTGCAGTGAGAAGAAATAAGGCGGCGTAGTATTCGCTGGTGTTACGGCTTATGTAGAAGCCCAGGATGGTCTCTGCTTCCTGAAACCGGCGAAAGTGCTCTTCATTTCTCCAAAAGGATTTGTCGTATCTGGAAAGGACAACATTGATGCGCCTGCGAAGAGGGGAGCGCTTCTCAAAGGATTCATTGACAGCTTCACGGTATGTGAGCACACCAGCTTCAATTCGCTCCTTCAAATAGGGACATTTGGTCGCTCTGCAGCGCCCGTGAGCATATTCTGTGCAGTACCGGCAGTCCACATCCTCCGGTGTGTACTTGTAATCTCGGATAACCATTTTCTCCTCCTATATCCGGGCGTGAAAAAAGCCAGACAAGGAAAAGTGGTTCCTGTCTGGCTCATGACCTGTATTTCATTTTAGCGTTGCTGATCGCGCTGGCGTTTTTTCATCCATCCCTCCAACAGTTTGATGATGGTTTCCTCCATGCGCTGTGGCGTGTAGGACCGGGGAAAGTATTTCTTGATCTTGTCCATAGGCAAGGTCAGGTTCCAGTTCTCCGGCTTCTTCTGTTCCATCATGATACCCAACATGGCATCATCGTTGAGCTTGCCCTCTTGCGAGAGGCGCTTCATACGCTGGGCTTGGGAGAAGGACGGTGTGGCCTGTTCGCTGTCGATGGTTTCGAGCAGTAACTTCTGTTCATCAGGCTTCAAGTAGGATAGCTCCACAGCGGGAGTCATGCCGATTTTGCCCTCGTCCACCATCTGCATAAGCTCAGGCTGAAGTTCATTCAAACGGATGTAGCGTTGGATTTGTGTTGAACTGTCCGGGCTGTTTTCGGCAATCATATCTCTGGAAGTCTTTCCGCTCAACTTCTGTCCAGGTTGGACAGAAGTTAGATCATGCCGTTTTCCCTGCTGCTTGATGGCATCCAGTTTCATCTTGTATTGCAAACGACCTGTTTTCGTTCACCGTCGATTTTCTTTTCCATTTTGTCAAGCAAGCTGTAAACCGCACCGTGATTATTACTAGCACCCTCACCCTTTGGCCTGCCTGTACGCCAGTCTAGGTTGTTTTCCTCGTGATTTCTTACACTTTGGTATACTTCATCCATTGTCAGTCCATCCGCTAGAAAACGTCCTAGTTCCTCTGTAGACATATCATGCCGAAGCAGATAATCTAGCTTGTTTTCGGTAGTGGGGTTATCAATCATCTGTCACGACACCACCGTGATCTTGGATATAGGTCTTTGCGGATTGCTTCGCCTTTTCAATTTCTTTCTGTCTGGAAGTCATGTTTCGGTAGAACCGCTCCACATCATGCAGACAGGAAGGGAGAAAATAGCCTTTGTCACTGGAACAAATCACTTTGCCGCTTCGCCGTAATGCGTTGATGTAAAGCGTAACTTCTCGACTGTTCCACCCCAAAAGTTTACAGAGTTCCCTTGTGGTGATTGCGTTTTCCTCGCCGTCAGAAAGAAAGTCGATAAGATTTACTTTCACACAATCACCGCCCCTTGCTGATAATGTAATCAATAGGGTCAATAATCAAGATATCATCCAGACTCCCAAAACGCCAAAGAGTAAACGGACAATCACCCTTCCGGCTGAGATTATGGAAATGGTCAAAGAATACGGTGGTATGTTATACGACTACAAGCCAACAGACAGACTATTTCCCACACAAAAATCATTCCTTACCAGAGAAATGGCCAGAGGGTGCAAGCTGTCAGGCGTGAAGAAAATTCGTATTCATGACCTCAGACACTCCCACGCTTCACTGCTGATTGAATTGGGGTTTGCCCCTCTGCTGATCTCTGAAAGACTGGGGCATGAGAATGTAGAAACAACGCTGAATACATACAGCCATCTGTACCCCAATAAACACGGTGAAGTAGCCGAAATACTGTCAAATTTGATGCGAAATTAAGATTTTAGTACGATTCTAGTACGGTCAAAAAATCAAGCCCGAAGAAATGCGAACTTTTACGCAATCTTTCGGGCTTGTTTTCTGTATTAAGTTACTACTTCTGAACAAAAGTAGGACATTTGAAAATGGGCGGTATTATTCCCACTCGGTCCTGGTTAAACAAACCTATACAGTTCTGTAAGGGTGATTTAACACAGGGTATCTGAGGTGCTTACATTATCCGATGGTCGTGGGCTATCGGATTTTTTGTTGCCGGAGGGTTGCCATGAAAGCAAATTTAGACACGGTTATTTTATCATTTGGAACAGCAAATAGCAATATCTTTTTCTTTGTTTTATGTGTTTTTATTGGATTGGAACATATACCATTGTTCGGTGATTTTCTTTTTGATACCACTATATGTTGAATTGGATAAAACCGTATCGATTGAAGAATTAAACTCTTTGCATTCTCGTTCGTTTATTGGGCCGTGAGGACAACGCTTGAACATAAATTTGTAAACTGCATTATAGATGCTGCGCTCGGATGATAGATCCCAACGGTGTGTAAACTTTTTGCGGGAGAAGACGTGGTATTTACTACGTAATTCTGGAGTGAATTCAGGAAATTCAAAACATGCCCTTAATCCTCCTGCCTCTCTGACCGCTGTAGAAGACCAATTAGCAATGATATCATAAAGCTCTATGCCTTTAGGTATCCAAAATACATCACCCCAAAATTCTATCGTACCCTTAATTTCAAGTGAGTTATGAAAATCGTCGACTGAGGTGATGGAATGTCCTACTGCGAATATGTCATCACATATCTCGCCAGAATCCTCATTTCTTCCATCAACAATTTGCCAAGCTTCAAAATAGTCAGTATTTTTCAGATATTCAAGAGCTGGATCTACGGCACGAGAGAAATGCTGAAGAATAAATCCGTCCTTCGATGATGTAGATGTGAAATCACTAACAATCCAGTCTGCATACTGAGAACATGCCATGTAGTCTGAATGTTCATCGTCTTTAATATACTTTATGTATCTCATAGGCACCCCACAGAAAAGTTAATTATTGTAAAGATCACAACCAATATGTAGCGCTTTTGTCCAATATAGTTTTCCGCTCTTTCCAGTCAGGCATGAGCATAGTAAGAAAACTGTAAAACTGTTTTGAGTGGTTGGGGTGAATGAAGTGGCAAAGCTCGTGCATTACCACATATTCAATGCAATTTCTGGGCGCTTCAAGAAGCCTTTTATTTAGCGTGATAATTCCCTTCCTGACTAAGCAGGAGCCCCAACGCGTTTCCATATCTCGTATTCGGAGAACAGGCATTTGTACACCGTACTTTCGGAACAGGGGATACAGTTCGTTCAGAATTTCACTATACACACTGTGACACTGACCGTCAAGGAATTTGGTAACCATGCGCTGTTTTCTATTGAAATCTCCGGTATCTTTTGTGTTCAGATAAATATAGATTCCGTCGGATGCAATGGTGTCTCTTGATGCTTGGGAGACGATTAATCGCAATCCATGTCCTTGGATAAGAAAAGTTTCTCCGCTTACATAACGCTTTGGCTCGGGACGATATTTCTCCATTTCCTTAAATTTATCAATGGCATTCAGAACATAATCCCCTTTGCTGATAACAAATGCATCGATTTCGGATAGGGGAACAAGTGCATTTGCAGATACGGATACACTGCCATCTTTGCGAATTCGTAAGTTAAGATTCTTGACAGGTTTCTGCGTCAATTGATAGGAAATCTCCCTGTCATTTGCGTAAACCGTCCGATCGATTGTATTCTCCATGGTGATCAGAACCTCCGGAGGGCAACGGTTTTAACATTTTCTATGACCTTATCAATTATATCAAAGGAAAGAATTAGACCTCGAGCTTTTTCGTATTCATAGAACAGATCGTCAATGTCCTGAGAAATCCGGTCGTGAATTGTCTTGTTGTTTGTCCAGTCTACTTGGCTGTGTTTGGCAATGATAGCAGTAATTTCAATGGAAACCTCTGCGACAAAATCAGGCGTAATAGTATCATTCTGAACTTCATCAAAAATGGCAGTCAGAACGCCATAGAATGCCTGGGCGTGGACATTGTTCTTAATGGCTTCCGGATAGCTTACAGTACTCTTGCCAGAACGATAATCCTCCATGATAGAACGCATTTTTGCAAGATATTCCGCTTCTGAAATAACCTGTTCCTTGTATAATTCCAGAGCGTCCTTAATTCGCTTGGAAAAGCTATCGTAATAAGCAGGATTTTCGTCACGTTTTTCGCTGATACTTTTGGCCAACCGGCTGGTGATGGCATCTGCTTTGGAACGGAGAGTTTCCAGTGCATTCAGCTCTTTTTCAAAATCTTCCTTGTTCAAAATATCAACCGGATTTGTGATCTGCTTTAACCCGGCAACAGACAAGTGGATATCCAAAAGATTCTGCATCAACGGTTCATATTCACGGTTGTCGACAATATCCCCATAACGGATTTTTACGCTGCGACGCACACGGGAAAATAGAATGAAAGTTTCCTGATATTTTTTTCGCTCTTCTTTGGAGAGGGAAGCGTAAGCCTGTTCTGAATTCAGTACCAAATTCAAAGCTCTGCCGAAAGAACAAAGAAGATCGTAGAATTCATAACGAATTTTTTCGTCATCCAGGTAGAGTTGAATTTGTTCTTCATCATCCTTGTTTTTTACCGGATCAAACAGATCCACAAGCTGCGTATAAGCATCTCTTAGACCGCCAATGGCAGACATCACATCCACCACGACACCCTTGAGATCTCCGCTGTCATAATTCTCCAAACCGGCACCGCTGTACATATCCATGGCCGTATCCAGCTTTTCGATCAGTCCACGATAATCTACAATGAGTCCATAGTCCTTGCCTTCGCAGAGCCGGTTTGTACGGGCAATGGCCTGCAAAAGACCGTGCTCTTTTAGCTCTTTATCAATGTACAGTATCTGGCAAATAGGTGCGTCGAATCCGGTAAGAAGCTTGCTGCATACGATCAGAATGTCAATTTCGCCAGCTTTGAAGCGGCTTTTCATAGCTTCTTCGTAGGTATCCGCATCGCCATATTGCCGCATCATTTTCTCCCAGTAGGCTACAACCTTATCGTCAGGACCTTCATCCGCATCGTGAACACCTTCCCGCATATCCGGCGGTGAAATCACGACGCCGCAGGTTAAATCACCGAATTGTTCAAAGCACTCCAAATAGCGAATGGCGTCCCTTTTGTAGTTGGTTGCGAGCATGGCTTTGAATTTCGTGCCTTTAAAGCCTTCAAGAAAATGGGTGTTGATGTCCAGAGCAATTCTTTTAATGCGGGCATCCGTAGAGGTCAAGCGGCGGATGCTGCTCCATTTTTTGCGCAGATCTTCCTTCTGGGCATCAGTCAAGCGCTTCGTTGTCTGCTTGAACCACAGGTCAATGTTTTGCTCATCCACCGTTTGTTCTACAAAACGGCCCTCATAGATCAGGGGGACAATAGCACCGTCATCCACGCCGTCCTTGATGGTATACTTATGAATCAGCTTGCCAAATTTGGTCATGGTGTTCTTTTCCTTCTTCATCAGCGGTGTGCCGGTGAAGCCGATGTAGCAGGCGTTAGGGAACACGCTGCGCATCTTGGTTGCCATGAGACCGTAGTTGGAACGGTGACTTTCGTCTACCAAAATAAATATATCCCGAGAGAAGTTTTTGGTTTCCAGACGTTCAACGGTGTTAAACTTATTGATAATACTGGTGATGACGTCGGCTTTTGAGCTGTTTACCAAATTCACCAAATGACGGCCGCTGGTGGCACGGGCGGGGTTCAGACGGGTATGGGAGAATGTTTCGGTGATCTGCTTGTCCAGCTCCTTGCGGTCGGTAACGATGACGACACGGGGATTACAGTCTGACAGCTCCATCAAAATATATTTTGCCAGCATGACCATGGTCAGACTCTTGCCGCTGCCCTGGGTGTGCCAGATCAGACCGCTGTGGCGGTTGCCTTTTTCGTCGTTTTGGGAAATGGTTTTCATGACTTCTTTGATGGCGAAATACTGCTGATAGCGGCAGATTTTCTTAACATTCTCATCGAACAGGATGAAGTAGCGGATCAGCTCCATCACACGATCTTTGCTGAACAGGGAAATGATAGTTTTGTCCTGAACGGTAGGCGTGCGATTCGGGATCAGCTGGGCTGTTTGCTGATCCATGAATACAATGTTTTCTTCCTTCCACACATTCCAGAACTTACTGGGCGTTTTGGTGGTGGCGTATTTGACGGCATTCCGGTTGGTGGCCATGACGATCTGGGCGTACTTAAAAAGCTGGGGAATATAATCCATTTGCTGGTTTCGTACCATTTGATCCACGGCCTGCTCTACGGAAATGTGCGGAGCTTTGCACTCAATGACACCGAAGGGAATGCCGTTGATAAACAGCACGATATCCGGGCGAGCCGGGTGCTGCTTGTCCAGGCTGTCCACGGGGAATTCCTCGGTGACATGGAACACGTTGTTTTCCGGGTGTTCCCAATCGATGTATTTCAGGTTAAAACTAAGAGATTTGCCCTCTCCGACAGTTTCCGGATAGCTTTTTCCCAGCAGAAGGGCGTCATAGATCTTCTCGCTGGTGCGAACTAGACCATCGGTCAGGGGCTCGTCCAGATCCTCCATGGCCCGCTCAATATTGGCGGCGGAGAATTCGTTTTCCGTACCGGCGTAGGAATATCGGTTCAGCCTGCGAAGCTGCCCCCGGAGGATGTCTTTCAGAAGGACATGATACCGGCTGCCACGCTGCTTGTGGCAGTCCGCTGGGGAAATGTATATGTAACCCATGGCCTGGAGAAGTTCAATAGCGGGCTTTTGGCTGGCGTTGCGCTCCTGATAAGCCTTTTCGTCCATGGTTTAACCTCCTTTTCAGATTTGACTAAAAAGCTCGAATAGCGGGGCGGGAAAATCCCGCCTCGCTGGTTTAAGCATGTTATTTTAGGCCAAATAGCTGATAAACAAACTGCTCCAGATCGACTCCACAGATTCTTGCTGTATTCTCGATAAAGTCTGCGTATTGTGCAGCTTGCTCTACAATTTGGTCTATTTCATACCTGCGCTGAATACTGTCATATGGAAGTGTCATTTGCTGCTTCAGCCATTCCTTTGCCGCTTCTTTGTTAACAGTCCTTCTTATTTCGTTTTTTAACTCGTTCATACATTCACCCTCACAATGCCCGTCAGCAGAAGCTGCATCAGGGCTTTTTTCTTTGTCCTTTCACTTACAATATCTTGAGCCAACAATTCAATTTCAGTATCATTTGTTGCTATCACTTCTGCAATTGCATTTTGTTCTTCGATACTTGGAACTTCTATTGTTTGCTTGCTATATTTTGAAATCCAATGTCTTTCGTGTCCACCTACTACAAAATCAATTAATTGCATCGCTTCATAAGCAAAACGAATATTGTATCCATCATTTACAGTCAGTATTTTCATAGCAGAGGACTTTGCCTTGAAAGGGAAATCCACATATTTTGATGCTGTTGTAAAATCATCAAAAATCACTACTGGTAAATCATTGAATATACCATCTGTTTCGTCAGTGTAGCCAAGAATAAAAGTTTTACCTGCTGTAAGAACTGGAGTTTCATATGTATCCGAATAGTCCGTCGATGAAACGAGATAGGGGGTTGGTTGAACATAGTCAAAGACCTCATTCAATTCAACTGTTCTCCAAGTAGCTGAATAACCCGGTAACGAGACCGCAGAAAATTCTGTGTAATCGACAAAGTATGACAGTATAGATACTGACGACAAAGTCAAGAATGATACCAAACAGTCACGACAAAGGAGTCAGTATTATGAACGCACCTCAGGAATTATTAAAGCAGTATGTTCA
>JAXJGV010000015.1:0-87054 GCA_036300205.1 Oscillospiraceae bacterium
ACCATGTCATTGCGAGCCAGTGCGCACACTGGCGTGGCAATCTCCTGGATTTTCGTACATTTCTCTACTAAAATCGAGGGTTTTTACTTCTTTTGGGGGGATCGCCACACCAGCCTGCGGGCTGGTTCGCGATGACATCTAGTTTTAGGGACTTTTTTGACACGCTGGAACACCCGGCCATTCGTCCGGGTGTTTTTGCGCATATTGGGGAAAATTGCAGTTTTCCGGAAGCGCCGCTTCGTAGGGGAGGGTCTTGACCCTCCCTCGATATTACAACGTTCATATGTGTGTTGATTTTGTCGGAAGTACAGCACTTTTGCATTCAAGATTCTACAGGGAATGCTGAAGCTGCAAGGGAGGGTCAAGACCCTCCCCTACGGAGGTTATGAT
This sequence comes from Oscillospiraceae bacterium, assembly GCA_036300205.1. Taxonomy (GTDB): domain Bacteria; phylum Bacillota; class Clostridia; order Oscillospirales; family Oscillospiraceae; genus Faecousia. The sequence continues at coordinate 391 of JAXJGV010000015.1, forward strand.
GTTAAGGGATAATTTTGTTCACACATCCAGATATCCGCACAGCACCTTCAGCGTGTTATACACGCCGTCAATGTGGCTGCGCTCATAGCCGTGGCTGGCGTAGACGCCGGGGCCGATGAGACCGTGGCGGAGGTCGAAGCCTGCTTTCAGGGTCACGTCCACGTCGGAAGAATAGAAGGGGTAAACGTCCACAGCATAATCCGCGCCGGTCTTTTTGGCAGCGTCGATGAGTTTGCCCACCACTTCGTAGCTGTAAGGACCGCTGGAATCCTTGGCGCAGATGGAGACCTGCCGCTCGGTGCAGCCAAGGCCTTCGCCCACGCAGCCCATGTCCACGGAAATGGCTTCGGTAACACCGGCGGGCACGGAAGCCGCGCCGCCGTGGCCCACTTCCTCGTAGACCGTCACGTGGACGTAAGTCTTCCGGGCGGGAGTGATGCGGTTGTCGGCCAGGTACTTGGCAAGACCCAGCAGAACGCCCACGCTGAGCTTGTCGTCCAGGAAACGGCTCTTGAGATAGCCGCTTTCCGTCCGCCGGGTGCGGGGATCGAAGCAGACAAAGTCGCCTACTTCAATGCCCAGAGCGCGTACATCCTCCGCAGAGCGCACATCTTCGTCCAGCACGATCTCGGTGTTGTCGAAATCCCGGTGGGCGGTCTTGTAGTCCGGGTTCACATGAACGGAGGCATTGACCAGCTGCAAGGTGCCCTCGTAACGATGACCGTCCCGGGTATAGACCCTTACGTTTTCCGCTTCGCCGTTTTCCGGACGCATACCGCCGATGTTCGTGATCTTCAAGCGGCCGCTGCCCTTGATCTGACAGACCATGCCGCCCAGGGTGTCCGCGTGGGCAGCCAGCATCAGACCGTCGTTCTCGTCTGCACCGCCCAGATCCACCAGAACGCCGCCCTTGGCGGTGATTTTGGCGGCGAAGCCCAGGGCTTCAAAGGCGTTTTTTACCCAGTCGGCGGCCTTGGCGGCAAAGCCGGAAGGGGAGTCGATGGCCAGCAGCGCGGCGGCCTGTTCCCAGGCAAAATTCGCGTAATCGAAATTAATCATATTGTCCTCCCAACAGAATGTAGTGCCAGACCCCGGCCACTTCCCGCATGAAGTGGTTGACGGCCTGGGAAATCCGGGATGTCCGGGCGGGCACGCCCACAAAATCCACGCCGCAGGCATCGGCAAAGAGGCTGGCCCGGAACAGGTGGTATTCGCTGGAGAGCACGCCCAGCTTTTGGGGCCGCTCTCCGGTTTTTTCTTCGATGAGGTCCAGGGTGAAGTGCATGTTTTCCCAGGTGGAGGTGGCTTTGTCCTCTATCCAGATCCGGTCAGGATCGATGCCCAGCTTTACCAGTTCCGTGAACATGGTCTCCGCTTCGGAGCAGGGCTCATCCTCGCCCATGCCGCCGGAAACAATGGCGATCACATCCTGATGGGCGTCCAGATAGTCATAGGCGGCATAGATCCGGTCCCACAGGGAAGCGGAGGGGCCGGTGACCCGCACCTTCGCCCCCAGCACCAGCAGGTAATCCACATGCTCCTGAGGATCGCCGAAGCTGGCTTCGATGATGAAGCACTCCGTCACGCCCACGATCAGCAGGCCGATGATGAGGCAGACGGTGAAGATGCGGCGCAGGATTTTGGTGCCTTTGGGGAAACGCCAGCGGAGCATGTGCATGATCTCATAAAACGCGATGATGGCGATAAGGCAGCAGCACACCAGCGCGGAGAAGCTGTAGCCCAGCAGCATAAAGCGCAGAACATAAGCTGCCACCGCCAGCACGGCGCAAAGAATCCAGGGCAGGGGACGGATACCGTATTTGTTTTTCATAGGATTCCTCCTTGAGGAGATAAATTGGAATTGATGTAAGAACCACACTGTAGGGCGGAGGCATGCCTCCGCCGGGCAGTTGCAATGACTGAGCGCATTAAATTGAAGTACCGGAAAACCTTTCTGCAAAAAACCGAGGCTCTCCGCTGCGTAGGTGCCCGGCGGGGGCGTGCCCCCCGCCCTACACTTCGCGCTGCTGGAAACAAGGATTTTCCCTATCTTACCACAAACAAGCCAAGAAAACAAGCCGCCCCGGACGGGGCGGCTTGAAACGTAAGGAAAACTTAAACTTCCTTGCTCTTGGTGGCGATCTCCATCAGGCACTTGGCGGTGAATTCGTTGGGAGTCATGGCGCCCAGGTCCTCGCCCTTGCGGGTACGGACGGAAACGGTGCCGTTTTCGATGTCCCGGTCACCGACCACCAGCATATAGGGGATCTTGTTGACCTGAGCCTCGCGGATCTTGTAGCCCAGCTTCTCGGAGCGGTAGTCGCCCTCGGCGCGGATGCCGGCATCCTTCAGCTGCTGCACCAGACCTTTGGCGTACTCATGGGCGCGGTCCGTGATGGGCATGACCTTGACCTGGGTGCCCATGAGCCACAGGGGCAGCGCACCGGCGTACTTTTCGATCAGCAGAGCCAGAGTACGCTCATAGCAGCCCATGGAGGTACGGTGGATGATATAGGGGATCTTCTTCTGACCGTCGGAGTCAGTGTACTCCATACCGAACTTCTGCGCCAGCAGCATATCGATCTGGATGGTGATGAGGGTATCTTCCTTGCCGAAGACGTTCTTGATCTGGATGTCCAGCTTGGGGCCGTAGAAGGCGGCCTCGTCGATGCCTACGGTGTAGTCGATGCCGATGTTGTCCAGGATGGTCTTCATGGTGCTCTGTGCCAGCTCCCACTGTTCAGCGGTGCCCTCGTACTTGACGCCGGCCTTGGCGGGATCCCACTGGGAGAACCGGAAGGAGCAGTCTTCCTTCAGGCCCAGAGTCTCCAGGCAGTAGTTGGCCAGATCCAGACAGCCCCGGAACTCTTCTTCCAGCTGGTCGGGACGCAGGACCAGGTGGCCCTCGGAAATGGTGAACTGACGGACACGGATCAGGCCGTGCATCTCGCCGGAATCCTCGTTGCGGAACAGGGTAGAGGTCTCGCCGTAGCGCAGGGGCAGGTCACGGTAGGAACGGGCCTTGCTCAGATAAACCTGGTACTGGAAGGGGCAGGTCATGGGACGCAGGGCGAAGCACTCCTTCTCTTCGTCGTAGGGATCGCCCAGGATGAACATGCCGTCCAGATAGTGGTCCCAATGGCCGGAGATGCGGTACAGGTCCCGCTTGGCCATCAGGGGGGTCTTGGTCAGGATATAGCCCCGCTTCTGCTCCTCGTCCTCGATCCAGCGCTGCAGCAGCTGGATGGCGCGGGCGCCGTTGGGCAGCAGGATGGGCAGGCCCTGACCGATGGATTCGACGGTGGTGAAGTAGTCCAGTTCCCGGCCCAGCTTGTTGTGGTCCCGCTTCAGGGCCTCTTCCTGCTTGCGCAGATACTCGTCCAGCTCGTCCTTGCTGGGGAAGCCAATGCCGTAGATACGCTGCAGCATCTTGCGGTTGGAGTCGCCCCGCCAGTAGGCGCCGCAGGACTTGGTCAGCTTGAAGCCGTTGTGCTTGACCCGTCCGGTGTGGTCCAGGTGGGGGCCGGCGCACAGGTCGGTGAAGTCGCCCTGGGTGTAGAAGGAAATGACGGCGTCCTCGGGCAGGTCGTTGATCAGCTCCACCTTGTAAGGCTCGTTCTTCTCTTCCATATAGGCGATGGCCTCGGCCCGGGGCTTTTCGCTGCGCTCCAGCTTGATGCGCTCCTTGCAGATTTTCTTCATCTCGGCCTCAATCTTGGTCAGATGTTCGGGAGTGAAGGTGAAGGGAGCGTCAAAGTCGTAGTACCAGCCCTCGTCAATGGCGGGGCCGATGGCCAGCTGGACTTCGGGCCACAGGCGCTTGACAGCCTGGGCCATGATGTGGGAGCAGGTGTGCCAGTAGGTCTTGCGGTATTCGGGGTTTTCAAAGGTGTACAGATTTTCTTCGGACATGATTTTTTACCTCCTTGGTGTGGTAGACGCACAGACCAATGCAGGACGGGGGCTTGCTCCCGCCGTTCCGGGGACGGTGCGTTCTTTGCGGCGGGGGCAAGCTCCCGCCCTACGGTTCGATTGCAACCTTGGGGAGAAGGTATAAAAAATACCCACCCCCTGAAAGATCAGGGGTGGGATACAGTAATTGCAGTATTCCACGGTTCCACCCTGGTTGCTCTGAAAAAACAGAGCCACTCATTGACGCATTAACGGGCGCACCCGGCAGGCTATTTCCAACCTGCGGCTCAGAAGTGGTATCGTTCGGGGCAGGGAAACAGAAGCCTTTCACCATGTGGCTCCCTCTCTGGGAATCTTACCGGGAACGCGTGTCTTCGTCACAGCTTTTCACTACCAAAAATTTAGCACATTTTTTTGGGAAAGTCAATCCTTTTGGGCGGGAAAGACGCTGTCGAAGACCAAAAGTTTGGGTCGAAAACAGGGCGCGGATTGTCCATAATGCTGAGGTAACCAAAAATGTCATCAAGTTACATAACTCGACTCCTTATGTAAACAGTTGTAACCTTTCGACACCAGATATCGTGGAAATCAGACGGCTTACGACCAATATCTTGCATATGGGTTGACATAATTTGTGCAATATAATTATGTCAAAAGTTGCTGAAAAATAGTCAAAAGCATGAAATACTTGACTTTTTGAGAATATTTGATATAATGATGCCATCCAAAACGCAAGGGTATGCAAAATGTAACTTTTTGATACCGATGCCTTTTTTGGTGCACTTTTGTAACAATCTGTCGGGAGGTACAGCCATGCGTAAACCGAGATCCAAGGCCTACAGGAGAAAAGCTCTGGTCATTCGTCTTTACGGCATTGTGCTGGCGTTGATCCTGTCCCTGGCCACCGCAGCGCTGCTGTCCCAGACGGCCTTTGCCAAGACCTATGTCATTACCGACGGAGACCGGGTTGTTACATATACCACCTTCGCCGCGGATCCCGCGGAAGTCCTGGGACAGGCCGGGGTGGAGCTGAGCGAATACGATACCTATACCACGGAAGCCGTGGAGGGCGCGGAGACCATCACCATCTGCCGTGCCCAGAACATCACCATCCACTACCATGGGCAGACCACGCAGACCACCACCTTCGGCGAAACGGCAGGGGAGCTGCTGCATCGATTGAATCTGGACGTGTCTGGAGAGGACGTGGTCTCCCATGGTATGGACGATATGACCTACGACGGCATGGAGCTGTCCATTGACCGCATCGTCACGGTGCGGGAGACCTACACCACCACCGTGTCCCACCAGGTCAGCTACTGCAAGGACAGCACCCTTCCGGAGGGCATGGAGGAAGTGCTCACCGAGGGAGAGGATGGCGAACTGCTGTGTACCGCCGATGTGACCTATGTCAACGGCACGGAAACGGAGCGCACCGTCCTGTCCGAAACGGTGACGAAGATGCCTATTACCGAGATCATCGGCGTAGGCACGGGAGAGACCCTTGAGGAGGTCGATCCCGACGCCATGCCCATTATCGGGGACGGCTACATCATCCTGCCCACCGGCGAGGTGCTGACCTATACCCATTCCGACACCGTCCGCGCCACCGCCTATACCCACACAGACGCGGGCTGTGACATGACCACCTCCACGGGAACCACCGTCCACTGGGGCACCGTGGCGGTAGACCCCCGCTACATTCCCTATGGAACGAGAATGTTCATCATGGCCAGCGACGGCTCCTACATCTATGGCATCGCCACGGCGGAAGACTGCGGCGGCGATATCAAAGGCGACCGGATGGACCTGTACATGCCCACTTACGAGCAGTGCATGGAATTCGGCAGAAGAAGATGCACCCTGTATTTTTTGGGATAATAATGACACGGTAGGGCGGAGGCATGCCTCCGCCGGGCAGTTACAATCCTTGCGCGTTTTCAAAAGAAGCAGCAGGAAACCTTCCTGGCAAAACGAAGGTTCTCAGCTGCGCAGGTGACCGGCGACTTTCTGCTCCCGCCTTACAGCGTCTGGTGCATCCAACGCACCTTTCCTTCCATCATGTAACAGCCTCACTGCCATGTGAACTCCCCATTGCAAAACCGCTTTTCTTCTGGTATGATAATCAGAAGAAAGGCGGTTCTTTTTTATGGTAAATGTATGCGATATTCAGGTCATGAAGCCGCTCCTGGCGGAGCATGGCTTTCACTTTTCCAAGGCCAAGGGCCAGAACTTTTTGATCGCCCCCTGGGTGCCCCAGTCCATCGCGGAAGAGGCCGGCGTGGATGAGACCGCAGGCGTCCTGGAGATCGGCCCCGGCATCGGCCCCCTGACCCAGCAGCTGTGCCTGCGGGCGGGGAAGGTCTGCGCGGTGGAACTGGACGAGCGGCTGGAGCCGATCCTGGACATCACCGTGGGGGAATTCGACAATCTGGAGATTATCTGGAACGACATTATGAAGCTGGACATTCCGGCCCTGGTGGAAGGGGAGTTCGGCGGCCTGCGGCCCATGGCCTGCGCCAACCTTCCTTACTATATCACGTCTCCCATCCTGACGGCCCTGCTGGAAGCGGACTGCTTCGAGTCCGTCACTGTCATGGTCCAGAAGGAAGTGGCCCAGCGCATTGCCGCGGCTCCCGGCAGCGCCGATTACAGCGCCTTCACTGTGTTCTGCCAGTATTACGCGGAGCCGGAGCTGCTGTTCGACGTGCCCGCCCACTGCTTTATGCCCCAGCCCAAGGTCACTTCCGCAGTGGTCCAGCTGAAGGTGCGCAAAGAGCGCCCCTGGGACATCCTGGACGAGGACATTTTCTTCCGCACGGTTCGCGCCAGCTTCGCCATGCGGCGCAAGAAGCTCAGCAACGGCCTGGCCTCCGGCTTCCCGGAACTGGGCAAGACCGGCGCGGCGGAAGTCATTGAAGCGGCAGGCTTCGACGCCAACATCCGCGGCGAAACTCTGGGCATCCCTGAGTTTGCAAAAATTGCAAATGAGATCGTAAAGCGCAGAAATGCCTAAACCCTGTAGGGCGGGGGCTCGTATGTGAGACGATAAAGAATTCATATAAAGAGGTAGAAAATGATCGAGTTTCTGTTCTTAGACTTAGACGACACCATCCTGGACTTCCACAAAGCCGAGCGCATCGCCATTTCCAAGACCATCCGGGAATTCGGCGTGGAGCCTGCCGAGGAGATCCTGCAGCTGTATCACGGCATCAACAAATGGCACTGGGAGCAGCTGGAGCTGGGAAAGCTGACCCGGGCGGAGGTGCTGGTGAACCGCTTCGGTATGCTGTTTGAGAAGCTGGGCGTGGAAGTGGATGCTGCGGCCTGCGCCAAAGTCTACGAACAGAACCTGTCCACCGGCCATTGGTTCCTGCCAGGGGCCGAGGAGGCGGTGGACCGCTTACATAAGAAATACCGCCTGTTTCTCGCCAGCAACGGCACGGCGGTGGTGCAGAAGGGCCGCATGACCAGCGCTAACCTGTACCGCTTCTTTGAAAAAACCTTTGTTTCCCAGGAAATCGGCTATAATAAGCCCTCCAAGGCCTATTTTGACGCCTGTTTTGCCCAGATCCCGGACTTTGATCCCGAAAAAGCCGTCATGGTGGGAGACAGCCTGTCTTCCGACATCAAAGGCGGCATCAACGCGGGCATCAAAACCGTGTGGGTCAACCCGGAGCATAAAACCAGCGGCGATGTGAAGCCGGACTATGAGATCGAGGCGCTGAGCCAGCTGGAAGCATTGTTGGAGACGTTGTAAAGACTTCCCCTTGGGACGCGAATCAAGGTTTGAAAATCTTACAGTAGGGCGGGGGCTTGCCACCGCCCTACAATACCTTATTTCTTTAACCGGTTTTAACCCTTGATTCGCATCTCTAGGAGAAGGCTTATGCAGTAAGGAGGAATCGCTATGGCCGAATACGAACTTGTTCACGAGATCAAGAACCTGTGCCGCAACAACCAGATGCGGGACATCTTTTTCGAAGAAGTGGAGTGCGGCGACCCGGAAACCTATCTGCGCGGCCGTCTGAAGGGCCGGGACATCCAACTGACCGCGGAGCCGGGAGAAAACGGCGCTGTGACAATCCACGCGGTGGTGGACGGACTGATCCAGAAATTCGTGTTTACCCCCATTTGAGCAATGCTCCCGGAACAAATCGTTCCGGGAGCACATTTTTTGTAATTTCTATGAAATTATGGGTTGAATTTAAGCGGGATGTGTGATACGATATCGTTGTATCGATATGGGCGAAGTGCGCCCGGAATCGAGCATGCAAAATGGAAAGCGCGGAATGCGCAGTGGGTGTGTAATTTCGTGTTTTGCATTGTAAATTTTGCATTTGCGCAATCCCAAAACTAAGGAGAACCTAACTATGCCTCATACCATCGCCGTTGCCGGCAAGGGTGGCGTGGGTAAGACCACCACCTGCGGCATGATCATCGATTACCTGTGCAAGAAGAACAAAGGCCCTGTCCTTGTCGTGGACGCGGACGCCAATTCCAACCTGAACGAAGTCCTGGGCGTGGAAGTGGAGACCTCCCTGGGCCAGATCCGGGAAGAAATGGCACAGGCAGAACTGAAGGGCACCATCCCCAAGGGCATGACCAAGGCGGATTATGCGGAGTTCAAGTTCAATTCCGCCCTCATCGAGGACGATGACTTTGACATGCTGGTCATGGGCCGCACCCAGGGCAAGGGCTGCTACTGCTATGTCAACGGCGTGCTCCAGTCCCAGGTGGCCAAGTATGCCAACAACTATTCCTACGTCGTCATGGACAATGAAGCGGGCCTGGAGCACATCGCCCGGGGTACCCTGCCTCACGTGGATACCATGCTGCTGATCTCCGACTGCTCCCGCCGGGGCGTCCAGGCAGTGGCCCGTATCGCCGAAATGATCGAGGAAATGCAGCTGAATCCCGGCCAGATGGGTCTCATCATCAACCGCGCTCCGAATGGAGAGCTGGATGAGGGCATCAAGGCTGAGATCGAAAAGCACGGCCTGAAGCTCTACGGCGTCCTGCCCCACGACGAGGCAGTCTACCGCTGCGACTGCGCCGGCGATCCCTCCGCCAAGCTGCCGGAGACCGATCCCATGAAGACCGCTCTGAAGGGGATCATGCAGTCCATCGGACTGTAACCATCCACTGTCATTCCGAGGAGGGCGCAGCCCGACGCGGGAATCCCCTGCAATGACGGGGGAGATCGCACCACAGGCATTCCCTTCGGTCACCGCACCGGTGTGCGCACTGGTTTGCAATGACATTGTAATTGTTAATTTTGCATTGTGCTTTTTGCACTGTGCATTATTATAAAACTCCATTTTGTATTCTAAAAAATATCAAGGGGGATAATTAACTATGGCTTTCACTCCCAAGACGGCTCCCTACAGCGGCAAGATCAATGCCGTTACCCTGGGCACCGGTGACAAGGCAATCGTCATCGGCGGTCAGAATGTGATGCCGTTCTACACCTTCGATGCACCCATCGAAAACGCACCCAAGATCGGTGTCGAGATCTCCGATACCGCTGCTGAGTGGACCGCTCCCGGCCTGGTAGACTTCTACGCCGGCTGCACCACCATGGCAGAGCGCGCCAAGAAGGCTGAGACCATGCCCGGCGCTGACTTCCTGTGCCTGCACTTCGAGTCCGCTGATCCCAACGGCGCAAACCGCTCCGTTGCCGACTGCGTGGCCGACGCCAAGGCTGTTGCCGAAGCCGTCACCATGCCCATCGTCATCATGGGCTGCAAGAACATGGAGAAGGACGGCGAGCTGTTCTCCAAGATTGCCGAGGCTCTGCAGGGCAAGAACATCCTGGTCATGTCCGCTAAGAACGAGGACTACAAGACCGTCGGCGCATCTGTCGCTCTGGCTTACGGCCAGAAGGTCGGCGCTGAGACCGCTGACGACATCAACCTGGCCAAGCAGCTGAACATCATGCTGAAGGGCCTGTCCATCAACCCCGAAAACATCGTCATGAACATCGGCACCGCCGCTGTTGGCTATGGCTATGAGTACGTGGCTTCCACTCTGGACCGCGTCCGCCTGGCTGCTCTGGCTCAGTCCGATGCCGACCTGCAGATGCCCATCATCGCTCCCGTCTCTCCCGACACCTGGAGCGTGAAGGAGTCCACTGCTTCCGAGGAAGATGAACCCGCTTGGGGCAGCGCAGAAGAGCGCGCCATCGAGATGGAAGTCTCCACCGCTGCTGCAAACCTGACCGGCGGCGCCGACGCTGTCATCATGCGTCATCCCGCTGCTGTGGCTACCATCAAGAAGTTCATCTCTGAACTCGTCTAATCGGAAGGAGGATACATACAATGGCTTTGAAGGGTCTTGACATTTTTAAGCTGTCTCCTAAGAAGAACTGTAAGGAGTGCGGCAGCCCCACCTGTATGGCATTCTGCATGAAGGTGGCTCAGGGCGCTGTTTCTATCGATAAGTGCCCCTACTTCTCTGACGACGCTAAGGCAATGCTGAACGAGCAGACCGCTCCCCCCATGAAGACCATCGCCGTTGGCGATCACAAGCTGGGCGGCGAGACTGTCCTGTACCGTCACGAGAAGACTCTGGTCAACAAGAATCTGTACGCTGTCGCCGTTGGCACCAGCCTGTCCGCCGAAGAGGCCGACAAGAAGCTGGCCGACCTGCAGAAGGTCGACTACGAGCGTATCGGCGAGCGTATGTACGTTGAGTTCGTGTTCGTTGCCAACACCCAGTCCGATCCCGCTGTCTACGCAGAGCTGGTCAAGAAGGCTGCTGCTACCGGCCGTGAGCTGATCCTGGAGTGCTGGGACGTGGAGTGCGCAAAGGCCGCTCTGGCTGTCGCCGGCAAGAACGTTATCCTGGACGGCGCTACTCCCGACAACTGGGAGGCCATGAACGAGGTCGCTGCCTCCGCCGGTGTTGTCCTGGGCGTCCACGCTGACAACATCTCCGACCTGTACGACACCGTTAAGAAGCTGGAGGGCAAGGGCAACAAGAACCTGGTGGTGGATGTCACCGGCGCTACCGCCAAGGAGACTCTGGCCAACGCGGTTCTGGTCCGCCGCACCGCAATCAAGGACGGCGACCGTACCTTCGGTTACCCCTCCATCGTGAACGTTGCACGTCTGGCTAAGGGCGACGACCGCCTGCAGACTGCTTACGCTTCCCTGTTCACTGAGAAGTACGCCTCCATCATTGTTATGGAGAACATGACCTATGCACAGGCTCTGCCTCTGTACGGCCTGCGTCAGAACATCTTCACCGATCCTCAGAAGCCCATGAAGGTGGAAGCTAAGATCTACCCCCTGAACGGCGCCGACGAGAACAGCCCCTGCGCTCTGACTGTGGACTTCGCTCTGACCTACTTCCTGGTCTCCGGCGAACTGGAGCGCTCCAACCAGCCCGTGAACCTGATCATCACCGACGCATCCGGTATGTCCGTTCTGACTGCCTGGGCTGCCGGCAAGTTCTCCTCCTCCACCGTTAAGAAGACCTTCGACGAGCTGGACATCGAGAACAAGATCAAGAACCGCACCCTGATCATCCCCGGCAAGGTCGCCGTCATGAAGGGCGAGATCCAGGAGAAGCTGCCCGGCTGGAACGTCGTTGTCGGCCCCACCGAGGCTGTTCAGCTGCCCAAGTACATGAAGGACAAGGAGTACGAGGCTGCCGCTAAGGCTGCCGCTGCTGAGAACGCTGCCAAGGCTGCCACCACTGTGGAAGTCAAGGAGCTGTCCTTCGACGAGCTGCTGGCTACCAAGGTCCCCGCAATCGAAGTCGTGGACATGGGCGTCAAGTACAAGGGCCACAACCCCGAGGCAAAGACCTTCGTCACCATCGGCGAGCGTATCCACTGCATCGCTCCCACCATCCGCAAGGCTATGGACGAGCGCGATCCCAAGCCCATCCTGGAGCGTGCCGCTCAGCAGATCGCTGCCGGCGCTACCTACCTGGACGTCAACATCGGACCTGCTGAGAAGGACGGTCCCGAGCGTATGATGTGGGCTGTCAAGCTGCTGCAGGAGAACTTCAACAACGTTCCTCTGGCACTGGATACCGCCAACAAGAAGGCTATCGAAGCCGGTATCAAGGTCTATAACCGTACCAACGGCAAGCCCATCGTCAACTCCGCTGACGCCGGCTCCCGTATCTCCTACATCGACCTGGCTGCTGCCAACGACGCTATCTGTATCGCCCTGTGCTCTGCCGACGGCATTGCAAAGGACAACGAGGAGCGTATGAAGCACTGCCACAACATGCTGGAGCGTGGTATGTCCCTGGGCATGACCTCCGACGACCTGTGGTTCGACCCCCTGTTCCTGGTCGTCAAGGGTATGCAGGACAAGCAGATGGAAGTCCTGGAGGCCATCAAGATGTTCTCCGATGAAGGCCTGAAGTCCACCGGCGGTCTGTCCAACAACTCCAACGGCGCACCCAAGAACGTCCGTCCCATCATGGACTCCGCTCTGGTTGCAATGTGCATGATGCAGGGTCTGACCTCCGCTATCGTCAACCCCAACGACCTGCGCCTGATGGAGACCATCAAGTCCTGCGACATCTTCAAGAACCACGTCCTGTACTCCGACTCCTACCTGGACCTGTAAGCGGCGAGCCGCCGCGGGCAATGGAAGCCTTTGGCGCGGAGAAAATCCAACACCATTGGGCGGTCAGCCCGGTTCGATACAGAGTGCAAGATGTAGCATGTCATTGCGAGCCAGCGCACGCAAGCGTGGCGATCTCCTTGTGATACCAGGGGATTTCCCCGGCCGCGCTGCTCCCTCGGAATGACGATGTAATATATCCCTGGCATTTATGGCTGGGAGGGAACCTCCCTCCCAGCCACTTTGCATTCTGAAATGCAAAAGCCTTCTTCCGGGGGCAAGACGGCGAAATGCACCGCTCCCCCAAGCATCCAACAGAAACAGCAGCCATCTGACTGCGCAGTTTGAAAGGACCCCAACCATGATCCCCTGGCAGGAACTGTTGACCGCCGCCTTGCTTGTGATCCCCATTCTGGCGATCCGGTCATCCCTGCGGAAAAACCGCGACCGAAAACAAAGAGAATCCACCCGCAAGCTGGAACTTGTGCTCCAGCCCCGGGAGACCATAAAAGTCATCTGCCCCCAAAAACGGGGCCGGTGCATCCTGACCTCCAAACGCCTGCTGTTTGAAACTTCCCAGGGCTTCAATGCCGTGGACCTGAAACACATCAAGCGGGTCCAGGGTACCAACGAAAAAGGCAACCGCACCACTTCCCCGGCCAAAATGGTGAGCCTGACCATTAAGGCGGAGAAGGATTACACCATCAAAAACAACTGCCCGGAATTCGAGGAATTCGCCAAGCAGCTTATCAAAAAGACCGCAAAGAAAAAGCCCAAGAAAGCAGATACATCAAAATGAAACGTCACAGTAGAGCGGGGTCAGGCCCCCGCCGATCAGGTAACGGCTTACGGTGTGTGAAAATGGCGCAAAACCAAACGATTTCAAAACCAACCAGCCGATTGCATTTTGATGGTGCGTCGGCGGGGTCATGACCCCGCCCTACGGAGTTTCAGGAGGGAACGCATGCCAAAGTTCAAAAAACTGCTGTCGATCGTCTTGGCAATCTGCCTGCTCCTTGGCGGCCTGTGGTTCTATTGGGGCTGGCAGGTGCCGCTGATGGAACTTCTGCCCCAGGACACCTGGACAAAGGTACGGGTCTGGAAAGGTGAAATGGGCGAAGGGGAATGGGAGATCGAAGCACCGCCGCTGGAAGCGGTCCTGGCGGCCATGGAACAAACCGAGGTTGATCGCAATGACAAGGATAAGCTGTTGGGCGATACCTACTTCCGGGTGGCACTCTATCGGGAAGGTGCCCAGTATCCCACTCTGCTGCATGTTCTGGAATATGGTAAGCTCAGTATTGCAGTGGACTACGATCTGGGAAACTACCAATACTACGAGCACGCCGAAGAACTTTACGAAGCCCTAGCTAATCTGACAGCAGACAGTGCTGTAAAGGAATAGAAGGGAACAAGCAGTATGTCATTGCGCACCAGCGCGCACGCTGGTGTGGCGATCCGCATCCCCATACTATGTTCCGGTTCGGTATTGCCTGCAAAAGGAGAACGGATTGCCGCGTCGCTGCGCTCCTCGCAATGACAGGGGCAGTTGAACCCCACACGCCTAACTCCAAACTCCACACTTAAAACCGTATATTCAGCCTTTGAGGCTCTATATAAATAACCAATTTGATTGAAAATTTGGGAGGAATTACACATGAGCGTATTAACCGATCTGATTTACGGCGGCTCCAATGCCGTTGCCGGCCTGACCGAGGGCGCTGTCAATGACGCCATCGCCAAGTACGGCGCGCAGAAAGAGATCGCTTTCCCCGATACCGCATACTTTTTCCCCACCATTTACGCCGCTACCGGCGTGAAGGTCAAGACTCTGGGCGATCTGCCTGCCTGCGTGGGCGTGCTGAAGAGCCTGATCACCAACCAGGAGGATCTGGGCCAGGCTCTGAACGCCGGCCTTGCCACCGCTGTGGGCGCTGAGATCATCGAAGGCCTGAAGTATGTCGAAGGCGGCAACCCCTACGAGAACGAGTCCGGCATCGGCTTCGTTCCTGATCCCATTATCCGTTCCCTGGGCGTGCCCCTGGTCACCGGCGATATCCCCGGCGTTGCCGTGGTTCTGGGCAAGGCCGACAATGCCGCGGACGTGGTCAGCGTGGTGAAGGACTACCAGTCCAAGGGCATCATGACCTTCATGGTGGGCGACGTCATCGAGCAGTGCGCCGAGGGCGGCGTGAAGATGGGCCTGGAGTTCCGCGTCATCCCCCTGGGCCATGATGTGACCTCCGTCATCCACGTTGTCACCGTTGCCATCCGTGCCGCTCTGATCTTCGGCAACATCCAGCCCGGCGATCTGGCAGGCCTGCTGGACTACACCAAGAACCGCGTCCCCGCCTTCGTCAACACCTTCGGCGCCATCGACGCTGTGGTTGTCTCCGCCGGTGCCGGCGCCATCGCTCTGGGCTTCCCCGTGGTGGTGGACATCGACCTGGGCGAGAACCAGGTCCCCGGCGCTCTGGAATCCGTCTGTGACCACAACGAGACCGTGAAGAAGTCTCTGGAACTGCGCAACATCAAGATCAAGGTCAAGGAGCTGCCCATCCCTGTGGCCTTTGCCGCTGCCTTCGAGGGTGAGATCATCCGTAAGGCCGACATGCATAACGAGTGCTGGTCCGCCAAGAACCCCACCGCCGAGCTGGTGGTCATGCGGGAGATGAACGAGGTGGAGGATCACAAGATCACCCTCATCGGACCCGACCTGGGCGAAGCCAAGGAGCTGGCTCTGGCTACTTACGTGGAAGTCGCCGGCAAGAAGATGCAGGTGGACTTCGAGTCCGTTATTGAAAGAAAGTTCCACGCCTGGTTCAACTACATGGAGGGCGTCATGCACACCGGCCAGCGCAACCAGGTCCGTGTCCGTGTCTCCAACGCCGCTTTCGAGGCTGGCCTGACCTTGAAGCATTTTGCCGAAGTCCTGTACGTCATGATTATGGACGAGTTCGACGCCGTTGTGGACAAGTGCCAGGTCACCCTGATCACCGACCCCGTGGAAGCAGGCAAGTTCCGTGACGAGGTGGCTATGCCCCGTTACAACCAGCGTGACGACCGTCTGGCATCCATGACCGACGAGGCTGTGGACCGCTACTACACCTGCATCCTGTGCCAGTCCTTCGCTCCCGCCCACTGCTGCGTGGTCACTCCCGAGCGTCTGGGCCTGTGCGGCGCAGTGTCCTGGCTGGATGCCAAGGCAACCTACGAGCTGAACGCCAACGGCCCCTGCCAGCCCATCTTCAAGGAAGGCTGCACCGACGAGCGTACCGGCCGTTTTGAATCTGTGGATAAGGCCATTAACGACGCTACCCACGGCGCTGTGGAGACCGTCACCCTGTACTCCATCCTGGAGGATCCCATGACCTCCTGCGGCTGCTTCGAGTGCATTTGCGGCATCGAACCCATGTCCAACGGCTTCATCGTGGTCAACCGGGAATTCAAGGGCATGACCCCCGCCGGCATGACCTTCGGCGAACTGGCCTCCTGCACCGGCGGCGGCGTCCAGACCCCCGGCTACATGGGCCACGGCCGTCACTTCATCTCCTCCAAGAAGTTCATCGCCGCAGAAGGCGGCATCGAGCGTATCGTCTGGATGCCCAAGGAACTGAAGGATGATGTGGCAGAGCGTTTGAACAAGACCGCCAAGGAGCTGTACGGCATCGAGAACTTCACCGATTACGTTGCCGACGAGACCATCACCACCGACTGCGAAGAGCTGCTGAACTGGCTGACCGAGAAGAACCATCCCGTCCTGGCCATGGAGCCCCTGATGTAAGGCCGCAAGGCGGCCAGCTATTGGCGTGACTTTGGCTGGCCTGTCATCCAACACCAATGGGTGGTCAGCCCGGTTCGTTACTGCGTCGGTATTCGCAAAGATATTCTGTAGGGGAGGGTCTTTGACCCTCCCACTGCGGTATGCACAACGTAGGGCGGGGGCTTGTCCCTGCCGGTGATGCAATAGCATCACACTGCCGAGAGACGGTCAAAAAGACAAAAGGGCGTCTGTGAGATGCCCGGCGAGGGCAAGCCCCCGCCCTACAATACATTGAAAGGAACCTTCTGCTATGAAAGTAACCTTCCAAATCGAGGGGGCAACCCCCGTAACCATTGAATGTAACGCCGGTGATAACCTGCTGGAACTGGCCCGCCGGGCCAATGTGGCCATCGACGCCCCCTGTTCCGGCAATGGCTCCTGCGGCAAATGCCGCGTCAAGCTCGTTGAGGGCGAGCTGGAATCCCATAAGAGCCGTCACATCTCCGACGAAGAATATGAGGCGGGCTGGCGTTTGAGCTGCTGCTCCAAAGTCCAGAGCGACTGCACGGTGTTCGTCCCGGACATCGCCAGCGCCTACCAGTCCCGCATGAAGACCGCGGACCTTTCCAGCCCCAAGGAAATTGCGATCTTTGAGGACTGCCAGGCCCAGCTGAAGGCCAGCGGCATCCACTTTACCAACAACTTCCGCTCCGTGGTGGTCACCATGGAAGCGCCTACCCTGGAAAACACCATGCCCGACAACGAACGCCTGACCTGGGCCGTCGAAGAAGCCTTGGGCGTGGAGAAGGTGGAGATCCCCTTCTGCGTCATGGTGAAGCTGGCTTCCACCCTCCGCCAGCATAACTTTACCGTCTGTGTCAAGGGCGAGCTGCGGGGCGATACCTTCCGGTGCATGGAGATCTGCGGCCCTGAGGATACCGCCATCGTGGGCTGCGCCATCGACATCGGCACTACCACCGTCACCATGGTCCTGACGGACCTGACCAGCGGCAAGCTGCTGGCCAAAGGCTCCTCCGGCAACGGCCAGATCCGCTACGGCGCGGACGTGATCAACCGCATCATCGAGCAGGGCCGTCCCGGCGGCAAGAAAAAACTCCAGGACGCCATCCTGAAGGAGACCCTGAACCCCATTATTGCCAACCTGTGCAAGACCGCGGGCATCAGCGCCAGAAGCATTCTGCGCCTGAGCGTGGGCGCCAACACCACCATGAACCACCTGTTCGTGGGCGTGGACGCGGAATCCGTCCGCATGGAGCCTTACATCCCCAGCTTCTTTCGCTGGGAGGGCCTGCTGGCCGGGGACCTGAAGCTGCCTGCCAACCCCCTGGCACCTGTTCTCATCGCTCCCAATATCGGCTCCTACGTGGGCGGCGATATCACCGCCGGCACCCTGGCCTCCGGTATCTGGGACAAGGACGAAATGAGCCTGTTCATCGACCTGGGCACCAACGGCGAGATCGTCTTCGGCAACCGGGACTTTCTGATGAGCTGCGCCTGCTCCGCTGGTCCTGCCTTTGAGGGCGGCGACATTTCCTGCGGTATGCGGGCCACCGACGGCGCGGTGGAAGCCGTCATCATCGACAAGGTGACCATGGACCCCACCCTTTCCATCATCGGCGATGAGGGCCAGAAGTGCGTGGGTATCTGCGGCTCCGGCATCATCGACCTGATCTCCGAGCTGTTCCGCTGCGGCATCGTCAACGCCAAGGGCCTGTTTGTCCGGGATGGCGCCCGGGTCAGACGGGATGCCCACGGCATGGGCCGCTATGTGGTGGCCTTCCCTGAGGAATCCGAGACGGGCCGGGAAGTGGCCCTGAACGAAGTGGACATCGACAACTTTATCCGGGCCAAGGGCGCCATCTTCTCCGCCATCGACACCCTGCTGAAGTCCGTGGACATGACCGTGGACATGATCGACCGGGTCTATGTGGCCGGCGGCATCGGCAGCGGCATCAACATGCGCAACGCCGTGAACATCGGCATGTTCCCCGATGTGGAGATCGAGAAGTTCCACTACATCGGCAACTCCTCTCTCACCGGTTCCTATGCCATGGTCCTCAGTGACGAAGCCACCGCCAAGACCGGGGAGGTTGCCGCCAATATGACCTATCTGGAGCTGTCCACCTACCCCGGCTATATGGACTCCTTCGTGGCGGCCTGCTTCCTGCCCCACACGGACAGAAGCCTGTTCCCCAACAGCATTCAGGAGATGTAACATGAATCTGAACCGGATCCACCATGTTGCGATCATTGCGTCCGATTACGAAAAATCCAAGGATTTTTACGTCCATAAGCTGGGCCTGCCCCTGATCCGGGAGGTCTACCGGGAAGACCGGAAGGACTACATCCTGACGCTTCTGGCGGGCGGCGTGGAGGTGGAGCTGTTCGTCATGGCCAACCATCCGCCCCGGGTCACCGATCCGGAAGCCAACGGCCTGCGGCATCTGGCCTTCTGCGTGGAGGACATCGACCCGGTGGTGGCGGAGCTGAATGCCCTGGGCATCGAGACCGAGCCAATCCGGGTGGATCCCTACACCAACACGCGGATGACCTTTTTCCGGGACCCCGACGGACTGCCCCTGGAATTACACGAATAAGGAGAATTCCCTATGATCGTTGAAAATGTGCACCACGTTGCCATCATCGTTTCCGATTACGAAAAGTCCAAGGATTTCTACGTCAACAAACTGGGCTTTGAAGTCATCCGGGAAGAGCACCGGGAAGTCCAGCGGGACATCAAGCTGGAAGTCCAACTGAACAACTGTATGCTGGAGATCTTCGGCAAGAAGGATCCCGCCGCCAATCCCGGCAAGCCCACCCAGTGCGGCATGTGGCACCTGTGCTTCCAAGCCCCCGACCTGGACAAGACCATCGCCGAACTGAACGCCCTGGGCATCCGGACCGACCCCATTATGATCAATGCCTCCAACGGCAAGCGCATCGCGTTCTTCTACGATCCCGACGGCCTGCCCCTGGAGCTGCACGAGTAATGTTGAGGGCGCCGCGGGTATTTCCTGCGGTCATAAGCCGCCCTACACCGATGTTAAAGGAAAAAGAAAACCATGCAAATCGAAAACCACAAGGAAGAAGTCCCCTTTGCCCACTATGAGGAGAAGTTCCGCGTCCTGGATCCCCGGAGCGTGACCGAACGCCTGAAGGATGTAAGCTGGGACGGAAATGAATTTACCGTGAAACTGCTGGGCCGGGAATTTGCCATTTCCCACCCGGACTACGCCATCCGCGCGCTGGACGGCGGCAGTCTGCCCCCGCTGCCTACTCAGACCTTCCTGCTGCGCTACCTGCTGGAAAGCAAGGACGTAAGCTGGGCCGGACAGTGGAAGACCTTCCGGGAAATGCCCTGGGGCGAAATGTATATCAAGCCCTATACCGGCCGTGTCCTGACCCGTGCCGCGTTCACCTTCGGCACGAGAGTGGCGGCGTTCAAGGCTGCCGCGGAGAAAATGGGTGCGCTGCCCCTGAAGCACGGAGACGCAGGCTATCAGTTCGACCTGATCGGCGGCTATCAGATGCAGATTCTGGTGTGGGAAGGGGACGACGAGTTCCCGCCCAACGCCCAGGTGCTGTATTCTGACAATTTTGCCGACGGCTTTGCCGCGGAAGACCGCGTCGTGGCGGGCGATATCCTGATCTCCACCATTAAAAGCAATATGTAAAAACGAACCCTCCCTGAACTTGGGGAGGGTTTTGTCTGCGATGGGGAAGGAAACTGCAATTTGCTGAGGAACGGCCCGTAGGGGCGGATTTGAAATCCGCCCTGAATCAAACAGGGATTGCGTGCTTTTTTTCAACAAACCTGCCGGATTTCAGGATAAAACCAACCGTTTTGCGGGCGCAATGTTGCGGGAGGATTAAAAATCCTCCCCTACGGGGAGCGATGATTGCGCAATTACAAAAGTTCAAAATTGAACAAAAGGGATTGACATTCGAGGAACATGGTGTTATACTTATATTGTTCAAAAACGAACCAATGGAGGTGCTCAGTATGCAGGTCAATGCCAGCATTGTGAATTACTTCGACATTATGGGAAAAGCCCAGAAAAGCTATGGCCGACAGATGGAACCCGTTTGCCAAAAATGGAAGCTGACCCGCAACGAACTGGATGTGCTCCTGTTCCTGTATAATAACCCGGAGTTTGACCGGGCGGCGGACATTGTCTCCCGCCGGGGCATTGCCAAATCCCACGTCTCCCTGTCGGTCACCGGCCTGGAAAAGCGGGGACTGCTGACCCGCTGCTTTGAACCCGCCGACCGCCGCACCGCTCACCTGAAGCTGACGGGGCAGGGGGAAACCATCGCCCGGGAGGGAAAGGAAGTCCAGCAGAGCTTCTTCGCGGCGCTCTACGGCGGCGTCACCGAGGAGGAGTTCAAACTGTGGCGAAAAATTACGCAGAAAGTCTGCGGCAACATAGAAAATATTGACAATTCTTTAACAAATCTGTGATATCATAACAAAAAAACGAAAGGGGTACACATTCCATGGCAGCAAACGCAAAACAGGACATGGGAATCGGCTCCGTCAAGAAATTGATGGTGCAGATGGCAGTTCCCGCACTGGTTGGCCAGGTGGTCAACCTGCTTTACAACATCGTTGACCGAATTTATATCGGTCACCTCCCGGGAATCGGCGGCACCGCTCTGACGGGCGTGGGCCTGTTCACTCCCATCCTCATGCTCATTACCGCTTTCGCCATGATGGCAGGCGCCGGCGGCGCGCCCCGGGCAGCCATCGCCATGGGCGAGGGAGATAAAGAACGGGCAGAGAAGATCCTGGGCAACTGCTTCACCGTCCTGATGATCTTTGCCGTGATCCTCACCGGAGTATTCTACGCCGCCTGTCCCACGCTGCTGCGCTGGTTCGGCGCGTCTGACGCCACCCTGCCTTATGCCGTGGAGTATGGCCGCATTTATATTCTGGGCAGCGTCTTTGTGCTGACCGTCATGGGCATGAATACCTTCATCACCACCCAGGGTTTTGCCAAGATCAGTATGATGACCACCGTCATCGGCGCGGTCATCAACATTGTGCTGGACCCCATCCTGATGTTCGGCTTTAACATGGGCGTCAAGGGCGCGGCCATCGCCACGGTCCTGAGCCAGGCGGTCAGCGCGGTGTGGATCCTGAAGTTCCTCACCGGCAAGAAGACCATCCTGAAGCTGAAAGCCTCCAACCTGAAGCTGATCCCCAGCGTCATCCTGCCCTGCCTGGGGCTGGGCGTGTCCACCTTCATCATGCTGTCCACCGAGAGCATCCTGTCCATCAGCTTCACCTCCTCTCTGGCCCGCTACGGCGGCGACGTGGCGGTTGGCGCCATGACGGTGCTGACCTCCATCAACCAGCTGATCACCATGCCCCTGTCCGGCGTCTGCCAGGGCGGCCAGCCCCTGATCAGCTATAACTACGGCGCGAAAAAGTATGACCGGGTGAAGGAAGCCTTCTTCTGCCAGTTCTTCACCTGCGTGGCCTATACCACGGTGTTCTGGCTCCTGCTGATGATCTTCCCCAACTTCTTCGCAGGCATCTTCACCAGTGACGCCGCGCTGGTGGACTACACCGCCTGGGCGCTGAAGATTTTCCTGGCCTGCGGTTTCTCTGTGGGCTTCCAGATCAGCTGCCAGCAGGCATTCATGGCTCTGGGACAGGCCAAGATCAGCCTGGTCATGGCCCTGCTGCGGAAAGTCTTCCTGCTGATTCCCCTGATCTTCATTCTGCCCAATTTCTTTGCCAACAAGGCGTTCGCCGTGTTCCTGGCGGAGCCGGTTTCCGACCTGATCGCCGCAGCCGTTACCACCTTCATGTTCTTCCGCTTCTTCCGGAAAATGCTGAAGGAGGCCAAGGCCGCACAGCAGCCGTAATCTCAGATTTTGTAAGCCGCACCCATCCGGGTGCGGCTTTGCTGTTGCGGGAAAAAAGAAAATATATTCGTAAATTTCACCAAATATATTGCATTCTTTTTGTCAAAGTGCTATAATCCTAAGTTGAGAGTTTACGTCATTTTACTTCGAAAAGGAGATTATTTTATATGGTATCTCAGGAAAACATCCGCAATATTGCCATCATCGCCCACGTTGACCACGGCAAGACGACCCTGGTTGACGAAATGCTGAAGCAGGGCGGTATCTACCGCGAAAACCAGGCGACCGTGGAGCGTGTCATGGACTCCGGCGACCTGGAGCGGGAGCGCGGCATCACCATTCTGGCAAAGAACACTTCCGTCCACTATAAGGACTACAAGATCAACATTGTCGATACCCCGGGCCACGCCGACTTCGGCGGCGAGGTGGAGCGCATCCTGAAGATGGTCAACGGCGTTATCCTGCTGGTGGACGCCGCCGAAGGCCCCATGCCCCAGACCCGTTTCGTTCTGCAGAAGGCCCTGGAGCTGGGCCACAAGGTCATCGTCGCCGTTAACAAGATCGACAAGCCCGATGCCCGTATTCAGGAGGTCATGGACGAAGTCCTGGAGCTGCTGCTGGATCTGGATGCCACCGACGAGCAGTTCAACAGCCCCACCGTCTTCTGCTCCGGCCGTCAGGGCACCGCTGCTTACAGCCCCGACGAAGAGGGCAAGGACCTGACGCCTTTGTTCGAAACCATCGTCAACTATATCGATGCTCCCAAGGGTGACGAGAACGCTCCTGTGCAGCTGCTGGTTTCCTCCATCGACTACAACGAGTACGTGGGCCGTATCGCCGTGGGCCGTGTGGAGCGGGGCACCATTAAGGTCAACCAGGAAGTCACCATCTGCGACTATCACGATCCTGAGATCAAGGCCAAGGGCAAGGTCGTTGCCCTGTACGAGTTTGACGGCCTGGGCAAGAACCCCATTCAGGAAGCCCACGCCGGTGAGATCGTGGCCCTGTCCGGCATGGCAGACATCACCATCGGCCGTACCCTGTGCGCTCCCGACTGCGTGGAGCCTCTGCCTTTCGTGAAGATCTCCGATCCCACCATCGAAATGACCTTCGCCGTCAACGATTCTCCCTTCGCCGGCAAGGAAGGCAAGTACGTTACCTCCCGTAACCTCCGTGACCGCCTGGAGAAGGAACTGCTGAAGGACGTTTCTCTGCACGTCACTGAGCAGGGCACCGATGCTTTCAACGTGGCAGGCCGTGGTGAGATGCACCTTAGCATTCTGATGGAAACCATGCGTCGGGAAGGCTACGAGTTCTCCGTTTCCACCCCCCGCGTGCTGACCAAGACCATCGACGGCAAGCTCTGCGAGCCCATCGAGCGGATGGTGGCGGACGTTCCCGAGGAGTGTATGGGCGCCGTCATCGAGAAGATGGGCCGCCGCAAAGCCGATCTGCTGGGCATGACCCCCATGGGCAGCCGTTACCGCCTGGAGTTCCTGGTCCCTTCCCGGGGCTTGTTCGGCTACCGCAGCGAGTTCCTGACCGATACCCGGGGCGAGGGCATTATGTCCTCCGTGCTGGATTCCTACGCACCCATGAAGGGCGAGATCGAGCGCCGCCTGACCGGCTCCCTGATCGCCCATGAGTCCGGCGAAGCCGTGGCCTACGGCCTGGGCGCGGCCCAGGAGCGCGGCGCGATGTTCATTGCTCCCGGCACCCCTGTTTATGCCGGTATGGTGGTGGGCATCTGCAGCCGCAACGAGGATATGACCGTCAATGTCTGCAAGCGCAAGCAGCTGACCAACATGCGTGCCGCCGGTTCCGACGACGCCATCCGTCTGGTTCCCCCCAAGGTCATGTCTCTGGAGCAGTGCCTGGAATTCCTGGCTGACGACGAGCTGCTGGAATGCACCCCCAAGAGCCTGCGTATCCGCAAGCGCGAGCTGGATCACGGCCTGCGTATGCGTAACCTGATGAAGAAGCGCGCCCAGGAAAACGGCTGATTGACTGTACGTTAACGCCTATTCGCATTGGCTTTCGGCGAATTCGAAACATTTTCTACCGGGCGGACACAAGGCCCGCCCCCTACAATCCTATTAGCAGAAAGGCAGGAGACCATGAACCGAATACCTATGCGGCCCCTGCTTGTTTTGCTGGCGGTGTGTGGGCTGCTGCTGTCTTTGACAGCCTGTAAGCAGGAAACGCCTGAGACCCAGCCCACCACCCAGCCTGCCACCGTCCCCAAAACCGCAGCGACCCAGCCCCCCGAAACGGAGCCCACGGAAACCCAGCCCCAGGAAGAATACTTCTTCCTGACCTTTGCCGGGGACTGCACCTTCGGCAGTAACCCCACCAACTACTTTGCGGGCTACGGCTTCATCAAAACGGTGGGGGAGGATTACCGTTACCCCT
The DNA here is from genome assembly GCA_036300205.1 of Oscillospiraceae bacterium. GTDB lineage: Bacteria > Bacillota > Clostridia > Oscillospirales > Oscillospiraceae > Faecousia. Next base: position 24,961 of record JAXJGV010000015.1, read on the forward strand.
TCCAAAACGTCGTCGATTACTTTGAAAACGACGAGTTCACCATAATCAACCTGGAAGGTCCCCTTTGCGACGAGGGTAACCCCGTCCAAAAAAAGCACGCCTTTCACGGCCCCACATCCTATGTCAACATCCTGACGGAAAACTCCGTGGAGGCCGTGACCATCGCCAATAACCACACCCTGGACTATGGCCAGACCGGCTACGCTTCCACCGTTGCCGCCCTGAACGCCGCAGGCGTGCCCTACGTGGAGCGGGACTGCTCCACCGTGGTCACCACAGAAAACGGCCTGACCATCGGCATCTACGGCGCGGTATACTACCTGCTGGATGTGGAGGACATGGCGGCGGAGATCACCGCCATGAAGGAGCAGGGCGTGGATCTGATTATTTTCGCGCCCCACTGGGGCACCGAGGGTACTTACCATCCCACCCAGCAGCAGATCGACGTGGGCCATGCCGCCATCGACGCCGGGGCGGATATCGTTTACGGTTCCCATCCCCACGTACTGCAGCCCATTGAGGAGTATAACGGCGGCATCCTCTATTATTCCCTGGGCAATTTCAGCTTCGGCGGCAACGGTTACCCCCAGGACTATGACACCGCGCTGATCCGGCAGGAGGTCATTCGGAACGCCGACGGCACCGTGCGCCTGGGAGAAGTGACCGCCATTCCCGCCTGTGTCAGCTCGATTTCCGGCCGAAACAACTACCAGCCCACGCCTTATGCGGCGGGGACGGAGGAATACAGCCGCATCCTGGCGAAGCTGGACGGGACCTGGGACGGACCCAACTTGAAAATACAATAAAATCCGAAAAAAAGATTGACCAAACCGGATTTTTCGGTTATAATGGTCAAGCATGACTGTGAAAGTCATTGATTATGTGTTGCTGCGGCCGATTCCGGCTGTCGAGCATATTGAAAAAGAAAACAGGAGGTGTAAGTGTTATGAAGCGTACCTACCAGCCCAGCAAGCGTCATCGTTCTAAGGTTCACGGTTTCCGTCAGAGAATGGCTACTTCCAACGGCCGTAAGGTTCTGGCCCGCCGTCGTGCTAAGGGCCGCAAGGTTCTGTCCGCCTGATGCGCATGTCCGTGGGTCGACACAAACGGAATAAGCGCGTAAAAGCGAAACGGGAGCTACAGCGGGGTGAATGAAACATTCGCCCCGCTCCCTTTTTAGGAGCACCTTTTAAGGCTCCCCTTGAGGGGAGCTGTCAGCGCAGCTGACTGAGGGGTGGTATTGCAGTTTTTTTGGCGATTATGCGGATTTAGACTGCGGCAATCACCCTTCCGAGCCGCCTTGCGGCGGCCCACCTTCCCCCAAGGGAAGGCTTAGTTGGTGCTTCGCAGGAGGAAATACCATGAAATTTTCAACCAGCTTAAAGCTCAATCACATCTTCCGCCGGCTCTACCATACCTCCGGCTTTGCGGACGGCTATCTGGTGCTGTACGCCCGGAAAAACCGTACCGACAGCAACCGGGTGGGCATTACCGTCAGCAAAAAATTGGGCAAGGCCCATGTGCGCAACCGCACCCGCCGCCGCCTGCGAGAGGTCTACCGCCTGCATGAGGACATGTTCCAGCCCGGCTGGGACATCGTGGTGGTGGCCAGGTCCAAAGCCGTGAACGCGGAATTTGAGCGCCTGACAAAGAGCTACCTGTCCCTGGCGAAAAAGGCGGGTATTCTTTGCCAAGTGCAGAATGCAGAATGCAAAATGCAAAATTGACATCGTTTTATCCTTTTGCATGTATCCGTTCGCGTGAAAGAGTGACTATGAAAAAAATTCTGTTATCCCTGATCCGCTTTTACCAGCGTTACATTTCTCCCGTTTGTCCCGGCAAGTGCCGGTTTCGGCCCACCTGCTCTGTCTACGCAATCGAAGCAATCCAGAAATACGGGGCCGTCAAGGGCGGCTGGCTTGCCATCAAGCGGCTGTCCCGCTGTCATCCCTTCAACCACGACGATTGGTACGACCCCGTGCCGTGACTTCCATTATTTTGAGGAGGAAAGTCAATGTTTCTCGCATTCCAGTTATCCGACATCATCACCGTGCCCTTTGGCTGGCTGCTGGCACAGCTGTATAACCTGACCAACAACTATGGCGTTGCCATGATCATCTTCGCAGTCCTGGTCCAGGCTATCCTGCTGCCCATCAACGCAAAGTCCAAGAAGAGCATGATGAAGATGTCCCGCCTGACCCCCCGCATCCAGGACATCCAGAATCGCTACGCCAATGACCCCCAGAAGCAGAATGAGCTGCTGCAGAAGCTGTACCAGGACGAAGGCGTTTCCATGGGCGGCGGCTGCCTGTGGAGCCTGATCCCCATGTTCATTCTGATCCCCCTGTTCACCGTTATCCGTCAGCCCATCACCTACATCCTGATGGAGTCTGAGGAGGTGGCAGCCCAGATCATCAGCGTCATTAAGACCGCTTCTCCCGAGATCTTCTCTTCCAACAGCTACTATGACCAGGTTATCGCTGCACAGGCCATTCCCCAGTTCGTGGAAGAGCTGAAGGCCGCCATTCCCGGCATCAGCGAGACCGTTCTGGCCGGTATCAACTTCAACTTCCTGAGCATCAACCTGGGCACCATTCCCAGCTTTGCGTTCTGGAGCTGGGACGCTTGGGACTGGGCGCACATCGGCGCGTTCCTGATCCCCGTCCTGTCCGCCGGCTCTCAGGTCCTGCAGATGTGGATCAGCCAGAAGACCAACGATTCCGTCATCACCAACGAGAAGGGCATCCAGGATAAGGAGACCGCCCAGAATTCCCAGACCGCACAGACCAACAAGATGATGATGTGGATGATGCCTCTGATGTCCCTGTGGATCGGCTTCACCGTCTCCGCAGGCCTCAGCCTGTACTGGTTCGTGGGCGGCGTGTTCCGTATGATCACCGATCCCATCATGACCAGACACTACCGTAAGATCTATGATGCCGAGGACGCCGTCCGCCTGCAGAAGGCTCTGGAGGAAGACCGTATCGAAGCCGAGAAGGAGCGTGTCCGCGCCGAGCGCCGCGCTGCCAACCCCGACGGCATCACCACCAACACCAGCAAGAAGAAGCTGCAGAAGCAGCAGCGTGACCAGGAGCAGGCCGCCAAGGCTGCCGCTGCCAAGGAATACGCCGCGAAGAAGGGTATCGAGGTGGAGGACGAGGACGACGCAGGCAGCTGCATGTCCGGCATCCCCAGCCGTCCCTACTGCAAGGGCCGCAACTACGATCCCAACCGCTACGCTTCCAACTCTACGGAGGAATAAGCAATGGAAAAGACCATCGTTACTACCGGCAAGACCATTGATCTTGCCATTGAGTCCGCTCTGACCCAGCTGGGCCTGGACCGTGACAGCGTTTCTGTCATGGTGCTGCAGCAGGCCAAGGCCGGCTTCCTGGGCTTTGGCGCCCAGCCTGCCAAGGTTCAGGTGACCTATGAAGCTCCCGATCCTGTGGAGGAAAAGGTCCCTGAGAAGCCCAAGAGCGCCCTGGGCAGCGCGTCCCGCTCCAAGCCCAAGGCCGCCGCACCCGTTGTGAAGAAGCCTGAGGCTCCCAAGCCGGAAGCGCCCAAAGCCGAAGCTCCCAAGGCCGAGCCTGTGAAGGCGGAGGCCCTCAAGAGCGAAAAGCCCAAGGCACCCAAGGCAGAGAAGAAGATGGATGCCCCCAAGGCTCCCAAAGCTCCCAAGGAGCCCAAGCCCAAGGCTGAACCCAAGGCTCCCGTGCAGCCCAAGGAATACACCCCCGCTGAGCCCGGCTCTGTGGAGGAGAAGATCGAAGTCTTCATCAAGGGTCTGCTGGAGCACATGGATTCCAAGGCCGTGCCCCACTGCTATAAGGCGGCAGAGGGCAATACATACAAGGTGGACCTGGTCGGCGACGATCTGGGTTACCTGATCGGCCGCCGGGGCGACACGCTGGACGCCATCCAGCACCTGGCCAACTACACCATCAACCGGGATGTAGAGGGCCACATCCGCATCAACGTGGATGCCGAGTGCTACCGCGAAAAGCGGGAGGACAGCCTGCGCCGCTATGCCCGCAAGAAGGCACAGCAGGTCCTGAAGGCCCGCCGCCGCACCACCCTGGAGCCCATGAACGCCTACGAGCGCCATGTGATCCACGCCGCTCTGCAGGACATGGACAACATCACCACCCACTCCACCGGCGTCGAGCCCAACCGCCGCGTCGTGATCGAGTACGTCAGATGATGCACGGTGCCCCCAACCCAACGGTTGGGGGCATTTTTGCAGGATTTCTCATTTTTTTCGAACCGGACATGAAATGTCCATACGAAAAATACCAAAATTGACGCTTTGCGTCGTTTCCTTTCTCCGATGGAAAGCGTAAAATGATTCCCGAAAGGAGGTCACTGCATGGACTAGCAAAAAATCGGCAGATTCCTGAAGGAACTGCGGAAAGAGAAAAACATCACACAGGAACACTTTGCGGAGATCATGGGCGTATCCAACCGAACGGTCTCCCGCTGGGAAACCGGGTCCAACATGCCGGATCTGGATGTTTTGATCCAGATCGCGGATTACCACGGCGTAGAGCTGAGAGAGATTTTAGACGGAGAAAGGAAACCAAACACGATGGATCAGGAAATGACAGAAACAGTATTGAAGGTTGCGGACTACAGCAACCGGGAAAAGGAGAAGCTGACCGGGAAAATGCACATTATGTTCCTGGTTGGAATTGCGGCTTTTCTGGTTTACATGGTGCTGGACATCATGGGACTGGCGTGCGCGGGGATTTACGAGGACATTGCCAGCTTTTCTCTGGGATGGGTTTTCGGGATGCTCCTGCTGGGCGCGCTGTATACCAGCCGGTATATGGCGAAAATCCGGGCGTTCAAACTGCGCCTGCTGAAGCGGGAAGGATAATCGGGAATGCTCCAAGCGTGGGGCACATTTGTCAAGCGAGGGAAACGAACATGGAACTAAAACGAATCGAACAGGATTTTTCCGTATGCAAAGCAGCGGATTTTTCCCAGGTGGACCCAAGCAGTGAATTCTGTTTTCTGGGAAAGACGGATGAAGAAAATTCCCTGGTCTGTCCGACGGATGCTGTCCCGGGGAATGTAACAGAACGGGACGACGGCTGGAAAGCCTTCCGCATCCAGGGCGTCCTGGACTTTTCCATGATTGGGATTCTCTCCCGGATCTCTTCGATCCTGGCAGAAAATGAAATCGGCATCTTTGCCATATCCACATACAATACGGATTACATTTTGACCAGAAAAGAAAATTACGGGAAAGCATTGAAGGTCCTGTCAGATGCCGGATATTCTGTGATCTAAAAAAACGCGATACATGATCGTCTCGCGGACCAGCCACTGTAGGGCGTGGGTATGCCCACGCCGGGCACCTGCGCAACTGAGATTTTTCGTTTTTGGCAGAAGGGTTTCCCGATACTTCTATTGAAAACGTTCCCTGATTGCAATTGCCTGGCGGAAGCGTGCCTCCGCCCTACAGGGGCGCTTTTATGGAGGCTACAATTAATCTTTCGATTCCACAAAAAACTCCCGGATGGTTTGACCATCCGGGAGTTTTAAAAATTGAACGCATCAAGCGGCACGCGGCCACTTATTTGAAATACTTCACCGCAGCCTTGAACATCTGGATATCGTACTCGCCGGGGACGTTCTTGTACAGGCCCGCGCCGATACGCTCGCTGTGGCCCATTTTACCGAAGACACGGCCGTCGGGAGAGGTGATGCCCTCAATGGCGAACAGGGAGCCGTTGGGGTTGAAGGCGGTGTCCATGGTGGGCTTGCCCTCCAGGTCCACGTACTGGGTTGCAATCTGACCGTTAGCAGCCAGCTGCATGGCCAGCTCTTCGGAGGCGAAGAAACGGCCCTCGCCATGGGAGATGGGGACGTTGTACACGTCGCCAACGTTGGTCAGTGCCAGCCAGGGGGACTTGTTGGAGGCCACACGGGTGTGGACGATGCGGCTCTGGTGGCGGGAGATGGTGTTAAAGGTCAGGGTGGGGCAGCTTTCGTCGGTGTCCCGAATCTCGCCGTAGGGTACCAGACCCAGCTTGATCAGGGCCTGGAAGCCGTTGCAGATGCCGCACATCAGGCCATCCCGGTCATTCAGCAGCTTGGTGACGGCTTCCTTCACAGCGGGGTTGCGGAAGAAAGCGGTGATGAACTTGGCGGAGCCGTCGGGCTCGTCGCCGCCGGAGAAGCCGCCGGGGATGAAGATCATCTGGCTTTCGGAAATCTTCTTTGCCACTTCTTCGACACTGCGGGCTACGTCGTCGGCAGTCAGGTTCCGGATGACAGCAATGTCAGCCTCAGCACCGGCACGCATGACGGCCCGGGCGGAGTCGTATTCGCAGTTGGTGCCGGGGAACACGGGGATCAGCACCTTGGGCTTGGCAACCTTGACGGCGGGAGCGATGGCGCACTTGCTGTCAAAGGAGAAGGTGGGAATTTCCGCTTTGGTTTCCACAGTCTTGGTGGGATAAACATCCTCCAGGACGGCGGTGTTCAGCTCGTACAGCTCTTTGATGGAAACGGTTTCGGAGCCGTAGGTGATAACGGGCTCGGCGGTGGTCCAGCCGATCAGTTCCGCGCCTTCAACCTCTTCAGTCAGCTCGGCAACGATGGTGCCGTAAGCAGGGCCATACTGAAGGCCGGCCTCGGGATTGGACTTGAAACCTACGGAGTTGCCGAAGGACATCTTCATGACGGCTTCGGCGATGCCGCCGCCTTCCACAGCCCAGGCGGCCTTGACCTTACCGGCCTGGCACAGGGCATGGAATGCTTCCCAGTTCTGCTTCAGAGCTTTGTAGTTGGACCAGCCGCAGCCGCCAAAGCTGTAGACGGGGTGACCGGCTTCCTTGAATTCGTTGGAAATGATTTCGTCTTCCTTGACGGGGGCAATGGCGAAGGAGATAACGGTGGGAGGAACGTCCTTATCCAGGAAGGTGCCGGACATGGAGTCCTTGCCGCCGATGGCTGCGGCATTCAGACCCAGCTGTGCCTGCAGAGCGCCCAGCAGTGCCTGGAAGGGCTTGCCCCAGCGGCTGGGTTCGTTGCGCAGCTTCTCGAAGAACTCCTGCAGGGTCAGATAGACCTTCTTGTAGTCGCCGCCTGCGGCAACCACCTTGGCAACGGAAGAAACAATGGCGGCCTGTGCGCCTTCGTAGGGATCGGCGCTCAGCAGATCGGGATCACAGCCCCATGCGAAGATGCTGCCCTGGTCGGTGGTTTCACCGGGCAGGACGGGCAGTTTGGCTGCCATAGCCTGGGTGGGAGTGGTCTGGTTCTTGCCGCCGAAGGGCATCAGCAGAGAACCGGCACCGATGGTAGAGTCGAAACGCTCGATGAGGCCGCGCTTGTCAGCGAACTTCAGAGTGGCAGCGATGTCCTTCAGACTGCCGTCCACGATGCAACCCAGATTGCGGTCCTTGCCGGCAACGGAAACATCGGTGTGCTTCACAGCACCGTTGGTGTTCAGGAAGTCACGGGACAGGTTGGCAATTTCCTTGCCCTTCCAGCGCATAACCATCCGGGCCTCTTCGGTGACCACGGCCACACGGTAGGCTTCCAGGTTTTCTTCCTGGGCGTAGGCGATAAACTGGTCAGCGTCCTTGGCTTCTACGACCACGGCCATACGCTCCTGAGACTCGGAGATGGCCAGCTCGGTGCCGTCCAGACCCTCGTACTTCTTGCGGACGGCGTCCAGATCGATCTGCAGGCCGTCGGCCAGCTCGCCGATAGCAACGGAAACGCCGCCTGCGCCGAAGTCGTTGCAGCGCTTGATCAGGCGGGTGACCTCGGCGTTGCGGAACAGACGCTGGATCTTCCGCTCCTCGGGGGCGTTGCCCTTCTGGACTTCGGAGGCCATGGTGGTCAAGGATTTCATGTTGTGGCTCTTGGAGGAGCCGGTGGCACCGCCGATGCCGTCACGGCCGGTGCGGCCGCCCAGCAGAACGATGACGTCGCCGGGGGCGGGACGCTCGCGGCGGACATTGTAGGCGGGAGCGGCGGCAACCACAGCGCCGCATTCTAAGCGTTTGGCGACATAGCCGTCGTGGTACAGCTCGGCAACATGGCCGGTGGCCAGGCCGATCTGGTTGCCGTAAGAGGAATAACCTGCGGCGGCAGTCTGGCACAGCTTACGCTGGGGCAGCTTGCCGGGGATGGTCTCGTTCAGGGGCTTCCGGGGATCCGCGGCACCGGTGACGCGCATGGCCTGGTGGACATAGGCACGGCCGGACAGGGGATCGCGGATACAGCCGCCGATACAGGTAGCGGCGCCGCCGAAGGGTTCGATCTCGGTGGGATGGTTGTGGGTCTCGTTCTTGAACATCAGCAGCCAGTCCTGGTCCTCACCGTTAACGGTGGCGGTGACGTGGATGGAGCAGGCATTGATCTCTTCGGACTCGTCCAGCTCGGGCAGCAGGCCACGCTTCTTCAGATACTTGGTGCCGATGGTGGCGATGTCCATCAGAGTCTGGGGCCGGGCAGCGGCCTTTTCTTCGCCATAAACAGCCACACGGGCGGCCAGGTAGTCCCGGTAAGCCTGCTCCACAGCGACGTCCTCAATCTGGATATTATCCAGGTGGGTGGAGAAGGTGGTGTGGCGGCAGTGGTCGGACCAGTAGGTGTCGACAACGCGGATCTCGGTGATGGTGGGGTCCCGGTGCTCCTCGTCACGGAAGTAGTTCTGCAGGAACTTCAGGTCGTCCAGGTCCATGGCAAGGCCCAGAGAATCCAGCAGAGCGGACAGGGCAGCCTCGTCCATGCTGATAAAGCCGGTGACGGTGGCCACGGTTTCGGGAGCGGCATACTCCACAGCCAGGGTCTCCGGCTTGTCCAGGGAAGCCTCCCGGCTTTCCACGGCGTTGATGACGTGCTTTTTGATAGCGGCGATGTCAGCGTCGGTCAGCTCGCCGTACAGGGCGTAGACCTTAGCGCTGTGGATGGTGGGACGGTCGCCCTGGGAGAGAATCTGGATGCACTGGGCGGCGGAGTCGGCCCGCTGGTCGAACTGGCCGGGCAGGGGCTCCACGGCGAAGACATATGCGCCGGGCAGGTCAATGTCTGCGGTGGCGATGTCCAGCTGGGGCTCGGAGAAAACGGTCTTGACGGCGTAGCCGAACAGCTCTTCGGTGATGTTTTCTGCGTCATAGCGGTTGAACAGGCGAACGTTTTCCAGGCTGCTGATGCCCAGCAGATTCTTGGCCTCGTTCAGCAGGCCCTTGGCTTCATTGTCCAGGCCTTCCTTTTTTTCTACAAATACGCGATAAACCATGGGGTATTTTCCTCCTAGTTTCGGTTTTTTCTATGTTAACGCTTCGCGTAAGAAATTACTTGTCATTGCGGGGAGCGAAGCGACATGGCAATCTCCCGGACATAGCGAAACCATTCGGAGATTGCCACTGGCAATCATACAAATTTCGATTCGCTGCGCGGAGCACCACTGGTTCGCAATGACAGCGGTAAATGTTATTTCAGCGCCTGCAAAGCCCGCTGGCCGATGTCGCTTCTTCTGTAAGCGCCCTCGAACTTGACGCCGTCAGAGATCCGGTAGGCTTCCTTCACGGCCTCTTCCAGAGAGTCTGCAATGGCAGTGGTGCCGGTGACGCGGCCGCCGGAGGTGACCAGCTTGCCGCCCTCCAGCTTTGCGCCAGCCACATAGGTGTGGGCGGCGGCTTCTTCGGTCATGGTGATCTCGAAGCCCTTCTTGTAGCTGGTGGGGTAGCCGGAGGATGCCAGGATCACGCAGCAGGCGTGCTTGTCGGCAAACTTGACTTCGGTTTCTGCCAGGGTGCCATTGGTGGTGGCCTGCATGACGGTCAGCAGGTCGCTTTCCAGCAGGGGCAGAACCACCTGAGTCTCGGGATCGCCGAAACGGCAGTTGTATTCGATGACCTTGGGACCCTTGGGGGTGAGCATCAGGCCGAAGTACAGGCAGCCCTTGAAGGTGCGGCCCTCGGCGTTCATGGCGGCGATGGTGGGCAGGAAGATGGTATCCATGCACACCTTTGCAACATCTTCCGTGTAGTAGGGGTTGGGAGCCACGGTGCCCATGCCGCCGGTGTTCAGGCCGGTGTCGTGGTCACCGATGCGCTTGTGGTCCATGGAAGACACCATGGGCTTGACCACCTTGCCGTCGGTGAAGGACAGCACGGACACTTCGGGGCCGGTGAGGAATTCTTCAATGACCACCCGGCTGCCGGACTTGCCGAACATGCCGCCTTCCATCATATCCCGGACAGCGGTCTTGGCTTCCTCCCGGGTCTGGGCAATGATGACGCCCTTGCCCAGTGCCAGACCGTCGGCCTTGATGACGGTGGGGATGGGAGCGGTTTCCAGGTAAGCCAGGGCGGCGTTCATGTCCTCGAATACTTCGTATTCAGCGGTGGGGATGCCGTACTTTTTCATCAGGTTCTTGGAGAAGACCTTGCTGCCCTCGATGATGGCGGCGTTGGCTCTGGGGCCGAAGCAGGGAATGCCCTTTGCTTCCAGGGCATCCACGCAGCCCAGGACCAGAGGATCGTCAGGGGCGACAACGGCGTAATCGATGGCGTTTGCCACAGCGAATTCCACGATCTTGTCGATGTCGGTAGCGCCGATGGCGACGCAGGCGGCGTCAGCGGCAATGCCGCCGTTGCCGGGGCAGGCAAAAATTTCCGTAACGGTAGGATTCTTTTTCAGACTTTTGATGATAGCGTGCTCACGCCCGCCACCACCAACAACCAGTAATTTCATGGAAAAAACCTCCTATGATAATGAATTGAAAATTGATAATTGAAAGTTGAAAATTAAGGAAAAATAGAGAATTTTCAATTTTCCATTTTCAATTTTCAATTTCCATAAAGCGCACCGACAGGGGGCAGCCATTTTGGACTGTCCCCTGAGGTGGATATTCTTAGTGGTGGAACAGTCTCATGCCGGTGAAGGCCATGACGATGCCGTTCTTGTTGCACTCTTCGATGACCAGGTCATCGCGGATGGAGCCGCCGGGCTCGGCGATGTACTTGACACCGGAAGCAACGCCGCGCTTGACGGAGTCAGGGAAGGGGAAGAAAGCGTCGGAGCCCAGTGCCACGGCATCCCGGGAATCCAGCCATGCACGCTTCTCCTCAGCCGTCAGAGGCTCGGGACGCTGGGTGAAGTAATTCTGCCAGATGCCGTCAGCGCAGACGTCCTCTTCGTTGCCGTTGATGTAGCCGTCGATGACGTTGTCACGGCCGGGGCGGCCCAGATCAGGGCGGAAGGGCAGATTCAGGGTCTTGGGATGCTGGCGCAGGAACCAGGTATCGGCCTTGCCGCCGGCGAGTCTGACACAGTGGACTCTGGATTGCTGGCCGGCGCCGACACCGATGGCCTGGCCGTCGTAAGCGAAGCAAACAGAGTTACTCTGGGTGTACTTCAGGGTGATGAGGGATACGATCAGGTCGATCTTGGCGGACTCGGGCAGTTCCTTGTTCTCGGTAACGATGTTCTCCAGCAGGTGGCTGCCGATCTTGAAGTTGTTGCGGCCCTGCTCAAAGGTAATGCCGAAGACCTGCTTGGTCTCCTTCTCGGCGGGGACGAAGTCAGGATCGATGGCGACAACATTGTAGCCTCCCTTGCGCTTGGCCTTCAGAATGGCCAGAGCCTCCTCGGTGTAACCGGGGGCGATGACGCCGTCGGAGACCTCGGGAGCGATGAGCTTTGCGGTCATTTCGTCGCAGACATCGGACAGGGCGACCCAGTCGCCGAAGGAGCAAAGACGGTCAGCGCCGCGGGCACGGACGTAGGCGCAGGCCAGAGGGTTCTCGTCCAGACCTTCCACATCCTCAACGAAGCAGGCCTTCTTCAGCTCCAGAGGCAGGGGCTTGCCCACAGCGGCGGAAGTAGGGGAGACGTGCTTGAAAGAGGTAGCACAGGCCATGCCGGTAGCCTCTTTCAGCTCCTTGACCAGCTGCCAGGAGTTCAGGGCGTCCAGGAAGTTGATGTAGCCGGGACGGCCGTTCAGAATGGTGATGGGCAGCTCGGAACCGTCGGCCATGTAGATGCGGGAAGGCTTCTGGTTGGGGTTGCAGCCGTATTTCAGTTGAAATTCGTTCATAATAAAGTATTCCTCCCATATTTGCCTGTCATTGCGAACCGGTCCGCAGACTGGTGTGGCAATCTCCTGTTTCATACAGGGGTTCCGATGAATGAAGGGGATTCCCACGCCAGTGTGCGCACTGGCTCGGAATGACACAAAGATTTACTGATGCTTGTTGAGGATCCGCTGCTGGAACTTCCGGGTCTCCAGGTCGGTGTAGCGGACGAACAGAGAGATCTTGTTGGCCTCGTTCAGGTTGGTCCACAGCTCTTCGGTGAAAGCGTCGATGTCGGCGGGGATGGAGACCCGCTCAGGCTCGCCCTGGAAGGTGGGGATCACGGGGTTGCCGTCGCAGACGTAGGTGTGCAGGAAGTGGCCCAGGCCGGCGGTGGCGGGGTACTCATAGAAGAACCGGGCGCAGGCGTTGCCCTCGGGGTCGGCAGCCTTCAGAATGGACATCTTGTAGGAGCCGTCGTTTGCCTGGATGCCGGAGATGCGGGGAGTCCAGTTGGGGCCGTCGTCCTCGAACTGACGGGTGCGCAGGGCAGCTTCCCAGCTTTCGCCCTTTGCCAGGTATTCCCAGATGGTGTCGGTCTGGTCGCCGTTGGTGACGATCAGGCCCTGGCCCACCTCGCGGACGGGGTGGTAGATGATCAGGTGAGGGTCCTTCATCAGGCTGGGGTCATGGGCCTCGGTGCGGATACCGTCCGGCTCCTGGATGAAGACGCGGTTGCGGGAGTTGACGCTGCGGCCCATGATGAAGTAGGCGGCAACGGCCTTCTTGCCGTCGGGGGTGACGCCCAGCACGATGCCCCGGCCGGGGTAAGTATTGCCGTCCAGGCGCTCTGCCATGGACTTGATTTCGTAAACGTTCATGCTATATTCCTCCAAAATTCCTGTCATTCCGAGCCAGTGCGCACACTGGCGTGGGAATCCCCGGAAGTTTCCGGAGGCCTTCCCAAAATCGAAGGAGATTGCCGCACCAGTCTGCGGACTGGTTCGCAATGACATGTGTTTATATTATTTTTTCTGCAAACCGGCGCACACCGTTTCCGCGGCCTGGGGCAGCAGGATCCATTCGGCCTGCTCCATGACCCGGCGCTGCAGGAGCTCGGGAGTGTCGCCGTCTTCGATGTAAACGGCCTTCTGGGCAATGATCTCGCCGCCGTCGGGGATCTCATTGACAAAATGCACGGTAGCGCCGGTGACCTTCACACCGTAATCCAGCGCCGCCTGATGCACCCGCAGACCGTAGAAGCCCTCGCCGCAGAAGGCGGGGATCAGGGAGGGGTGGACGTTCAGGATGCGCTTGGGATAAGCGGAGGTGAAATTCTCGGTGAGGATGGTCATGAAGCCCGCCAGAATGATGACCTCAATGCCGTGGGCGGTGAGGACTTCCTTCAGCTTTTCTTCGAAAGCCGCCTGGGAGCCGCACTCCTTTTTCAGAACCACGGCGGTGTCGATACCGGCCTTTTTGGCCCGCTCCAGAGCGTAGGCATTGGCGTTGTTGGCAACCACCAGCACGATCTCGCCGCTGTTGAGCACGGTGCCCTGGGCGTCGATCAGTGCCTGCAAGTTGGTGCCGCCGCCGGAGACCAGAACTGCGATTTTGGTTTTCACTCCAGGATCACCTTTTCTTCGTTCTCGATGATGGTGCCGATGACGTAAGCGTCCTCGCCGTTAGCCTTCAGGATCTCCAGAGCCTCGTCAGCCTGGGCGGCGGGAACCACGATGCTCATGCCCACGCCCATGTTGTAGGTGTTGAACATGTCGCGCTCGGGGATGTTGCCCCACTTGGCGATCACGTCGAAGATGGGCAGGACCTTGACGGCGCTCTTGTCGATCTTGGCGCACAGGCCGTCGGGGATGGAACGGGGAATGTTCTCATAGAAGCCGCCGCCGGTGATGTGGCTGATGCCCTTGACATCCACCTTTTCCAGCAGAGCCAGAACGGGCTTGACGTAGATCTTGGTGGGAGTCAGCAGAGCCTCGGCAATGGTCTTGCCGCCCAGCTCTTCCCGGGCCACATACAGCTCGGGATTGTTGTTGTCGATATCAAAGACCTTCCGGCACAGGGAGAAGCCGTTGGAATGGATGCCGGTGGAGGGCAGCGCGATGACCACATCGCCGGCTGCCATCTTGGTGTTGTCGATGATCTTCTTCTTGTCCACGATGCCCACAGCGAAGCCTGCCAGGTCGTAGTCTTCCACGGGCATCATGCCGGGATGCTCGGCAGTCTCGCCGCCGATGAGGGCGGAACCTGCCTGGACGCAGCCCTCAGCCACGCCGGAAACGATCTCGGCGATCTTCTCGGGAACGTTCTTGCCGCAGGCAATGTAGTCCAGGAAGAACAGGGGCTTTGCACCCACGCAGATGATGTCGTTGACGCACATGGCCACGGCGTCGATGCCGATGGTGTCGTGCTTGTCCATCAGGATGGCCAGCTTGACCTTGGTGCCGCAGCCGTCGGTGCCGGAGACCAGCACAGGCTCCTCCATACCGGCGATGGGCAGGCCGTAGCAGCCGCCGAAGCCGCCCACGTCGTCCAGGCAGCCTTCGTTGCGGGTGCGGGCAACGTGCTTCTTCATCAGCTCCACAGCCCGGTAGCCGGCGGTGATGTCAACGCCCGCGGCGGCGTAGCTGGCGGAATAGGAATTCTTGTGATCCATTTTTATACAGCTCCTTTTCGGAAGGTTTCGTTATCAAAAAATGCGGAAAGCATTTTGTACTCAAAAGTTATTCTTCTCCGGACCAGCAGTAGGTGCAGACCTTGTCCCGGTCCAGGCCGATGGCCTCCAGCAGACCGTCCAGGGACTGGTAGCCCAGAGAATCGAAGCCCATCTCTTCACAGATGGATTTCAGCATGCACTTGCCGCGCTCGGTGGAACCGTCGGCGTACTCGGCGATATGCTTCTGACCCTCGTCGCCTTCCAGCTTCTGAATGGTTCTCCGGGCGATCAGCTCCATCTCGGAGTTGCTGCGGGAGAAGTTCAGGTACTTGCAGCCGTACATGATGGGAGGGCAGGCAGAGCGCATGTGCACTTCTTTTGCGCCGGATTTGTACAGGAAATCCACGGTCTCCCGCAGCTGGGTGCCGCGGACGATGGAGTCGTCCACCAGCAGCAGCTTCTTGTCCTGGATCAGCTCCGGGACGGGGATCTGCTTCATTTCTGCCACCAGGTTGCGCATCTCCTGGTTGGAGGGCATAAAGGAACGGGCCCAGGTGGGGGTGTATTTGACGAAGGGTCGGGCGAAGGTCTTGCGGGACTCGTTGGCATAGCCGATGGCGTGGGGCAGGCCGGAATCGGGCACGCCGGCCACGTAGTCCACATCGGGCAGAGCGCCGGCCTTTTCTTCTTCCCGGGCCATGATCTCGCCGTTGCGGTAACGCATGACTTCCACGTTCATGCCTTCGTAGTTGGAGTTGGGGTAGCCGTAGTAAGTCCACAGGAAAGCGCAGATCTTCATTTTGTCGCCGGGAGCGGCCAGCTGTTCATAGCCGTCAGCGGTGATCTTGGTGATCTCACCGGGTCCCAGGTTGTAGCAGGGCTGATAGCCCAGCTTCTGGCAGGCGAAGGACTCCATGGAAGCGCAGTAGCCGTCTTCGCTCTTGCCGATGACGATGGGCAGACGGCCCATCTTGTCGCGGGCGGCAATCAGGCCGTCCTGGGCAAGGATCAAGATGGTGCAGGAGCCTTCGATGACCTCCTGGGCATATTTGATGCCGTCCACCAGATTGTCGCAGCGGTTGATCAGGGCGGCGGTCAGCTCTGTGGCGTTGACCTTGCCGGAAGACATGGCCATGAACTGGTAACCGGGGCCGGAGAAGGTCTTCTCCACCAGTTCTTCAGCGTTGGTGATGATGCCCACGGTGGAGATGGTGAAAAGTCCCAGGTGGCTGCGCACCAGCAGAGGCTGGGGATCCGTGTCGGAGATGCAGCCGATACCGGCCTTGCCGTCCATTTTGCTTAGATCATTTTCGAACTTGGTACGGAAAGGGGTATTCTCGATGTTGTGGATCTGGCGCTGGAAGCCCTTTTCCTCATCGTAGAAGGCAAGACCGCCACGCTTGGTGCCCAGGTGGGAGTGATAGTCTGTGCCAAAGAAAACGTCGTATTTACAGTTTTTACGGGAAATTGCCCCGAAGAAACCACCCATAAAAGAGCCTCCTTGATTTAGCTTAAAGAAAGGTTGGAAGATGGCAACGCAGGGGAGGGGCGTGCCCCTCTCCCACGTTGGCGTTGGAAAATTAAGCGAAGAACAGCTTGTTCAGGGTCATGGGATCGATGTACTTGCCGTCCTTGTAGACGCGCATGTTGCCAGAAGCGATCTCGTCGATCAGCATGACCTTGCCGTCGGCGTCGTAGCCGAACTCGAACTTGATGTCGTACAGGTCCAGACCCTTTTCCTTCAGGTCGTCAGCCACGATCTTGGTGATGGCCTGGGTCTGTGCCTTCAGGGAATCGTACTGCTCGGCGGTCATAACGCCCAGGGTGACCAGGCCGTCCTTGGTGACCAGGGGATCGCCCAGAGCGTCGTTCTTGAAGGTAGTCTCCACATAAGCGGGCAGATCCTGACCCTCGGTGCAGTACTGGTTGTAGCGGCGGTAGAAGGAACCCACAGCCTTGTAGCGGCAGATGACTTCCAGGCCCTTGCCGAAAACCTTGGCGGGCAGGACTTCCATGGTGGTGTCGTCCAGGTTGGCGGAAACGTAGTGGGTGCGGATACCGGCGGCGTTGATCTTCTCGAAGAAGTAGATGGACATACGCAGGTTCACGTCGCCAACGCCTTCGATGGTCAGACCGACAGAGTTTTCACCGGGATCGAACACGCCGTCCTTGCCGGTGCAGTCGTCCTTGAACTTCAGCAGGCAGTTGCCGTTGGGCAGGGCGTAGACGTTCTTGGTCTTACCGGTGTACAGCAGCTTGAGATTTTCCATGATAAATTACCTCTTTCTAATGGACAGATGTGGTTTTGGGGTGCGGATATGGAACGCCTGCGGCCTCGAAAACCACTTCATTGCGGAAACAGGGGAATCTCTCATTTTCCAGCTGCCCCGGAAACCTCTGAGATCGCCGCACCGCTTAAGCGACTGCCAAAACACTTAAGCAGACTGGCTCGCGATGGCATGGAGATCGAAAGTCGCTGCGTGAATCCCAAAAGAACTTACTGGTTCAGCTCTGCCTGCAGGGCAGCGTCCTTTTCCAGGACTTTGGCGGCGTCGGAAGCGCGCTTGGCGTCCAGCTTGGCGGCCAGCTCTGCGTCTTCCACAGCCAGGATCTGGGCAGACAGCAAAGCGGCATTCACGCCTCCGTTGATGGCTACGGTAGCAACAGGGATACCGGAGGGCATCATGACCGTAGAAAGGAGTGCGTCAATGCCGTCGAGACAGGTAGACTTGCAGGGAATGCCGATGACAGGAAGGGTAGTGTTGGCCGCAATGGCGCCAGCTAAGTGAGCAGCCATACCGGCAGCGGCGATGAGGACGCCAAAGCCGTTTTTGCGTGCGTTTACGGCAAAATCCCGAGCTTCCTCGGGGGTGCGGTGTGCAGAATAAACGTGACACTCATAGGGAATGCCCAGAGAGGCCAGGGTGTCCATGGTCTTGCGCAGGATCGGCAGATCGCTGTCGCTGCCCATGACGATACCAACTTTTTTCATGCGTTACCTCCAAAAGTGAAAATAAAAAAGGGCGCACTGATCCCTTTCGGGAAAAGTGAGCCCAGACGGTCGGCAATCGAACAATATGCCCTTACTCCATGTGGTGCTCCACTGATCCGTCAGTCATAAGGGTGTCTTGATTACATAGCAATTATAGCATGCCGGAAAAATAGCGTCAATTCGCAGAAAGACAATTTCTTTTCCAATTTGTCGCATTTTGCTGTGTATCTTGCCAAAACCAGGAAGAACCCAGGAAAAATGCGCCGGAAAGCAGGGATGCCTTACAGTCCCCAACACATTCAGCATAGCACAACCGGCCTGGGGCTGTCAATAAAAATTCGACTATTATGACCAATTTCTGCGTTTTGCTAAAAGAAAATATAAGCACTTTATACAATATTCCGTCTTGCTTTTCCAAAACAATGTGCTATTATATAAATACAAAGAGGTGATACCAATGATCTCTTGAAACAGGTTTCTAAGGAAAGTTAGAAACCGAACAGACGCTTTTCTTCTTTTATTTCTTCCGTTCATATACAATTTTGAACAAACCAAAATCAATACCGGAAGTGATTCAATTTTTGTCATGGAAGCAGGCGTCTGATCTTAAGAAAGCGAGGTTAACCAATGATGTTAGATACCAAGAGTTCAATGAAGTAACCCTTGACTGATTCCGTAAAAAGAAACAGTCAAGGGTTACTTCTCGTTTACAGACATCCGCGCCCAGGGGGGCGCTTTTTTGCTGCCTATTACACCGCCCCTTTCCGTAGGGGCGGATTTTCGATCCGCCCTAACCCAACGGCAATTGAGCGGTTCCTTTTATATAAAAATGACGGATCACGGAGTCCCCCCTCTTTGCGGCCGCAAATTGAGGGAGGATTGAAAATCCTACCCTACGGGGGGGACAAGGGAAAACCCAACGGGATAAACAGCATTCTTTTCCCACAGTTGACTCTTTCTCTCCAAAATGCTAAGATAACCCCAAACCCCGGAGGTGATCCCACATGCCAGCGACACAAACCAGATCCGGTCTGACCGGAAACCAACTGAAGATCATCGCCATGATCGCCATGACCTGTGACCACGCAGGACTGCAGCTTCTGCCGAATTGGGGCCTCCTGCGTATCATCGGCCGTCTGGCGCTGCCTATTTATGCCTACATGATCGCCGAGGGCTGCCGCCATACCCATGACCGGAAACGGTATCTGCTTCGGCTGGCGGCCCTGGCGCTGGTGTGTCAGGCCGTATATTTTGTGGCAATGGGCTCTTTGTACCAGTGTATCCTGGTGACTTTTACCCTGTCCATCTGTCTGATCTATGCGGTGGACAATGCGCAGGAACAGACGGATGTCTGTTCCAAACTGCTGGCGCTGGGGATATTGGCGGCGGTCATTGTTTTGTGCGTTGTGCTTCCGAGGTTCGTGCCCGGCTTTGACATCGACTATGGAATTTTCGGCGTTCTGCTTCCGGTGCTGGTCTATTTCGGAAATCCCAAGCCCCAGTTCCTGTGCGCGGGGCTGATCCTGCTGGGGCTGCACTACGGCGGTATCCAGTGGTTTGCCCTGGCGGCGGTACCGCTGCTGGGTATGTACAACGGCCAACGGGGGAAATACCCCCTCGGCAAACTGTTCTATCTGTATTATCCGCTGCATCTTGCGGTCATTTATGGCATCAGCCTGCTGATATAAAAACGAAGCTCCCGGAACGTCAGTTCCGGGAGTTTTGCTAATCAAAAGCCAGTCCAAAATAACCCGGGGCAGCGGCAGCCGTTTTCAGCAGGCGGAACATGGCAAAGGCAATGTCCTCTCCCGGCGTACGGAAGGTTCCTTCCGGATATCCCAGCGCGGCCAGGATCCCCGGCGCGGCATCCCGGTTTCCCAGCAGTTCCACGCCGTGAAGCTGCCGCCCGTCAGATACAGCCGCAAGAACGAAATCTTCTCCGGCATAAACCTTGGCAAATGTTGCCAGGTAGTCCAGATTCACGCCCTCTTGGATCACGCCGCCCTTCGGAAGATATTTCCGCCGCAGCTGGGCGTATTCCGCGATTTCCACGGGACGCACAGAAACCGGCGTGCCTGCCTTGCAGGTGATCTCCGACACCGCCGTGCAGTCCCGGTAGCCCATTTTGGCATACATCTGCCGCAGCCCCGCTTCCGCGGGCATGAGCAGCGCTCCGTCATATCCCTGTTCCGTTAAAATGGCATGAGTCTCCTCCATGAGACGGCGGCAAAGCCCCTGTCCGCGGAAATCGGGATGGGTGGCAACCGCATAGAGGTAGGCAAACTTCTGGCCCGTCCATTGCGTATCGAACCAGTAAAGGGCTGTGGCGGTTTGCCCGCCGATTTCCAGATACCGGCACCGTTCCGGCGCGAAGGCAGTTCGGAAAAAAGCCTCGATCACTTCGTCACTGTCCCCAAAGGCCAGTTTCCAGAGGTCTTTCAGCCCCTCAGTCTTCATGGATGTCCTCCGACAGGTAGGCCCAGTGCTTTTCTGCCATATGGTCGGGATTGTAGCTCAGCTTGGCCTTTCTTAAGCCGTCCAGGCCCAGGTCGTCCTCCCGGTCCAGAAATTGCACATCCGGATGCTTCAGCCGCAGGTAACGGGCGAATTCGCAGTTGATGGCGGCGTATGCTCCGTCCACATCCTCCCGGGCTTTCTCAAAATGGATATCAAAGGTATCGTTCGCCATCCGGGACCCCATGGTCACAGCCAGTACCTGACCGCCGTCCAGCAGCAGGATTCCTTCCATGCCAAGACCAACGTAATTCCGGCAGGCCCGGGCCAGGGCGATGTTTTCCAGCAGATAGTCCCCGTGGGGGTCTTCCTTCATGCGGCGGGTGAACCAGTCGTTGATCATGTGCTGGGCCTGAGGCATGTTGCAGGGGGTCAGGGGCAGGATCTCGTAGTCCGGGTGGTCTGCCCGGAAGCGGTTGAAATGGTTGCGTTTTTTCTGGAACTTCCGGCCCCGCAGGTCGGCAAGATCGTCGATGGCGTACACATAGTCAAAACTGTCCCGGTCGGTGCGGAGAATAAATTTTCCGGGGAACCATTCTTCCAGTTCCGCCCGGTCGGCATCCGTCATGCCGGTGAAGCGGCAGGGGATGCCGCGCTTTTTGGCGTCCTGCAGGATCTCCTCGATCACCGCCCGGCGGTCGCCGTTGCCGATGGGGTAGGGGTAAACGCTGCGGCCGTAGAAATGGGAGAAGAAGGCCACACAGCCGTGGAGAAAGGTGACCTGCTGACGGCCCCAGAGGTAGAGGTTTGCGAAGGAATATTCGCAGCCCCGGGGCGGGCAGGAGAAGAGGATGCGTTCGTATTCGTCTTTTTGAGATAAGTTCAGCCGATGAAATTCGAGCATGATGTCACTTCCTTTTGCAGTGTATCATAGCATAGTTTGTCCCAAAAAACAAGCCGGGAACCCAACCAGGTTCCCGGCTTGTAAAGGATCGTTTGCGACAGTACAAACTGTAGGGCGGGGGCATGTCCCCTACAGCAGTATTCTACAAATTATTGTTCCAGCCGGAACAGCCTGGTATCCAGATTCCGCTTCTTGATGGCGTAATACACCACGCTGCCCACAACCAGCAGCACCGCGGCTTCCCCAAGAGCCACATACACCGCGTTGATCCAGAATCCGCCGCCGATGTATACGGTCAGCTCCCAGCCAACCAGAACAGCGTTGGTGACGGCGGGCATCAGCATACCCAGCAGGGGATAGCCTTTAACGGTCACCTTCCGGGTCAGCCACATGGCCTGGACAGCCAGATAGGTCGCCAGGGAACCCACCAGAAAATCCAAAGGCAGGGCGGCGGCATAGGTGATGTTGAAGACCAGACAGCCGACAGTCAGCCCCGGAACTGCCGCCGGGGTAAAGAACGCCAGCACGCACAAAGCCTCCGACATCCGCATCTGGATGGCCCAGGTGGCGGAACCGGGGAGAAGGATATTCTGCAAGTGAGTCAGCACGGCGTAAAGCGCGGCGATGATGGCCGCCTGGACGAGATAACGGGTACGTTTGTTCATGGTGAATCGCTCCTGATAAAGAAAAATGGGCGCAGAACGTGACTGCACCCGACAAAAAATGAGCGCATTGCGCCCATCAAATTCCCTAGTTTTGTTTACCGACAGGATGGTCACGAACTGTCCTATGAAGTTGTGGGTATTATATACCACTTTTCAGGGAAAGTCAATGGGAAGATGAATTGCAGTTTTGCAAAAAACCATTGTGTAGGCGCGGATTTTTAATCCGCCCTAAAGCCGATGGAAATTGCGTACCTCCTTTTATAGGAATTATACTAGAAAATGTCGAATTTTAGGATGAAACCAACCGTTTTGTGGACGTAATGTTGAGAGAGGATTCGAAATCCTCCCCCACGGGAGCGCGGCTGCAAGCAATAATTTTCCAGAATAAAAGGCTCCCTCATCAGAGGGAGCCTGAAGATCAAGCTAAGTAAATCGCCTTGCAGGCCCGCATGGTCTCGTAGCAGTCCAGTTTGGATACCAGCTCCATGGGCGCGTGCATGTTCAGCACAGGCACACCGGCGTCCACAGTGACGATGTTCCGGTTTGCCATGTAAGCGGCCACCGTGCCGCCGCCGCCCTGATCGACCTTGCCCAGGGTCGCGGTCTGCCAGATGACGCCGGAGCGTTCAAAGGTGCTGCGGACATGGCCCATGGCTTCGGCGGAAGCGTCGGAAGCGCCGCTCTTGCCCCGGGCGCCGGTGTACTTGCAGATTGCCACACCGTAGTTTAAGTGGCTGTTGTTGCGCTTGTCGCAGGTTTCGGGGAAGTTGGGGTCAAAGGCGTTGGAAACGTCGGCAGACAGGCAGAAGGAATTGGCGAAGCAGTCCTCCAGCTTCACACCCTGAGCGTCGCACAGACCGCCCATAAAGTGTTCAAAGAAATGGCTCTGCATACCGGAAATGCCGATGGAGCCGATCTCCTCCTTGTCCGCCAGAATGCACACAGCGGTCTTGGCGGGATTTTCAATGGTGAACAGGGCTTCCAGCTCGGCGTAAGCGCAGACCCGGTCGTCGTGGCCGTAAGCGCCCAGCAGACTGCGGTCCAGGCCCACCTCCCGGCACTTTCCGGCGGGGACGATGGTCAGTTCGGCGGACTGGAAGTCGGCTTCGATAAGGCCGTACTTTTCGTTCAGCCACTTCATAACGTTCAGCTTGACCAGATCCGCGCCGTCGCCTTCAAGGGGTTCGGTGCCCAGGATCACGTTCAGCTGCTCGCCTTCGATGCCTTTTGCCAGGGTTTTCTGCATCTGGTCGCCTGCCAGATGGATCAGCAGGTCGGAGACCATCAGCACGGGATCGCTGTCATCCTCGCCAACGGTGACGGTGACCACACTGCCGTCCTTGCGGTAGACAACGCCGTGGAGCGCCAGAGGAATGGTGGGCCACTGGTACTTCTTGATGCCGCCGTAGTAGTGGGTCTTGAAGTAGGCGATCTCGGACTCCTCATACAGAGGATTGGGCTTCAGGTCCATGCGGGGAGAGTCCACGTGGGCGGCGCAGATGTTTGCACCCTTTTCCAGAGATTCCGTGCCGATAACGGCCAGCGCGATGGCCTTTTTGCGGTTGTTGTAGTAGATTTTATCGCCGGGTTTTGCGTCCATGCCGGGGACGAAGGGCTTGTAGCCCAGCTTTTCCGCCTCGCAGACGGCCCAGGCAGTGGCTTCCCGCTCAGTCTTGCAGGCATCCATGAAAGCCATATAACGCTTGCAGTAGCTTTCCATGTCAGCGCGCTCTTCGTCAGTGATCCGGGCGTAACCGTTTTTGGGCGCCCGCAGCAAAGATTCCCGGAGTTCTTCGGTAGTCATAGTTTTTCCTCCATTCTATGCGTAGGGCGGGGACATTCCCCCGCCGCAAGATTGTAAGTGGTATGGAGTGGCGGGGACAAGCCCACGCCCTGCATAGCTTATACTATTATACCGGCTTCCGACAAAAAAGCAAGACATTTGCCGTAAAATTGTATTTCTGTACCATTGTTTTCCAGAACATAGCCGCACCGTTCCCGGAACCAGCTTTCTTCGTGCTGGGCGGCGATGCGGCTTCGGGCATAGTCTTCGGAAATGCCGTCCCGCTTCATCAGCCGCTGAACCCGCACTTCCGCAGGGGCGGTGACGGCCACGGTAACGTCGCACAGTTCTGCCAGCCCGCCCTCGAACAGGGCGATGGCGTCAATGGCGGCCAGCTTGGGACGGCTTTCCAGTTGACGCAGCACTTCGGCCTTCACCGCGCTGTGGGTAATTTTGTTCAGATCCAGCAAGGCGTTTTCGTCGGAAAATACCAAAGCGCCCAACTTTTTGCGCTGCAATACGCCATTCTCTACGGTGCCGGGAAACCGGGTTTCGATGGCATTCAGCAGGCCGCGGTCCCTCTGCAAAAGCTGGTGATAGATGGCATCGCAGTCCAGGATCAGCCCGCCCTTTTCTTCGATGGTCTTCAGCAGCGTGGTCTTTCCGCAGCCGGTGCCGCCGGTGATGCCCAGGATCATGCTTCCACCTCCGCGTCCACGATGTGGAAAGCGGCGGCTTTTTTCAGCCGGTTCTGAACCGCATAGGCCACGCCGCCGCCAACGGGACAGCGGGCGTAGACCTGATGGATGGTGGGATCGTCCAGCTCCCGCAGAGCGGCGAACAGTCCGGCGGACAGGGTGTTCACATCCGCCTCCCGGCCGTAGGACAGGGGCTCGCAGTCGGCGTACAGGGGCAGCTCTTCTTCAAAACACAGTACCCGGTCGCCGGGTTCAAAGTGGCGGTGGATATATTCAGCCGCCTTTTCCCGGGAGCCGGAAACGATGACCACCGGCTCGGAGGGGGCATAGTGGCGGTACTTCATGCCGGGGGCTTTCACCACCGCATCCTTGTCCACCTGGGCCGTTACCGCCTTGTCCACCACCAGGTCGCCCAGCACTTCTATCAGCTGTTCCGGCGTGATTCCGCCGGGCCGCAGCAGCCGGGGCCGTTCCTCGGTCAGGTCAACGATGGTGGATTCCACACCCACCCGGCAGGGGCCGCCGTCCACCACAGCCGCAATCTTGCCGTCATGGTCGTGGAGCACATGCCCGGCGGTGGTAGTGGAGGGCTTGCCGGAAATGTTGGCGGAAGGGGCGGCGATGGGTACACCGGACAGGCGGATGATCTCCCGGGTCACCGCGTTGTCGGGACAGCGGACGGCCACAGTATTTAAGCCACCGGTGGTGCGCTTGGGCACGATTTCCCGGGCGGGCAGCACGATGGTCAGCGGCCCGGGCCAGAAGGCCTCCGCCAGATCATAGGCTTTTTGAGGAATGTGGTGGCAGAACAGTTCGATCTGCTCCGCACCGCAGATGTGCAGGATCAGGGGATTATCCTGGGGGCGGCCCTTGGCTTCAAAGATTCTGGCAACGGCGTTTTCATCCAGACCGTTGGCGCCCAAACCGTAGACGGTCTCCGTGGGGATCGCCACCAGCTCCCCCCGGCGGATCATTTCCGCAGCGAGGGCGGGGGTTTGCGCGTCTTCGGCGGATAGTAATAAGGTTTTCATGTTGCACCTCCAGAGGGCGGAAATGATAGGAATTGAAAATTGACAATGGAAAATGGAAAATTGCGGTGTCCCTTCGTAACGATTTTTCAAGAATGCCGAAGGCATACCATAATTTTCAACTTTCCATTTTCAATTTTCAATTCGCGGTAAGCGTGACAATGGGCAGCTGCGAATTCTCGCAGCTGCCCGTAAGTACAAGCTGAAATTACACGGTGGGCTGGTTAGCTGCCTCGATGATCTTAACGAACTTCTCGGGCACCAGGGAAGCGCCGCCGATCAGGCCGCCGTCGATGTCGGGCTGAGCCAGCAGCTCGAAAGCGTTCTTGTCGTTCATGGAGCCGCCGTACAGGATGGAGATGGCGCGGGCGTTCTTGGAGCTGTACAGCTTGCGGACCACGGAGCGGATCATCTCGCAGACTTCCTCAGCCTGCTCGGGGGTAGCGGTCAGGCCGGTGCCGATAGCCCAGATGGGTTCGTAGGCGATGATGACCTTGCGGATCTTGTCTTCGGGAACGTTCTTCAGGCCCAGCTTGATCTGCATGGTGATCCACTCGGCGGTGATGCCGTTCTCGCGCTGCTCCAGGCTCTCACCGCAGCACATGATGGGGATCAGACCAGCGTCCAGAGCGGCCAGGACCTTTGCGTTGACATCAGCGTCGGTCTCGCCCATAGCGCGGCGCTCGGAGTGGCCGATGATGACGTACTTGCAGCCGGCGTCGGTCAGCATGTTGGTAGCGATCTCGCCGGTGTAGGCGCCGGAAGCGTTGGCGTTGCAGTTCTCAGCGCCGATGCCCACGCGGGTCTCACGCATGGCGCGGACGGCAGCGGGGATGCAGACAGCGGGGACGCACAGGGCGACGTCACACCAGCGGCCCTTGGGCATGATAGCCTTCAGCTGGGTCATAAACTCCTTGGTCTCGGAGGGGGTCTTGTTCATCTTCCAGTTACCGGCGATGACGGTCTTACGATACTTTCTGTTCATTTCCTTTTCTCCTTTATTACAACATCCGAACCCGGTTGGTTCGATGCGAAATGACAAAGTTATGTCGGGGTGACATGGATCAATTGGATGTAGGGGCGGACCTTGCGTCCGCCTGTGCCGCGGAGGGCGCGTATTCGCCTAAAAGGGTGCGAATACGAAAGATCATACCGCCGGGCGGACGCCAGGTCCGCCCCTACGGTATCGAATCAAAAAATTACTTGTCCTGCAGGCAAGCGATGCCGGGCAGCTCCAGGCCTTCCAGGAACTCCAGGGAAGCGCCGCCGCCGGTGGAAATGTGGGTGATCTTGTCAGCGAAGCCCAGCTGCTCGCAGGCTGCTGCGGAGTCGCCGCCGCCGACGATGGTGATGGCGTCGGAATCAGCCAGAGCCTGAGCCATGGCGATGGTGCCCTTAGCCAGAGTGGGGTTCTCGAAAACGCCCATGGGGCCGTTCCAGACAACGGTCTTGGCGTTCTTCACAGCGTCAGCGAAGATAGCCTGGGTCTTCTCGCCGATGTCCAGGCCTTCCATGTCGTCGGGGATCTCGGACACGGCAACGGTCTTCACATCCACGGGGCCGTCGATGGGGTTGGGGAAGGAAGCGGCAACGACGCAGTCAACGGGCAGCAGCAGGTTGACGCCCTTGGCTTCGGCCTTGGCCATCATTTCCTTGCAGTAATCGATCTTGGTCTCGTCCAGCAGGGACTTGCCCACGGTGTAGCCCTTGGCAGCTGCGAAGGTGTAAGCCATGCCGCCGCCGATGATCAGGGTGTCGACCTTCTCCAGCAGGTTGTTGATAACGTTCAGCTTATCAGCGACCTTAGCGCCGCCCAGGATGGCGACGAAGGGACGCTCGGGATCAGCCAGAGCCTTGCCCATGATGGAGACTTCCTTCTGGACCAGGTAGCCGGAAACAGCAGGCAGGTAGTCAGCCACACCGGCGGTGGAGGAGTGAGCGCGGTGAGCGGTGCCGAAAGCGTCGTTGACAAAGATGTCGGCCATGGAAGCCAGCTCCTTGCTCAGCTCGGGATCGTTCTTGGTCTCGCCCTTGATGTAACGGGTGTTCTCCAGCAGCATGACCTGGCCTTCCTTCAGAGCGGCGGCCTTAGCCTTTGCGTCCTCGCCGGCAACGTCAGCAGCCATGATGACTTCCTGACCCAGCAGCTCGCTCAGACGGGCAGCGACGATCTTCAGGGACAGCTCAGGCTTCCACTCGCCCTTGGGCTTGCCCATGTGGGAGCACAGGATGACCTTGGCGTTGTGCTCCACCAGGTACTTGATGGTGGGCAGGGCAGCCACGATACGCTTGTCGGAAGTGATGACGCCGTTCTTGGTGGGAACATTGAAGTCGCAGCGGCACAGAACGCGCTTGCCGGCTACGTCGATATCCTCGATGGACTTCTTATTGTAGTTCATGATGATTCCTCCATAATTTATCGGGGAACGATAGTTAGGGGATGAAACATAGGGCAGGGGTTGTCCCCATTCCGCTGTGACCACCCGGTAAATATGTTAACCCCGCATTTTTCCAAAATCTTGCAGTCCTGGAAAGGCGATCTGCCGCAGCGCTTCGTAGACGGTGATGGCCACTGCGTTGCTCAGGTTCAGGCTCCGGGCCTCGGGCTTCATGGGAATGCGGACGCATTCGTCATAATGCTCTGCCAGAAAGTCTTCGGGAAGACCCTTGGTTTCCTTGCCGAAAAACAGGTAACAGCCGTCATGGAACTGGGCTTCCACATAGCACCGGGGGGCTTTTGTGGACAGGCACCACATTTCCTTCACGTTGTTCCTGGCGAAGAATTCTTCCAGGTTTTCGTAATCGAGGACTTCCACCATATGCCAGTAATCCAGTCCCGCCCGGCGCACCGCCTTTTCGGAGATGTCGAAGCCCAGGGGGCGGATCAGATGGAGCCTGCAGCCGGTGGCTGCGCAGGTGCGGGCAATGTTGCCGCAGTTCTGGGGAATCTCAGGTTCCACCAGCACAATGTTCAGCATTCCTCTCACCTCAGTCAAAACGCTTCGGATTTGTTTCCAGAATCCGCTCGTCCCCTATTGTATGCCAAATGAACCGTAAAATCAATCTTAAAAATCCTAATTTTTCAACTTTTTTATAGTATTCACATAAAAAAGAAAGCTGGGGACAGAAATTTGTGGAAATTGCATCGGTTGACATAATTTCGCACACAAAAAGCAAAAAATAAGCAAAGAAATGCAGGAAAAGACCGCAGAAAAGGTGTGTCTTGCGGATTCCATGAGGGAAAAACAAATCGCCGCTTGATTCCATAAGCCGATGACGGAGGGCGGGAAACCGTGCGCTCAGGGGAAGGCCCCTGCCGTCAGGAGCGGATTTTCTCAAAAGTGTCCGGACAAAAATAAAATCCGCCCCATAGAGCAGTCCCATAAGACAGTTCTGCGTCGAGATTGAAAAGGAACACGACACCGCATGAAGTCTGTTTGTGATTGATAACGAAAACGCCCGGACGAAAAATGTTTGGCTGTTTCTTGCGTGGATGGTAGATTTTTACACCTTTATCTGATATACTATATTTCCGAAAGAGCGAGATAAACTACAACTTAGGGAGATTCATTATGATATCTATTATAGGGGCATGTACTTTTTCAATAGTAATTATATTATCAATACTAATTATTTGCGGATTACCATTAGGAGAGTTAACTATGGGAGGACAATACAGGGTTTTTCCAAAGAAATTCAGGATGCTATTGGTTACACAGCTTGTTCTGCAAGTGTTTTTTGTAGTCATCGTTTTGCAGATGGGCGGATATGTTTCACAATGGTTCTCGCATAATGTAACGAAAATGATTGGTATAGTAATGGCTGTATATCTTTCCTTAAATACCATCATGAACTTTTTTTCAAAAAGTAAGAAGGAAAAATATATAATGACACCACTTTCATTTGTTGCTGCAATTTGTTTTTGGATTACCGCTGTACAAATGTAGCCGAATTCGTCGGGCTGTTGATAATACCTTTAGGAACTAAAAGTCGCACTTCTATACTCTTCTATCGGGAGTATCGTGCGTCTTGGATCGCTTCATTCGACCGCAGCAGAAGAAAACTGACAGACCTCGAATGTTTCGTCACGATCTTCTGCCAAGGTAGCCTCCTTGCGCCGTTAACGCGGCTATCCCCTGTGGACTTGTCGCCAGCAAGTTAGTTGAATAGGAAGAATAATCCTCCGTATGATTTCAATCATACGGAGGATTAACTGTTTTACGAACACCACCCAATAGGGGCAATGTCATTAAGTTAAGAGTATATGTCATTCCGAGCCAGTGCGCTTGAGTGGCGTGGGAATCCCCATCATCGAAGGAGATTGCCACACCAGTCTGAGGACTGGTTCGCAATGACATCTTAACTTAATGACATTTCCCAATAGGGGGCGGATTATATTTTGACTTGTCAGGTGATCCCGGCGCGGTTTCTTAGCCGACGGCGGTCAGCAGCGCGCTGTCGTTATAGAACCAGGTGCCGCCGGGGGCGGTGAGGGTGTGGCCGTTGGACAGCGTCACATCCAGGCGCAGGGTCAGCTGCTGGTCGTCCTCCATGGCGGGGACGTCAAAGGACACGTTGGTCAGCGCCAGAGCGTAGCTGCCGGCGTTTTCTCCTTCTTCCAGGGTCAGCTTCTGGCTGCCCAGGTCCTGACCGTTGATGCTCAGAACCAGAATGGCCTCCTGGCAGGTGATGGCCTCACCGTTGTTGGTGACGGTGGGAGCCTGGACCTGAACGGAGCCGCCGGTGATGGTCAGCTTGCCGTCGGCGAAGGAAGAGGCCTCTACCATTACGTTGCAGTAGGAGTTCAGGGAGGAAGCCATGTTGATGAGGCTTTCGTCCATGGGCTCGGTGGGCGTGTTCACAGGAATTTCGGTGACGGTGCCGTCAGCGGCGGTGAGAATGACATAGTAGCAGTAGCCGTCCTCCGCAGTCAGCTCGGCAGCGGCGGTGTAATTGGCGCCGTCCCAGGTACAGGGAATATTGGCGGCGTCCTCACCCTCCAGGCGGACAACAAAAGCGGCGGTGTCGCCATCGGCGTGGGTGTTGGGAGTGGCGGTCAGGTTGACGGTGGCGCCGTTAGGGCTGCTCCAGGTGGTGGTGCTCAGGGTGCAGTTGGTCAGACCCAGCTCCTGGGGAACGGCTTCGGAAGTGACAGCGGCAGTGGCCTCCTCGGCTTCCTTGGAGCCGCAGGCGGACAGGGCCAGGGCAAATACCAGCACCAGCGCCAGCATGGCAAGGATATTCTTTCTTTTCATGTCGGTTCCTCCTTTTGAAAAGGTAAATTATCGGGCACCGCTAAAAACGCCCCTTTTGCGATTTGACCGGATCTTTGCCCCAACAACGCATTTTGAAAAGCTCGCAATACACAAAGTATTCCGAACGTTCCAAAACTTTTGTTGTGCCAAAATCTCCCGGCCAAATTATCAAAAAAAGTTTTTAGAGGTTGCCTATCGTTTATCGCACAAACCGTTGTAGGGCGGAGGTGTGCTCCACGCTACAGGGGCATTCTCAGATAAACTATAATTTTACTCTGTCAGTTTTTTTATTATAGCGCAAAGATTTACAATTTGCAACATCCTTCATAATAAATTAAGGAACGGCTTTAACCAGGAAGCCCATCTCGTTAACGCACTCCGCAGGGGGGGATCTTGACCCTCCCTCGCTTTACGACCGCAGAAAGGGATGTTTCAAAAGAAACGATTTCTATTCCAATTACTGCTGCGCAGATTTCGTTACATTCCGGGGGACAAGCCCCTCCCCTGCGGATGAAAACAGGTTTACCGACAGAAAAAGCCTCCCGGAGCGGGATCCTCCGGGAGGCTGGAAAATACGATTAAACCGTTCTGGTCCATTCCGTGACCAGCAGGCCGGGGACGGCCCAGATCAGCTGATACAGCAGAATGTTGGTGGGGGTCAGCAGCTCGGTGCTGCCCAGATATCCCAGAACCAGCATGATGATCAGTCCCAGGATGCCGCCGATCAGATGGATGATGACGCCCAGCTTGGTGGACTGGCGCAGGGCGCGTGCGCCGGTGACGGCGTAGGCTGCGCTGACCAGCTCTTCCCGGGTGGTCAGTGCCAGTACAGGTTCGTCAGGATCGGGCTGGATCCTGTTCAGCTCGGCGCAGACCTCCCGGCTGGGGAAGGCGATGCGGTTGGTCTTGACGTTGAACTTGGCCCGCAGGAAGCTCTCGGTCAGCATAAAGTCGCCGGTGAGCTTCACAGGGGTGATCTTGCGGTAGCCGCACAGGGTCACAAGACCTGCGGCGGCGGAGCGCATCTTGGCGTAGGAAATGGCGTAAACCGCGCACAGCTGGCCGTCAATGGCGGCATAGACCGCCTGGTTGACCATGGTGCCGTCGGGAATGTCCACGCCCATGTCCTGCAGGAAATTCAGAGTGCCCAGCAGGACAGGCTCGCCGCAGACTTCGCCGCCGATGCCGCCCTGGCCGTAGTTCTGGAAGTTTTCCACACTGTGGGCTACACAGCTGCGGCTGGTCAGCAGCTGCTGGAACACAGGCACCAGGCCGCCGCCGGCAAGATTGATCAGGGAGGCGGTGTAGGAAACCACTTCGTCGGGGTTGCGGTCGCCGTAGAACTTCACGCCGTTGAGCTTGGTGCTGCCCTGGGGGAACAGGTCCATGTCCGTCAGGGGGAAGACAGCTTTGCCGCACAGGTCGCGGACGCCGTCCCAGCCGCACAGCACGGTACCCACCATATGCAGCCGGGTCTCCAGGATCGCCATGGGACGGGTGGTGGCCACAAAGAAGCTGGCGGGAACAGCCACCAGCAGAGAGGTGGACAGGATCTGCACGCCCATGCTCACGCCATGCAGCGCGCCTGCGAATACGGCAATGCCGATGCAGGCCAGCAGGCTCAGCGCCGCGTAGATGGACTGGATCAGTTCGGGTGCGGAGGTCTTGTTGTAGGTATCCATGAAATCCGCGACTTCGCCTTCGGTGCGCAGGATACCATCCTTGCCCTCGTAATAATTTTCCACCTTCACGATGCCGTGGAGACGGACCGCTTTGCGCATGGTGTCCATCTGGGCGGTCTCGGTGTTGATCCGGTGGAGCCGTGCCCACAGGGCCATGGTCATTTCCAGGCTGAAGGCGGCGCAGCAGGGGACACGCAGTTCTTTCAGGCAGAACACGCTGTCCACAAGGCAGGCGGCAAAGGTAAGGGTCAGCAGGGTGTTGACGGTGAAGCGGGCCTTCAGAAGGTCCGCGATGCTGTCGATCATCAGCTGGCTGCCCAGCAGGGCGGAGCACAGCATAGCCAGGACCTGGCTGAAGATCACCAGACGCAGGCGGTTTTCGGGAACCATGTTCAGGGCGAACATGGTGGTAACGCCGGCGCAGATCAGAACGATGAAGACGTTCAGCAGCAGCGCGGCCTGGAGCTTGACGGTGCCTTTCTCGGAAAGCTCATAGTACCGTTTTTCGGGACCGGCCACCAGCTGCTTTTTCAGCTCCTTCAGACGGGAGCGGGGGGTAAAGACGATGGGGGCGGGAATGAATTCTTCCTCCACCTCAAAGGCAGGCTCTACGGGAGCGGCCTTGGGGGCTTCGGCGGGGGCCTCCGTGGGGAGCGCGTCGTCAGCGAAAACGTGGGTGTCTTCCTCGGACTCCGGGGCAGCGGCGGCTGCTTCGGCGGCCTGCTCGTCGGTGATGGGAGTGAACTTGACGGTGTTCCCCTCCAGCGCGGGATCGGCATTGGCCTGCGCTTCCGCAGGCGCTTCAGATGCGGCCTCCTCAGCCAGCTCTGCCGGGACCTCCGGCTCCTTGACCACCACGGGGGTAATGGTCAGCTCCGGCATGTGCAGAAGAGCGTCCAGCTCCTCGTCGGGCTCCACTTCCGCGGTTTCTTCTTCGGGAATGTCGTGGAATTCATTGAGAATGTCGTCCAGGTCAAACTCCTGGGATTCGTTTTTGTTGTCCATACGGGTTTCCTCCTAATGGGTTGCGCTTACGGAATGGAAGGGATCAGCCGAGTCTCTGGCGCACTGCCTCGTACAATAAAATGGATGCCGCGGCGGATGCGTTCAGGGAGCTGATCTTTCCCTTCATGGGAATGTGTACCATTACATCGCAGTTTTTCCGCACCAGCTGGCTCATGCCGTCGCCTTCATTGCCGATGACGATGGCGGTGGGGCCGGTGAGGTCGGCTTTGTACATGGGGATGGAGCCTTCGGCGGCGGTGCCGTAGATCCACACGCCCTTGTCCTTCAGCTCGGAAATGGTGTTGTTGATGTTGGTGACTCGGGCCACCTTCATATATTCCACAGCACCGGCGGAAGCCTTGGCGACGGTGGCGGTCAGACCCACGCTGCGGCGCTTGGGGATAATGATGCCGTGGGCGCCGGCACACTCGGCAGAGCGCATAATGGCGCCCAGGTTGTGGGGATCGGACAGTTCGTCGCAGATGACGATGAGGGGAGTCTCGCCCCGGGAAGCGGCTTCTTCCAGAATGTCGTCGATGGTGCAGTATTCGTGGGCGGCAGCCAGGGCGATGATGCCCTGATGGGCCCGGGTGGTGGACATGGCGTCCAGCTTCCGGCGGTCAACGGGAACCACCACGGCACCGGCTTCCTTGGCCTGGGCGGCAAGGCGCTGCAGGCCGCGGTCGGTGTCGCCGTCGGCTACGAAGACCTTGTCGATGGTGCGTCCGCTTTTCAGGGCCTCCTGCAAAGCGTTTCTGCCTTCCAGCTGGCCTTCCACTTCTTCCACCACGGCGCGTTCAGCGAAACGGTCAGCGCGGCGGGGAGCGTTATCACGTCCCTGAGGACGGCGTTTTTCGTTCATAGCATATTCTCCTGTTCATCACATAGCTATAGATATTAGCAGTATAACAGCTTTTTGGCAATTTCTCAACTCTTATTTTTTGAGGATGGGGTAAAAATGACCGATTTTGGCACCAATTCACAGAAAGTTTACGCTATCGTCGAGAAAGATTCGTTGCGAATGGCGCAAAAATGTGATATGATGAGACCAATGTGTAATACCGAAGGAGGCGAGCGGATATGGAACCCAATCGCAGCAACGACCCCAAGAATCCAAAGAAGCCCGGCGGGGACCGGCCCAAGGGCAGTTATTTTACGCCGCTGATGATCGCGCTGGTACTGGTGCTGGCATTCAGCTGGATCATGAACACGGTGGAAAAGAGCCAGTATACGGAAACCACCTTCAGCCAGTTTGAAGAGGCCAAGCTGAACGGCCAACTGGCGGAAGTGGAACTGCAGTATGACCGGATCCTCTACATGACCAAGGAGGAAGCGGCCAAAGACCCATCCCGGCAGAAAGCCTGTTACACCGGCCTGCCCAGCGGCGGTGACACCCTGGAGCTTGCGGAAGAGCTGACCGCCATGGGCGTGGAAGTCAGAAGAGAAATCGTGGAAGACAATTCCACCATTATGATGATCCTCAGCTACGCCATTATGATCGGCGCCATGTTCCTGCTGATGAACATGCTCACCAAGCGCATGGGCGGCGACGGCATGATGGGCGGCTTCGGCAAGTCCAAGGCCAAGGTCTATATGGAAAAGCAGACCGGCGTGACCTTCAAGGACGTGGCCGGTCAGGATGAAGCCAAGGAATCCCTGCAGGAGATCATCGACTTCCTGCATAACCCCCAGAAGTACACCGCCATCGGCGCCAAGCTCCCCAAGGGCGCGCTGCTGGTTGGCTCTCCTGGTACCGGCAAGACGCTGCTTGCCAAGGCTGTGGCAGGCGAAGCCAACGTACCCTTCTTCTCCATTTCCGGCTCTGACTTTGTGGAGATGTTCGTGGGCATGGGCGCGAGCCGTGTCCGGGATCTGTTCCAGCAGGCGGCAAAAGTGGCCCCCTGCATCATCTTCATCGATGAGATCGATGCCGTGGGCCGTTCCCGGGACAACCGCTACGGCTCCAACTCCGAGCAGGAGCAGACATTGAACCAGCTGCTCAGCGAGATCGACGGCTTCGAGCCTTCCAAGGGCATCGTGTGCCTGGCGGCAACCAACCGTCCGGAAATTCTGGACAAGGCATTGCTCCGTCCCGGCCGTTTCGACCGCCGCATCATCGTGGACCGTCCCAACCTCCAGGGCCGTCTGGACACCCTGAAGGTCCACACCCGGAAGATCAAGCTCAGCGAAGACGTAGACCTGCGCAAGATCGCCCAGGCCACCGCCGGCGCGGTTGGCGCAGACCTGGCCAACCTGGTCAACGAGGCCGCCCTCCGGGCTGTCCGTATGGGCCGCCAGGCCGTGAACCAGGAAGACCTGCTGGTGTCCTTCGAGACCGTCATCGCAGGCTCCGAGAAGAAGAACACCGTCCTGACTGATATGGAGAAGCGCCTGGTTGCCTACCATGAAGTGGGCCACGCCCTGGTGGCGGCGCTGGAAAAGCATTCCCAGCCTGTCTCCAAAATCACCATCGTTCCCCACACCTCCGGTGCTCTGGGCTATACCATGCAGATGCCGGAGGAGGAAAAGTTCCTCTCCACCGCCGACGAGCTGCGCACGGAGCTGCGGACCCTGGTGGGTGGCCGTGCCGCCGAACAGGTGGTCTTCGGCATCCAGACCACCGGCGCGTCCAACGACATCCAGCGGGCCACGTCTCTGGCCCGGAACATGGTCACCCAGTACGGCATGAGCGAAAAGTTCGGCCTGATGTCCACCGCCTCCGTCCAGAACCAGTACCTGGACGGCCAGGCCTACATGGACTGCTCCCAGGAGACCGCCGCGGAAGTGGACAAGGAAGTCATGCGCATCATGGATCAGGCTTACGCCGATGCCAAGCGCATCCTCACCGAGAACCGGGCGCTGCTGGACGAGATCAGCGAATTCCTGCTGGTGAAGGAGACCATTACCGGCGACGAGCTGATGGCCTACGTCAATGCGGACAAGAATCAGATCCCCGCTCCCCAGGAGACGGCGGAGGAATAAGGTAAAAAGGGATCCCGGCAGCTTTCGCTGCCGGGATTTTTTGTGGGGATGTATTGCAATACGAAAACGCCGCGGGAATGTTCCCGCGGCGTTTTTTGTGGATTAGTCGTCGTTCTTGGCGTCGGCAATGATCTTTGCCTGGTTGCCCTTGGGCACTTCTTCATAGCGGACGAACTCCAGAGTGAAGGAGCCGCGGGCCTGGGTCATGGCGCGCAGGTCGATGGCGTAGCTGCTCATCTCTGCCATGGGAACTTCAGCCTCGATGACGGTGTTGCCGTCGTGGTCGGGGTTCATGCCCATGGGACGGCCACGGCGCTTGCTCAGGTCGCCCATAACGTCGCCGACGTAGGATTCGGGAACGCTGACTGCCAGGGCGCCGATGGGCTCCAGCAGGGTGGGGTTGGCGTTGGGCATGGCTTCCTTGTAGGCCAGGATGGCGGCCAGCTTGAAGGCCATTTCGTTGGAGTCAACGGGATGGTAGGAGCCATCGTACAGCACGGCCTTCAGACCCACCATGGGGTAGCCAGCCAGGGGGCCCTTCTGAACGGCTTCCTGGATGCCCTTCTCGACAGCGGGGTAGAAGTTTCTGGGAACGGAGCCGCCGAAGACTTCCTCGGCGAAGATCATATCGTCGGATTCGTCCTGAGGCTCGAAGCGCATCCAGACGTCGCCGAACTGGCCGGAACCGCCGGTCTGCTTCTTGTGACGGCCGTGGGCCTGAACGGTCTTCTTGATCTTTTCACGGTAAGCTACCTTTGCGGGGGACAGAACAGCGTCCACACCGAAGCGGCTCTTCAGCTTGGAGACCAGAACGTCCAGCTGCTGGTCGCCGGAACCGGACAGCACCAGCTGCTTGGTCTCAGCATTGTTGACCAGCTTGAAGGAGGGATCTTCCTCGTTCAGGCGGTTCAGGCCGGTGCCGACCTTTTCTTCCTGACCCTTCACCTTGGGGGCGATGGCCATGGAGTAGCAGGCGGGAGCGTAGGGGATCTGCTTCAGGGAGACGACCTTTCTGGGATCGCACAGGGTGTCGCCGGTCTTGACCTTATCCATCTTGCCGATGGCGCCGATGTCGCCGCAGCCCAGGACCTTGACCTCGGAGGCCTTCTTGCCGCACATGGAATACAGGCGGCCCAGCTTCTCAGTCTCACCGGTGCGGGCGTTGACCAGGGTGGTGTCAGAGGTGATCTCGCCGGACAGAACCTTGATGTAGGAGTACTTGCCGTACTGGTCGGAAACGGTCTTCCACACGAATGCAGAGGGCACGCCGCCGGGGGAGACCACGAATTCTTCCACTTCGCCGTCGGCGTTGGTGGCCTTGTGGTAGTTGCCCTGAACGGGGTTGGGCAGCAGGTCGATGATGTGGTCCATCAGCATCAGGCTGCCCAGGCAGGTAACACCGGAGCCGCACAGAACGGGGAACAGGCTCAGTTCCTTCACGCCGGTGTGCAGGCCGTCCAGCATTTCACGGTAAGTAAATTCGTCACCCTCGAAGAAACGGTCCATCAGGGCCTCGTCGGTCTCGGCGACGGCTTCCTTCAGGGCGTCGTTGAACTCTTCAATGACGGAAACCTTGTCCTCGGGAACTTCGATCTCCACACGCTTCAGGTTCTGCATCTCGTAAGCGCGCTTGTTCAGCACATCGATGATGCCGGTGACCTTCTTGGCGCTGTCCCAGATGGGGACGACGACGGGAGCGATCTTGTTGCCGTACTTCTCACGCAGGGCTTCGAAGGTGGCGTTGTAGTCGGCGTTGTCCTCATCGACCTTGGAGATGTAAACGAAGCGGGGCATGTTGCGCTCTTCGCAGTACTTCCAGGCCTTCTCAAAGCCCACGGTGATACCGTCCTTGGCAGAGCAGACCAG
This sequence comes from Oscillospiraceae bacterium, assembly GCA_036300205.1. Classification (GTDB taxonomy): domain Bacteria; phylum Bacillota; class Clostridia; order Oscillospirales; family Oscillospiraceae; genus Faecousia. Next base: position 62,996 of record JAXJGV010000015.1, read on the forward strand.
GATAGCGGCGTCAGCGGCCCGGAGAGCCTCCATGACGGCGCCGGAGAAGTCGAAAGCGCCGGGGGTATCCAGGACGTTGATCTTGATGTTCTTGTATTCCAGCGGCACGACAGCGGTGGAGATGGAAATATTGCGCTTGATTTCCTCGGGATCGTAGTCGCAAACGGTGTTGCCGTCGGCATTCTTGCCCATACGGTCGATGGCACCGGTCATGTACAGTAAGCTCTCAGCCAGGGCAGACTTGCCGCTGCCGCTGTGGCCCAGCAGACAAATGTTACGGATGGAATTAACAGTATACATAGTGGTCAAAACTCCTTTCGGGAAGGGGGTCGGCCCTCCGCGGACTTCATAGGGTGCTGTGCACCGCAATAACGACATTATACACGAAAGGAACGCTTTATGCAATGCTTATTTTCGTCAGAATGCAAAATTGTGTAAACTGGCTGACGGACACTTGTTTTTCTGTGCAAAACACACAAAAAACCGGATGTGTTTACAGCAGAGTACACAACGGAAATGTTTCTCCCCTGCGCAGAGGCTCCGACCTCTGTATGAATACACCTCCTTTGCGGCAAACGGTGTGAAAATACAGAATTTGAGCCGCCGGGATATTTCCCGGCGGCCCGTCAAAGAGGAAAGAAGAGAGAAGCAGTCAGTTGGTTTCGCCCATCGCCAGGAATTCGGCGGGGTCCATGGGTTCGTCAGATTTGGTGACGCTGAAGTGCACATGGCTGCCCAGGGTGGTCTCCACGATGGCGGTGGACCCGGCATAGCCGATGGTTTGGCCCACGCTTACCTGGTCCCCGGCCTTCACGGCCACGTTTTCCGCCAGGCTGGAATACTTGGTGGTATAGCCGTCGTCATGGCGGATGACCACGGTGTAGCCCATGGCGTCGTCCTCGTAGACGGTGTAGACCTCGCCGTCCGCTGCGGCGCAGACCTCCGCGCCTTCCTCAGCGGCCAGATCCACGCCGTTGTGGACACGCCAGTCCCGGGTGGTCTGGTTGTAGCTCAGGGCTTCCATGGAATAGCTGGAGATGGATTCCCCGGAAACGGGGGACATGGTCTTCATGGCTTTCTTTTCCGTAGGAGCCGTGGTACTGTCCGTAGTGGCGGGGGCAGTTGTCTGGGTCTGGGGCTGGGTGGCGATGACGGCCACATCCTCCGTACCCACAGTGCCTACCAGGACGTCCTCGTAGGTCTCCTGAACAGAAACCTCCTCCACCTGGTTTGCGTTACGCTGATATACATAGCCGGTGATCCCGATGGCTGCGGCGCACAGGATCAGGGCTATGTAGTAGCCCTTACCGCCGCGGTTGGTTCTTTTGTTGTCGCTCATAATAATTAAGCACCTCCGAAGCTGAGTATGGGCAGATTTTCCGGAGGTTAAACAATTTCTGGAAAAAATATAGTTTGGCGCAGCAGGCAAAGCCTCCCCTTGAGGGGAGGTGGCCCGCCGTAAGGCGGGACGGAAGGGTAGTTACCGCAGTACGATTTCACCAAAAACGTTCCAGTTTCTGACTCGCTACCGCCCACCCCTCAGTCACGGCATTCGCCGTGCCAGCGCCCCTTGAGGGGAGCCTTTTTCCTCCGATAAACGATAATTTCCGCCCTGCCGATTTCGGCAGGGCGGTGGCTGTCTTATCAGAAATACCGGCACCCGCAGCCGGTCAGCAGCAGGGTGGCAAGCAGATAGATCAAAAGCATCTTTTTCATTTTCGTTTCTCCAAGTTATTCGTAGAGTAATGTGACGGCATCCGCGCTGTCGATTAGGCCTTTTTCAGTTTCGATCAGGACGAACCAGTCATTGCGCTGGACTTCGGTGCTGTCCGGATCGCTTTCCACGCAGATATACCATTGGCCATCCTCTTCGTAAATGGCGGTGATTGCGGAGGGGCCGCTGGCGGGCACGCTGCACAGGGTGACCAGCAGCAGGTCGTGGTTTTCGAACCAGATATCGTCGCAGCCTTCACAGACCTCCATCAGATTGGTCAGGTCAAATGGCGAAATGGGGTTGCCGAAATAGGCTTCCAGCTCTGCCCGGGAGCAGAACAGTTGGGGGGCAGGACTTCCAAAGCAGGCGGAACTGTCGGCGATGGGAATGGCTTCCACATAAACAGGCTGGGAGATACCAGCGTCCAGAGCTATGGCGGCGCCGTTTCCCGTGACGGTGCCGGTCTGGCTGCCTGTGGATGCGCTGTTCTCCGAGGCCGCGGCAGTGGGCGGGGCACAGAGGGTTTCCTCGATTGCGGCCGCTGCGGCTTCTTCCGCGGCGGCGTCGAAGCAGGCTTCATCCGCATCCTGGGCAGCGTACATCATGGCTGTTTCCGACGCTTTTTCCGCCGTGCTCTTGGGCGCAAAAAGTCTGGTAAAGAGCCAGCTGCCGCAAAGGATCACGGCAAGGCACGCCGCCATGGCGGCATACCGCTTCCAGAGGATCCCACGGGGCCTGCGGCTGCGCTTCTTATCCGCCTGCGCAACAAGGTCGGCGGGAAGCAGTGTCAAAGCATCGTGGAGCTGTTCGGCGGTCATACGCAGAATCCCTCCTTTTCCAGATATTCCTTCAGACCCAAACGGGTTCGGTAGAGCAGGCTTTTGACCTTGCTTTCCGACATGCCGCAGTAAGCGGCCACCTCTTTGATGGGGTCAAGGAAATAATAGCGCCCGATAAACGCCGTCCGGGCTTCCTCGCTTTGCAGCCGCAGATAGATGCCGATGGCGTCCGCCAGAAGCTTGACGTTGACGATCTCCTCGGTGGTGTTGCCGCCGGAAACGCAGTCCCCCAGCTCGCTTAAGGACACGGCATATTCCGAAGCCATCCGCTTGTCCCGGGTGCGGTAGCGGAAACAGTCGATGGAGATGCGGCGGGTGAGCTTGGCGAGATAAGCGGAAAGAATGCTGGGCTTATGGGGCGGCATGGAGTCCCATGCGGCCAGGTATGTATCGTTGACGCTTTCCCGGCTGTCTTCCGTGTTGTTTAAAATGTTGTAGGCGATCTTGGTCAGATAGCGGTCGTACTTGATCTCGGTCTCCCGGATGGCGTTCTCATCACGGTCCCAATACAGGGAGACGATCTGTTCGTCCTCCATAAAAAGGCCTCCTCTCTGCTTATATACTCGACAAAAATCCCGTTTGGTTGCATGGATTTGGAAAAAATGATCGTTTTGTGCCCCCGCCCTACAATGGCCTACATTTTACCGCCGAATTTGAATGGAAAAACGCCCCGCCGTGGTTCCCGGCGGGGCGTGATGATAACGATTATTCCTCGATCAGCGCGATGTGAACGGTGTCCAGCTGGCTCTTGTCCACGGCGGTGGGGGCGCCCATCATCAGATCCTGGGCGTTCTTGTTCATGGGGAAGGTGATGACCTCGCGGATGGACTCCTCGCCGGTCAGCAGCATGATCAGACGGTCCACACCGGGAGCGGCGCCTGCATGAGGGGGTGCGCCGTAGGTGAAGGCGTTGTACATGGCGGGGAACTTGGCCTTCACGTCCTCCTCGCCCAGACCCACCATCTGGAAGGCCTTGACCATGATCTCGGGATCGTGGTTCCGGACAGCGCCGGAGGCGGACTCGTAGCCGTTGCACACCAGGTCATACTGGTTGGCGTTGATGGCCAGCAGCTTCTCGGTATCGCCCTCGGCCTCTTCCAGAGCCTTCAGGCCACCCTGGGGCATGGAGAAGGGGTTGTGGCAGAATTCCAGCTGGCCGGACTCTTCGCCGATCTCATACATGGGGAAATCCACGATCCAGCACAGGGCGTACTGCTCTTCGTCAAAGTGGCCGGGAACCCGCTTGCCCAGCATGGTGCGGATGACGCCGGCGGTCTTCTGGGCGGCAGCCTTCTTGCCGGCAGCCATGCAGACGAAGGAACCGGGCTTCAGGTTCAACTTGGCGGTCAGGGCAGGAGCACACTCCTGCAGGAACTTGGAAACGCCGCCGGTGAGATTGCCGTTTTCGTCAACCTTGACCCAGCAGGCCTTGTTGCCGGTCTGAACTTCCACGTCGGCCAGCAGCTTGTCGATCCACTTGCGGGCCTGGGTGAAGTTGTCCACAGCCACAGCCTTGACAGTAGCGCCCTCGAAGGGGCCGAAGCCGCAGCCCTGGACCTCGGCGGTGATGTCGGTAATCTCCAGGTCGATACGCAGGTCGGGCTTGTCGGAGCCGTAACGCTCCATGGCGTCGTTGTAAGCGATGTGGCGGAAGGGAGCCTGAGAGACCCGCTTGTACTTGCCGTACTTTTCAAACACGGGCACCAGCACGTCTTCCAGAGTGCTCAGCACGTCTTCCTGGGTAGCGAAGGCCATCTCCATATCCAGCTGGTAGAACTCGCCGGGGGTGCGGTCGGCACGGGCGTCCTCGTCACGGAAGCAGGGAGCGATCTGGAAGTACTTGTCGAAGCCGGAGGTCATCAGCAGCTGCTTGAACTGCTGGGGAGCCTGGGGCAGGGCGTAGAACTTGCCGGGATGGTTCCGGGCGGGTACCAGATAGTCCCGGGCACCCTCGGGGGAGGAAGCGGTCAGGATGGGGGTGGTGATCTCCAGGAAGCCCTTCTCGGTCATCAGGCGGCGCAGCTCAGCCACCACCTGGCAGCGCAGGACGATGTTGGACTTGACGGCGGGATTGCGCAGGTCCAGGAAACGGTACTTCAGGCGGGTGTTTTCGTCAGCGTCCTTGGACTTGTTGATCTCGAAGGGCAGCTGGTTGTGGATGCACTTGCCCAGCACCTCGATCTTCTCGGGCACGACCTCGATCTCGCCGGTGGGGATCTTGGCGTTCTTGCTCTCACGCTCCCGGACAACGCCGGTGACGGACAGGGTGGACTCCTTGTTGATGGGCTTGATGATCTTCATCATTTCCTCGTTCTCAATGACCACCTGGGTGGTGCCATAGTAGTCACGCAGAACGCAGAAAGCAAAGTTGGAGCCGACCTCACGGACATTCTCCAGCCAGCCGACAATGGTAACGGCCTTGCCAGCATCGGAAAGACGCAGCTCGCCGCAGTTATGTGTTCTGGATTGCATCATAAAAATGATCCTCTCTTGTCTATAATTTAACCCATACATTATTTCACAAACGGCGGAAAAAGTCAATGATTTGCGCAGGGAAATGGGAAGGGAAATTGTAGTTTAACAGAAGACCGGCCTGTAGGGGCGGATTTGGAATCCGCCCTGGAGCCAGGGGCAACGGAACGTGTCCTTTCATGCATAAATGCCGGATCACAGAATAAAATGACCGTTTCATGGATGCGGCGTTGAGGGAGGATCGGAGCGCCTCCCCTACGGAGTGGGACAACAAACGGTCCTTTCCCCGCAAACAAAAAACAGGAGGGACGCACCCCTCCTGTTTTCTTCATTCTTCTTCAACCGCGATGGCTTCCAGACATTTTTCCAGATATACCTTCTGCACCACAGCCACAATGCAGGTGTACAGCAGACGCTTTTCGTCGGTGCTGTCTTCGCCGACATTTTCCATGGTGTCTTTCAGTTCAAAGGTAAATTGCAGCAGATTTTCAAATTCTTCCACGAAATATTCGTAGGCCATAGACACTTCGTAGGTCTGCTGCTGCAGCTTGATAAAGCCCATCAGGGCGTCCAGGGAAAGCACGCTTTTGGCCACGGCGATAAAAAACAGATAGGCGATCTGCTCCCGGCTGTACTGCTTTTTCACGGGGTTGGCGATGAGACCCTTCTTCACATAGTTGCTGATCATGGAGGGGGTCAGGGAATACTCTCCCAGAGGCGCCAGATATTCGGAAATATATTTGGTGGCCTGTTCCAGATACAGGCCCACATTGGGAATCTCGTTGTAGCGGGGCAGCCGGAAATCTTTGACAGATGCGGCGATCCGCTGTTTGGTTTCCAGTTTCATTGTCATCACCTTGGGGTATTATACTGAAAAAACGATAAAAAGTCAATGCTTAAAACTTATCTTAAGATTTCCTTGACATTGTAAGCGGTTGCTGATACAATGAGATAAGTTATTAAAAAACCGATGAAAAAGAAATATCGAGGGATCATCATGAATTTTAGAATCGTAGCAGACTCTTCCTGCAACGTCCTCTCCATGGGGGACCCGAATTACACCACAGTTCCCCTGAAGATCGTTGCCGCCAAGGAATATGTGGACAACTTGGAACTGGATCTGCAGGGAATGGTGGAAGACCTAAAAAATCACAAAGGCAAGTCCGGAACCTCCTGCCCCAATGTGGGCGAGTGGCTGGAAGCCTTCGGCGACGGGGAGTATATCTTCGGCGTCACCATCACCAAGCACCTGTCCGGCAGCTACAATGCCGCCAAGCAGGCCGCGGACACTTACATGGAAGAGCATCCCGACAGAAAGGTGTTCATTTTCGATTCTCTGTCCACCGGCCCGGAAATGATGATGATCGTAGAGAAGATTCGGGAATGTGAGGCTGCCGGAGATGATTTTGAGACGACCAAGGCCAAGGTTTTGGAGTACCACAATCACAACCACACCCTGTTCTGCCTGGAATCCATGACCAATCTGGCCCGCAACGGCCGGGTGAATCCCGCGGTTGCCAAGATCGCCGGTATGCTGGGCATCCGGGTGGCGGGCGACGTTAAGGGCGGCGAGATCACCCCTGTCCACAAACCCCGGGGCGCGAAGAAAGCCACCCAGGTGCTGGTGGAGATGATCAAGGAGCGGGGCTTCCGGAATGGCAGCCTGCTGCGTATCGCCCACTGCTTTGCGGAGGAGCAGGCTCTGGCCCTGCGGGACGCGGTGATGGAGGAATTCCCTGATATCCGTTTCGTTCTGGAACCCACCACTGCCCTGTGCAGCTTCTATGCGGAAGCCGGCGGCCTGATCATCGGCTTTGAGGGCAGCTTCAATGCGGACAATGATAATACCAAGTTCTAAATCCATGTCAAAGCCCACGCCTAAAGGCGGGTGTTCGTAACACAGTAATTCTATGAATTAACGATTACGGCATCTGTCTTGCAGGATTGGTAACACGAAAAAAGGCGATACCTGGTCACTATGGCTGGGTATCGCTAATTTTTTTGCCCTGCATTAGAAAGAATGGACATATTTTGACTTTTGCGTTACAATGGGCGCAGAGCAGAACAAATCTGCCCCCAGAAAAATTTTTCAAAAATTTTTACAGATATTGGAAAAAAGCGCTGTTCTGGTGCCCATGTATTATGGGGGAATCTTTTGCACGAGGTGATGAATATGGAAAAATGCAACCCTTATAGCTTTTATGTGGTGCTTGCGGATGGGATCATGGAGATTCCGCAGGACAGCAATCTTTCCTGGATCACGCTGTTTTATGCGCTGCCGAAGGAATTGGTTGAGAAGCGTCCAGCATATTTGGAGCTTCCACGGAATATTCACCAGCTCCTGAACTCGAAGGAACATTGCAAGCTCATCCAGTCGGATGCGTTTCTGGAACTGGTCTGGGACTGTTACGCCTGGGCGGCATGGCAATTCTTTCAGGTGCCCGGCAAGGATGTCGCGAAACGCGACATCCCTGGGGACTGGTCGAACTATTCCGGGGACTTTCCACTCTGGCGTCTGTCCTATGAAATCATCAAATATTTCCGGCAGAAGTTTGAAACGGAAATGGAATGGAGCTTCCAGCGGCTGTTCCTGATGGACAGGGATTCGGAAGTGCCCTGGCTCAGCTATAAGCAATTCGGCAATCTGGTCGGCAATCTGACCGATATGATCGTGGAGGAACAGAACTGGCAGCCCATGATCGATGAAATCTGGAACAACCGGCAGGTCGAGGATTATACCGGCAAGAACATCAACAAGCGAGACTTCATGCGGTCATGGAACCACAGCCGTACCGCAGAGCACATTTCTCTGGAGGATATGCTGGAAAATGGAGCCAATATCAACGGTGAGCAGCTTTATGACATTGCCGATCCTCGGGGTGAGTTTGAATCCATGGTACTTACCGAGCAAAGCATGGAGCAGTTCAGGGGCAGGCTGACTGAGCAGGACAGAAAGATTTTGCAGCTACGCTATGAGGGCCTCTCCTTAAAGGAAATCGCAGAGAAGGTCGGTTTCAAATCACCCAGCGCTGTCAGCAAGCACATTGAAAAGCTGGCTGGGGCGTATGAAGGTTTCGTTTCCGGGGAGTACAGCGATTTTCTGGACAAGCACACAACTTAACACAAGGCACTTTAGGCAGTCACGAGTTTTCGTGGCTGCTTTTTTATGCCGGAAAGGAGATTTATGAGCAGAGAACCATTGGAAAACCTGCCCGATGTGATGGATGCCGAGCAGCTTGCGGAGGTGCTTCGCATTTCCAAAGCCGGGGCATACAACCTGCTGAACAGCCCGGATTTCCCCACTTTGCGGATTGGTGGACGGAAGCTGGTGATGAAACAGGATTTGCTGGATTGGCTGAGAAGTCACACCAACGGAAAGGGGTAAAACTGCGGTCAAGAGCTGGGAAAGTTGAAAATTTGACGATAGTGGGAGTCGGAACATACCCTGCATCGTCCAGACAAAATCTATCGAAAAAATGCCACACTTTCCCGGCTCAAGAGCCGGGAAAAATTTGTAAATGAGGAGATTTTTTATGAAAACAGGACTTACAAAAAAGCAAAAGGTCACAGAGCTATTCTACAATGCCAAAGACCCCACTGCAGAAATCTACACCCACGACACCAAGCTGAAAAAGCGGCTGCTGGCCTATGCTGCCAAGCATCCAGAGTTATGTAAACAGACCGATGATGAAGGGCAGGGCGGTTTTTGGTTCGAGATCGACAAGCGCAGGCTCAGCATTCGGCTAACTGCCCCGTACAGTGAGGAACGGAGACAGGCTGCCAGAGAGTGAGCGCAGAAATACGGAATTGCCAAGTAGTAGAATAAATTGAAAAGTGGATATTTGCCTACGGGAAATAAAATAGGGGATTGCGAATTGGCGGTTTACGGTTAGCATCATTTCAACAGATGAAATCAGTGAACCGTGTTTTGCTTACAGAAACTGCTGAATTAAGATAATCTTTTCTTACATTCATTTTCTGCTTCTTAGACATGCAAATGCTCCCTCCATGTTGACAGTGTATTATTTCACTATCTCTCATAGAGGGAGCATATCGCAGGGTGAGGGTTGGAGGCTCATTGCACTTTGCAGAGTAGACTATTCAAAGTATCTAGGTACTTGCTTGAATTCAGCTTAAATTTCCGTTCTTATCGCATGTCATGGCGAGGCTGATGGGTACTTTTGTCACGGTTACACCTGCAAGCTTTTCTCCCATGGTTACGGAAGCGGTAGCCTTGCTGCCGCTTTTGTTTGAGGACTTGGAAATCGTATACCAGCTAGAATCGTAAACCGTCACATCCACGCTGGAGGATGTACAGGTGGCGCTGGAACCAGTATACGTGAAAGAACCCGACAGTGTAGCTTTCCATTGCGCCGTTCCATTTTTGCCATAATATGTATATGGTTTACTCCCAGACACTGAGCCGGAAGCACGCATTCCCTTAGTGATAACTTCTACTGTCATATAACTACCATCTTCAAAATAAATAGTATCCAATTTTTCCTCTGACGCTTTGGTCTGAACGGGGGTTACGCAAATCAGTATAGATACCACCAAGATAAAACTAAATATCCGTTTCATTTTTATTTACTCCTTAATCTGTTACGTTTCTTTCAGTTGCCATTGCCTCACCAACAACTAAATAGCCATTTACGTCATTAACATGATCTACATAAGCCGCAGTGATAAACCCAACCCACAAGGCAACCACAGCAATTGCGGTCGCCGCAACCGCCCCTATGATCCTTCGCCTGATTCGCAGATCCCGCAGTAGTTCGTCAGTTCCCATGTCTTCTACATAGGTAGCCGCAATCTGTTGGGGTGACCCAAATCGTTCCATTAATTCTTCATAGGATGATTCTGGGTTATCCGTCAGATATTCCCGTACAGTATTCCTAATCCTCTCCAGGATTGCATTTTTTAGCTTCCTTGAACATGGCAACCAGCCCCGAATCTCCTGGAGATAACGCCGTACCGCCCTACTATGTCTCTCCATGGTTGTCCGCCTCCTGTATGATTTGAAAAACGCCACTGGTAACTTCCTCGTACTCCTGCCTAAGTTCTTCCTGCCGCTGCTCCCCTGCTGGTTCCAGGTGATAGTAAACTCGGGTCATCCTCTTGCCTACCTGCACCTTCCGGTCAGAGATCAATCCTTGATCCACCAGCCTGTAAAGCACGGGGTAGAGAGAACCTTCCTGGGTGGTAAGCCTTCCACCGCTGGTTCTGGATGTTTCTTGTACCAGCTGATACCCGTACATGTCTTCCCGCTTCAAAAGCGTTAGGATCACAAGAGACATCACGCCCCGGCGAAAGCTGGTTTGCGAATTGTCTGTAGCCATATTTCCCCCTCCTACTCTTCTTATTTATCTTATACCACAAATCATTTTTATTTTCAATACTTTCTTTACAAAAGTATTGTTGACAAAGCGCATTATACATATTATAATTGGTTTATCAACCGGAAGGGACTGATTCCGATGGGGCACTATTGAAATAGAAGACGAACTGAAAGAAAGGTATTATGAAGGAGGTTCTTATATGAAAAAAGCATTTAGAATTATAACGTCGCTTTGCTTATGTGCTGTGTTCGTTTTCTCCGCACTGCCATTTCATGCAATGGCGTTGGATAATAGAACATATACTCGCACTTACGGAGGAGAGACACTGAACGTATCATATTCTTTAAATGATGAAACCGTTGTAGAAAGCATTACTATAATGGAGAATGGCGTGGTTACGCTGTCTGCCAAACGTGAAATTCATCCCGATGGAAGTATGTCCACATATATTGAGGATGTTTTGGTTGCTGAATTCAACGCTGATTATGACGTTTTCTATGCTCTTGCATCAGGCAAAGCAAATCCATTTGCTAAATCAGTTTACCAGGTGTGCGGCTCAACGCTCCCTCACACGCTTGTATCTACTGCCTCCCGAACGATAACTAAGGCCGAAATGATGTCACTTGAAGCTGTAGTTTCTATTTGGTTAGGTTTTTCAGAATTACCTGTGGGCGCTATATATACCGTGGTAATGTTTGCAATAAATAGTATGGGAACTTATTCGTGCAACTATGTAGATGTCACAGAATATAAGTATTTTGTTCAAGATTATGAATATAACGTATCAAGTAATTGCTACCATACTTATTTAGTTTTTTATAACTACGCTTCCAATGGTCAAAAACAAATCGTACATGCACAGTGGAAATGTTACTCGGAGACACTTTAATGAAACGATTTGACATGATGCAAGCTGCGAAGAAGTTGACCCGTTTCTTAATATCACACTTTCCCATCTCTTCCTCCTACCATTTCCTCTATGGCGTCTTGGCAGTCTTTCTGATTTACAACGGCTTTTCTCTGGAGCCTGTCCTAAATGCCTCCAGAGGACTTGTCATAATTGTGGCGCTGATATCCCTGCTGCCGCTGGTACTGATTCCACTGTTCGGCGGAAGAAAATACTTGTTTGGCAGCGGAAACTGGACGGTGTTTGGAATGGTTACCGCCTTGCTGGTCGCTGCTTGCCTCGGGTGGTTGGAGATACCGCTGGTGCTGTTGGTTCTTGCCTTTGGATTGGGTGGTATTATCTTTCAAATGTTCAAAAAATGACGCATTTGATATAGATAATATGTGGGAATTCTATTAGCTTTAAATGTACTTATGCCCATTTTTGCACCATCAAGCACTTCGTTACTCTGCTGCAATCGCTAAGGGAATTTGATGGAATTAAAAATACCGGCTTGAAAGTGAAGTGCGCCCAAAAAGCTAGACAAATATTTCTAACTCAAATTGTTCAAGCAGCCGAAAGGGCTTGCTACCTGTGAACCGCGGGCGGCAAGCCCTTAAGTCTTGCCTTTATTTGTCTGTTGATGTAGTAATCAATGTACTCAATAAGCTCTTGCATTATGGATGTTGCGAACATTGATATCCTTGCTTGCGTGTGTCACCAATGGGTTCAGGATATAGGCATCTAATCCAGCTTCTTTCATCTTGTGATACACAGGGAAATGATAGATGCCGGTGGATTCCATAAAGACTCGGGCAGGTAGTCCGTATTGATTCATGAATGAGAAAAAACGGTCGATTGCTCCATCCAGTGACCGTTGACTATTGTGAAATATCCGATAGGGCTTGCCGATCAGTTCCTGTGAAGGCAGCGCAATCGCCATCACGCTGAAATCAACACCGATATCAATTCCAACCGAGAGATATTTGCCTTTGTTGTTCGTCACAGTAATCCTTCTTTCCTACGGTTATTACAGGATGTCCTTCCAAATCGGCACGACACAGCCTAGCGTGTAATACAGGAATAGCAAAAAAGCTCCCAACCAGCCAAATCATGAAACGCAGCCGAAAGGATGAACAGACTATACATCAGGTATGGGGCAGCAGAAATTGCAGCCTTCCCAAGGGCGCACCCGTCCATGCTCCTGTTTGATTTCAATTATAGCGCAATTTCATGAATATGGATGTTACATTGGGAACCTGATGAAAAGGAATAGAAACGGATTCAAGATTCTCTTGAAAGAGCGTTCCTGTTCCCTTAGTAATTATACTAAGGGCGCACTTCTATACGGGTATTCCCCGTATGTGCGCTCTGCGAGGCCGAACACCCCGGACACTCAGAATGTCCGGGGCGTTTTGCGTCACTGCGTTCCGAACAAGGGACTGCATCCCTTGCGCCGCGAAAGCGGCTATCCTTGCAGACTTGGTCAGCGGAAACGGTTTGGCAAACCATTCCCGCTGACCAAGTTTTCATATCGTGATCCACCGTTTGCAAATCGCAGACGGATTTTTTATTTTCAAGGAGGTCATTCAAAAATGCCAAAACAGAAATCCCTGTCCCAACTGGAAGCGGAACGGGCCGCCTGCGAACAGCAGCTTGCCCAGCTTCAACACAAGGTACAGCAGTACGAAAACCGCATTGCCTACTGTGAGAAAGGCGAACGCCGAAAGCGCACCCATCGGCTCATTACCCGTGGTGCCGCTGTGGAAAGCGTGGCTCCCACGGTGAAGGCTCTGACGGAAGTGGAGTTCTACGCGCTTGCGGAATCCATCTTTGCTCTGCCGGAGGTTCAGCATCTGCTCACAGAAGCACTCCACGACCAAGGGAGGGCCTGACCATCGCACTGTACCATTTCCATGTCACCCAAATCAAGCGCAGCGCCGGACAATCCGCCGTTGGCGCAGCTGCCTACCGTTCCGGCGAGAAGCTCCATAGCGACTACTACGGCGAGGACAGTGACTACACCCGCAAGGGCGGCGTGGTCTGTTCCGAAATCCTTCTGCCCGCCCACGCGCCCCCGGAATACGCAGACCGGGAAACTCTCTGGAACGCCGTAGAGAAAGCGGAGCGTGGAAAGAAAGCCCAGCTTGCATACAGCTTTGACATTGCCTTGCAGAACGAGTTTTCCATGGAGGAAAACATCGGCCTTGCAAGGCAGTTTTTGTTGGAACAATTTGTGAGCCGGGGCATGATCGCAGACTTCGCCGTACATTCCCCGGACAAGGAAGATGGCGGCATTTCCAATCCCCACTTTCATGTGATGTGCCCCATCCGCCCCATTGAGCCGGACGGGAAATGGGGCAACAAGCAGCGGCGGGAATATGTGCTGGACGAAAACGGCAGCCGCATCCCGGACGGAAACGGGGACTATGTGTTCAACGCCGTTCCCACCACCGACTGGGGCAGTCCCGAAACATTGGAACACTGGCGGCAGGTCTGGGCGGAACTGTGCAACGCCAAGTTCGCGGAAATGGAGCTGTCCTGCCGGATCGACCACCGAAGCTATGAGCGGCAGGGCGTTGACCTCTTGCCAACCATCCACGAAGGCCCCGCTGTCCGGGCAATGGAGCGCAAAGGCATCGCAACAGAAAAGGGCGAGTTCAACCGCTGGATCAAGGCGACCAACGCCGCCATCCGGGACATCCGAAAGAAAATCTCCGCTCTGGCAGACTGGTTGAAAGAGGTCAAGGCAGAACTATCCAAGCCCAAATCCCCGGATTTGATTTCCCTGCTGCAAGCCTATTTTGACCGCCGCAACGCCGGAGCCTATTCCCAGAAAGCCCGGATCAATAACTTGAAGGAGATGAATACTGCATTCAACTATCTCATGGAAAAAGGGATTCATGATCTGGACACGCTGGAAAAGCGTGTGGATGACCTCCGGGATTCTTCCAACGCTCTGAAAGAAAAGCTGGACAGGCAAACCGCCCGCATGAAAGAAATCCGCAAGCTGCCTGACTATCTGGCCGCCTACCATGAGATGAAGCCCGTGTACGATGGCTTGCAGAAAATCAAATTCACCCGCACCAAGGAAACCTACAAGTCCGACCATGCCGCAGATCTGAAACAGTTCTACCAAGCCCGCCGGAAGCTGGCAAAGGAATTCCCGGACGGAAAGTTTGACCAGCATAAGCTGGATATAGAGTATGCCAAGTTGGAAAGAGAGCATGAGGAAACCTATGCCCAGTTCAAATCCATCCGGGCAGATTCTCAGCAGCTCTGGAAAATCAAATCCTATGTGGATTCCGCCCGAAAAAATCAGGAACAGCAACAAAATCACCGCAGACAGGAACAGGAAATCTGATTCTTTCATTCTGTCATTCAAAAAGAAAGGAAATGTGTTATGAAACAACCACAAAACGAAATCGCCATCCCAGCAGAAACTACGGAATATCATTTCACCTCTCAGCCGGAACGCAGCCGTTGGATTGGGGCGGATGGCCACATTCATGTAAAAAATCTCTCTGCCTACTGGATTCCTGAACTGACCATTACGGAGGAAATCTCCGGCACGGTCTACACTGTCACCGGCAGTTTTGAGGGAACCGACTGTCTGCTCCGCAAGCTGGAGCGTATCTCCGCCAAAAAGTTTACAGAAAAAGCGGAGGATACCCAATGACAAATGCCAAGAATTTTGATACAATGGAGCCAACCAATCCTGTACTGACAGTTGCTCCATCAAAGGAGGAAACAGAAATGTTAGGAGCAACCGAAAAAATCACCGCTCTCTATTGCAGACTGTCCCAGGAGGACGAGCGGCTGGGCGAATCCCTGTCCATCGAAAATCAAAAGTCCATTCTCTTACAGTATGCCAAAGAGCATCATTTCCCCAACCCGGTATTCTTTGTGGATGACGGTTTCAGCGGCACAAATTATGACCGCCCCGGCTTTCAGAACATGCTGGAACAAGTGGAATCCGGCAAGGTGGGCGTTATCCTCTGCAAAGACCTTTCCCGGCTGGGCAGAAACTCCGCACTGACCGGACTGTACACCAACTTCACTTTCCCCCCAGAATGGCGTTCGCTTCATTGCCATCAATGATGATTTCGATTCCGCCGATCCCAACAGCGTCAACAATGATTTCGCCGGAATCAAAAACTGGTTCAACGAGTTTTATGCCCGTGACACCAGCCGGAAAATCCGGGCTGTCAACAAAGCCAAAGGGGAACGAGGCGTACCCCTGACTACCAATGTTCCATACGGCTATGTGAAAGACCCGGAGAATCCCAAGCACTGGATCATTGACCCGGAAGCTGCCAAGGTGGTGAAGCACATCTTTGACCTGTGCATGGAAGGCCGAGGCCCCTCCCAGATTGCCAATCAGCTGAAAACGGAAAAGGTGCTGACTCCAACCGTATATCAGAAAAGTCACGGCAGAAATCTTCCCAACGCTGTTCCTGAAAATCCGTATGGATGGAACTGCAGCACAGTAGTTCACATTCTTGAGCGGAGGGAATATACCGGCTGCACGGTCAACTTCAAGACTTACACGAATTCCGTCTGGGACAGGAAGCAGCGGCTTAACCCAGAAGAAAAGCAAGCTGTATTCTATGACGCGCATGAAGCAATCATCTCGGAAGATGTGTTTGAGAAGGTTCAGGAGATTCGTCAACAGCGCCACCGCAAAACAAAAACTGGCAGAACCAGTATGTTCTCCGGCTTGGTATTCTGTTCCGACTGTGGGGAAAAGCTCTACTACGGTGCAACCAACAATTACAAGACGGAGGGTGCCTTCTTCGAGTGTTCTCTGCATTGGAAGCACAAGGACAAATGCAGTGCCCATTTCATCCGGGAATCCGTATTGAACCGTCTGGTGCTGCGGCACATTCAGCTGGTCACCGGCTATATCCTCCGGCATCAGCAGCACTTTGTCTCCGTCATGGAGCAGCACCTGCGGGTGGAGTCCTCTGAGAAAATGAAGATTGCCCGCAGGCAGTTGGAGCGAAACGAAAAGAGAATCACCGAACTGAAACGGCTGTTCATTAAGATTTACGAGGACAACGCCAAAGGAAAACTGAGTGACGAACGCTTTGACATGATGAGCCAGACCTATGAAGCCGAACAGAAGCAGCTGGAAGCGGAGGTCATTACCCTCCGTCAGGAAATGGAAGTACAGCAGCGGCAGAACGAAAATATTGAGAAGTTCATCCAGAAAGCGCACAAGTATGTGGGCATTGAGGAGCTTGACCCCTATGCCCTGAGAGAACTAGTGAAGGCAATCTATGTGGATGCCCCGGTGAAGGTCAACGGAAAGCGCACCCAGCATATCCATATCCAATATGACGGTATCGGCTTCATCCCTTTGGACGAGCTTCTGAAAGAGGAAACGGCGTGACCGAAGTCACGCCGTCCCCCGAAAACCATTGGTTTTCAGATTTTTTGAATTTTACTGTCTTACGAACACTCCGCTAAACGGCGTGGGCTTTTTGCTGCCATACCGCGGGAAATTGCAGTTTGCATCAGAACGGCGCTGTAGGGCGGAGGCTTGCCTCCGCCGGGCAGCTGTAATGATTGCGCGGTATAAATGGAAGTATCGGGAAACCTATCTGCCAAAAACGATAAATTCCCATTCCTCCATGATTGCGGTGGAAAAATCGGTTCTTCTATGCTATAATGACCCCAACAGACACAGACAGGAGGCAAACCCTATGCTGCCGGAAGCGTTTCTCACACGAATCAGACAACAGCTGGGCGATGAATACGAGGATTTTTTGAAAAGCCTGGAACGCCCCCGGGCGGTAGCGCTGCGGTTTAACCCGCTGAAGGGCCGGCAGCCCGCGCTGCCCTTTGTGGGAGAGCCGGTCCCCTGGGACCCCCAGGGCTTTTACTATGATCCGGATTCCCGTCCCGGCCTGCACGTTTACCACGAAGCGGGCGTATATTACCTACAGGAGGCCAGTGCCATGGCACCTGTCGCCCTGCTGGATCCCCAGCCCGGCGAAAAGGTCTGCGACCTCTGCGCCGCGCCCGGCGGAAAGACGACCCAGATCGCCGGACGGATGAACGGCGAGGGATTCCTCTTATGCAATGAGATCAACCCAAAGCGGGCAAAAATTTTGTCCCGAAATATCGAACGCATGGCGGTCAGCAACGCCCTGGTGACCAACGAGCATCCTGCCAACCTGGCGAAGCGTTATCCCGGCTTCTTCGACCGGGTATTGGTGGACGCCCCCTGCTCCGGCGAGGGCATGTTCCGCAAGGAAGAAGCCGCCGTCACGGATTGGAGTCAGGAGACGGTGGAGATGTGCGCCAGACGCCAGGCGGAAATCCTCCATTCCGCTGCCCAGCTGGTGCGTCCTGGCGGAAGGCTGGTGTATTCCACCTGCACTTTTGCCCCGGAGGAGGACGAGGAAGCGGTGGCAAATTTCCTGGCCGCTCACCCGGAGTTTGAAGCGGAGCCGGTGGACGCCCCCTGGTTTGTTCCCGGTGAGAACGCCAGCTACCGCATGTGGCCCCACAAGCTGCTGGGCGAGGGGCATTTCGCCGCCGTTTTGCGGAAAAACGGGGGGGAAGAGACGGATGCGGACATTCCCAAGGGCGAAAAACTGCCCAAGGAATGGCAAAGCTTTGCCAGGGAACTGGACATTCGGCTGCCGGAGGGCAAGGCGGTTTCCTTCGGACAAAACCTGTTCTGGGCGCCCGCAGACATGCCTGACATTTCCCGCCTGAAGGTCCTGCGTCCCGGCCTGGAGCTGGGAACAGTGAAAAAAGACCGGTTCGAGCCTGCCCATGCCTTGGCCCTGTGGCTGAAGGAGTGCAAAAACATCCAGTGTTACGGCGGGGATTCCGAAGAAATGCAGGCCTACCTCCACGGCGACGTGGTGCCGTCCGGGGAAAAGGGCTGGTGCCTGGTCTGCGCCGACGACTATTCCATCGGCTGGGGCAAAGGCGACGGCCGGGTGCTGAAAAACCACTACCCCAAGGGACTGAGACGGTAAACCATCTGTTTCTGCGCCGAAAAGCAGTCCCGGAAATTGGACTTTACATAAGACGTTTTGCGTGATATAATACTCTAGCCTATGTGCACAACTTTCTCTTTAAATCATCACAAGGAGAGGATATTCCTTGGCCAGATATGAAATCCATGGCGGCAATCCTTTAAACGGTACCGTCACCATCAGCGGCGCAAAAAACGCGGCTGTGGCCATTTTGCCTGCGGCGCTGCTGGTCAGCGGCAAGTGCCGTATCGAGAATGTGCCCAATATTTCCGATGTCCGGATCTTAATGAGTATCCTTGACCGGATGGGCGCGAAGATTGTCTCTCCCGAACGCAATGTGGTGGAGATCGACTGCTCCGAGGTCCAGTGCACCCAGCCGGATGCGGACCTCGTGAAAAAGATGCGTGCCAGCTATTATTTGATGGGCGCGCTGCTTGGCCGTTTCGGAAAGGCTCACGTGGCCCTGCCCGGCGGCTGTAATTTCGCCTCCCGCCCCATTGACCAGCACATCAAGGGCTTTGAAGCCCTGGGCGCTGTGGTGGACGAAACCGAAGAATATGTTGCGCTGGAACCCAGCGAAGAGGGCCTGCGGGGCAACCGCATCAGCCTGGATATGGCCTCCGTGGGCGCAACCGTCAACATCATGCTGGCGGCCTGCCTGATCCCTGGCCAGACCATCATCGAAACCGCGGCAAAAGAGCCCCACATCGTGGACCTTGCCAACTTCCTGAATACCATGGGCGCCCGGATCACCGGCGCCGGTACGGATACCATCAAGATCCGGGGCGTTAATTCCCTGAGGGGCGGCACCTATGCCATCATTCCCGACCAGATCGAGGCCGGTACTTACATGGCAGCTGTTGCGGCTGCCGGCGGCAATGTGCTGGTGCAGAACGTGATCCCCAAGCATATGGACTGCATTACCTCCAAGCTCCAGGAAATGGGCGCCAAGGTTATCAATTACGATGATTCCATCCGCATCATCCGCACCGGAAAGCTGCGCAACACCACCGTAAAGACCCGGCCCTACCCCGGCTTCCCCACGGATATGCAGGCTCAGGTCTGCGTGTGCATGGCCCTGGCCAACGGCACCAGCCGCCTGACGGAAAGCGTCTATGAGACCCGTTTCTTCGGCTACTGCACGGAGCTGGAAAGCATGGGCGCGAACATCAGGATCAGCGGAAAGACAGCCCTGGTCACCGGTGTGGAGAAGCTGTACGGCGCAACCGTCTGTGCCCACGACCTTCGGGCGGGCGCTGCCCTGGTCATTGCCGGCCTGGCAGCGGAAGGCGTCACCTTTGTGGAACATATCCACTTCATTGAGCGGGGATACGAGCATCTGATCAAGAAGCTCACCGCCCTTGGCGCGGATATCCGCAGAGTGGAAGACTAAATAACAAAGCGGCTTCGGAGCGTGTTCCAAAGCCGCTTTTTGCATAGAAAATTGTGGGATTGGTAAGATAAATAGTCGTTTATGTTTGTACGCCCCCGCCCTACAATGGCTGGTGCGTTAAACGATCATTTGCCTCACGGCCCTTACAAAAACGAACACTACGGAGGAAACCATGATACACGAACAATTTATCCGCACCCAAATGCTGCTGGGAACCGATGCGCTGGTACGGCTGCAAAAGGCCCGGGTGGCTGTCTTCGGCATCGGCGGCGTGGGCGGTTATACGGTGGAAGCCCTGGCCAGAAGCGGCATCGGACAGCTGGACCTGATCGACAGCGACACCGTCAGCGTCTCCAATATCAACCGCCAGATCCTGGCTACCCATTCTACCGTGGGGATGCGGAAGGTGGATGCCGCCAAAGCGAGAGTGCTGGATATCAACCCGGAATGCGTTGTGCGCACCCATGCGGTTTTTTACACCCCGGAAACGGCAGACCAATTTGATTTCACCCAATACGACTATATTGTAGATGCCATCGACACCGTTACCGGAAAGCTGGCCCTGGTAGAGCGGGCCCATGCCGCGGGGACCCCCATCCTTTGCTGTATGGGCACAGGCAATAAGCTGGACGCTTCCCGGTTTGAGGTGGAGGACATTGCCAGGACTTCCATGTGCCCCTTGGCCCGGGTCATGCGCAAAGAGCTGGGAAAGCGGGGCATCAAGCATCTGAAAGTGGTGTATTCCAAGGAAGAAGCCCTGACCCCCACCGGCTGGGAGGAAGAGGCTGCCGCGCTGGGAAAACGGCAGATCCCCGGAAGCATTGCGTTCGTACCCGGCGCCGCGGGATTGATCCTGGCAGGCGAAGTCATCAAGGATATCGCAATGGGTAAATAAACGAATTTATAAGTTATTAAATACAAAAGCTCCCGGCTTCCTCAAGAAGCCGGGAGCTTTTTAAACTTTTTGGATTAGAACTGAGTGGGCTTGATGTGCCAGATCTCGTCGGCGTACTGACGGATGGTACGGTCGGAGGAGAACTTGGCGGCGGAAGCCACGTTCATCAGGCACTTGCGGCCGAAGGCCATGCGGTCAGCATAGTCCTTATTGGCCTGCAGCTTGGCATCGAAGTAGGATGCGTAGTCCAGCAGCAGGTAGTAGTGGTCGGGCTTGTGCCAGTTGGTGCCGTCCAGCAGGGCGTGGAACAGCTCGCGCTGACCGTCGTCGGTGGGAACGGTGCCGTCCACCAGGGTGTTGATGGCCCGGCGCAGGTCGGCGTTGGAATCATAGATGCTGCGGGAATGATAGGAATCCTTCACAGCGTTGATCTGCTCCACGGTGTGGCCGAAGATATACTCGTTCTCCATGCCGGCTTCCTGAGCGATCTCCACGTTTGCGCCGTCCAGGGTGCCCAGAGTCACAGCGCCGTTCAGCATCAGCTTCATGTTGCCGGTGCCGGAAGCCTCGGTGCCGGCAGGTGAGATCTGCTCGGAAACGTCGGCGGCGGGGATGATGTGCTCAGCGTAGGAGCAGTTGTAGTTCTGAACGAAGACCACCTTCAGCTTGTCAGCCACAGCGGGATCGTTGTTGATCATGCGGGCCACACGGTTGATGTAGCGGATGATGGCCTTAGCGCGGGCATAGCCGGGAGCGGACTTGGCGCCGAACAGGTAAACGGTGGGCTGGAAGTCGGGCAGACGGCCTTCCTTCAGGCGGAAGTAGATGTCCACGATGGACAGGATGTTCAGCAGCTGACGCTTATACTCGTGCAGACGCTTGACCTGAACGTCGAACATGAAGTCGGGGTTCAGCATAACGCCCTCGTTCTTGGCGACCACAGAGCACAGCTGCTCCTTCTTCATACGCTTGATGGCGTTGAACTGGGTGACAGTCTCGTCGTTGATCTGATCCTTCAGGTTGGCGATCAGCTCCATGTCCTTCAGGAAATCGCCGCCGACCTTCTCACGGATCATTTCGCTCAGCTCGGGGTTGCACAGACCGACCCAGCGACGGGGAGTGATGCCGTTGGTCTTGTTCTGGAAACGCTCGGGATAAGCGTAGTACCACTCCTTGAAGCAGTCATCCTTCAGGATCTGAGAGTGGATCTCAGCAACGCCGTTGACGTAGCTGCCAACGTAGATGGACAGGTTTGCCATGTGGGCGGTGTTGTCCTTGACGATGAACAGGTTGGGATGCTCCCACTTCAGCTTCTGGTCGATGCGGCAGATGATGTCCACGATTTCGGGGACAACGGAGCGCATCAGGTCCAGAGGCCACTTCTCCAGAGCCTCGCTCATAACGGTGTGGTTGGTGTAGGAGAAGGTCTTCTGAGCCACCTGGAATGCATCGTCGAAGCTCATGCCCTCCAGCATCAGCAGGCGGATCAGCTCAGGGATGGACATTGCGGGGTGGGTATCGTTCAGCTGGACAGCGTAGAACTCGCCGAAGCGGGACAGGTCGTTGCCGTGAGCCAGCTTGAAGGTACGCAGCATATCCTGCAGGGAAGCGGAAGACAGAACGTACTGCTGCTTGATGCGCAGGCGCTTGCCCTCCCAGGTGGAGTCGTTGGGATACAGAACACGGGTGATGTCCTCAGCCTTGTTCTTGGCGTCCAGAGCGCGCAGGTAGTCCTGATCGTTGAAAGCGTTGAAGTTCAGCTCTTCCTCAGCCTCGCACTGCCACAGACGCAGGGTGCCCACGTTGTCAGTGCCGTAGCCGATGACGGGAACGTCGTAGGGAACAGCCAGAACGGTGTGCTCGGGGAACTTGATCTTCACGGTGTGGTTGTAGCGGCGGTAGGACCAGGGATCGCCGAACTTGGTCCAGTCGTCAGCCTTCTCCACCTGGTCGCCGTTGCTGTTAAAGCTCTGCTTGAACAGGCCGAACTTGTAGCGCAGGCCGTAACCGGACAGGGGGATGTTGGTGGAAGCGGCGGAGTCCAGGAAGCAGGCAGCCAGACGGCCCAGACCGCCGTTGCCCAGCGCATCGTCCTCGATGTCCTCCAGGACAGCCAGATCCACGCCGCGCTCAGCGAACAGCTTCTTCATCTCGTCCAGAATGCCCAGGTTGAACAGGTTGCTGTAAACCAGGCGGCCGATCAGATACTCGGCGGAGATGTAGTAAGCCTTACGCTCGTGCATACGGGCCTTCTTGGCATTGCTCCAGTTGTCGGAAATAGCCATCATGACAGCCTGGCCCAGAGCCTCGTGCAGCTCCTGGGGGGTAGCCTCCTTCAGGGAGACGTCATAGGTGTACTTCAGCTGTGCTTCTGTCCACTTCAGGATGTTTACACAATTCAGATTCATATTTATTCTCCATTCTTAACGCGGATTCCCGCTGTTACTCTTGCAGTTTATTGCGGTAAAGTACTTCGATAAAACATTACCGGGCGGCATTTGCTGTCCGGCCGGATATGCACGGAAACGTTTCCATACTTTCCGTTACATACCTCTATAGATTAATGCTTTTTTTGCTTTTTGTCAAGTAAAACACGCCGCACTGGGCAAATTATTTCTTGTTTTTGGCACAATGTTCAGATTCTGCCCGCTTTTTTCGTGCGATATACCCCGGTGTGTACAACATGACGGACTCTTTTCCGGTTAGGCCGGCGGATAACGGATCCTTTCCGCTTCGAATTCTGCGCGCCATTGCGGGGGAGGGGAGTACTGCTGCCTGAGGATATCTGCATCTGTGCGGCGGCGATGTACCGCTCTGTTATTATGGGTTCCGGGAGGGTCAAGACCCTCCCCTACGGAGTGTGGGGGCCGCAAGAAACAGAAAACAGGCCTGCCGGTTAAGGCAGGCCTGTAAAGGATATGGGGAATTAAGCCTCCAGGTTGACGCCGGTCTCCTTGGAGAAGACGTGGCAGACATGGCCGGGGAAGTTGAACTTGACGGTGTTGCCGTTGGACAGAGCAGCGACTTCTGCGCCGGTCATGTTCATGGTGGAAACGACCATGACAACATCGCGGCCCATAGCGGTGACGTGCAGGTGGACGGAGGAGCCCATCAGCTCGGAAACGTCGACCTTGCCCTCGATGCCATTGCTCTCCAGAGTGATGTGCTCGGGACGGACACCCAGGACGATATCCTGCTCGGCGACATTGTTCTTAGCCAGGGCAGCCTGCTTCTCCTCGGACAGCTCGACGGTCAGGCAGTCCAGCTTGACAGCGTACTTGCCGTTCTCCTTAACCAGCTTGGCGTTCTCGAACAGGTTCATCTGAGGAGTGCCAATGAAGGTAGCGACGAACAGGTTGTGAGGATGGTTGAACACTTCCTGAGGAGTACCGATCTGCTGGATCTCGCCGTCCTTCATGATGACGATGCGGTCGCCCAGGGTCATAGCCTCGGTCTGGTCGTGGGTAACGTAAATGAAGGTGGTATTGATACGCTGACGCAGCTTGATGATCTCAGCACGCAT
>JAXJGV010000016.1:0-48208 GCA_036300205.1 Oscillospiraceae bacterium
AAAAGTGTGTTATAATACATATAATGACCTCCATTTGTATGCGGTAATCCCTGTTTCTATTTGCTGGCACTTATAGTATACAGGTAAATCCACGTTTCTACAAATGCGAGGTCATTACATATTGTCTAAGTGACATTACCCTACAGGGTGGTGTTTTGCTAAATTGCAGTTCAACGCACCAGCCACTGTAGGGCGGGGGCATGCCCCCGCCCTACAGTGGCGTAAATATCAACTACAAATTACCTTTGTAATATTCTCTGAATTATGATATAGTCCATACAAAGGAGCTGATTTCATGGGCTACGGCAATACGGAGATCTATTTGACCCCGGAAGCGCGGGAAAAACTGATCCAAACCTATTTGGGCAAAACCGTTACAGTGGAAATCGACCGCCCCATTGGCTTCCACCATGTGACGAAGGGCATCCACTTAGATTACACTGTCAATTACGGCTATCTCCCCGGCGTCAGCGGCGGTGATGGCGAAGAGCAGGACGTATACGTCCTGGGTGTCAGCGAGCCTATAGAGCAGTTCACAGGCCGGATCATCGGCGCTGTCCGACGGGCAGATGACAACGAGGATAAGCTCGTTGCCGCCCCGGAGGGGATGACCTTTACCAAAGAGCAGATCGCAGAAGAGATCCGCTTCGTGGAGCAATATTTTGACAGCACCATCGAATCCATTTTCGATTGACGGGAGAGAACACCATGCGCAGGATTTTCCTTCTCAGCTTCGACGACGGAACGGTCTATGACCGCCGTTTTGTGGAACTGCTGAACAAATACCACATTCCGTGTACCTTCAACTTAAATTCCGGCCTGGAGGATTTTGTCTGGCAGTTTGAAGACCGGTATCCCATCCGCCGCCAGCGGCTTGGGGAAACGGTGGAGCAGTACCGGGGCCATGAGATCGCCAGCCATTCCCTGCACCACCATTGGCTGAACACCTTGACGCCGCCCCAGTTGTCCCGGGAGGTCGGCGACGACTGCGCCGCGCTGAAGGAAATTTTTGGCGTGGGCGAGCTGGGCTTCGCGGTTCCCTTTACGGCCTGTGGAGAGCGGGAAATCCGGATCATCCGGAAATATGTCCGCTACATCCGCCTGTCGGAGATGGCGGAGGATTTCGCCCTCCCGGCAGACCCCTACCATATCCCCATCCATGGACTGTATAACGACCCGGATATCCGGGAGAAGATCGCCCGGTTTGCCGAAAACGATCTGCCGGTTTCCCTGTTTGTTCTGGCAGGCCACTCTTATGAATTTGAGGTCCTGAACCACTGGGAATATATGGAGGACCTTCTGCGTTACATCCAATCCTTTGGCTTTGAGATCATGACCACCATGGAATTTGTAAACGACTGCTACCCGCAGCAAAAATGAGGAGGAATTATACATGTATGAAAAATTGCTGACCCGCCGTTCCATCCGCAAATACCAGCCCCGGCAGGTAACGGACGCGGAGCTGGACGCCGTCCTGGAGGCGGGACTGTACGCGCCCACCGGAAAGAACAACCAGAAGCCTGTCATGGTAGCTGTTCGGGACAAGGAGACCCGTGACCAGCTTTCCCGCATGAACGCTGCCGTCATGGGCGTGGACAGCGATCCCTTCTACAGCGCGCCCTGCGTTATCGTGGTGCTGGCAGACCCGGAGTTCCCCACCTGGCGTGACGACGGCAGTCTGGTAATGGGCAACCTGATGAACGCCGCCCATGCCCTGGGTCTTGGCAGCTGCTGGATCAACCGCGCCCGGGAGTGCTTCGACACTGCCGAGGGCAAGGAACTGCTGAAAAAGTGGGGCCTGCCGGAAAACTACCGGGGCATCGGCAACTGCATCCTGGGTTATCCCGCGGAAGCGCCTGCCGCCAAACCCAGAGCGGAAGGCCGCATTATAAAGGTATAAAGAAAAGGATTCCGTTCAGCAGAACGGAATCCTTTTTTCTGATTATTTGCCGTAATATGCGTTCAGGTACATCTGCTTGATCTCGCGCATCAGGGGATAGCGGGGATTTGCGCCGGTGCACTGATCGTCGAAGGCCTGCTCCACCATGTCGTCCAGGCGGTTCAGGAAGTCGGTCTCGTCAATGCCGTAGTCCTTGATGGTCTTCTTGATGCCGATTTTCTCCTTCAGCTCGTTGATCATTGCGATCAGGCCTTCCAGCTTCTCTTCATCCGTATTGCCCTTGACACCCAGATAGGCGGCAACTTCCGCGTAACGGGCCAGGGTGTGGGGATGATCGTACTGGGGGAAGGTGCCCATCTTGGCGGGGACCTCTGCGGCGTTGAAGCGCAGCACTTCCTCGATCATCAGGGCGTTGGCAACGCCGTGGGGCAGATGGTGGAAGGCACCCAGCTTATGGGCCATGGAGTGGCACACACCCAGGAACGCGTTGGCGAAGGACATACCGGCCATGGTTGCGGCGTTTGCCATCTTTTCCCGGGCCACAGGATCGTTGGGGCCGTTGTCGTAAGCCCGGGGCAGATATTCGAAGATCATCTTCAGGCTGCGCAGCGCCAGACCGTCGGTGTAGTCGGTGGCCATCATGGAGGCGTAGGCTTCCAGAGCATGAGTCACGGCGTCAATGCCGGAGGCGGCGGTCAGCCCCCTGGGGGCGTTCATCATCATATCGGCGTCCACGATGGCCATGTTGGGCATCAGCTCGTAGTCGGCCAGGGGGTACTTGACGCCGCTGCTTTCGTCGGTGATGACGGCGAAGGGGGTGACTTCGGAGCCAGTACCTGCGGTGGTGGGCACGGCCACGAAGTAAGCCTTCTCACCCATCTTGGGGAAGGTGTAGACTCTCTTGCGGATATCCACGAACCGCATGGCCATATCCATGAAGTCGGCTTCGGGATGCTCATACATGACCCACATGATCTTGCCGGCATCCATAGCGGAGCCGCCGCCTACCGCGATGATCACATCGGGCTTGAATGCGGTCATCTGGGCGGCGCCGGCCTTGGCGCAGGCCAGAGAGGGATCGGGAGCCACATCATAGAAGCAGGTGTGCTGGATTCCCATTTCGTCCAGCTTCTTTTCAATGGGCTTGGTGTAGCCGCTGCTGTACAGGAAAGCGTCGGTGACGATGAAGGCCTTCTTCTTGCCCATCACGTCTTTCAGCTCACTGAGCGCCACGGGCAGGCAGCCCTTCTTGATGTAAACCTTCTCGGGAGCACGGAACCAGAGCATATTTTCTCTCCTCTCAGCCACAGTCTTGATGTTCAGCAGGTGCTTGACACCCACGTTCTCGGAAACGGAGTTGCCGCCCCAGGAGCCGCAGCCCAGGGTCAGGGAGGGAGCCAGCTTGAAGTTGTACAGGTCGCCGATGCCGCCCTGAGAGGAGGGGGTATTCACCAGGATGCGGCAGGTCTTCATCCGGTTGGAGAACTCCGCCAGCTTTTCGCCCTGGGTCACAGGATTCAGGTAAACGGAGGAAGTGTGGCCGTAACCGCCGTCGGCGATGAGCTGCTCGGCCTTGTTCAGGGCGTCGGTAAAGTCCGCGGCCCGGTACATAGCCAGGACAGGGGACAGCTTCTCATGGGCAAAGGCTTCGCTCAGCTCCACGCTCTCCACCTCGCCGATGAGGATCTTGGCAGTCTCAGGGACATCCACACCGGCCAGCATTGCGATGGTGCAGGCGCTCTGACCAACGATCTTGGCGTTCAGCGCGCCATTAATGAGGATGGTGGAGCGGACCTTGTCGATCTCCTCCGCGTTCAGCAGGTAGCAGCCACGCTCTGCGAATTCCGCCTTCACAGCGTCGTATACGCTGTCCAGAACGATGACAGACTGCTCGGAGGCGCAGATCATGCCGTTATCAAAGGTCTTGGAGTGGATAATGGAGTTGACGGCCAGCTTCAGGTCGGCGGAATCGTCGATGATGGCGGGGGTGTTGCCGGGGCCGACGCCCAGGGCGGGCTTGCCGGAAGAGTAGGCAGCCTTGACCATGCCGGGGCCGCCGGTGGCAAGGATGATGTCAGCTTCCCGCATGACCAGATTGCTCAGCTCCAGGCTGGGAACATCGATCCAGCCAATGATGCCCTCGGGGGCGCCGGCGGCCACAGCGGCCTCCAGAACGATCTTTGCAGCCTCAATGGTGCACTGCTTTGCCCGGGGATGGGGGCTGATGAGAATGCCGTTGCGGGTCTTCAGGGCGATCAGGGTCTTGAAGATGGCAGTAGAGGTGGGGTTGGTGGTGGGGATAACGGCGGCGATGACGCCGATGGGCTCGGCGATCTTCTTGATGCCGTAAGCGGTATCTTCTTCAATGACACCGCAGGTCTTGGTGTCCTTGTAAGCGTTGTAAATGTATTCGGCGGCGAAATGGTTTTTGATGACCTTATCTTCGGCGACGCCCATGCCGGTTTCGGCGACGGCCATCTTTGCCAGAGGGATTCTGGCGCGGTTGGCAGCGGTAGCGGCAGCCAGGAAGATCTTATCCACCTGCTCCTGAGAATAGGAGGCGAAGGCCTTCTGCGCGGCGCGGACGCGGCTGATAGCGGCTTCCAGTTCTTCGGCGTTGGTTACGGGAGGGTAAGTATAGTTCATAATGATCCACCTTTCCGGATTTGAATTAAGTCGGTGTTCGAATACCGATAACTTATTATCGATATAATATTCCTGAAATGCAAAAAAGTCAATTAGCAAAATGCAACAAAATGAAAGACGTCCTGAGGCGGCTTTTTGGTATGATCCACGTGGGCATTTCCCGGGGAATCTTAACAGAATATGCGCTCAGTACGGATGGTATGCCTGCACCGCATGTATGACATGGATAGAATCATATGGAAAAAGCTGGCGTGGCGATCCCCAAAAAAAGAAGTAAACTCCCCGATTCTCAACGAATCGGGGAGAGGAATATGGGCTGTCCATAGGCTTCATGGCCGGGAAACAAAGCAACAGAATAAACCATTGGTATTACTGCGTTTTTCGGATTATGACTGCTTATTTTATACGAATTTATACTAATTTCCGACTGGGACAATTTTAAATCTCTGCGAAATATATTTGCCTGTCATGGCAAAATAAAACCAATCCAGCCGAAATGTGCATATAGCATACACACCTATTGAACGCCAATGTGCATAGCAATACACCTGCTATATGTATAAAAACCTAAGCAATGCACATGACCATTTTAGCTATCAGTCATGCAAATTGGAATTTGTTTAACTGTTTTCAGAAATCCATTTCTTTGACCAAGTAAACAATGTTTCAGACATCAAATTGAAATCTACCGTTCCGCCATTTTTCAATTTCAAAAAGGTTTCGACAATGACCCGTTCATCAAAAGATACAACTTGGAGCAATTCTTTTTGATGGCTGATATAGTTTCCAGTTTGTTTGAAAGCAATTGCCTGTACAACGAAAGAGGCAGATTTATACAGTCCCCTCAAAATATCTTCGCTCTTTTCATACAGCATATTGTGTATACATCCGTGGAATATGTTGCAGGCACCGATTTTGATTGCTCTGTTCACAGTCCTTTCATCAATAACTGCCATCACCTCATCAAGGCTTCCCTTGATTGGTGTGGTGTCATGGCAAAACTGGAACAGGTCAGATGGCTCCCAATTCGTAATTTCCTTTTTGCCTGAAAGGAAACCACAAATCAATTCCCTGTGAGACATGGTATCCAGCATATCATGATAAGTTTGAATATCCATAGCAGACAATTTATCCAGAATTACAACAATATCAATGTCGCTCGTTTCTGTTGCTTCACCACGACCATAACTGCCTTGCAAGCCTACAAACCATACACGGTTTGCGAAAGTCTCATTTAATGTCTGCAAGAAATTCGGCATCCAAGTAGTAACATCTATCATTTTAATCACCTCGTCAAATTCAAGTTTGTCTGCGACTATTATAAATCCTTTTGCACTAAAAATCAATGTCCGTCGGACAAACGAAGTGTTTTTGACGGACGTCTCTAAAAAAGAAAAAGCCCTGAAAAATCAGGGCTTTTTCGTAATTCCATTCGATCAGGGCTTCATCGTGGGGAAGAGGATGACCTCGCGAATGGTGTCGGCGCCGGTGAAGAGCATGACGGCACGGTCGATGCCCATGCCCATGCCGCCCGTGGGGGGCATGCCGTATTCCAGTGCGTTCAGGAAATCCTCGTCCAGCATTTCGGTCTCGTCGTCGCCGCGCTCGCGCTGCTCCACCTGCTTCATGAAGCGCTCCCGCTGGTCGATGGGATCGTTCAGCTCGGAGTAGGCGTTGCCCATCTCACTGCGGTTGATGAAGAACTCGAAGCGCTCCGTCAGGCGGGGATCGGCGGGGGATTTCTTGGTCAGGGGGGAGACCTCTACGGGGTACATGGTGATGAAGGTGGGCTGCACCAGATGCTCCTCGACCTTCTGGTCGAAGCAGGCATACAGGGCGTTGCCCCAGGTCTTCTCGGCCGCGTCAGCCAGTTCCACGCCCACAGCCTTGGCGGCAGCCACGGCTTCCGCGTCGTCGGTGATGGCGCCGAAGTCGATGCCCACGTACTTCTTGACGGCTTCCACCATGGTCAGGCGGGGCCAGCCGGGGGTCAGGTCGATCTTTTCGCCCATCCACCCCAACTCGTAGGTGCCCAGAACCTCCTTGGCGAAGGTGGTGTAGACACCCTCGGCAATGTCCATCATGTCGTGGAAGTCGGCGTAAGCCTGATACAGCTCCACGGTGGTGAACTCGGGGTTATGCTTGGGATCCATGCCCTCGTTGCGGAAGATACGGCCCACTTCGTAAACACGGTCCATGCCGCCGACGATAAGCCGCTTCAGGGGCAGCTCGGTGGCGATGCGCATGTACATGTCGATGTCCAGGGTGTTGTGGTGGGTGACGAAGGGACGGGCAGCGGCGCCGCCGGCGATGGTGTTTAGCACGGGAGTCTCCACTTCAATGTAGCCCATGTTGTCCAGGTAGTTGCGCAGGTGCTTGATGAACTTGGAGCGGATGACGAAGTTGCGCTTGACCTCGGGGTTCACCATCAGGTCAACGTAACGCTGGCGGAAACGGGCCTCCTTGTCGGTCAGACCGTGGAACTTGTTGGGCAGGGGCAGCAGGGACTTGCTCAGCAGGGTGACGTTCTTGGCCCGGATGGAGATCTCCTCGGTCTTGGTCTTGAAGACCTCGCCCTCGGCGCCGATGATGTCGCCGATGTCGTATTTCTTAAAGCGGTTGTATTCTTCCTCGCCCAGTTCGTCGATCTTGACGAAAAGCTGGATACGGCCGGTGCAGTCCTGCAGATCGCAGAACATGACCTTACCCTGACCGCGCTTGCTCATCAGACGGCCGGCGACCTTGACGGTCTTGCCCTCAAAGGCGGCGTAGTCTGCCTTGATGGCGGCGGAGTCGGTGTTGAAATCATACTTGGTCTGGACGAAAGGGTCCCGGCCTTCGGCCTGCAGGGCCGCCAGCTTCTCCCGGCGAATCTGCATCTGGTCGTTCAGGGACAGTTCAGCCTGGGGTACAAACTTTGCCATAGACTTAGCCCTCACGAGAGACGCTGACGACCTTCATGGTGAAGGAACCGGCAGGTGCGTTGACGGTGAAGGTCTCGCCGGCAGCCTTGCCCACCACGGCACGGCCGAAGGGGGAGTCGTCGGACAGCTTGCCCTCCATGGGGTTGGCTTCCTGAGAACCGGTGATGCGGTAGGTGGTCTGTTTGCCGTTTGCGTCCTGAACCACCACGGTGCAGCCCAGGCCGACGCGGCCGGAGGCTTCGTTCTCGTCCTCAATGATGACGGCGTGGGACAGGATGTCCTCGATCTCGGCAATGCGGCCGTAGAGCTTAGCCTGCTCGTTCTTGGCGGCATCGTATTCGGAGTTTTCGGACAAGTCACCGTAGGAGCGGGCTTCTGCGATCATTGCAGCAACCTCGCGTTCCCGGGTAGTCTTCAGGTAATTCAGTTCCTTTTCCAGGTCAGCCAGACGCAGGCTTGTGATCTTAAATTCCTTTGCCATATTCAAAAATCCTTTCATCAGATAGTAAAGTTTACATAGCTTCTGCTATTATATCCCAACATTTTATAGCAGTCAAGAATTTTTTATACAGACGAAAGCAGGATGCGTGCAGATTGAAAAAAGCACTGTCATCCCGAGCGGAGTGGAACGGAGTCGAGGGATCTTCGCACCACCGATACTGCATGGCGGGTATTCAGTGCGAAGATCCTTCGACTCGCTGCGCTCGCTCAGGATGACAGACTTGGCAGATGGAGTTACTTTTGGGTTAGCACCAGAAGGTTCCGGTAAAGGCTTTCGGTTTCTTCAAAGGTTTCGCCACTGAGAACGATCCTCTTTTCTCCCTTGGTCAGCACCACACACGCTTCCGGTTTGTAGTAGGTGTAGCGTGTATAGGTGCCGAATTCTTCGTTTTCAAAGTAGCCCATCAGCAGCCGGAAGCTGCCGTAGCCGCCCACCCGAAGGCCGGGAACGTTGCCCTCCCGGAATTCCACATGATCGATGGTGTCGTAATACACGATATAGTCGGAATACATATTGCTGTCGATGAGCAGATAGTCCTCCCGGAAGGCATAGGTGATGTCTCCATAGAACAGCACAACTAAAATGAAAACTGTAAATACTATCAGGAAAATTCCGGAACCTTTCAAAATCTTTTTATCCGTGGCGGAATAACCGGTGGACTGGACTTTCCCTTCCGCTTTTTCCTTTTTATAAAAACGGTAGGAATAGACAATGGGAAGCACACAGAGCACAACCATGAAAACAATCATGCCGCTGACTGCCCACCCAAGAGGCAGCAGACCGCACAGCGCCACCAGAATACCACCGATGACCCAGACCTTGCCTGCAAACCGGTGGGTGGCGTTCCAGTTTGCTTCGCTGCTGTAAGCCCAGGGGACTTTGATGCCCATGGTGGAATTCATCCGGGTTTTGGGCAGGTAATTGCCGATGAGGGCAAAGAGTAGGCCCATTGGAACCACAGTCCAGACCACTGGGGAAAATTTCACATCCAGCGCAAAGGCATAGAGTCCCAGCAGGCTGAGATTGCTGATAATCGGGATGATCCAAAGCACAAGACGGAACATTTTCCGGTTATGGCCATGGTTTCCCTTGTCCCGGACGGTGAAGAAAACGCACAGCCAGTGGAAGGCAAGCATCAGCAGAGGCAGACCAAAGACCACAAGATTGGGGCTGGCATAGCCGTCGGCCTGGCCGGTGATGCCCCAGTGAACAGTCATGGTTTCGGGAAAACGGCTCCACAGCAGAAGGCCCACGGGGATTGGCAGCAGAGTCAGCAGGGACGTGAGGATCAGCAACTTTTTATGATTCCGGATCATGGGAAACCTCCTTTTTCCAGCGGCGGACAAGCTCCCGGATAATGACGAGAGACAGTGCCGCCATAACAATGAGAATTGCGTAAATGATGGGGTAGGCAATGGTCTGGGGCAACACCAGAGAGATTCCGGCAGTCAGATCCATCAGAGTGTGCAGCCCCAAGCACAGCAGGGTGCAGATACCGCTTTTGCGGTGAGCAACGCCGTAGCATACCAGCATGCTCATGGCGACATGGCCGGTCATGGCCAGGATCCGTTCCAGACCTGCCAGCAGGAACAGGGCAGGGGAGGTGGACAGCAGCTGCTGCCGAATCAGTTCCAGCTGGCTCACATCCACACCAAGCGCGGCGGTCTGCACCACAAGGGTGTCGAAGCTGCCGGAATGAATCATGGCAAGATAGATCAGGTTGTTGATATAGGTGATGCCCACAAGGAGCATGGCTTCGATGCCGCCGTGGCCCAGGCCGGCAGCCAGGGAGCGGCGGTAAGTCAGCTTCTTTTTTATCAGCTTTGCTACGGCGAGCCGTCCGGCCAGTTCAAAGAGTCCCGCGGTAAAAGCCAGACCAAAAGCGTAGGCGAACAGGTGCGAATTGGCAAATTTCAGGAACCAGCTTTGTCCCTGCAGGGCAGTGAGGAGGGGCAGCCGGATGAGAATCTGGGTTACAAAGAATCCGGCAGCGCCCAGCAGCCAGGCAGAGACGATTCCCTGTTTTCTGTTTCTGAATGCAAAGACGATAAGCAGCAGAACCGGCAGGATGAGACTCACAAACAAGGTGATACAGCAGGAAAAAATGGATGATACAGGAACCATGATTCATTCTCCTTTCAGGTCTGTGATCCAGAGCATGATCTCCTCCAGTACAGAGGCGTTCAGCTCGTAAAAAATGTACTTGCCGTCCCGGGTGTCCTCGATAAGGTCGGCATCCTTCAGGATGGACAGGTGGCGGGAAATGGCGGCGGCGGTGATGTCAAAATGGTCGGTGATCTCACCGGCGGAACGCCTGCCGTTTTTCAGCAGGTTTAGAATTTCCCGCCGGGTGGGGTCGGATAAGGCTTTCAGTGTCTGTTGTAAGCCCATGGCAGTTCCTCCCGTATCTAAATATTTAACAATTAACTTAACTGTTAAATGAAGTGTAGCATGAAACCGATCCTTTGTCAATAGTATATTTAACGAATTGGTTAAATGATAAATAAAAAACTGTCATTGCGAACCAGCCTGAGGACTGGCTCGCAATGACAGGAAATATTATTTTTCCAGAAAAATCAGTTCATCGTACCCAGTCTCCGGGTCCTGCTCCACGCCGAAGGAAACACCGGGCAGCTCCGCGATGACCAGTTCGCAGGTGGTATTGATGATACACCCCGGGCAGAGATGCCCGCCGATGGTGGAAAGGTCTTCTTTGGACAGGGCGATGTGCAGATGACAGCGCACTTCGCTGACAGTGCCGTTCAGGCTGACGATCTCGCAGTGGTCCCGAATGTCCCGAACGGTTACGCCGCTGGCATCCCGCACCCGGCCTTCGGAAATGCAGCCCACGGCGGACAGAACCACACCGGCGGCAATGTGGTTTTCCCGGCACAGTTCCCGGATGGACAGCAGCAGATCCTCGCCCCGGTGAAGCCGGATGCAGTGGCAGGCCATCGGGCCGGAAGTGGAAAGAATGGAATGTGTCATAACAATTTCCTTTCTATAGGTAGGGCGGCTTGCCCTGCTGTTACTCTATAAAGCTGGCCAGTTCGTCCAAATCTTTACGGACTTTCTTCCGCAGAATGTCCCCCTCCTTGGCGTAGCCCAAGGTAACGACCAGCCGTACGGGGGCATCCAGACCGCAGACTTCCCGAATTTTCTTATCATCCAGCCAGCCCAGAATGCAGGTAGCCAGACCCTGGGCGGCGGCTTCGGCGGTGAGATAGGCCACGGCAATGCCGATGTCGATGGAGCGGTAGTCGTTGCCCTTCACCCGGGCGCCCATGGCGGCGGATTTGACATAGGGCTTTTCGGATACCACGATGGCGATGGGAGCCTGGACGGCGAACTTGTTCATACCCAGCCCGCGGCAGGCCAGGGCCACGTCCTTGGCGGCCTGCCCCCGGCAGACGGTGAAGTGGTAGGGCTGGCCGTTGCAGGCAGAAGGGGCAAGACGGGCTGCTTCCAGAACGGCGTCCAGTTTTTCCTGCTCCACGGGCTTGTTTTCCTCATAACTGCGGCAGGATTGGCGGGTGCTGGCAATTTCTAAAAAGTCCATAGGGAACCTCCGTTTTTGTTTTTATTATAACGATTTGGAGATGGGGAGTCAATTGGTAAGGAGAATTACAGTTTATATGAGAATGACATTGTAGGGCGGAGGCATGCCTCCGCCGGGCAGTTGCAAGGATTGAGCGCTTTCAATAGAAGCATCGGAATGCCCTTCTGCTTAATACGAAAGCTCTCAGTTTCGTATGTGCCCGGCGGGGGCTTGCACTAATTTATCACAGCGGTGCCGTACAAGCGCAAAAAGCACGAACCGGGTTGGTTCGTGCTTTTGGGGTTATTGCTTTGCCAGCAGGCCGTCCACAAACTGGGTGGCGGCACGGGCGCTTCTGCCGCCCCGGCCCAGAGCGTACCGCTCGGCCAGCATGTCCAGTTCGCCCTGCTCCATCTGAACGCCCTTTTCCTGAGCCAGATGGTGAACGATACCCAAGTACGTTTCCTTATTGGGCTTCTGGAAGGTGACCTGGATGCCGAACCGCTCGGACAGGGAGATGATCTCCTGCATAGTGTCGTTGCGGTGGACATCGTCGCCGTCCCGGCCGGTGAAGCTCTCCTTCACCAGATGGCGGCGGTTAGAGGTGGCGTAGATCACCACGTTGCGGCTCTTGGCGGACACGCTGCCCTCCAAAATGGCCTTCAGGGCGCTGAAGTTGTCGTCGTCCTTCTGGAAGGACAGATCGTCGATGAACAGGATGAATTTCAGTGGATTGCTGTTCAGCTCGTCCAGAATGGCGGGGATGGCGTGGAGCTGCTCCTTGCGGACCTCCAGAATGCGCAGGCCCTTGTGGGAAAGTTCATTGACCACGGCCTTGACGGTGGAGGACTTGCCGGTGCCGGCATCGCCGGTGAGCAGGATGTTGGCGGCGGGCTTGCCCTCCAGCAGAGCCTGGGTGTTGTCCAGAATGATCTGCTGCTCCCGCTTGTAGTCGATGAGGGAGGAAAGCCGGGTTTTGTCCGGATTATGGACAGGCACGATCCTGTTCTCGGCGTTGATGTAGAACATGATGTGCTTGGCGTAAATGCCGTAGCCGTACTGGCCGATGTTGGCGCAGCGCTCCCGGTAGCTTTCCGCCAGGTTCAGCTGCTTCACGGCAAAGCCGGGTAGATAGCCCTCCCAGTCCAGTCCCTGACGGAGGGTTTCCGGAGTCAGATCGGTAACGGCCTGCAAAACGGCCAGTTCCTCCCACACGTCGGCGTCCATTTCCGGCCAGGGCTGGGCGCCCTTGCCGATCATGCGGATGTAGGTGTTTTCGTCGTTGTTGACGATGTGCTGGATGTATCCTGCCAGGGTCCGCTTTTCGGTTTCGTACAGGCTGGACACAAACGCGGCGTATTTGGCAACGGATACGGCGGTAGAAGCCTGTTCCAGACTTCCCAGATAGGCACTGAGGGATGCCACCACCGGGTCCTTCAAAAGCGCTCGGAAGATCGCCAGAGACTGCAGGCGGATGTTCAAAGTTGTCAGGCTCATACGTTCAGAATCGCACCCTTCGCACCGCTGGAAACCAGAGCGGCGTAACGCTTCAGATAACCGGACAGCTCCTTCTTCTTGGGAACGAAGTTCGCCATGCGCTCTGCCAGCTCCTCATCGCTGATCTTCAGCTCCAGACGGTTATTGGGAATGTCGATGGAAATGATATCGCCGTCCTTCACCACGCCGATGACGCCGCCGGAAGCGGCCTCAGGGGAGACGTGGCCGATGCAGGCGCCCCGGGTGGCGCCGGAGAAACGGCCGTCGGTGATCAGGGCCACGGAATTGCCCAGGCCCATGCCCATGATGGCGGAGGTGGGGTTCAGCATTTCCCGCATACCGGGGCCGCCCTTGGGGCCTTCGTAGCGGATGACCACCACATCACCGGCGTGGATCTGTCCGGCATTGATGGCTGCCTGGGCGTCTTCCTCACAATCGAAGACCTTGGCGGGGCCTTCATGCACCAGCATTTCGGGCAGAACGGCGCTGCGCTTGACCACGCCGCCCTCGGGAGCCAGATTGCCCCGCAGCACGGCAATGCCGCCGGTGGGGGAGTAGGGGTTCTCCACGGTGCGGATAACGGTCTCGTCCCGGTTGACGGCGGTGGCGATGTTCTCACCCAGGGTCTTGCCGGTGCAGGTCATGACGGAGGTGTCCAGCAGGTTCAGCTTGGTCAGCTCCTTCAGCACGGCGTAGACGCCGCCGGCTTCGTTCAGGTCTTCCATGTAGGTGGGGCCTGCGGGGGCCAGGTGGCACAGGTTGGGAGTCACGGCGCTGATGTCGTTGGCCATGTCCAGGTTGAATTCCACGCCGCACTCGTTGGCGATGGCGGGCAGGTGGAGCATGGAGTTGGTGGAGCAGCCCAGGGCCATGTCGGCGGTCAGGGCATTTTTCAGGGCGGCGGCGGTCATGATGTCCCGGGGTCGGATGCCCTTTTTGACCAGGTCCATGACCTGCATACCGGCGTGCTTGGCAAGCTCAATGCGGGCGGAGTAGACGGCGGGGATGGTGCCGTTGCCACGCAGGCCCATGCCCAGAACCTCCGTCAGGCAGTTCATGGAGTTGGCGGTGTACATGCCGGAACAGGAGCCACAGGTGGGGCAGGTGTTCTCTTCGCAGACCGTCAGCCGGGCTTCGTCGATCTTACCGGCGGTGTAAGCGCCGATGGCTTCAAACATGCTGCTGAGGCTGGTCTTCTTGCCGTCCACGCGGCCTGCCAGCATGGGGCCGCCGCTGACGAAGATGGTGGGGATATTGACCCGGGCCGCGGCCATCAGCAGGCCGGGCACGTTCTTGTCGCAGTTGGGGATCATGACCGCACCGTCAAAACCGTGGGCGCGGAGCATGGACTCGGTGGAGTCGGCGATCAGGTCCCGGGTGACCAGGGAATACTTCATGCCCTCGTGGCCCATGGCGATGCCGTCGCAGACGGCAATGGCGGGGAACACGATGGGAGTGCCGCCGGCCATGGCAACGCCCATTTTGACGGCGTTGACGATCTTATCCAGATTCATGTGGCCGGGAACGATCTCGTTATAGGAGCTGACGACGGCGATGAGGGGACGCTGCTGTTCTTCGGCAGTCAGACCCAGAGCATGGTACAGGCTGCGGTGTGCGGCGTTCTGGGGGCCGTTGACGACTTTGTCTTTCATCATCATAACAGGATTCCTGCTTTCTTTTTGGACTGTAGGGGCAGGTCACTGACCCGCCCGAAATGTTGGATGTCGGGGATGGTTTCAATAGAAACCACCAGGTAAAAATATGCCATCCTGAGCAAGCGAAGCGCGTCGAAGGATCTACGCACCGATTCTGTGTTGTACGGTATCGATAGTGCGCAGATCCTTCGACTCCGTCTCACTCCGCTCAGGATGACAGGCTTGTTTGCTTTTTCGTTGAGTTCAGCCGCTCAGTTGATGCTAAATTGCGGGAGGGTCACTGACCCTCCCCTACAATTTGAATCGATTAGTTGTTGATCAGCTTGTCCTCGTCGCTCCAGCTGTACAGCTTGCGGATCTCCTGGCCGACGATCTCGGAGGGATGCTCGGAAGCCAGCTTCCGCATAGCGTTGAAGTGGACCTGGGAACCGGCGGAGGACATATCCAGCAGGAAGTCCTTGGCGAAGGTGCCGTCCTGGATGTCCTTCAGGATCTTCTTCATGGCCTTCTTGGTGTCCTCGGTGATGATTTTGGGGCCGGTGATGTAGTCGCCGTACTCAGCGGTGTTGGAGATGGAGTAGCGCATGCCGCTGAAGCCGGACTGGTAGATCAGGTCAACGATCAGCTTCATCTCGTGGATGCACTCGAAGTAAGCGTTTCTGGGATCGTAGCCGGCCTCCACCAGGGTCTCGAAGCCAGCCTGCATCAGAGCGCAGACGCCGCCGCACAGGACAGCCTGCTCACCGAACAGGTCGGTCTCGGTCTCGGTACGGAAGTCGGTCTCCAGAACGCCTGCACGGGCGCCGCCGATGCCCAGCGCGTAAGCCAGGCCGATGTCCAGCGCGTCGCCGGTGGCGTCCTGCTCCACAGCGATCAGGCAGGGAACGCCCTTACCGGCCTGATACTCGCTGCGAACGGTGTGGCCGGGGCCCTTGGGGGCGATCATGATGACGTTGACGTTCTTGGGGGGCTTGATGCAGCCGAAGTGGATGTTGAAGCCATGGGCGAAAGCCAGGGTCTTGCCCTCGGTCAGGTTGGGCTCGATGCTCTCCTTGTACAGCTTGGCCTGCTTCTCATCATTGATCAGGATCATGATGACATCGGCGGCCTTGGCAGCGTCGGCAGCGGTCATGACGGTCATGCCCTGTGCTTCGGCCTTGGCCCAGCTCTTGGAGCCCTCGTACAGGCCGACGATAACCTTGACGCCGCTCTCCTTCAGGTTCAGAGCGTGGGCGTGGCCCTGGGAGCCATAGCCGATGATGGCGACGGTCTTGCCGGCCAGCTTCTGCAGATCACAGTCCTGCTGATAGAAAATGCGATTCATAATAAGTACCTCTTTTCTGAATGTTTGAATATGGAATAAGTTTTCATAAACGCTGTTATCCCGGGCGAGCAACGCGAGTCGAGGGATCTATCGAGTTGGCTCAGGATGACAGATTGGTCAGAGATTGGTCACCCGGCGGATGGTGGTGGCGCCGCGCTGGAGGGAAACGATGCCGGTGCGGCAGATCTCCAGAATGTCGTATTCCTTCATCAAGGTGATGAAGTTGTCGATCTTGCGGCTGTCGCCGATCATCTGGATGATGATGGAATCCTTCGTGAAGTCCACGATCTTGCCTTCGTAGGCATCGGAGGCGGCGCTGATGTCGCCGCGGAAGTTGGAGTCGTTGCGCACCTTGATGAGCAGCAGTTCCCGGTTGACGGTGTCCAGATTGTCCAGCTCGGCAATGGAGACCACGTCAGGCAGCTTGTAGAGCTGGTTGATCAGCTGTTCCTTCTTGACCTCGTCGCCCTCGGACTGGACGGTGATGCGGGAGAACTTCTCGGACTCCGTTTCGGACACAGTCAGGGAGCTGATGTTGAACTGTCTGCGGCGGAACATGCTGGTGACCCGGTTCAGAACGCCGAACTGATTGTTGACGAGGATAGCGATGGTAAATTTCTTCATATCAGTCACCGATCCTTACAATGATATCATCCATGGAACCGCCGGGAGGCAGCATGGGCAGGACGAATTCGTCCTTGTCGATGGCGCAGTCGATGAGGTAGGGGCCGTCGCAGGCGAAGGCCTTCCGGAGAGCCTCTTCCAGCTCTTCCAGGGTCAGGGCCCGGCTTGCTTCCGCGCCGAAAGCCTGGGCCAGCTTCACAAAATCCGTCTTGCGGCTGTCCAGCATGGTGTTGGAATAGTGCTTGTCAAAGAACAGGGTCTGCCACTGGCGGACCATACCCAGCACGCTGTTGTTCAGCAGCAGGATGACCATGGGGACCTTGTTGGCAACGGCGGTGGCCAGCTCGTTCAGGTTCATGCCGAAGCTGCCGTCGCCGGTGACCAGCACGCTGCGTTCCCCGGTGCCCATCTGCGCGCCGATGGCGGCGCCCATGCCGAAGCCCATGGTGCCCAGGCCGCCGCTGGAAATGAACCGGCGGGCGTTCTTGAGGTTCAGGTACTGGGCAGCCCACATCTGGTGCTGGCCCACGTCGGTGGCAACGGGGGTATTCTCGTTCAGGTAACGGTTCAGCGTCGTAATGACGTTCCGGGGGGTCATGCCCTCCCGGCTGTCCAGACCTGCCGCTTCTTCCGCTGCCAGCTGGTCGATCTTGGCCTGCCATTCGGGATGCTGGGTCTTGTTCAGCAGGGGAATCAGCTTTTGCAGGGTCTTCTTCACGTCGCCGCGAAGGCCATGGGCGGGGGTGACGGTCTTACCCAGCTCCGCGCCGTCGATGTCGATGTGGACGATCTTGGTGCCTACAGCAAACTTGGCGCGGTTGCCGGTGACCCGGTCATTGAACCGGCAGCCCAGGGCGATGATGCAGTCGGCGTTGTGCATGGCCATGGAACAGGCGTAGTGGCCGTGCATACCCTGCATACCCAGGAACCGGGGGTAATCGGTGGGAACACCGGACACGCCCATCAGGGAGCAGCCGATGGGAGCGTCAATCAGCTCTGCCATCTGCAGCAGCTCGTCCTGGGCCTCGCTGGTGATCAGGCCGCCGCCGAAGTAGAGGAAGGGCTTCTGGGCAGCGTTGATGCAGTCGGCAGCCTGCTGAATACGGATGTCCTTGGCGGCGAAGGCCTCGTCGGCTTCCACAATGGGCTGAGGCTCATAGTCATACGTCGCGGTCTGCACATCCTTGGGAACGTCGATGAGCACAGGACCGGGACGGCCGGACTTGGCGATCCGGAAGGCTTCACGGATGGTGTCCGCCAGCTCTTCAATGGAGCCGACGAAATAGTTATGTTTGGTAATGGGCAGGGTAACGCCGGTAATGTCGATCTCCTGGAAACCGTCGGTGCCGATGGTGGAGTTGGGCACGTTGCCGGTGATGGCTACCAGGGGGACGGAGTCGATGTAAGCGGTGGCAATGCCGGTGACCAGGTTAGTGGCACCGGGGCCGGAGGTGGCGATGACCACGCCTACCTTACCGGTGGCACGGGCATAGCCGTCTGCGGCGTGGGAGGCGCCCTGCTCGTGGGCAGTCAGGACGTGCTTTAATTCGTCCTGGTACTTGTAAAGGGAATCGTAGATGTTGATGACCTGACCGCCGGGGTAGCCAAAGACCACATCGGTGCCCTGCTCGATCAGTGTCCGAACGATGATATCGGAACCGGAAAGTTTCATGTCATCATCCTTTCTTCAGGTTTTCTATAATCAATCTGCCCATCTCCTTGCAGCCGACCTTTTTGCAGGCGGTGCTTTCGGAGGGGAGAATGTCGCCGGTACGGCAGCCGCTGTCCAGAACGGCGGAGACAGCGTTTTCGATACAGTCAGCTTCTGCCGCCATATCGAAGGAGTAGCGCAGCATCATGGCCGCCGCCAGGATGGTGCCGATGGGGTTGGCGATGTCCATGCCCGCGATGTCGGGAGCGGAGCCGTGGATCGGCTCGTAGAGGCCGCAGGAGGTCTCGCCCAGAGAGGAGGAGGGGATCATGCCGATGGAGCCGGTGATCATGGAGGCTTCATCGGAGAGAATATCGCCGAACATGTTCTCCGTTACGATAACGTCGAACTGGCTGGGATCCTTGACGATCTGCATGGCGCAGTTATCCACCAGCATGTCGGAAAGCTCCACATCGGGGTATTCCGCGGCCAGCTCGTGCATGACCTTCTTCCACAGGCGGGAGGAATCCAGAACGTTGCTCTTTTCCA
Source organism: Oscillospiraceae bacterium (assembly GCA_036300205.1). Taxonomy (GTDB): domain Bacteria; phylum Bacillota; class Clostridia; order Oscillospirales; family Oscillospiraceae; genus Faecousia. Next base: position 18,811 of record JAXJGV010000016.1, read on the forward strand.
CGCTGCACAGCTTCTTGCCCCGCTTCTGGGCGGTTTCGAAGCCAATGCGGCCGATGCGGCGGATCTCGCTTTCGGCGTAGCGAAGCTCGTCGATGGCGACCTTCTCGCCGTTTTCAGAAACGGTTTCGTGCTTGCCGAAGTAAATGCCGCCGATCAGCTCCCGGACGATGATGAAGTCGATGCCCTTATCCACGATCTCCTGCTTCAGGGGAGACGCGGAAGCCAGCTGGGGCCAGATCTTGGCGGGGCGGTTGTTGGAGTAAACGCCCATGCCTGCCCGGAGCCGGAGCAGGCCCTTTTCGGGCCGCATGGGGCCGGGAACGTCGTTCCACTTGGGGCCGCCTACCGCGCCCAGAAGGACGCTGTCGGAAGCCAGACACTTCTCCAGCTCTGCCTGGGGCAGGGGATCGCCCCATTTGTCAATGGCGTTACCGCCCATATCCACGTCGGTGTAAGTAAATTTGTGACCGTAAAGCTCCGCGATCTTATCCAAAACCAGCAAAGCCTGGTCAACGATCTCCGGGCCGATGCCGTCGCCGCGGATCACTGCGATATTTCTTGTCATTATATCACATCTCCTTTAAAGAAGCAAGCAATCCGCCCTTTTTTATGATATTTTGGATAAAATCGGGAAAGGGCTCTGCCTGATAGGTCTTGCCGGTGGTGATGTCGGTGATCACGCCGGTGTCAAAGTCGATGGCGACTTCGTCTCCGGCCTGGATCTCCTCCGCGGCCTGCTCGCATTCCAGAATGGGCATACCGATGTTGATGGCGTTGCGGTAGAAGATCCGGGCGAAGGATTTGGCGATGATGCAGCCGGTGCCGCAGGTCTTGATGACCAGGGGGGCGTGCTCCCGGGAGGAGCCGCAGCCGAAGTTCCAGCCTGCCACCATCACGTCGCCGGGCTGTACCTGCTTGACGTATTCGGTGTCGATGTCCTCCATGCAGTGCTTGGCCAGTTCCTTGGCGTCGGAGGTGTTTAAGTACCGGGCGGGGATGATGACGTCGGTATCTACATTGTCGGGATATTTGAAAACATGTCCTTGGGTCTTCATAATCAAACCTCCTTGGGAACGGTGATATAGCCGGTCAGGGCGGAAGCGGCGGCGGTGGCGGGGCTGGCCAGATAGACCTCGCTGTCTACGTGGCCCATGCGGCCCACGAAGTTGCGGTTGGTGGTGGCGATGCAGCGTTCACCCGCTGCCAGGATGCCCATGTAGCCGCCCAGGCAGGGGCCGCAGGTGGGGGTGGAGACAATGGCGCCGGCATCGATGAAGGCGGTGACATAGCCCCGTTCCACGCACTCCCGGTAGATCTGCATGGTGGCGGGAATGATGATGCAGCGGACGCCGTTGGCCACGGTCTGGCCCTTCAGCGTGTTGTAGGTGGCTTCCATGTCTTCCATTCTGCCGTTGGTGCAGCTGCCGATGACCACCTGGTCGATCTTGATGTCGGAAAGCTCGGCGGCGGGGTGGGTGTTCTCCGGCAGATGGGGGCAGGCCACGGTGGGAACGATCTTGCTCAGGTCGATCTCGATTACGCGCTCATATTCCGCATCCTCGTCGGCGGTGTAAACAACGGGCTTCCGCTCACAGCGGCCTTCCATGTATTTCACGGTCACATCGTCAACAGGGAAAATGCCGTTCTTGGCACCGGCCTCGATGGCCATGTTGCAGATGCACAGGCGGTCGTCCATGGAAAGGGAAGCAACGCCCTCGCCCACGAACTCCATGGACTTGTACAGCGCGCCGTCCACACCGATCATGCCGATGATGGTGAGGATCACATCCTTGCCGCTGCAATTGGCAGGCAGCTTGCCGCTGAGTTTGAATTGGATGGCAGAGGGGACTTTGAACCAGGCGGTTCCCGTTGCCATGCCTGCGGCCATGTCGGTGGAGCCGACGCCGGTGGAGAAAGCGCCCAGGGCGCCATAGGTGCAGGTGTGGGAGTCCGCGCCGATGATGCAGTCACCGGCGGTGACTACGCCCTGTTCGGGGAGCAGCGCGTGCTCGATGCCCATTTTGCCTACGTCGTAGAAGTGGCTGACGCAGTGGGAACAGGCAAATTCCCGGCACTGCTTGCTCTGCTCCGCGGCCTTGATGTCCTTGTTGGGGACGAAGTGGTCCAGGACGATGGCGATTTTGTCTTTATCGAAAACGGAATCGAAGCCGTTTTTCTTGAATTCATTGATGGCAACGGGGGTGGTGATGTCGTTACCCAGGACGATGTCCAGCTTGGCGCTGATGAGCTGTCCTGCGTTTACAGATTCCAGACCGGCATGTGCCGCCAGGATCTTCTGGGTCATGGTCATTCCCATAATCGTCTCTCCTTAATATTTGCTGTCATTGCGAGGAGGCGGAAGGCCGACGTGGCAATCTCCCGAGCACTGCGGAAACGTTAGGGGATTGCCACGCCAGTCTGCGGACTGGCTCGCAATGACATGTGTTTTTGAAATTCATTCCCGGATCATATTGTTGTAAGCGCTGACCAGTGCATGGGCGCTGGCCTTGATGATGTCGGTGTCCGTGCCTGCGCCCCAATACATGGTGCCCTGGCTGTCTTCCAAGCCGATGTAAGCGGCGGCGGTGGAACCGGAGCTCTTCTCCTGAACGGAATGCTCGGTGTAGACCTTCAGGGTGTAGGTGCGGCCGGTGTATTCCTTCAGGGCGTTGCTGACGGCGTCCAGAGAGCCGTTGCCGGTGGTGTGCAGGGTGACCTTGCGGCCGTGGCGGAGGAAGGTGACATAGGCTTCCACGCTGTCGGCATTCTGGGTGAAATCCATCTTGGAAATGCGGATGGGATCGCTCACATTCAGGTAGCAGTCCATGAAGATGCCCAGCACGTCCTCGCTCTTCAGCTCCCGGTGGTCGTGGTCGGAAACGCTCTTGCATTGGTAGCTCAGGTGCTCGCGCATCTTCGGTGGCAGAATGTAGCCGTAGGCCTGCTCCAGCAGGTAGCCGATGCCGCCCTTGCCGCTCTGGGAGTTCACCCGGATGACATCGGCGTCGTAGGTGCGGTTGATGTCCTGGGGATCCACGGGGAGGTACGGGACGGTCCACTGGTGGAGGTCCTTTTCCTTCCGCCAGGTCATGCCCTTGGCAATGGCGTCCTGATGGCTGCCGGAGAAGGCGGCGAAGACCAGCGCGCCGGCATAGGGGCTGCGCTCGTAAACGTGCATCCGGGTACAGTCTTCGTAGACTTTGCAGATGGCGGGCATGTCGGAGAAGTCCAGTTCGGGGTCAACACCGTGGGAGTACATGTTCATGGCCAGGGTGATGATGTCCACGTTGCCGGTACGTTCGCCGTTGCCGAAGAGGGTGCCCTCCACACGGTCCGCACCGGCCAGCAAGGCCAGCTCGGTGTCTGCAACGCCGGTGCCCCGGTCGTTGTGGGGGTGCAGGGACAGTGTCACGTGCTCCCGGTATTTCAGGTTCTCGCTGATATATTCCACCTGGCTGGCGTAGACGTGGGGCATGCTCATTTCCACGGTGACCGGCAGGTTGATGATGACATTGTTGGTCTGGCTGGGTTCCAGCACATCCAGAACCGCGTTGCAGACCTCCAGGGCGTATTCCGGTTCCGTTCCGGTGAAGCTCTCGGGGGAATACTCGAAGCGGAAGTTGCCCTCGTATTCTGCCGCCAGCTTCTTGACCAGTTTCGCGCCGTCAATGGCGATCTGCTTGATCTCCTCCTTGCTCTTGCGGAAGACCTGCTCCCGCTGGGCAACGGAGACGGAATTGTAGAAGTGGATGATGGCGTTGGGCGCGCCCTTACAGGCGTCGAAGGTCTTGCGGATGATGTGCTCCCGGCACTGGGTCAGCACCTGAACGGACACGTCCTGGGGGATCATGTTGTTCTCGATCAGGGTCCGCAGGAACTCGTATTCGGTCTCGGAGGCGGCGGGGAAGCCCACCTCGATCTCCTTGAAACCCACCCGCAATAGCATATGGTAGAATTCCAGTTTTTCTTCCAGACTCATGGGGATCACCAGGCTCTGGTTGCCGTCGCGCAGGTCAACGCTGCACCACTGGGGGGCCTTTTCGATGTGGTCCTTCTGAACCCATTTGTAGTGGGCACCGGGGGCGGGGTAGTAGCCGATGCTGTATTTGCTGGTATCCATCATATGCTTGTTCTCCTTTTACAGTGAAGTTTATACTATTTTGAAGCCCTCGTTCTTCAGGGCCTGAACGATCTGCTGAACGTGGTCATAGTTTCTGGTTTCCAACGTCAGCCGCAGGTAGCAGCCGTTGATGGATTCGGTGTCGCCGTTGCGCTCGTGGTGGACGCTGGTGACGTTGCCGCCGCATTCGGCGATGATGCGGGAGACGTTCATCAGCTGGCCGGGCTTGTCTACCAGCTCGATCAGCAGGCTGGTGGTCCGGCCGGACTTCATCAGGCCCCGTTCGATGACCCGGGACAGGCTGGTCACGTCGATGTTGCCGCCGGAGATCAGGCTGACGACCTTCTTCCCTTCCAGAGGGAACTTGTTGAACATAGCCGCGGCCACGGAGACCGCGCCTGCGCCCTCGGCGATCATCTTCTGCTTTTCGATCAATGCCAGAATGGCGGCTGCGATCTCGTCTTCGGTGACCAGGGCGATGTCGTCCACGTATTCCTTGACCATTTGGTAGGTGGTTTCACCGGGTTTTTTCACGGCGATGCCGTCGGCGATGGTGGAGACCCGTTCCAGAGCTTCCATCTGACCGTGCTGTACGGCGTTGAACATGCTGGGCGCGCCTGCCGCCTGGACACCGTAGACCTTGACGTGGGGGCTGATGGACTTGATGGCGCAGGCCACACCAGAGATCAGGCCGCCGCCGCCAATGGGGACGATGACGGCATCCACGTCGCTCATCTCGTTCATGATCTCCAGACCGATGGTGCCCTGACCGGCGATGACATACTCGTCGTCAAAGGGGTGGACGAAGGTGTAGCCGTGTTCCTCTTTCAGTTCCAAAGCCTTGTTGTAGGCGTCGTCGTACACGCCGGGAACCAGGCAGACCTGAGCGCCGTAGCTCTTGGTTGCCTCCACCTTGGAGATGGGAGCGGTGTCGGGCAGGCAGATCAGAGAAGAAATGCCGCACTTGCTGGCTGCCAGCGCCACGCCCTGGGCGTGGTTGCCGGCAGAACAGGCGATAACGCCCTTGGCCTTTTCCTCGTCGGACAGCATGGCAATCTTATAGCCGGAACCGCGAAGCTTGAAAGAGCCGGTGTTCTGCAGGCACTCAGGCTTTAAGTACAGGTCGCACTGGGGGGCGATGCCGTAAGCCTTTGCCAGGGGGGTGGGGCGGATGATGTCTTTGAGAACTACGGATGCGTGGAAGATTTTGTCGATGGTCACCATATCTATTTTCTTTCCTTTCGGGTGTAATGAAGCGGATTGGTTATAAAAAAAAGCCCTGTCTCTTCATTACTTTAAAGAGACAGGGCTTTTACTCAGATAAAAACCTTGCGGTACCACTCTTTTTGCCGTCTAAGACGACCGCTCATGACAGTCCAACAACCGTCTCCCGCTGTATCGGTCGGGCTCCGTCCGTCCTACTTGCGTGTGCGTTCAGAACGGCCGCTCAGAGGCCAGTATACGCCATTTTTCTCATCTGCCTCGCACCACCCGGCAGCTCTCTGGATGAGGGAAGAAATGCGCTTTTTCCTCTTCAAAGCGTTTTGCTCTATGTGCGGTGAATTATAACACGAGTTTGCCAAAGTGTCAAGCACTGAAACACAAAAGTCCATGAGAAAAATACGTCTTGCGGCACATTGGATAGAATGGAAAGGCTGTGGAGAATGGTCTTTGTTCGTTTGCACAGGAATGGGAGCGGCTGGCAGTTGGGTTGTTTAACGCACCATCTGCTGTAGGGCGGGGGCACGCCCCCGCCGGGCACTTACGCAACTGAGAGCTTTTGTATTTTGCGCGAAAGGTTTCTTGATGCTCCTGTTGAAAACGCTCACTGATTGCAATTGCCCGGCGGAGGCATGCCTCCGCCCTACAGTGGCATTCTTATAGAAACTACAATTTGCAGTACGGCAAAACAAGAGCGCACCCATAGGGTGCGCTCTGTGCGCAGTATGAACTTACTCGATGACCTGGATCCAGCCTTCGGGAGCCTCGATGCGGCCCATCTGGATACCGGTGAGGGTGTCGTACAGCTTCTGGATCTTGGGGCCCATACCGGCATAGTTGATCTCCTTGCCATGGTCCACGATGGTGCCGATGGGGGAGATAACGGCGGCAGTGCCGCACAGACCGGCTTCTTCAAAGTCGGCAATCTCGCTGAGAGCCACGGGACGCTCCTCCACGTCCATGCCCAGATACTCCTTGGCTACGTACAGCAGGGAGCGGCGGGTGATGGAGGGCAGGATGGTGTCGGACTTGGGGGTTACCAGGGTATTGCCCTTGATGAAGATGATGTTTGCGCCGCCGGTCTCCTCAATGTGGGTGCGGGTGGCGGAATCCACATAGACGTTCTCGTCAAAGCCCTGCTCGTGGGCGTCCACGATGTTGTACAGGCTCATGGCGTAGTTCAGGCCGGCCTTGACGTGGCCGGTGCCTCTGGGTGCGGCACGGTCCAAATCGGAGATACGAACCGTGACAGGCTTTGCGCCGCCCTTAAAGTAGGGGCCAACGGGGGTGGCGAAGACACGGAACTGGTACTCCGTGGCGGGCTTGACGCCGATGATGGCGTCGCTGCCGAACATGAAAGGACGCAGGTACAGCGTTGCGCCGGAGCCATAGGGAGGAACCCAGGCGGCGTTGGCACGGACGGTCTCAATGACAGCCTCCACGAAACGGTCTTCGGGGAAGACGGGCATTTTCAGACGCTTGGCGGATTCGGCCATACGGGCGGCGTTCAGGTCGGGGCGGAAGCAGACGATCTTGCCGTCCTCGGTGGTGTATGCCTTCAGACCCTCGAAGCAGGTCTGGGCGTACTGCAGAACGCAGGCGCATTCGCTCATGGTGATGGTGGCTTCGTCGGTCAGGCAGCCCTCATCCCATGCGCCGTTCTTATAGTTGGCGACAAAACGCTTATCGGTCTGGACGTAGCCGAAACCCAGGCTGCTCCAGTCGATGTTCTTTTTTTCCATAAAAAGCACCTCTCAGCTCTTATTGATTCTCTTATTCTAGCACCCAAAAGGCCGAAGGTCAATAGGCTGTGCAGAATTTTGTTTCTTTCTGGGAGACATATGTCCATTGGGAATAAACGCACAAAAATAGAAGAGGGATTTTGTAAAATATGTCTTGACTTTAACAAAGTAAAGTGTTAAAGTATCACAAAACAAGCAACGAGAAAGGAATTTGAGCATATGGGTAAGATCCGACATCCAGGCGAGGATTTGTTTTACGAAGCCGTTTTGTCTTTGCAGACGGTAGAGGATTGCCGCCTGTTTTTTGAAGATATCTGTACCATCAAGGAGCTGCAATCCATGTTCCAGCGGTTCCGGGTGGCCTGCCTGCTGGATGCGGGCAGCAACTATATTGAAGTATCCGATGCCACCGGCGCCAGCTCGGCCACCATCAGCCGGGTGAACCGGTGCTTAAACTACGGCGGCGGTTACCGCGCCGCGCTGAATAATTTGAAAAAAGAGGGGAAGTTAGGCGATGACGGATGTGATATGGAAGAATGAGGAGCGGGCGATCTTTACCCTGCGGGACCTTTACCAGCGCTATGGATACGCTCCTTTTAAAATGAGCCGTTTTGAAGAATATGACCTGTATGTGCGCAACAAGGATTTCCTTGTGTCCGATCAGATCATCACGTTCTCCGGAAGCGGCGGACGGCTGCTGGCGCTGAAGCCCGATGTAACGCTGTCCATTGTGAAGAATGCTCCCGATGCTCCCGGCGTGGTGCAGAAGGTATATTATAATGAGAACGTCTACCGGGATTACCGGGAGATCATGCAGACCGGCCTGGAATGTGTAGGCGACCTGGGCAGCTACGAGATCGCGGAAGTGGTCCTGCTGGCCGCCAAAAGCCTGGAACTGCTGGGAACGCGCTTTGTGCTGGATATTTCCCATATGGGCCTGATCGCGGCGGTGCTGAACAGCTGCGGCCTGACGGGAAAGCAGCAGAAGCAGGCCATGGACTGCCTGCGCAGAAAGAATACCCACGAGCTGAAGACCCTCTGTGGGGACAGCGAAGCCGCCTGGGCAAAGCTGTATATGCTTGCCTCCTGCCACGGCGGCAGTGAAGAACTGCGGAAGATCAGCGCAGTGCTGACCACCGATGCCGAGCGCCGGGAAATGGAGGAGCTGCAGGCCCTGTGGACGATCCTGGAATCCAGCGGCTACGGCAAATCCGTCTGCCTGGACTTCTCTGTGGGCAACGACATGCGCTACTACAGCGGTGTGGTGTTCCGGGGCTACCTGGAGGGCATCCCCGCCAGCATCCTCTCCGGCGGCCAGTATGACAAGCTGCCTCAGAAAATGGGCCGCAGAAGCCGTGCCATCGGCTTTGCCATCTATATGGACATGCTGCAGGAGCTGTACCGGGATGAAAGCGCCTTTGATGTGGATACTGTGATCCTCCACGACGGTACGGTGGACACCGTGACACTGACCGCCGCCGCGGAAGCCGCGGCCAAGGAGGGCAGCGTTCTGGTAACCAGACAGCTGCCCCAGGGAAGAAACTGGAAACGCGTTGTGCGCTTTGAGAAAGGGGAGCGGGCAGAATGAACGACATGATCAACATCGCCCTTCCCAAGGGCCGTCTGGGCGAAAAGGCCTACCAAATGCTGAAAAACAGCGGCTATGACTGCCCCGCCATTGAAGATCCGGGCAGAAAGCTGATCTTTGAAAATCCCGAAAAGGGCGTCCGCTATTTCTGGGTCAAGCCCAGCGACGTAGCCATCTACGTGGAGCGGGGCGCGGCGGACCTGGGCATCGTGGGTAAGGATATCCTGCTGGAATACGAGCCGGATGTTTACGAGCTGCTGGACCTGAAAATGGGCAAGTGCTGCATGGCCGTGGCAGGCAAGAAGGACTTCCGGGAACCTGTGGGCCAGACCCTGAAAGTCGCCACCAAATTCCCCAACATCGCACAGAATTATTATAGCGGCAAATGCCGGGACATCGATATGATCCACCTCAACGGCTCCATCGAGCTGGCCCCCATTCTGGGCCTGAGCCATGTCATCGTGGACATCGTGGAAACGGGAACCACGCTGAAGGAAAACGACCTGGTGGTTTACGAAGAGATCGTCCCCATCAGCGCCCGGCTGATCGCCAACATTGCAAGCTATCAATTCAAGGATGACGCCATCAACGCCATCTGCCAAAGTCTTCAGAAACAGGTGGAGAGCAAATGATTAAGATTATGAAATACGGCCAGGTGCCGAACGCGGAGATTTTCGCCCGTGTCACCCCCACGGTGAACGTGGAGGCGGTGGTCTCTGAGATTATTGCCAACGTGAAAGCGGGCGGCGACAAGGCCGTTCTGGAATACAATTTAAAATTTGACAAGGCCCAGCTGGACACCCTGTTGGTCTCCCAGCAGGAGATCGACGAGGCCTTTGCATCCGTGGAGCCGGAGTTCCTGTCCATTCTGGAACAGGCGGCGGAAAATATCCGGGCTTTCCACTCCAAGCAGGTTAGAAACAGCTTCGTCATCGCCGACCGACCCGGCATCGTTCTGGGACAGAAGGTGACCCCCATTGAGAAGGTGGGCGTCTACGTCCCCGGCGGCACCGCCGCATACCCTTCCACGGTGCTGATGGACACCATCCCCGCCAAAATCGCGGGCTGCCCCCAGATCGTCATGGTGACCCCTCCCGGCAAGGATGGAAAGCTCAACCCCGTCATTTTGGCCGCTGCCAAGATCGCGGGCGTAGATCAGATCTTCAAGGTCGGCGGCGCCCAGGCCATTGCCGCCCTGGCTTACGGTACGGAGAGCATTCCCAAGGTGGATAAGATCGTGGGTCCCGGCAACGCTTTCGTGGCGGAAGCCAAGAAGCAGGTCTTCGGCATGGTGTCCATCGACATGATCGCGGGCCCCAGCGAGATCCTGGTCATTGCCGACGGCAAGAGCGACCCCACCCACGTTGCGGCGGACCTTTTAAGCCAGGCTGAACACGACAAGCTGGCCAGCGCCGTGCTGGTCACCGACAGCGAAGCGCTGGCAAACGCCGTCAGCGACGAGCTGGAAAAGCAGATCCCCCAGCTGCCCCGGGCGGAGATCGCCAGGGCTTCCATCGACAACAACGGCAAGATCATCGTTGCCGAAACGCTTATGTCCGGCATTGAGATCGCAAACGAGATCGCTCCCGAACACCTGGAACTGATGGTGGACGATCCCTTCGCCTACCTGGACGCGGTGAAGAACGCGGGTTCCATCTTCATGGGCCGCAACTGCCCCGAAGCCCTGGGCGACTACTTTGCCGGCCCCAACCACACTCTGCCCACCTCCGGCACCGCCCGGTTCTCCAGCCCCCTCAGTGTGGATGACTTCGTGAAGAAGAGCCAGTTTACTTACTACACTGCCGACGCCCTCAGCGCCGTGGCGGAAAAGATCGACTACTTTGCCAATCAGGAAGGCCTGCAGGCCCATGGGAAAAGCGTTATGATCCGTCAGGAGGGCTGAGCATGAGCAGATTTTTGAATCAGCAATACCAGTCTCTGGAGGCCTACACCCCCGGCGAACAGCCCCGGGACATGCAGTACATCAAACTGAACACCAACGAATCCCCCTATCCTCCCGCCCCTTCCGTGGTGGCGGCTATGACGGGGGAGCAGGTGGAACTGCTGCGGCTTTACTCTGATCCCACCGCCAAGGCGCTGAAGGAAAAGCTGGCAGCCCTTTACGGCGTGGACTATGAAAACGTGTTTGTCTCCAACGGTTCTGACGAAGTGCTGAACTTTGCGTTCATGGCCTTCGGCGGAAAGGGCGTGGCATTCCCTGACATCAGCTATGGCTTTTACGAAGTTTACGGCGACCTTTACGGCATCCAGTATGAGAAGATCCCGCTGAAAACGGACTTTTCCGTGGATTACCGGGACTACTGTGGCAAGGGGAAAATGGTGGTCATCGCCAACCCCAACGCCCCCACCGGCATGACGGTCTCCGTTGACCAGATCGAAGCCATCGTCCGCTCCAATCCTGATTCTTTGGTCCTCATCGACGAGGCCTATGTGGATTTCGGCGGGGAGAGTTGCCTGCCGCTGATTAAAACGTACGATAACCTTCTGGTGACCCGCACCTTCTCCAAATCCCGGTGCCTGGCCGGCGGCCGTCTGGGTTATGCCTTTGCCAGCCCCGCCATCATCGCCGATCTGGAAAAGATCAAATTCTCCACCAATCCCTATAACATCAACCGCCTGACCCTTCTGCTGGGCGAAGCAACGGTGGATGCGGAACCCTACTATCAGGAGAAATGCGGCCAGATCATCAAAACCCGCAGCTGGACCACGGAAAAGCTGAAGGAACTGGGCTTCGAAGTTCTGCCCAGCAGCAGCAATTTCCTCTTCGCCAAAACCGACAAAATGGACGGCGGAGAATTGTACCTGGAGCTGAAAAAGCGGGGCATTCTGGTGCGCCACTTCACCAATCCCCGGATCTGCCAGTATAACCGCATCACCATCGGCACCCCGGAGCAGATGGCGAAGTTTATCGAGACGGTAAAGAAAATTCTGGAAGACTGAGCCTGAATTTGTCATCCTGGGCAAGCGAAGCGCTCCGCTCAGGGTGGCCATTATTAAGCGAGGTATGTTATGAGAACCTATGAAATCACCCGCAAGACCGCGGAAACCGACATTCAGTTGTCGCTGAACCTGGACGGCACGGGAAAAAGTAGCATCGACACCGGCTGCGGCTTCCTGAACCACATGCTGACCCTGTTCGCCGCCCACGGCAAATTTGACCTGACGGTGAAATGTACAGGCGACGTGGAGGTGGACGACCACCACAGCGTGGAGGACATCGGCATCTGTCTGGGCCAGGCGTTCCAGAACGCCCTGGGAGATAAGCGGGGCATCACCCGTTATGGCAGCTTCCTGCTGCCCATGGACGAGGCTCTGATCCTGTCCGCCGTGGACATCTCCGGCCGCAGCTGCCTGTGCTATGAACTGGAAATTCCCACAGAGAAAATCGGCACCTTCGATACCGAACTGGTGGAGGAATTTTTCCTGGCCTTTACCCGCAGCTGCCCCATGAGCCTGCACCTGAAACAGTTCTCCGGCAAAAACGCCCACCACATTGTGGAGGGGGCCTTCAAGTCCGTGGCCCGTTCCCTGAAAGCGGCGGTGGCTCTGGACGGCAGCAATGACATTCCTTCTACCAAGGGGGTCCTGTAATGGTAGGTATTATCGATTACGGCGTGGGAAATCTGTTTTCCCTGTGTTCTTCCTTCAAGGCCATCGGCGAGGAAGCCTTCGTCAGCGGCGACCCGGAGAAGCTGCGCCAAGCGGACCGCCTGGTGCTGCCCGGTGTCGGCGCGTTTGAGGATGCTGCCAATAAGCTGCGTCAGACCGGCATGGCGGATTTTGTCCGGGAACAGGCGGCGGCTGGAAAGCCGCTGCTGGGCATCTGCCTGGGGATGCAGCTGCTGTTTGAAAAGAGCTTCGAATACGGCGAGCATGAGGGCCTGGGATTGCTGAAAGGCCAGGTCGTCGGCATGGAGGGCCGCATTCCGGGGGACCTGAAAATCCCCCATATGGGCTGGAACCGCCTGGAAGTCAAGAGCGGCAGGCTGCTGCAAAATGTGGACGGCCAGTATGTCTATTTCGTCCACTCCTTCTATGCCAGCGGCTGCGAGGATTCCCTGGCTGCGTTGACAGAGTACGGCATTCCCATCACCGCCGCTGTGGAGCAGGGCAGCATTTTCGGCTGCCAGTTCCACCCGGAGAAGAGCGGTAACGTGGGCTTAAGCATTCTGCGCACCTTCTGCGCGATCTGAGGAGGGCGGTACATGTATATTTATCCTGCCATCGACCTGTATGAGGGCAAGGCCGTGCGCTTATACAAAGGCGACTACGCCCAGATGACGGTCTACAGTGAAAATCCCGCCGAAGTGGCCAAAGCCTTTGCGCAGGCCGGTTCCAAGCACATCCACCTGGTGGACCTGGAGGGTGCAAAAAAAGGCGTACCCGCCAACCTGGATACCATTCAAAAGATCATGGCCGCGGCTGACTTGTTCGTGGAAGTGGGCGGCGGCATCCGCACCATGGAGACCATCGAAAGCTATCTCTCCATCGGCGTTGACCGGGTGATCCTGGGAACCGCCGCAGTCACGGATCCGGCCTTCCTGGAAGAAGCCCTGGCAAAATACGGGGAAAAGATCGCCGTAGGCGTTGACCTGAAGGACGGTTACGTGGCCATCAAGGGATGGACGGAAAAATCCCAGCTGACTGCCGATGCGTTCTTTGAGAAAATGCAGAAATTAGGCGTAAAAACCGTGATCTGCACCGACATTTCCCGGGACGGCGCCATGAAGGGCACCAACCGGGAGCTGTACAAGGAGCTGTCTGCCAAATATGCCATCGACCTGATCGCTTCCGGCGGTGTGTCCAGCCTGGAAGACGTGGAGGCGCTGGCGGCCATGGATCTTCACGGCGCCATCATCGGCAAGGCTTATTACATCGGTGCGATCGATTTGAAAACCGCAATTGAGGTGGCGTTATGATTACAAAACGCATCATTCCCTGCCTGGACGTACGCAACGGCCGGGTGGTAAAGGGAACCAATTTCCAGGGCCTGCAGGATGTTTCCTCTCCCGTGGAGCTGGGCAGATTCTACAGCGATAACGGCGCGGATGAGCTGGTGTTTTACGACATCACCGCCTCCGCCGAGGGCCGCAAGCTGTTCACGGACATCCTGACGGAGGTGGCGTCCACCATCTTCATCCCTCTGACCGTAGGCGGCGGCATCAACACGGTGGAAGACTTTGACCGGGTGCTGAAGTGCGGCGCGGATAAGGTCAGCGTCAATTCCGGCGCCATCCGCAATCCCGACCTTGTGCGGGAAGCGGCCCGGCTGTACGGCGACCAGTGCGTGGTACTGTCTGCGGATGTAAAGCGGGTGAACGGTGAATTCCGGGTCTTTGCCAAGGGCGGCCGGGAGGACACCGGCATGGAGGCCATTTCCTGGATCAGACGCTGTGTTTCTAACGGTGCAGGCGAAGTGGTGCTGAACTCCATCGACACCGACGGCGTCAAACGGGGCTTCGATCTGGAGATGCTGGAAGCGGTCAGCAACGCTGTGGATGTCCCCGTCATCGCCTCCGGCGGCGCGGGCTGCAAGGAGGATTTCATCACCCTGTTCCAGACGTTACCGAAAGTAGACGCGGGCCTTGCCGCCTCCATTTTCCACTTCGGACAGGTGGAAATTCCGGATCTGAAACAAACCCTGAAAGAAAATAACATACCTGTGAGGTTATAATATGGACGTAACGAAACTGAAATTTGACGAAAAGGGCCTTATCCCCGCCATTGTGGTGGACGATGAGACCGGCAAGGTGCTGACCCTGGCCTACATGAACCGGGAGAGCCTGGAAATTTCCATGGAGAAGGGCCTGACCTGCTTCTGGAGCCGTTCCCGGCAGGAGCTGTGGCTGAAAGGCGAGACCAGCGGCAATTACCAGCACATCGTTTCCATCACTGCCGACTGTGACTATGACGCGCTGGAGGTGCGGGTAAAGAAGGACGGCCCCGCCTGCCATCTGGGTACGGACTCCTGCTTCCACAATCCCGTTCTGGGCGAACAGAAGGAAAAGTTCCAGCTGGAAGGCCTGTACCAGCTCCTGGTGGGCCGTAAGAAGGAATTGCCGGAAGGCTCCTACACCACCTACCTGTTCCAGAAGGGCATTGACAAGATCCTGAAAAAGGTAGGCGAGGAGTCCACGGAAGTCATCATCGCCGGTAAGGCCGACGACAAGGCGGAAACCATCTATGAGATTGCGGACCTTGCCTACCATGTCATGGTGCTGATGGTACAAATGGGCATTACCGTGGAGGACATCCGCGACGAACTGGCCAGCCGCCATGTCATCGACCACAAGGTCAAACAGGAGAAGATGACGAAATAAATGATTGGCAATCGTACCAGCCACTGTAGGGCGGGGGCATGCCCCCGCTGGGTACTGACACAACTGAGAACTTTCGTTTTTGCCGGAAGGGTTACCGATATTTCTGTTTATAACACTCAATTATTGCAGCAATATTCTAACAACCAAACCTTCCAAACAGAAAACGCCCTGCTGCGAATCTACTCGCAGCAGGGCGTTTGTCATTCTTTCACATGCTTCCGGTAAACGATGATAAATGCCGCCATCTGGCACAGGAAGGTAATGGTCCAGGAGACGGTATAAGAGAAGTACAGGCATTCGGGGGTGTGGAACTCCGGAATCTGGAAGATGCTGTAGATCCAGCCGATCCGCAAGCCGCACACACCCAGAATGGAAATGACCATGGGGGCGAAGGAAGCGCCCAGGCCCCGCAGTGCGCCGGTGGACACATCCATCAGGCCGCACAGGAAATAAGGCAGGCAGATATAGGCAAGCCGCACCATACCATAGCCAATGGCCTCCTGAGAATCCGTGATGTAAATAGACAGCAGCGTGGGGCCTAAAGCGTAGGCCAGAGAACCCAGCGTCAGGCCCACCGCGACCACGCAGCCCAGGCAGATCCACAGGGTCTTGTATACCCGCTTATACTGCTTGGCGCCGGCGTTCTGACCGATGAAGTTTACGGCGGTCTGGTGGAAGGCGTTCAGGGAAACATAGACGAAGCCCTCAATGTTGGACGCGGCAGCATTTCCGGACATGAATATGTCGCCAAAGGAATTGACGGAGGACTGGATCATGACATTGGAGATGGCGAACAGGGAACTCTGAATGCCCGCGGGCAGGCCGATGCGCAGGATCTTGGCAAGCTGAACCTTGTGAAACCGCATCTTTTTCAGCTCCAGCTTACAGGCATCCGTGCGCCGCATCAGAGCAATGACCACCAACACTGCGGAAATGCCCTGGGAAATGGTGGTAGCCAGCGCAACACCGGCAACATTCATGTGGAACGCCCGGACAAAGACCACGTTCAGGATCACATTGACCACACCGGCAAGGGTCAGGAAGATCAGGGGGCTTTTTGTGTCGCCCGCGGCCCGCAGAATGGCGGCGCAGAAGTTGTACACCATGGTAAAGGTAACGCCCGCGAAATAGATCTTCATGTAAATGGCGGACAGGGGCAGCACGTTATCCGGCGTTCCCATGAGCCGCAGGAACGTCTCTGAGAAGGCGATCCCGATGAAGGTGAGGAACACACCGCTGACCAGGGCGGTGGGCAGGGCGGTATGGACGGTATTGCTGACCACGGTATCCTCGTGGCTGCCCAAACCGTGGGCCACGGTGACGCCTGCGCCTACAGACAGGCCGATAAAGAAATTGACCATCAGGTTGGTCAGGGAGCCGGTGGCCCCCACAGCGGCCACGGAAACGCTGCCACAGAACCGGCCTACAACCACCAGGTCAGCCGCGTTGAACAGCAGCTGCAAAAGGCTTGTTAAGATAATGGGAATGGTGTAAAGAATAATATTCCAAAACAGCGGCCCTTCCAGCATGTTATCATTTCGTCTTTTCACTTAGAAGCACCTTCCTTGTCATAATTTGTCAGAGATATTATAGTACCTTTTTCGAAAAGTGCAAGGGGGATTCCGAAGAGAAATTGCAGTTTCCAGAATTGCGGCACTGCCCGGCGGTTTTCTGATCCTGCCCTGCAGTGGCCGGGATCCTTTCCCATAAAAAATCCCGGATACCGAGAAGGTATCCGGGATGGTTGTCAGGGAATGGGATCAAGCCTCTGCCTTGGTGTTCTTCTTCTGCTTAGCGATGGTGGTGATACCTTCGATAGCCAGAACCACAGCCAGGACGATCAGCATGACACCGAAGAAGACCTGAGCGTAGGGGCCCCAGTCAGCGCCGCCAGCCATGATCAGAGCCAGCTGAGACTTGGTGTTGATAGCCAGGGAGGCGATGGTGACGATCAGCATGAAGGCCATGGGGAACAGGAACATCTTGTTGTCCTTACCGACGTTGCCCAGCCAAGTAGCGACGGCCAGCAGAGCCAGACCAGCCAGCAGCTGGTTGGCGGAACCGAACAGAGCCCAGATCTTGGCGTAGCCGTTCAGGCCCAGCAGGATGCCCAGAACCACGGTGATGCCGGTGGCGACGTAGGGGTTGGTCAGAACCTTCTTGTAGCCGGTGACGTTCTCGGGAGTCTCACCCTTGGAGCCGTCCAGCCAGAACTCCTGGAACATGAAGCGGCCCATGCGGGTAGCGGTATCCAGAGAGGTCAGGCAGAATGCGGAGTAGGTCAGAACCAGCAGGGTGTACAGGATCTCGTAGACCTTGCCGCGGCTGGGATCGATCATGCCGGCGATGCCGCCGCCGAAGATAGCGGTTGCGCCCTTCAGAGCAGCGTCGGGGTTCTCAGCGTTCCACTTGTAAACGAATGCGACAGCGCACAGGGTCAGGATAGCCAGAACGCACTCCAGCAGCATGCCGCCGTAAGCGATGGGCTTAGCATCGGACTCCTTGTCCAGCTGCTTGGAGGTGGTGCCGGAAGCGATCAGGGAGTGGAAACCGGAGATAGCGCCGCAGGCGATGGTGGTGAACAGAACGGGGAACACGGGGGTGGTGCAGTCAGCGGACTGCAGAACAGCCATGCTGGACATGTCGGGACGGGCAACGACAACAGCCACGATAGCCAGGCCGATCATAGCGTACAGCAGGAAGGAAGACAGGTAGTCACGGGGCTGCAGCAGGATCCACACGGGAGCGATGGAGGCGATGGCGATGTAGATGCCGACAATGATCATCCAAGCATTATTGGACAGGTAGATGGGATGGAAGTTCATGCCGATGGCGATGATGGCAACGATGCCGATGCAGCCCAGAACGCTGGAAACACCGATGGGAGAGTTGCGGCGGTAGACAGCGAAGCCGAAGATGATGGCCAGGACGATGAACAGCAGGGAGACCATGGCGACACGGGTGTTGGGAGTGGAAGCAGCCACGTCAACAGCGCCGGCGGCGTCATAGGTAGCGGCGAAGGTGCCGGCAACGATGGCGGCGAAAGCAGCCACGACCAGGATCAGGGTCAGGTAAGCGAAGATGATGAACAGACGCTTTGCGCGCTTGCTCATGTTGGCGGAGATGATCTCACCGATGGACTTGCCGCCGTGACGCAGGGAAGCGAACAGGGCGCCGAAGTCATGGACACCGCCGAAGAAGATGCCGCCAACCAGGATCCACAGAGCGATGGCACCCCAGCCGAAGCCCAGGGCAGCAGCGTTGATGGGGCCGGTGATGGGGCCTGCGCCGGCGATGGAGGAGAAGTGGTGGCCCATCAGGACGGGGGCCTTTGCGGGAACGTAGTCAACACCGTCTTCCATGGTGTGTGCGGGAGTGGCTTCGTCCAGTTCACCGACGCCCCACTTCTTGCACAGGTAGCGGCCGTAGAAGATGTAGCCGCAGACCAGGACAGCGATGCTGATGATCAGAAGTACAAGACCGTTCATTTTTGTTTACTCCTTTCGTACTCTCTGACAAACGGGTCTTACCGTTTGCCCTTTTTTGGAGCGAAATTCTGCTCCAGGATTTTGCGGGCTCCTTTTCCTGCTGGATTGGAGAAGAAGCGATTGGTGGATACTTCCATAGCTGCCACGTGATACTCCATCCAGCCGTGGAGTGTCAGCATGTAGTTTTTCCGGAACCGTGTTTTTTTGATCAGCTTCACAGCTTCCGGGTCGATGGTATTGGCCAGCACCACCAGGGTAACGAAGGAGAACATGTGCTCCTTGTTCGGCTTGACCTTGGCAAGACCCACCCTCTTGGACAAGTCCATCTGCGCCATTAAGGTCTCGGCATCCAGATGGTCAGTCAGGTAGAAGTAGACATATTCATGCTGCTCCACCGCCGACAGGACGTGCTGTTTGGAGATCAAATAGTTCTCATCCCGCAGATAGTATGTAGCCGTGGCAGGGTAGGTCGTGTTTTCCACTTCCACATCCCGCTCGATATCATAAAGGTGAGAATATGCGTCCAGCAGCTTGTTCAGCCGCTCCTGCAACTGTGCTTCCATAGGCAGTCCTTTCTGGTTGCCAGCCCCCTGAGGTGACAGGCGATAATATCGGGATTGATTATACAACTGTTTTGTCCACTTGTGAAGTACAAATGTCGCCGACGGAGACGATTCGTAGGAATTACCAAAAAACTTCGTTCATAAAATATTCATTTTTTGTCAAAATGTGAAATGAAACATATTAAATGAAAAATAAGGCGTGAAACATGCCGAAAAACATGCTTCACGCCTTTGGAAAAACAGGGATTTTACTTGGTGAACACCATATCCCGGGTGATGGAGGCGATGTCCTTGGCGCCGCACATGGCCATGGTGTCAGCCAGCTCGCCGCCGATCTTGTCGATGTACAGCTTCACGCCCTCTTCCGCGCCGCCGTAGACTGCGGGTACGAAGGGACGGCAGATGATGACCGCGTCTGCGCCGATAGCCAGAGCCTTGAACACATCCACGCCGCTGCGGATGCCGCCATCCACCAGCACCTTGACGCCGCTGCCCTTCAAGGCATCCACAATGCCGGCCAGAACTTCAGCGGTAGCGGGACACTGGTCCAGCACCCGGCCGCCGTGGTTGCTGACTACGATGGCGGAGGCCCCGGCTTCTTTGGCCTTCAGAGCGCCCTTGACGGTCATGACACCCTTGACGAGGAAGGGGACGCCTGCCATTTTGGCGATCTCAGACAGCTGTTCCACAGTCTTGCTGCCTGCGGGAGGATTCATGCCCTTCAGGAACGGCAGACCTGCGGCGTCGATGTCCATGGCAATGGCAAAGCAGCCGGACTCCTTGGCAAGGGCCATTTTTTCTTCGACGGTTTCTAGGTTCCAGGGCTTCACGGTGGGAATGCCCACGCCGTCAGATGCGGCAATGGCCTGACAGGCCACCTTCATGACTTCGGGATTCATGCCGTCACCGGTAAAGGCGGCGATGCCGTTGTCTGCGCAGGCCTTGACCAGAATGTTGTTGTAGGCCATATCGTCGTACTTGTCACTGTAGTGCATGGTGACAGCGCCCACAGGACCGGCGAAGAAGGGATAGCGGAAGGTTTTGCCGAACAGCTCCAGGCTGGTATCGGGAGTGCCGTATTCGCAGATGGTGTCCATGTTCACACGGACCTCCTGCCACTTGTCGTAGTTGCGCATGGCGGTATCGCCTACGCCCTTCGCGCCGGGGCCGGGAATATGGTTGGAGCATGCTTTGCCGTTGCACACAGGGCAGGCTTTGCAGTTCTTGCTGAGAACCTCTCTCGCGTTTGCCAAAACTTCCGGATAGGTCATGTTGGATTCCTCCTGTATTTATAAATATGGAGCGGGGTTTTCCTTATTATAACATGGAAAGCGTTGGATGTCATCAAAAATTACAGTTTTGCAGAGCCCAATTCTGTAGGGGAGGGTCTTGATCCTCCCTCTATATCACAACGCCGGCATTGTTGTTTTGATTAGAAGTACAACAGCGAATGTAGAAGCTGCAGGGAGGGTCAAGACCCTCCCCTGCGAAGTGCAGTTGGAAACGGAGTAAAAGCGGGCCACGCATAGCGTGGCCCGTGAAATGGTTTATCCCAGCAAGGCTACCGCAACGTCGTTCACATTGGTGCCGGTGGGGCCGGTGATGATCAAACCGCCGCTTTTTTGCAGGGCGTGGTAAGCATCGTTGTCCTGCAGGACCTGATAGATCTCGATTCCCTGAGCCTTCAGCGTACCGGCAGTCTCATAATCGGCGTAGCCGCCGGCGGCATCTGTGGGGCCATCGGTGCCGTCGCTGCCCACGCTGAACACCGCGGCACCGGGGATCCCGGCAATGCCCAGGGCGGCAGACAGGGCCAGTTCCTGATTCCGCCCGCCTTTTCCGTGGCCTGTCAGCTGAACCACCGTCTCGCCGCCTGCCAGGAAGGCCATCTTTTTGCCGCAGCCTGCGTGGGTCTTCAGGATGGACGCCAGGAAGGAACCGGCCTCCTTTGCCTGGCAGCACAGCTGGTCTGTCAGGATCACAGGCTCATAGCCCAGCGCCTGACATGCCTTGGCCGCGGCGGCGCACAGCTCCCGAACGGAGCCGGTGATCTGCGTGGTGACGTTTGTCAGCTCCTTGGGCGTCTCCTGGGCCAGCAGGTCCCGGGCCTGATCCGTGAGCTTCAGCTGGTATTTTTCCGCAATGGCGATGGCCTGGGCGCAGGTACTGCTGTCGGGGACCGCGGGGCCGGAGGCGATCATATCCAGGGGATCCCCCAGAATATCGGACAGCACGATGGAGAACACCTGCGCCGGGGCGCAGGCCAGGGCAAACCGCCCGCCTTTTACGGCGGAGAGCCGCTTGCGGATGGTGTTGATCTCCACAATGTCCGCACCGCAGGCCAGCAGCTGGCCCGTGATGTCCTGCAAAACCTCACCGGAAACCAGAGGCTTTTCAAACAGCGCGCTGCCGCCGCCGGAAAGCAGGAACAGCACGGTGTCCTCCGGCTTCAGATCCGCAACCAGAGTCAGCGCTTCCTGGGTTCCGGAGAAAGAATTCTCGTCGGGAACGGGATGCCCGGCTTCCCGGCAGACGAAATTGGCGATGGGGCCCATGACATGGCCGTATTTTGTCACCACCACACCGCTGTCGATACGGTCGCCGAGACAATCGCTGGCGGCTTTTGCCATCTGCCAGGCGGCCTTGCCTGCGGCGACCAAGATGACACGTCCGGGAAATTCCTTCCCTTTCAGAGCGCGGCTAACCGCTTCGTCGGGCTTTACTGCCTGAATGGCGGATGCAACGATCGCATCCGCATGGGCTTTCAGAATTTGATCCATGGAACACGCTCCTTATCAGTATGAGAAGCAGGCAGGATGGGGACGCCATCCTGCCTGCACCGGATTGAAAATATTAGAAGATGAGAGACAGAATGAAGATGCCGACCATGGAGGACAGGCCAAGCACCAGGGTCATAACGGTCTGGGTCTTGTAGCCCTGCTCGGGGGTCATGTCGCCGAAGTTGGTGACCACCCAGAAGTAGGAGTCGTTGGCGTGGGACACGGTCATGGCGCCTGCGCCGATGGCCATAACGGTCAGCGCGGACAGGGCGGGGGTATCCAGGCCCATTGCGCCCATCAGGGGAGCCACGATGCCGGCGGTGGTGGTGATGGCCACGGTGGAGGAGCCCTGCGCGGTCTTGAGGATGGCGGCCAGCAGGAAGGGGAACAGAATGCCCACGGATTCCAGCACGGTTGCGTTGGAGGTGATGAAGTTGACCATGTCGGTGTTGGCAATGACCTTGCCCAGGACGCCGCCTGCGGCGGTGACGAACAGGATGGGGCCGGTGACCTTCAGGGTCTCGTTGGTGATGTCGTAGAACTTCTCCATCTTCTTGGCGGTAGCCAGCTGGATGATGGCGAAAATGGTGCCCACAGTCAATGCAATCACGGGCTTGCCCAGGAAGGTGCACAGCTCACTGATGAAGCCGGTCCAGCCTGCCATGGAGGAGATGGAACCCAGAGCCATCAGGATGATGGGGACGATGATGGGGGCCAGGGCGTTGAAGCCGCCGGGCAGCTTGCCGTATTCGGCAACCAGCTCGTCATAGGTCTTGGTGATCTGCTCGGAGGAAGCCTGCTCGTCAGCGCACTTGACCTTCTTGCCGATGTACTTGGCAAAGATCAGGCCGGCGATCAGAGGCAGGATGGAGGCGGCGGCGCCCATGCCCATGACCAGCAGCAGGTTGTTGCCGATGCCCAGGGTGCTGGCGGCAGCAATGGGGCCGGGGGTGGGAGGAATGAACACGTGGGAGATGTACAGGCCGGCGGACAGCGCCACGGTCATGGCAACGCTGGAGGTGCCGGTCTTCTTGACCAGAGCCTTGCGGATGGGATCCAGGATAACGAAGCCGCTGTCACAGAAGACGGGAATGGAGACGACCCAGCCCATGAGCTCGATAGCCAGTTCCGGGTTCTTCTGACCGACGATCTTGACGACCATGTCAGCCAGCTTCAGCGCGGCGCCGGTCTGCTCCAGGATGGAGCCGATGAGGGTGCCCAGGATGATGACGATACCGATGGAGCTGAAGGTGCCGGAGAAGCCCGCACCGATAACGTCGGCAATATTTGTCAGGGGGATACCTGCCACCAGAGCCAGGATCAGGGATACGCCCATGATGGACAGGAAGGGGTGGATCTTGTACTTGGAGATCGCCACGATCATAACGACGACTGCAAGAACAAAGACAAGGATTAAGGGTAGGCCTGTCATTTTTCATTCCTCCTACTAATGTTTTTTGAACAGAGTGCACAGAAAATGAATTTCGAGACCCTGTTTATATGGTATTATATTACAATAGATTAAGAGGAAATGCTATGTTTCTGAAAACGCAAAAAGAACCATAATTTTGTTCCCGGGAACAAATGAAGACAAATTTCGACAGGCGTTTTGTGTCAAATCACCAATTCCCCGTCGTGATGGGAGAGGTCCAGATAGAACAGCATCGCCAAATACAGGGAAGGGGCGTTGCTGGGCTTACGGACATCCAGTCCGGTGATATCCGCCAGCCGTTTCAGACGGTATTGCAGGGTGTTTTTATGGATGAACAGCCGTTCCGCGGCCAATTGCAGGGAACCTTCCGACGCGAAATAGGCTTCCAGCAGAGCCGCGTACTCCCGCAGCTCCGCAGGTGTGCAGCCGGGGAAGATCTTGTGAAGGTAGGCACTTTTCTGGACCCGGGAAAGGTGATCCAGGATCAGTTCCGCATTCAGCGCTTCATAGCGGACGATATTTCCCCCGCTGTAGGCCGCCGTGTGCCAGGCGCGGTTGGCCTGAAGGTAGGCGGTGTGGATGTCGGACGCGGTGCCGTCGATGCCGAAAATCAGGGGAATGTGCAGAGACTCATCCACAATACGGCTCAGTTCCCGGCAGATTTTGACCAGCTCTTCTGAGCCGCGCTTTTGCAGCAGCAGAATCTGCCGGGCGGCATTTCGCAGGATGATACAGTTTTTGGGGGCAAGGTGGGCGCTGATCAGCCCCTCCATCTTTTCAATCAGCAGCTGGCCTTCCAGGGAACCGGTGTAGGCTTCCCGGTTTTTGGCGGAAACCACAATGCACCGCCGGGGTGTGCGGATGTCGATGCCCAGGGCAAAGCCCCGCTCGGACAGAGCCTGGGGGTTGCTCAGACCGCTGCCCAGGATCCAGTCCTCCAGAAAGCGGCTGCGGACACGCTGGTCCAAATGCCGGGTGTCCAGATCAATGCGCTCCCGGATCAGAATTTCCGCCATTTTCTTGACAATCTGGCCGTATTTGATCACATCGGCGTAGTCTCCGGTGATGCCGATGACCCCCTGCACCTCGCCGCCTACCTCAATGGGAAGGTTGATGCCCTGGCGGACATTGGGCATCTGGGATTCCAGCTCCGGCGTGATGTAAAATTCGCTCAGATGTCCCTGGATGATGCGGTAAGCGCCCTCGTGAAAGTTGCCGATCCGGGAGGGGTCATTGCTGGCGATGATGTGGCCGGTTTCGTCCATCAGATTGATATTCTGCCTGACCAGTTTGCCGATTTCCTTCACGATCTGCTGGGCGCTGTTTTTGGAGATCTTCATAGCAGTTCCTCCCGGAGAGTTTTCTCAAATTGTACCATTTTCCGACGGAATGTGCAATTGCTGTTTTGATGAGAATAACGTAGTAGGGGAGGGTCTTGACCCTCCCTAAACTTACGGTAATGGAACGGCCCGTATTTATACAATAGACGCTGTGGATGTTATTCTCCATTAGGGAGGGTCAAGACCCTCCCCTACGAGGGGGAATGGTGAAACATACAGCAAAAAGGGATGCTGCTTCAGACAGCATCCCTTTTTGAAGATGTAGGATTACCCCTTGACGCCGCCGGCGGTCAGGCCGCTGGTCAAGTTCTTTTCGATGGACATGAACAGGATTACGACAGGGACAATGGCGAAAATGGAGGCGGCAAACAGGTACTGCCACTCGATCATATTGTAGCCATTGAAAATGTTGATGCCAACAGTCAGAGGCTTCAGGGTATCGGTGGAGATCAGGCACAGGGCCACGGTGTACTCGTTCCAGGCGTTGATGAAGATGAAGATCAGGGTGGTGACGATGCCGGGGGCGGCAACGGGCAGCAGGACCTTCATCATGGCCTGGATCCGGTTACAGCCGTCGATGGTGGCGGCCTGCTCCATTTCTGCGGAAATGGACATGAAGGTGCCCCGCAGCAGCCAGATGGTGAAGGCCTGGTTGAAGGCGGCGTTGATGAAGATCAGACCCAACAGGGAGTTGGTCAGCCCCAGGATCTGCATGACCCTGTAAATGCCGATCAGCAGCACCACGGGGGCGAACATCTGGGAGACGATGATGAAGCCCAGGAAAGCGGTCTGTCCCTTGAACTTCATACGGGCCAGGGCGTAGGCGGCGGGGATTCCGCAGATCATGGCGATGGCGGTGGAGCCGCCGGCGATGATGATGGAGTTGAGCATGTACTTGGCCATGGGCGCCTTCTGCCAGATATCCACAAAGTTGGACCACAGGGCATTGATGGGGAAGATGGTGCCGTTGGTGGAGAAGATCTCAGCACGGCTCTTCAGTGCGGTGCAGACCATGACAAAATAGGGGTAGAGGATGAAAACGCAGATGAGCGTGACCACGAAGTACAGCAGGATGCGGGTCAGCAGCTTCGTCCAGTTGATGGTGATGTTGTCCTTCATGATCACTCGTCTCCTTTCTTCAGGGTGGAAACCATGTAAATGCTGGCGCAGACCAGCAGGATGCAGAAGCCGATGACGCTGACTGCGGCGGCTTCACCCTGTTTGCCGTTGTAGAAGGCCAGCTTGTAAAGATAGGTGACCAGGGTGTCGGTGCGGCTGGCGGGGTCGCCCTTGGTGATGGTCCAGACAATGGGGAAGGAATTAAAGACGTAGATGATATTCAGCACGGTGGCCACGGTCAGGCTGGGCTTGACCAGAGGCAGGGTGATACGGAATAGCTTCTGCCAGTAGTTGGCGCCGTCCACAGTAGCCGCTTCATAATAACTGGCATCGATGCTCTGAAGGCCGGACAGGGCAGTAAAGCAGACGAAGGGGATGGTGACGAAGATACCACAGGCAATCTCCCAGGCAAAGAAGGCGTTGGGCGTGGGGGTCCAGTTGACATTACTGCTGATGATGCCAAGAGATTTCAGCAGGACATTCAGGGCGCCGTAGTCGGTATCGATGATGAACTTCCAGACGCTGGCCTGGATGACCAGGGTGGTGGCCCAGGGGAAAACCACGATGGCACGGGCGACCTTACGGCCCTTGAACTCGTTGTTCAGCAGCAGAGCCAGGATGAAGCCCAGGACAGTAGACAGAACCACGACCGCGATGGTCCAGATAATGGTGTTCTTCAGGACCATGGAGAACTTGGCGCTGCCAAGGACCTTCTTGAAGTTTTCCAGTCCGGCGAAGCCCTTGACCAGACCTGCCTTACTGATGTCACTGACGGACATATAGAAAACGTAACCGATGGGGATGATGATGAAAATTGTCATCAGGATGACGCTGGGCAGAATCCACAGATAGGGCTCTGCCTTGTTCAGAAGCGTAATGGGCTTGTTCTTTTTCACGGTGATTCCTCCCTTGATGGGCAAAGTTTCTGTAGGGCGGGGGCTTGCCACCGCCGGGGCGGGCTGATGGGCTGCGGCGGGAGCAAGCCCCCGCCCTACGGGGGCTGAGTGAATCGAAATGGGCCGGGCCATTAAGACCCGGCCCATCTGTTATGTCTAGACTAGCTCAGATGCGGTGCTGAAATTAGCCAGCGATCTCGGCCTGCAGATCATCCAGCAGAGTCTGGACGTCTTCGCCCAGCAGAGCCTGCTGCAGAACATCGATGACACCCTGCTTGACGTCTGCCCACTCAGCCTTAGCGGTGGGGTAGAACTTAGCGGAACCAACGATCTCGATCCAGGCAGCGCTCTCGGGGTTAGCAGCAGCCATAGCCTCGCCGCCGGCGGAGGTAGCGGGCAGGAAGTCTTCCATCAGAACCCACTCGGAGTAGGGCTCGTCATCGTAGAAAGCGTCAACAACAGCGGTAACGGCAGCCAGCTCTTCAGCGGTGTAGCCGTTGTCGAAGCACATGATGCGGTCCATAACACCGGCGGAGACGGAAGCGTTGTCACCGTTGACGGGGATGGAAGCAACAGCGTAGTTGACGTCGTAGCCGCCGACCTTGCAGTAGGTGGGGATGGAGTTGGGGCCGATCATCATAGCGACCTTGCCGGCGCCGAACATATCCTGGTTGTCGTAACGGGTCTCGTTAGCGGGGTCGGAGTTGGTCAGGCCAGCGTTGACCAGACCGATGATGTACTCGATAGCTTCCACGTTCTCAGCGGAGTTCAGAGTCCAGTTGCCCTCAGCGTCGGTGAAGTCGCCGCCGTTGTTCCAGATGTAGTAAGCGAAGCAAGCCTGACCTTCATCAGTGGTCATGTCAACGCCCCAGGGGTAAACTTCGCCGCCGTAGTAGTCGTAGATCTTCTGGCAGACGTCGGTCAGCTCGTCCCAGGTGGTGGGAACTTCAACACCGACTTCGTTCAGAATGTCAACGTTGTAGTACAGAGCGCGGGCGGAAGCCAGGTCGGGGACAGCCCAGACGACATCGTCAACAACGGACTGCTCCAGGAAAGCGGGGTAGAACTTGGCGTAGGTCTCGTCGGAAACCCAGTCGGAAGCGGGCAGCAGCAGGCCGTCTGCCTGATAGTCGGCGAAAACGTCGATGTTCAGCAGGTCGGGAGCTTCGCCGTTGGCAATGCGGGTGTTGACCACGGTGTAGATGTCGTTCCAGGAGACAACGTCAACCACCAGGTTGATGTCTTCGTGAGCTGCGTTGAACTCAGCAACGAAGTTTGCCCACCAGTCAGCGGTCTGGGTGCCGTACTGGGCAGCGATCATGGTAACTTCGATCTTGTCACCGGAAGCGGCGGGAGCGGCCTCAGTGGCAGCAGCCTGGGTCTCGGCGGTCTCGGTCTTGCTGCCGCCGCAGGCGACCAGCGTCAGAGCCATGGCCAGAACCAGCAGCAGAGAAATGATCTTCTTCATTTTGTTTCCTCCATTTGTGTTGATATATGCAATCACGGCAGCGGTGCCGTAAAAGCCGGAAAAAAGCTTCCGTTCCATGGAACGGAAAGAGGGAGTACTCCTAGACTGCTCCTGTAAAAACGGACAATAGACAAAAGGCCCCCTGATGTAGGATAATAACTACATCAGGGGGTGTTGTTATGACCAAGAAAAAGTACACACATATCAAAGAAATGGAGCCGGAAATCATAAAGATGCGGGAGATGGGAATGAGCCGTACACAGATAGCGGAGGAGCTTGGCCTGGAATGGAAGCAGATTGACAATTGGGTGACCAGATACAACAAGAGGAAAGCAGCAGTCACAAGCGGATTACCGGCAAAACGCAAAGGCCGGCCTCGTACACGTCCGTTGACAACAGCCGAGGAGTACGAAAGAGAAATAGCCAGACTTGAAATGGAAAACAAACTGCTGCGGGATTTTCTGCAATTAACAGAAAGGAAGTGAGGCCTAAAACCAAATACACAGTTATCTACCAACACCGGAACGTGTATGCAGTATCTGTTATGTGCCAGTTCTTTGGTGTATCCAGAAGCGGTTACTATGATTATGTGAAGAGAATCGGACAGGCAGAGCATGACGCAGGCCTTGCAGAAGATATCCGGGAATGTCAAAGGATCACTGACAGGACATACGGTTACCGCCGGGTCTGGAAATGGCTGCAGGACAGAAATATTCGAAGAAACCCAAAAACAATATTAAGAATCATGCAAAAATATGGATTATTGTCAGAAATCCGCCGTCGTAGGAAGTGGGTAAATCTTGGACAACAGGTGCATAAGTACGAGAACCTGCTGAATAGACAGTTCCGGGCTGACAAGCCCAATATGAAATGGGTCACAGATATTTCCTACATCCATACCAAAGAGGGGGTGCTGTACCTGTCCATGATCCGGGATCTGTATGACAACAGCATTGTGGCTTACAAGACAGCCACACAACAAACAGTGGGGCTGGTTCTGGATACAATTCGGCTGGCAATGAAGAAAGAGAAAAAGAGAGTCGCTGCTGAGTTGCAGCTCCACAGCGACCAGGGCTTTCAATATACATCCCAAGCATATTTTAAGCTAACTCAATCTTACGGCATCACACCGTCGATGTCAAGGAAAGGAAATCCTTATGAAAGACCTCAGAAAATTCTGTGTAATCGACAAAGTATGACAGTATGAATACTGGCGACGAAGTCAAGAATGTAACTAAACACTCACGACAAAGGAGTCAGTATTATGAACGCACCACAGGAACTTTTGAAGCAGTACGTC
>JAXJGV010000017.1:0-38076 GCA_036300205.1 Oscillospiraceae bacterium
GCCCTTTGGAGTGGAAAGAAGCGAAAAACCTGAGGTATATTGGCTGTTTTTCACTTAAATTTCCTTAACTAAACCAAAAATCGGTCATTTTTACCATTTGGAACAGAATGAAGCTTATTTATTCAGAGGTTCCCTAATTCTATAGTTGATGATAGTGGCTGTAAAGTTGAGGGGAGTTGAGGATTGAGAACGACTGAGCATGATTAAAGCCGATTAAGGAAAAAGAAAGAGGATTTGCGAAAACCGCAAATCCTCAATGCTATATTATACTGTTGTCTTTCTAGAACTGCTTTGTAGCAAGTTGATGGGGCTATAGTTCTTGTGACTGTCCATCAGTAGCGTATCGGAAATCTCTGTGTATCGCTTGGTCATACTCAGATCTGAATGTCCCATTTGCTTTTGGAGGGTGAATAGATCGCCGCCATTTTGGAGCCAAAAGGTAGCGAAGCTGTGTCTGATTTGGTAGGGGGAGAACTTTGTACCGGAGCGTTCACAGTATCTACGGAAGTTCCGACCCAGTACATTGGTTTCCATCTGCAAGCCATCACGGGTAGGGAACAGCCAATTTTCCCATTCCTTTGGTTTGACCTTCAGAAATTTTTTCAGAGCCGTGTTGGTGGTAGGGGATAGGTAGATGGTACGGCTCTTACAGGTCTTGGCGACTTCTGGACGGATCGTAATAGATTGCAGTTCGGGATTATAGTCACTGTTTTGCAGAGCCAGAATCTCACTGGTGCGGATTCCTGTATCAAGCATAACCATTGTAATGTTGTAATCCCGAAGCTCAACATAATTATGCTTGTCCAGGCACTTCAGGAACCGCTGTATGTCCTCAATGGTAGCGGGCTTGATATTTCCTTCGTCTTTCAGCTTCTTCAGTTCCAGCTTTTCAAAGGGGTTGTAGGGGAGGTAGTCTTGTTTGGTACACCATGAAAAAAGTGCATGGAGGTACTGGTATGGGTGGTTGTACCGTGCTGGACTTGTGGTGGGGATGCTGGCGAAGTATGCCAGAATCTCCCGTTTGAGAACCGTGACATTCATGGAATTGGAGGACTGTGCTACAAAGGGATCGATGTACCTCTGATAATCGTACAGTGTTCGCTCCCGGATTTTCTGTGCCCGCTTGAATGCATAGAATTCAGCTGCGGCACTGCTCAATGTACATTTTTCAACTACTCGTTTCATTCGCATGGTGATCTCTCCTTTTTGGCGAGACCGTAGGCTCAGAACGGTTTTTGGAAAATCTGAGATACCAAACATCAAACTATTATAAAAACAAAAATTGGGAATTCGTTGCTTTACGCTACGAATTCCCAATTTTGGCAGGGGCACAAGGACTTGAACCCTGAGCCTACGGTTTTGGAGACCGCCGCTCTACCAATTGAGCTATACCCCTATATATCATTCAGGCGAAGGCCTGGAAAAGACTGGTGGGCCTTCAGGGATTCGAACCCGGGACTATCCGGTTATGAGCCGGAGGCTCTAACCAACTGAGCTAAAGGCCCATGTAAATCGCGGGTGCATCGCATCACCACAAAGCGCATTATAACATTGATTTCAGGTTCTGTCAAGCAGTTTCTTTTTGAAAATAAAAGATTTTCCCAAGCCGGGCAGATTGCCCACGCGGCCCAAAGGTTCCATCAGAAAATCAAAAGATCCTGAAATGTTTTTCCTTGCAAAAGCCGCCGGAATACGTTACCATATAGAAAATGATGCAAAGGAGCACAACCTATGAATCCGGTTTTGGCTTACGAGAAAAAGCTCTATTTTCAGGATAAAAAGCAGTACCTGACCAGCCTGATCACCCACGAAGACAACTACCTGATCTGGAAATACATCTGCTATCTTCGCAGGGAAGAAGCGGCGAAAAATAAGCTCATTGCTTACTATTACCGCAGAAAAAAGAATAATCTCGGCGCAAAGCTGGGCATCCAGGTCTATGCCGGGACCTGCGGCCGGGGCCTGCACATCTGGCATTACGGCTCCACCATCATCAGCGGCGAGGCCAGGGTGGGAGAGAACTGCACTTTCCACGGTCAGGCCTGCATCGGCAACGACGGCCGGAGCGAAGCGGCTCCCGTTATCGGAAATAATGTGGATATTGGCGTCGGGGCCAAGGTCATCGGCGATATTTTCATTGCCGACGGCGTGAAGATCGGCACGGGCGCTGTGGTCACAAAAAGCTGCCATGAGGCGGGGGTTACCCTGGCGGGGGTTCCGGCGAGAATTTTGCGCAGAGAGTGAAATACCGTTTCGGGGAGGGGCTTGCCCCTCCTTCTTACTTTGCTCACGCCCGGGTTGGCAAATCGCTGAAAAACCGTCACAATTCGTTCATAAATTCGTTTTCTCTTCTAATTGTATTCTTTTTCCAGCGTGATACAATGATAGTGTACTTTTTCACCGGATATTCCGGAATTTTTAAAGGAAAGGTAGATAGTATGTTAGAGAAAGTTTTCAAACTCAAGGAAAACGGCACAACTGTCAAGACCGAGATCGTGGCCGGCCTGACCACCTTCATGACCATGGCCTAGATCATTGCCCTGAACCCCAACCTGCTGACGGGCTTCGGTGCTGAGGGCGCCGAGCTGTGGAACGGTGTGTTCATGGCAACCTGCATCGCTTCCGCCATTGGCATGTTCTGCATGGCATTCCTGGCCAACAAGCCCTTCGCCATGGCTCCCGGTATGGGCCTGAACAGCTTCTTCGCTGTGGTCGTGGGCAATATCGTTGCCATGACCGGCATGACCTATGTGGCATCCTTCCAGGCCGCTCTGGTCATCATCCTGGTGGAAGGCGTCGTGTTCTGCGTTCTGTCCGTGCTGAACGTCCGGGAAAAGATCGTCGAGTCCATTCCTCTGGGCATCCGTCTGGGCATCTCTCCCGCCATCGGCCTGATGCTGATGAATATCGGCCTGGGCTCCAACGTGGGCATCTACGCCGAGGGCAACGGCTTCACCACTCCCTTCTATGTCATGCGTGACTTCTTCGGCGCTCTGACTCCCAGTGTGCTGAAGAACAACATGGGCGATGCCGGTTACGCCACCATGATCCTGACCGTTATCACCATGTTTGTCGGCCTGTTCGCCATTGTGGCCATGTCCAAGAAGGGCGTCAAGGGCGCTGTCCTGTTCGGTATGCTGATCGCTTCCGTGGTCTACTGGGCAGGTGAATTCCTCCTGGGCACCAATCCCTTCGCATCCCTGGCGGACGCTTCCTTCGTGCCTCCCGTGGGCGACATGATGAGCAACACCTTCTTCAAGTTCAACTTCCAGGGCTTCGTGGAGATCGGCTGGTTCACTTCCATCACTCTGATTATCACCTTCTGCATCATCGACATGTTCGATACCATCGGCACCCTGGTGGGCACCGCTTCCCGTGCCGGCATGGTGGACGAGGAGGGCAACATGCCCAACATGAAGGAAGCCCTGCTGTCTGACGCCATCGGCACCATCGCCGGCGCCTGCACCGGTACTTCCACCGTTACCACCTTCGTTGAGTCTGCTTCCGGCGTGGAAGCCGGCGGCCGCACCGGCCTGACCGCTCTGGTCACCGGCATCCTGTTCCTGGCCTGCATGTTCATCGCTCCCATCGCTGCCATCATTCCCGCAGCCGCTACCTCTTCCGCTCTGATCTACGTGGGCGTGCTGATGCTGCAGGGTCTGAAGAAGATCGACTTCGACGACATGGACCAGATGGTTCCCGTTGCTCTGATGCTGATCGCTATGCCCATCTCCGGCTCCATCGGCCACGGCATTGGCATTGGCCTGATCTCCTACACCATCATCAAGGTCTTCGGCGGCAAGGCAAAGGAAGTTTCCGTGCTGACCTACGCCATCTCCGCACTGTTCCTGGTGAAGTTCTTCCTGGCCGTGTAATTTCAACTCCATATCGTAGGGGAGGGTCTTGACCCTCCCTTATTTGCATTAAACTGTAGGGCGGGGTCATGACCCCGCCTTACAGTTATTTTAGAAAATTTATGATTTGTTTTACAGGCTGGATTTCTGCTAAGGAAAATTGCAGGAAGAGCGTCACTTCCCGGGGTGAGATAGTGTGCCGGGGCCTAAGAAAAGCTTGAAGGTAGCAAAACGCTGTCGTCCTGAGCGAAGCGCAGCGGAGTCGAAGGATCTACGCATTGGAATTTTCCTTAAGGGATTTGATGGCGCATAGATCCTTCGACTCACTTCGTTCGCTCAGGATGACAGGCTTTCGGAATATTGGAAAAGGCGAACCACATTTGCGTGGTTCGCCTTTTTTGCAGATAATCAAGGGGATTGCACCACAGACATTCCCTTCGGTCACCACACCAGTGTGCGCACTGGTTCACAATGGCATGCTGCCTTACAGGTCGCAGTTGCCAACAGTCCGGGGGAAGGGGATGGCGTCGCGGATGTTGCCGATGCCGGTCAGGTACATGACGCAGCGCTCGAAGCCCAGGCCGAAGCCGGCGTGACGGGCGGAGCCGTACTTGCGCAGATCCATGTAGAAGCCGTAATCCTCGGGCTTCATGCCCAGCTCTTCGATACGGGCCTTCAGAATATCGTAGTTGTCCTCACGCTGAGAGCCGCCGATGATCTCGCCGATGCCGGGGACCAGACAGTCCATGGCGGCTACGGTCTTGCCGTCGGGATTCAGCTTCATGTAGAAAGCCTTGATCTCCTTGGGGTAGTCGGTGACGAAGACGGGCTTCTTGAAGACGACCTCGGTCAGGTAACGCTCGTGCTCGGTCTGCAGGTCGCTGCCCCAATGGACGGGGTACTCGAACTGATCGTTGTGCTGCTCCAGCAGAGCCACGGCATCGGTGTAGGTGATGCGGCCGAAGTCGTTGTTCAGCACGTTGTTCAGACGGTCCAGCAGGCCCTTGTCCAGGAACTGGTTGAAGAAGTTCATTTCCTCAGGAGCATGCTCCAGAACGTAGGAAATGATGTACTTGATCATATCCTCTGCCAGACGCATATCGTCGTCCAGGTCGGCGAAGGCGATTTCCGGCTCGATCATCCAGAACTCGGCGGCATGACGGGTGGTGTTGGAGTTCTCGGCACGGAAGGTGGGGCCGAAGGTGTAGATGTTGCGGAAAGCCATGGCGAAGGTCTCGCCGTTGAGCTGGCCGGAAACGGTCAGGTTGGTGGGCTTGCCGTAGAAGTCCTGGGTGTAGTCCACCTTGCCGTCCTCGGTCTTGGGGACGTTGTTCAGATCCAGCGTGGTGACCTGGAACATTTCGCCGGCGCCCTCGCAGTCGGAGCCGGTGATCAGGGGCGTGTGGACATAGACGAAATCACGGTCCTGGAAGAACTGGTGGATGGCCATAGCCGCCAGGGAACGGACGCGGAAGACCGCCTGGAAGGTGTTGGCACGGGGACGCAGATGGGTGATGGTGCGCAGGTATTCCATGGAGTGCTTCTTGGGCTGCAGGGGATAGTCGCCGGTGGAGGGGCCTTCGACAGCGACGGTCTTGGCCTGGATCTCAAAGGGCTGCTTTGCGCCGGGGGTCAGCACCAGGGTGCCCTTGACGATTAGGGCGGCACCCACGTTGATCTTGGAGATCTCCTGGAAATTCTCGATGGAATCATTATAAACTACCTGAACGGGGGTGAAGTAAGTACCGTCATTCAGGACGATGAAGCCGAACTGCTTGCTGGGGCGCTTATTGCGGACCCAACCGCCGATCTCGATTTCCTGATCGGCATACTTTTCGGTGTTCTTGAACAATTCGCGAACGGTGATAAGTTCCATATGGGATTCCTCTTTCCTTGCTGAAAATATAGATAAGTATACGCTAATTTGGGAGATTTTACAAGAGGGAAATGCGATTTTTGTGAAAAATATCCGACCGTAAGAAAATCTTAAGTATACAGCCCCTGAATTTTGTGCTACAATAAATCCAATCTCGCAGAAACAAAAAAGGAGTTACCCCCAAAATGGGAAAGCATATCGGAAAATATCTGGCAAAACCCGACAGGCAAAAGCGCACTGCCCCCTTCGCGGCGGTCCCTCTGTCCTTTTTCCTGGTGGAGCTGTTTGCCGTTTTCTTCCTGTCTCTGGACACGGAGGACTTTGACGCCGCCCAGCTTTGGCCGCTGCCTTTCGGCGCGCTGTGGGCGGCATTCTTCAGCGGCGTGGTCCGCCTGCTCCCGATGCGGGCCGGGCGCGTTCTGTTTGGCGCAGTCTATTTCCTCTCCGCCATTTATGCCGCGGTGCAGACCGGCTATTACGTCATGTTTGAGGAGATGATGTGGCTGTCGGACTTCCGCTACGCCAGCGAAGGCGCGGATTATTTCGACGTGCTGCTGAGTTACCCTGCCGGCTGGTGGGGCGGCGTTTTGTTCCTGCTGGCCCAGGGTGTGGTGCTGCTGTGGAGGTTCCCACGCTGGAAGTGGGATTGGCGGCAAAGCCTGAGCTCCGGACTGCTGGCCGCGGCGGGGATCACAGGAGCCTTCCTCCTGCCCCAGGAGGTGTTTCTCAGCGATGACGACATCCGCTATGCTGAGAGCGACTATGGCCGCGCCCAGTCTGCCGAGGCGGCTTATGAGAACATGTTCAATGCCCACCGGCTTTACCAGGTCTGCGGACTGTATCAGACCGTTGTGAAGGACATCTATACCCATGCCATTTACCCCCTGACGCCGGGCTATGCCGAAGCCAGGGAGGAAGCGGCTCAGGAGATCGACGCCTATTTTGACCAGCTGGAGGACGGCACGGACAACGCCATGACGGGCCTGCTTGCCGGGAAAAACGTGGTGCTGGTGCTGATGGAATCCATGGATGACTGGATGATCGGGGAGCACACGCCCACGCTGGAAACCCTCATGTCCGAGGGCATCCATTTAACCCGGTTCTATACGCCGGTCTACGGCGGCATCCGGACGTTCAATACGGAGTTCTGCATCAATACCGGCTCTTTTCTGTCCAGTCAGGGCGGCTATGCCTTTGATTATGTGACCAATACCTACGGCCAGTCTCTTGCCAGCCAGCTCCGGGAGGAGGGGTATTCCGCCAAGACCTTCCACTATAACAGCGCGGATTTCTACAGCCGGGGGGAGTTTTCTCCCGCCATGGGCTACGAAGAATATATCTGCTATGCGGATTATCTGGAAGGGACGGACGAGAAAACCAAAAAGGATTTGCTGTATGACGATCAGCTTCTGTTTGATAACGAGGGTCTGAACGCGGAATTCTTCCGGGAGGGCCAGCCTACGCTGAATTTCATCATCACCCGTTCGGCCCATCTCAGCTACAAATATAATGAGGTGCTAAGCTACTGGGGCCTGAAAAAGTACCCGGAGTATCAGGGCCTGACCGGCAACGAGGAAACCGACTGCGCCTATCTGAAAGCAAAGCTGGTGGACGATCTTTTTGCACGGCTGCTGGCGGAGCTGGAAGAAAAGGGCCAGCTGGAAAACACAGTGATCATCGGCGTTACCGACCACTATGCCTATGGCTACAAGGACACCGCGTCTTTGCTGGAGCTGTCCGGGGTAGAGAAGTCCCTGCTTCTGGAAAAGACCCCCTGCTTTATCTGGAGCGCCGATCTGGAGCCGATGGAGGTGGACAAGGTGCTCAATACCTCCGACCTGCTTCCCACGGTGCTGAACCTGCTAGGGGTGGAAAGCGAGTACGATTATATTGGCAACGACGCCTTTGACGATGCCTATGAGGGCTTTGTGCCCTTCTCCAACGGCAGCTGGATCAGCGGCGACGTGGCCTACGATGCCAGCACCAAGTCCCTGTTCTCCATCAGCGGCGAGCAGCAGACGGTGACGGCGGAATTTCAGGCTGAGATGACCCAAAAGGTGCAGAAGTTCATCCGGGTCAATAACCTGATTTTGGAGACGGACTATTATAAGGAATAAGACAGAAAAATGCCTGCATCCTTTGAGAATGCAGGCATTTCTTTTACTTATTGTAAGCAACGCTTTTGCGGACCAACGCCCGGTGGAGTCTGGCTTCCGCCAGTTTGATGTCCGTGTCGGAAGCGCTGCTGTCGTGCAGCACCTTGTCGGCACGTTCGTAGGAGCGCTCTGCGCGTTCCACATCGATCTTATCCGACCACTCGAAGGTGGTGGGCACCAGGGTGACTTCGCCGTCCACAACGCTGAGCATACCGCCGATGCAGGCAGCGGTGCGGCGGTTGCCGCCGGATACCACCACAGCCCGGCCCATGCCCAAAGGGGCCACATAGTTGATGTGCCGCGCCAGGATGGCCACGTCGCCGCCGGTGGTGCGGACGATCAGCTCTTCCGCCTCACCGTCATAGATCAGACCGTCGGGGGTGACGATTTTCAGCTTGAACGGGGTCATGCCTTCTCACCGCCCCGGTACTTGGCGACCACTTCGTCGATGGTGCCGGCGAACAGGAAGTAGGATTCGGGAATGTCGTCGTGCTTGCCTTCGATGATTTCCTTGAAGGAACGGATGGTTTCCTTCAGAGGCACGTATTTGCCCTGGTAGCCGGTGAACTGCTCGGCAACATGGAAGGGCTGGCTGAGGAATCGCTGCACCTTACGGGCGCGGTTAACGGTCAGTTTGTCTTCCTCGCTCAGTTCGTCCATACCCATGATGGCGATGATGTCCTGCAGTTCCTTGTAGCGCTGCAGAATGCTCTGAACGGCACGGGCGGTCTCGTAATGCTCCTGACCCACGATTTCAGGGGAGAGGATCCGGGAGGTGGAGTCCAGGGGGTCAACAGCGGGATAAATGCCCAGAGAGGAAATGCCGCGGTCCAGAACGGTGGTGGCGTCCAGGTGGGCGAAGGTGGTAGCGGGAGCGGGGTCGGTCAGGTCGTCAGCGGGGACGTAAACTGCCTGAACGGAGGTGATGGAGCCGTTCTTGGTGGAGGTGATACGCTCCTGCAGAGCGCCCATTTCCGTAGCCAGGGTGGGCTGGTAACCGACAGCGGAGGGCATACGGCCCAGCAGTGCGGAAACCTCGGAACCGGCCTGGGTGAAACGGAAGATATTGTCGATGAACAGCAGCACGTCCTGATGCTTCACATCCCGGAAGTACTCTGCCATAGTCAGGCCGGACAGGCCCACACGCATACGGGCTCCGGGGGGCTCGTTCATCTGGCCGAAGACCATGGCGGTCTTGGAGATAACGCCGGACTCGGTCATTTCATTGTACAGATCATTGCCCTCACGGGTACGCTCGCCGACGCCGGTGAAGACGGAGTAGCCGTTGTGAGCGGTGGCGATGTTGTAGATCAGCTCCTGGATCAGAACGGTCTTGCCAACGCCTGCGCCGCCGAACAGGCCGATCTTACCGCCCTTGGCGTAGGGGCAGATCAGGTCGATGACCTTGATGCCGGTTTCCAGGATCTCGGTAGCGGGCTGCTGCTCCTCATAAGAAGGTGCGGGACGGTGGATGGGCCACTTGGCGTCGCCCTGGACAGCTTCCTTGTTGTCGATGGGCTGGCCCAGCAGGTTGAAGACACGGCCCAGGCACGCGTCACCCACAGGAACGGAGATGGGAGCGCCGGTATCGATGGCTTCCACACCTCTCTGGAGGCCGTCGGTGGAGGACATGGCGATGCAGCGGACAACGTTGTCGCCGATGTGCTGCGCGACCTCGGCAACGATGGTGCTCTCACCGAGGGGGATCTCGATTGCGCTGAGCAGCTGGGGCAGCTGATCGTCAGCGAAACGGATATCAAGAACAGGACCCATGACCTGGATCACAGTTCCTTTGTTGTTGGCCATTGGGGTTTCAACTCCTTTTGACTTAGAGTGTCATTGCGAACCAGTACGCACACTGGTGTGGCAATCTCCCGGAAAATCCGGGATGTCACGTCTATCCGGGGGATTCCCACGCCAGTCTGAGGACTGGCTCGGAATGACATGAGGGGATTTAAGAACCTGCGACGATTTCCGTGATCTCCTGCGTGATAGCAGCCTGTCTTGCCCGGTTGAACTTCAGGCTCAGGTCGGCGATCATTTCGTCGGCATTTTGGGTAGCGGAGTCCATTGCGGAACGGCGGGCCGCCTGCTCCGCGGCGCGGCTTTCGCACAGGGCGCCGTACAGGATGCCGCCCAGATACTCGGGAACGATGGCGGCGAAGACTTCTTCGGCCTCATGCTCATAGATGGTGTCGCAGTGACGCTTGTCTTCGGGCTCTTCCTTGGGCTCCGGCTTTTTCAGCGGCAGCAGCTGCATGGTAGCAGGCACCTGGGACAGGACGGATACGAAGTTGGTGTAGGCAACGTGAATCTCGTCGAATTCGCCTGCAAGGAACGCCTTGCTCAGCTGCTTGGAGATGGAGAAGCAGTCGCCGATGCCTACGGAGGCGGCTTCGGCATAGCTCTCAGTCAGAACAGGAACGTTCTTAGCCTTGAAGAAGTCCACTGCCTTCTTGCCGATGGGCAGCACCACGGCGTCTTTGCCCTGGATCTCGGCCTGGACCAGCTTGAGAATGTTGCTGTTATAGCCGCCGGCCAGGCCCCGGTCGCCGGCGATGACGAGATACATCACCTTTTTGACTTCCCGCTCCTTCAGGTAGGGGGAGGAGAAGTCCTTGTTGGCCCGGGTAATATCCTGGATGGTGGAATAGAGAATTTCAAAATAAGGGCGGGAGTTGGAAATCTGCGCCTGAGCACGGCGAAGTTTGGAGGCAGCCACCATTTCCATGGCCTTGGTGATCTGCTTGGTGCTCTCCATGCTTCGGATGCGGTTTTTGATTTCCTTGGTGGAAACGCCAGCCATGGGTAACCTCCTCCCTTATGCCGTGAACTGTGCGACCAGCTCGTCCAATGCGGCCTTCAGCGCGTTCTCGGTTTCGGTCTCCAGCTTGCCGGAGGTACGGATGGCCTCCAGAATATCGGAGTGATAGTTGTCCATGTGCTCTTCCAGACGCTTCTCGAATTCGGGAACCTTTTCCACAGCAACGTCGCTCAGATAACCGTGGGTAACGGCGTAGATGATGCACACCTGCTGAGCCACTTCCTTGGGAGCGTTGTTCTTCTGCTTCAGAACGGCCACGATGCGCTCGCCCAGAGCCAGACGGGACTTGGTATCCGCATCCAGATCAGAACCGAACTGGGCGAAGCTCTGCAGCTCGCGGTACTGGGAGTACAGCAGCTTCAGGGAGCCTGCCACCTTCTTCATGGCTTTGATCTGGGCGTCGCCGCCGACACGGGAGACGGAGATACCGGGGTTAACGGCGGGCATAACGCCGGAGTTGAACAGCTCGGTCTCCAGGAAGATCTGGCCGTCGGTGATGGAGATGACGTTGGTGGGAATGTAGGCAGAAACGTCACCGGCCTGGGTCTCGATGATGGGCAGGGCAGTCAGGGAGCCGCCGCCCAGTTCGGGGGACAGCTGTGCCGCACGCTCCAGCAGACGAGAGTGGAGGTAGAAGACGTCGCCGGGATAAGCCTCACGTCCGGGGGGACGGCGGATCAGCAGAGAAATGGCACGGTAAGCAACGGCGTGCTTACTCAGGTCATCGTAAATAACCAGCACATCCTTACCCTGATGCATGAAGTGCTCGCCCATGGAGCAGCCCGCATAGGGGGCGATATACTGCATGGGCGCCAGCTCGGAGGCGGTGGCGCTGACTACGATGGTGTAGTCCATGGCGCCGCCGGCGGTCAGGTTTTCCACCACCTGGGCGACGGTGGAGCGCTTCTGTCCGATGGCAACGTAGATACAGATACAATTCTTGCCCTTCTGGTTCAGAATGGTATCGGTGGCAATGGTGGTCTTACCGGTCTGGCGGTCACCGATGATCAGCTCACGCTGGCCCCGGCCAATGGGGATCATGGAGTCGATGGCCTTGATGCCGGTCTGCAGGGGGCGGGAAACGTGCTGGCGTTCGATGATGCCGGGAGCGGGCATTTCGATGGCACGGTAGCCCTCGGCTTCGATGGCGCCCTTGCCGTCGATGGGCTCGCCCAGCGCGTTGACGACGCGGCCGATCAGGCCTTCGCCCACGGGGACGGACACCACCCGGCCGGTACGCTTAACGGTATCACCTTCCTTGATGCCCTGGTCGGAGCCAAGGATGACGATGGAGACGGTGTCCTCTTCCAGGTTCTGGGCCATGCCGTAGGAGCCGTCGGGGAATTCCACAAGCTCACCGGCCATGCACTTGTCCAGGCCGGAGGCCTTGGCAATGCCGTCGCCGACCAGAATGACGACGCCGGTTTCGCTTACTTCGATTTTGTTTTCGTAGTTTTTGATCTGACTACGAATGATTTTGGTTATTTCTTCGGGTCTAAGTTCCATACAGTCCCTGCTTTCTCGTCAGAGTACGGTTTTGTTCAGCAGATCCCGGATGGCGTCCATACGGTGGGACACGGTGTCATCCAGGCGCTGACCGTCATAGTCCAGGCGGACGCCGCCCAAGACTGCGGGGTCGATCCGGTTACGCAGGGCAATTTCCTTGCCGGTAATCCGGGAGAGCTTCTGGGTGAGCTTGCCGGCCTGCTCGGGGCTGAGGGCCACGGCGGTGACGGCGGTCACTCTCAGAATGCCGTTATCCTGATCGTAATGCTCGGTGTAAGCGTCGCAGCAGTCGGAGAAGTGGCGCATATAGCCCTTCTCGGTCAGGATCTTCAGGAAGTTCAGAAGATACGGATGCACCGAGCCGCGGAAGCTGTCGTCCAGAATCTGGCAGCGCTCCGCTTTGATCAGGCTGGGGGAGGAGAGAAGACGGATGAAATCCGGCTCCTGACGGAAGCTCTGCTGCAATACCGCAAGCTGCTCCCCAATGAGCTTTCCTAAAGATTCGTCCTTGGCCAGCTCGTACAGCGATTCGCCGTAAACACTTCCGACTTCAGTCATACGTTATCACCCAATTCGTCAATGAAGCGGTCGATCATGCCGGACTGGTCCTCAGCACTCAGCTCCCGCTCCACGACCTTGCCGGCAATGGCCATAGCCAGGCCGGAAATTTCGTTTTTGGCGTCGTTGAGGGCCTTTTTCCGCTCCAGCTCGATGTCAGAGGAAGCCTTGGACTTGATCTGGGCAGCCTGCTGCTGTGCCTGGCTGATGATCTCCTCGCTGCGGGAGTTGGCAGAGCGCTGGGCACTCATCAGAATGTCATCGGCCTTGGCTTTGGCTTCCTTCATGTTCTGCTCATAGGTTTCTTTCATAGCCAGTGCTTCTGCCTTGGCATTTTCGGCATCGGTGATCTGCTTGTCCGCAGCTTCCCGGCGCTGGTCGATAATGGCCTTGATTTTATCCAGGAAGAAGATTTTGACGATAAGCAGCTGGATAAACAGGTTGCAAATCTGAGCAATCAGGGTTACGGGGTTTACCGTCACTAATGACTGGTAAAGGGTCTCCATTGCGTTGCCTCCTTCCGGCGTAATTTTTTGATGTGTTAATTTGCCGGAAATTACTGCAGGTAGTTCATGAACATACCGGGAGCAACGAAGATCAGCAGCAGACCGGTAACGAAGCCATAGATACCGGTGGTCTCAGACAGAGCGATACCCAGAATCATGGTGCTGGTGACATCACCTTTGCACTCGGGGTTACGGCCGATGACTTCACAGGCACGGGCGGCGCAGTTACCTTCGCCGATACCAGGGCCGATACCAGCGATCAGAGCCAGACCGGCACCGATGCCGCAACCTGCCAGAGCAATGCCTTTAGCCAAAATTTCCATAAAATTTTCCTCCTAAAAATGAATTACGT
The DNA here is from genome assembly GCA_036300205.1 of Oscillospiraceae bacterium. Lineage (GTDB taxonomy): Bacteria > Bacillota > Clostridia > Oscillospirales > Oscillospiraceae > Faecousia. Next base: position 13,633 of record JAXJGV010000017.1, read on the forward strand.
GTTTGTTTATTCAAATGGCCAGGCGGTTAGTCACCCGCGGCCTGTTTGATGAAGAGAGTGGTCAGCGTACAGAAGATGAACGCCTGAATGCAGCCGCCGAACCAGTCAAAGTAAAGGCTGGGCAGTGCGGGGATGCCTACGGTCAGCCAGGGGAAATCCAGACCCAGGTTGGTCAGGATGCTCAGAACGCCCAGGATGCCCACGATGATGCCCGTGATGAAGGGCAGCTTCTTATGGGATTTCCTGCCCACAAAGAACAGAACAATGCCGACGATGGCCATGATGATGCCGATATACATGCTGGAACCCAGCAGACCGAACAGGGCATGGTTGGCGGTGGTCAGGGCGGCGTAGATCAGGGCGCTGATGACGGTGCCGGACAGGATGTTGCCAAAGTGACGGCAGGCCATGGAAACGGGGGTGAAGCACTCGGACATAATGTTGATGGGCAGCAGGATGAAAATGGGATCCAGGAAGCCCTTCAGGTAGCCCACGATGCCGGAGGCTTTGATTTTGTGGTAGGTGATGAGAACGAAGACCACCAGGCCCCAGGCAAGCTCCGTCATCAGGTCGGCGGTGGGGCTCCAGATGCCCAGCAGGCTGATCAGGTTGGAGACCACGCTGGAAACGAAGATGGTTCCCACCAGCGGAATGTAGCGGTCAAATTCCGTGCCCATGTTGCCGCGGACGAAATTGATCAGCGCGTTGTAGATCATTTCAGCCACTGCCTGCTTCCGGGAGATGCCCGTTACCTTCAGGCCGGAACCCAGCCAGATGCACAGCGCGGAAATGATGATCATGACCAGCCAGCTGGCGGCCAGGGTCTGGGTGATCTGAACGGTTCCGAAAATGGGGACATTTTCGAATGTGGCCAGAATTCTTGCACCATTGATTTCTACTTCCATTTTTTGCTCACCTCGTTGATTGATGGAGTTGCTTACACTTCAAAGCTGCCTAAGTGGTCTTCCGGCTCGTCGTCGGAGACGGCAGGGGTGGTTTTCTGTTCGCTGGGGGCAATCAGCTTGTTTTTGCTTTGCAGATAGAAGATCACGGCATTGGGGAACAGGATGGGAGCGGCGCCGGCTGCAAAATGGATCTGGGGGATCAGGAAGCAGGCAACGACCCAGGCGGCCTGCAGCAGCAGGCGGATATTGTAGCTGAATTGGAATTTGGCCTTCATTTTCCGCTTGTTTTCGATTTCCACCGCGCTCTGCACCGTCAGGCACAGAATGGTGAAATTCAGAACCGCTACGGCGGAACCGCAGGCCGCGCCCAGAAGGATCCGGGACAGTTCAAATTTTCCGATGCCGAACTGGCTCAGCAGAAACAATCCGGCGATCATGATACCGTCGCAGACCAGGGTGCCCACGGCGATGCGGGAGATCTCCTTACGGGAGGCAGGTTGTAATTTCATGGGGAACGTTCCTTTGCAGTAGGATTAAGTATGGTCGTTGAAGCCCACAGGGGGCTCTTTGTGCCCGCTGGCTTCCTCCGCCGCCTTGCGCAGGGAATGCAGGCAGGAGCGGGCGGTGCTGATGGTGGTGAGCAGGCCGAGAATGCCGCAGACCGCCATGATCCACATACCCAGGCCGAATTCACTTTGCAGCCAGTTGGCCAGGAGCAGGAAAAACAAGGTGGGAAAGATGATGGAAAGACCGAACTGGCCGACCCACATCAGCAGGTTTAAAATCTTCATATTTCCTCCCGGCTGGGAAGGAAATACAGACTCCCAGCAATTACTATTTATTATACCCGATTAACGGTCGAGATTCAAGGCAAATTTGTGAACAATTCGGTAATATGATTTTTAGAGAAGTTCACAATCGAATAAAGAGAAAATAGAAGAAAGGTCTTTTCATTTTGGCATGGATGTTGTAAAATAAACCTGATTGGAACACAATTTGCCGCGCTGCCATATACTATCCTGAGGTGATGTGTGGTGGCGGGATATTATCTGCTTGCGGTACTGGCGGCCTTTGGGACGCTGAGCGCGGCGTGGGCGCTGTTCGGCTGGCTGCTGCCGGTGTGCCGGGAGGGCTGGCTGCTGTATCCCGGACGGCCCGGTGGGCTTACGTTCGTGTATCTGTACCTGTGGCTGCGGGGGATGGGCTTTATCCGATGCCCGCTGATCCTGGCAGACCTGGGACTGAGCGAAACGGAACGGACATGGCTGGCGGAAAAAGGAATCGAAATATGCGGCCTTTCGGAACTGCCGGAAAGGCTTGGAATTGGAGCGGAATCGACTTGACGGAAGAATTGGAAATCATCCAGGGCGCCATCAGCGCCGTGGTATATCAAAATTATGAAAACGGCTATGCGGTGCTTCGCTTGAGCGTGGGCGGCGGCCAGACCGTGACGGTGGTGGGCACCATCCCTCTGCCTGCGGTGGGGGAGCGGCTCATGGTCACAGGCAAGTGGAGCACCCACTCCAGCTACGGCCGCCAGTTTGAGGCGGAATTTCTGGAGCGGCTCATGCCCCAGACTGCCATGGAGATCCTGAGCTATCTGTCCAGCCGGGTCATCAAGGGCATCGGCCCCCGGATGGCGGCCCGGATCGTGGAGCATTTCGGCACGGAGACCCTGGCGGTCATGGAGCGGGAGCCGGAACGGCTGGCGGAGGTGTCGGGAATTTCCCGGGAAAAAGCACAGGCCATTGGTGAGGAATTCAAGCTGCAGGTGGGTATGCGGCAGCTGATGGAGTTCTTTGCCCTGCACCATCTGCCTGCGGAACTGGCGGTGCGTACCTATAAATTATATGGTGACAGCACCATTGAGCTATTATACGACGATCCTTACTTATTGATGGACGAGGGCCTGGAGGCCCCCTTCGGGGCGGTTGACCGCTTTGCCATTGAACTGGGTGTGGCGGCGGACGATCCCCGGCGGGTGGAAGCCGGCATCCTGTTTGAACTGAGTTATAACCTGACGGCAGGACACAGCTTCCTGCCGGAAGACAAACTGCTCCCCGCCACGGCCCAGCTGCTGAGCGTGGAACCCGACGCGGTGAAGCAGGGCATGGAGCGGCTGCTGGAAGCGGACCGTCTGGTGCGGGACAAGCTGGCGGGTATCACGGTGATCTATCTTCCCCAGCTGTATGAAGCGGAAACCTACTGCGCCCGGCGCTTGCAGGAATTCGCCAAACAGACCTTCCCGGCTCCCCATGGCCTGGAAAAAATGATCCGCAATGTGGCCAGGGAAAGCGGCATTGAATACTCTTCTGAGCAGGAGCAGGCGATCCGGGAAGCGGCCACCTCCGGGCTGCTGCTGATCACCGGCGGCCCCGGCACCGGTAAGACGACAATTTTGAATGGTATTTTGTCCCTTCTGGGCCAAATGCAGCTGCGATGCCTGCTGGCGGCGCCCACCGGACGGGCGGCGAAGCGGCTGACGGAAGTGACGGGGGAGGACGCCTCTACCATCCACCGCCTGCTGGAAGCGGGCATCGATCAGAATACGGGCAAAATGCTCTTCGTCCGGGACGAGGACAACCCTCTGAAATGCGACGCGGTCATCGTGGATGAGATGTCCATGGTGGACGTGGAGCTTCTGCACGCCCTTTTGCAGGCTGTTCCCCAGGGCAAGCGCGTGATCTTGGTAGGCGACCCTGACCAGCTGCCCCCGGTTGGCCCCGGCTTTCCCTTCAGCGATATGCTTCGCAGCGGGGAGCTGCCCACGGTGCGTCTGACGGAGATCTTCCGCCAGGCCCAGCAGAGCCTCATCGTCATGAACGCCCACCGGGTGAATCGGGGAGAGATGCCGGACCTGAAAAATGTGAAAAGCGACTTTTTCTTCATGCGCCGCCAGAACGAAGAGGGCGTGTGCAGCCTGATCCGGGACCTGTGCACCACCCGGCTTCCCAACAACATGGGCATCCCTTCCGACCAGATCCAGGTGCTGTCTCCCACCCGCAAGGGGAGCGTGGGCACCATGAACCTGAACAAGCTGCTGCAGGCGGCCCTGAATCCTGCCGCCCCGGACAAAAAAGAACGCCAGTTCGGAGAATTTATTTTCCGGGAAGGGGATCGGGTGATGCAAATTCGTAACAATTATGATATAATGTGGAAGAAAGTGGACGGCAGCGCCGTAGGCACGGGCATCTTCAACGGCGACGTGGGCACCATCCGGGAAATCGACCTGGGTACGGAGACCATGACCATCCGGTTTGACGACCGGGAGGCGGAGTATGATTTTACCCAGCTCAACGAGCTGGAGCCTGCCTACGCCATGACCGTCCACAAGAGCCAGGGCAGCGAGTACCGGGCGGTGATCCTGACGGCCTGGAACGGTTCGCCGTACTTGCTCAGCCGCAGCATCCTCTATACCGCCATCACCCGGGCCAGAGAACTTCTCATCATCGTGGGCAGGGAGGAGACGGTGGGCGTCATGGTGGAAAATGCCAAGAAGAACCGCCGCTATACCGGCCTGAAGCTGCGCTTACAGGGGAAAGTCGGATGAAGCTGTATCATTGGATCGGAGACCTGCTGTTCCCGCCGAAATGCGTCTTATGCGGAAATGTTCTGGAAAAAGAGGAACTGGACCTGTGCAAAGATTGCCGGATGGACGCTCCGGAGTACCCAAACCGCAAAAGTAAGCGCCAATTTCTTGACAGTTTCGCCGCCGTCTGGTACTATGAAGGGAACGTAAGAAAAAGTCTTTTGCGTTATAAATTCCACAATGCCAGATCGTTTGCAGCTCCTTACGGCAGGCTTCTCGCCATGAAGCTCCTGGAATTGTACCCGGAGGGATTCGATGTCCTGACCTGGGTGCCTGTCAGCCGCCTGCGGAAACTCCGCCGGGGCTATGACCAGGTGGAGCTGCTGGCAAAAGCAGTGGGAAAGGAGCTGGGGATGGACCCGGTTCCGTTACTGAAGAAAGTTCGTCATAATCGTCCCCAGTCCGGCATTTCCGGCGCGGAAAAGCGGCGGGCCAATGTGCTGGGCGCTTACCGTGAGACTGACCGGGAAGCCATTGCCGGCAGGCGTATCCTGCTGCTGGATGACATCCTGACCACAGGAGCCACCGCGGGAGAATGCGCCCGGGTATTGAAGACCGCCGGGGCGAAGGAAGTACATTGCGCCGCTGTGGCGGCGGCACGAAAGTAAAGGTGTATCTATGTCTCTGTTTTCTATGTTTTCCAATGACCTGGGTGTTGACCTGGGTACCTCCAATGTCCTGATCTATGCCGACGGCAAGGGCCTGGTCGTCCGGGAGCCTTCCGTTGTGGCGGTGGACAAGAATACCGGTAAGATCCTCCAGGTCGGCGCAGCTGCCCGGAACATGCTGGGCCGTACTCCCGGCAACGTGGTTGCCATGCACCCGCTGAAGGACGGCATCGTGTCCGACCATGAAATGACCGTCCGGATGCTGCAGGAAATGTTCAAGACCGCCACCAAGGCAGGCCTGTTCACACCCAAGCCCCGTGTTGTGGTTTCCGTTCCCTCCGGCGTCTCCGAGGTCGAGGAGCGAAGCGTTATCAACGCTGCCATCGAAGCCGGCGCCCGCCGTGTGTTCCTGATCGAAGAGCCTCTGGCCGCAGGCCTGGGCGCGGGCCTGGACATCCGGGGCGCCAGCGGCCACCTCGTTGTGGACATCGGCGGCGGCACCACCGACATCGCTGTCCTGAGTATGAACGGCGTTGCCGTGTCTTCCTCCCTGAAGATCGCGGGCAACTATTTTGACGAAATGATCGCCCGTTATGTCCGCCGCCAGCATGGCGTGGTCATCGGCCAGGTCACCGCGGAGAATATCAAGATCCAGATCGGCCAGGTCTATCCCCGGGACGAGGAGCGCAGCATGAACGTCAAGGGCCGCGACTTCAAGACCGGTATGCCCAAGATGGTCACCCTGACCTCCACGGAGATTTATGAAGTCCTGCGCCGTCCCGCCCGCCAGATCGCCGACGAAGTCCTCTCCGTTATGGAGCAGACCAGCCCCGAACTGGTGTCCGACATTTCCGAGAACGGCATCACCCTCACCGGCGGCTGTGCCCAGCTGTGGGGCATGGACCTGCTGCTGATGGAACGCACCGGCATTGCCTGCATCCTGGCAGACGACCCCGACTCCTGCACCGCCTACGGCGCGGGCAAGAGCCTTGCCTGGATCAACAACATGCAGGAAGGCCCCATTAACATTGCCAGAAAGCGGGCTATGAGAGGCTGAGATGGAGCAGAAAAAAGCAAAGCTCGGAATGAGCGCGCTGAAAATCCTTGGTATCGTCTATACGCTGCTGGGCGGCGTTTTTACGGTTCTGGGCGTGACCCTGGCGGCTGCGCTGTGGGAAGAAGATGTCCGCTTGGTCGGCATTCTGTTTGGCGGTATCGGTTCCATTTTCCTGGTTTTGGGTATCCTTTTCCTGGCGGTGGAGGCTGGAAAAAAGCGCAGAGCCAATAGGATTCTTGCTTCCGGGCGGTATGTTTGGGGAGAGGTTATAGACATCATTCCCGATTTCAGCGTCAGGATCAACGGACGGTGCGGATATCATATTTTGGTAGGGTATACGGACATGTACGGCGTGAGGCATGTGTTCAAAAGTCCCAACCAGCGCATCATCCGGGACCCGGACCTGTTTGGCCGAAAGGTTAAAGTTTATATGGAAGACGATTCGTATAAGCATTACTATGTAGATGCAGACGGCATCCTGTCCAATGTGGTGGAACACTAAAACGTGCGCATCTATTTTCTGCGAATCCATTAGATCAGACGGTAAGGATTTTTTCCTTACCGTCTTTTTGGTTAAAGAAAAACCGCCGGGAGTTCCCGGCGGTTTTGGTCAGCAGGTTTGGCATTGATCGTCTTTTTTCGTGTCACAGCCGGTGGGCGTAAATTGCTGGCTGGGGAAGGGGATGCGGCTGAACATCTCACAGGGATCCTGATCGCAGCAGCCCACGCTGTCGCAGCATTCCTTGGTGGGGACGCTGTAATCCAGTACAGGGATCACCAGCTGGGCATCCCGTTCCAGCCGCACGATGGAGAACTGACCCAAGGTCACATACAAGCGGCGGTGGTCGCCGGGCATCATCAGCTCTTCATCGAACATAGCGCGGATGCTCTCAGGGATCTGGACAGTGACGGCATCGGTGTCCGTACTGCCGCAGGGATCCTTTACCTTGGAGCTGAGCACCATGGGATCCAGGACCTCCACCACGGCGGTGGGGCGGTTGGAATAGGAATGGGTGCAGCCGTCCGGTTCGTTGATTCTGGTGTCGCTGCGGTAGATGTGGGCACGGCTGTCCTCGCCGCAGAGGACGGCCCGCTTGGTGAAGGCCGCGCAGCCATACAGGGTGGTGGGGCGGCAGGAGCCTACTACCGCGTCGGCCAGAATCCGGTAGTAGAAGGTGACGTCGATGCAGTAGTGGTTCCGGTCAAAGGCTACAGGCTCTACATCGATGTAAGTGTGCAGCAGCTCTGCGCTGCGTACCCGGACGTTTGCGGCGGAATCCAGCAGCTGCTGGGAGCCGCAGGTTAAGTAAACCCGCAGGTCTTCGATGCAGTCTTTATCCCGACAGGAGTCGGTGATCTTCCGTGTGTGGATAGACATGGCCTGACGCAGGTCACTGGGATCACAGCGCAGGGTGTCCGTGCATTGCTCTGACATTGGAATACCTCCCGAAATGAAGATAAGCGAAGCGCTTATAGGACAGTTTATGCGGCAGACTACGGGAAGTGCATAAAAAGGCTTCCGCACCGGGAAGCCTTTTGGAATGTTTTGGCAGAGGGAAGGGGAGAGCAATGCCATTGTATTCAGTTCGAACCATGTAGGGCGGGGCCGCGCCTCCGCCCTATAGATACATTATTATAATATTGTATTACCAGCTGAAACGGTACACCGTCTCGCTGTGATATGGTTCGCCTGCCTTGGTGATGGGCTGGGGCCAGTCGGGATGGTGCAGACTGTCGGGGTAGTACTGGGTCTCCAGGGCGATGCCGCCGCGCTTGGTGTAGTGTACGCCCTCCTTGCCTTGCTCTTCCAGATAGTTGCCGGAATAGAACTGGATGCCGGGGCAGTCGGTGATCACAGACATGGTCCGTCCGGAAACGGGATCAGCCAGAATGGCGCAGGGATTGCAGAAAACCTCCCAGTTGTGGTCGTAGCCGCGTTGCAGGTGCAACGGCTCATAATCGGCGCCGATATCCTGGCCGATAGGCTTGGGAGCGCGGAAATCCATGGGAGTGCCATCGACGCTGCGCAGCTCGCCGGTGGGGATGTTCTGGGCGTCATCGGGGTTGAAGAAGCGGCCGGGGAGGGTCAGGATCTGGTCCATGGCCGCACCGGTGTTCTGGTGGCCTGCCAGATTGAAGTAGCTGTGGTTGGTCAGGTTGAACACGGTGTCCTGATCGCAGACGGCGTCATAGACAATGTGCAGACCGCCCTCAGCGTCCAGAGAATAGGTGACACGGATCACCGCGTTGCCGGGGAAGCCCTGGTCGCCGTTGGGACTGTTCAGCTCCAGGGTGATGGCACTTTCGGTGTGGGACAGGACCTTCCACATCCGCAGATTGAAGGAGTCGGGGCCGGAATGGAGGTTGTTGCCGTTTTCGTTGGGGGGCAGGCGGTAGGTCTTGCCGCCCAGCTGGAAAGAGGCGTCCTTCAGCCGGTTGGCGTTGCGGCCCACCGTAGCTCCAAGAAAGGAGCCGTGAGCTGTCCGGTAGCCGTTGCAGTCGTCAAAACCCAGCACCACGTCGGCCAGCGTCCCGTCCTTGCCGGGGACGAACAGCTTTACCAGGGTAGCGCCGTAATCGGAGACGGCGGCGGTGAGCCTGCCACAGGATATGGTGTACAGGGATGCGTTTTCGCCGGAGGGCAAAATGCCGAAAGTTTCTTTCATGGAAATGGCTCCTTTCATTTTTCTGCGGGAAAAAAGCGGAATTATGTAAAGAATGCTTTTTTTGATTATACTATATTCCTCTGCGCATTTCAAACCTTTCTTTTCAGAAAACGCGGATTTCGCAACTTTCCTGCCGCCGCCGGGGGAAGAAAGGGCGGCTCGAAAAAGGGAACTTTTCGTGTAGGAAAACGCGATTACTGTATTTTGTGGCTGGGTCTTGACAAAACCACAATATCTAGTATAATAGGGCGTGCACGAGAAAGTAAAAGGACGAAAGAACCCAAGGAGGAAAGCCCGATGAAGATTATCAAGCGAAACGGCGCAGAAGTCGTTTTTGACATCGACAAGATCATGATGGCCGTTACCAAGGCCAACGAAGCCGTAGACGAAAAGGTCCGGATGACCCCGCTGCAGATTCAGCGGATCTCCCAGAGCGTCCAGATCTCCTGTGAGGAGATGGGCCGCAGCCCTTCCGTGGAGGAAATTCAGGACCTGGTGGAGAAGGCCATCATGGCTCATGGCGCATTTGAAGTCGCCAAGGAATATATTACCTACCGTTACATCCGTTCTCTGGCCCGCCAGTCCAATACCACGGACGACCGCATCCTGAGCCTCATCGAGTGCAACAACGAAGAGGTCAAGCAGGAGAACGCCAACAAGAATCCCACCATCAACGCGGTCCAGCGTGACTATATGGCAGGCGAAGTTTCCAAGGACATCACCCGCCGTATTCTGCTGCCCCAGGAGATCGTGGCGGCCCATGAAGCCGGCATCATCCATTTCCACGATTCCGATTACTATGCCCAGCACATGCACAACTGCGATCTGGTGAATCTGGAAGACATGCTGCAGAACGGCACCGTGATCTCCGGCACTCTGATCGAGAAGCCCCATTCCTTCTCCACCGCCTGCAACATCGCCACCCAGATCATTGCCCAGGTGGCGTCCAACCAGTACGGCGGCCAGTCCATTTCCCTAACCCATCTGGCCCCCTTCGTCCAGATCAGCCGGGAGAAGATCCGCAAGACCGTGGAAAAGGAAATGGAAGTCTTCGGCATTGCTCCCAATGAGGATGCCATCTCCAAGGTGGTGGAAGACCGCCTGCGGGAAGAAGTCCGCCGGGGCGTTCAGACCATTCAGTATCAGGTGGTCACCCTGATGACCACCAACGGCCAAGCTCCCTTCATCACCGTCTTCATGTATTTGAACGAGGCACGGTCCGAACAGGAGAAGAAGGACCTTGCCATGATCATCGAGGAGACCCTGCGCCAGCGCTACGAGGGCGTCAAGAACGAGAAGGGCGTCTGGATCACTCCCGCGTTCCCCAAGCTGATCTACGTTCTGGAAGAGGACAACGTCCGGGAGGGCACGCCTTACTTCTACCTGACCAAGCTGGCTGCCCAGTGCACCGCCAAGCGTATGGTGCCCGACTATATCTCCGAAAAGAAGATGCTGGAGCTGAAGGTGGACAAGAACGGCGAGGGCCACTGCTACACCTGCATGGGCTGCCGCTCCTTCCTGACTCCCTATGTGGATCCCGAAACCAACCAGCCCAAGTACTATGGCCGCTTCAATCAGGGTGTTGTCACCATCAATCTGGTGGATGTGGCATTGTCCTCCGGCCGGGATATGGACAAGTTCTGGCAGATCTTTGACGAGCGTCTGGAACTGTGCCACCAGGGCCTGCTGTGCCGCCACGAGCGTCTGAAGGGCACTCTGTCCGATGCCGCACCCATTCTGTGGCAGTACGGCGCGCTGGCCAGACTGAAAAAAGGCGAGCCCATCGATAAACTGCTCTACGGCGGCTACTCCACCATTTCTCTGGGCTACGCGGGCCTGTACGAGTGTGTCAAGTACATGACCGGCAAGTCGCATACCGACGCCGAAGCCAAGCCTTTCGCCCTGAAGGTCATGCAGCACATGAACGATGCCTGCAAGATGTGGAAAGCCATGCACAACATCGACTTCTCTCTCTACGGAACGCCGCTGGAATCCACCACCTACAAGTTCGCCAAGTGCCTGCAGCAGCGCTTCGGCATGATCCCCGGCATCACGGACAAGAGCTACATCACCAACTCCTACCATGTCCATGTTTCCGAGCCTATCGACGCGTTCACCAAGCTGGCCTTCGAGGCGGAGTTCCAGCAGCTGTCTCCCGGCGGTGCTATCTCCTATGTGGAGGTGCCCAACATGCAGCAGAACATCGACGCCGTGCTGGAAGTCATGCAGTTCATCTACGACAACATCATGTATGCCGAGCTGAACACCAAGTCCGACTACTGCCAGGAATGCGGCTACGACGGTGAGATCGAGATCAAGGAAGACGAGGACGGCAAGCTGGTCTGGGTCTGCCCCCAGTGCGGCAACAAGGATCAGAACAAGATGAATGTTGCCCGCCGTACCTGCGGCTACATCGGTACCCAGTACTGGAACCAGGGAAGAACCCAGGAGATCAAGGACCGGGTGCTGCACCTGTAAGAAGCAAAAAACGGGACTGCTTTTTGAAGGCAGTCCTGTTTTTTTGCCCCCGGCAGGGCTTGATCCGGGCGAAAAGTCCCGAAATGGGCGTTTTTCAGTTTCGTTACCACTATACATTTTCGGGAAAATGTGATATAATTCCTCCATAAATTTCAAGGAGGCATTCCGAAATGACAGAATTCCGCTATGATACCCAGCTTCTGATCGAGGGTCACGACCTGGATGAAGATGCCATCAACGACTATTTTGTTGAAAATTTCAAAGGCGACTGCCTGCTGGCAGTGGGGGATGAGGACCTGATCAAGATCCACTACCACACCAACGAGCCCTGGAAGGTTCTGGAATACTGCTCCACACTGGGCGAGATCTACGACATCGTTGTAGAAGATATGGTTCGTCAGTCCAAGGGACTGAAGGGTTAACATAACAGAGCGGCCTGTTTTAGGCCGCTCTGTTTTATTGATACAGGAGGTAACACTATGTCCCGGATTCGCAGAATCCTATGCGCCATACTGGCACTTATTCTCATTCCAACCATGAGCTTGACCGTCAGCGCGGCGGATATGGAAACCGTCAAGCCCTATATCAAGCGCATGATCGGCTATTACCAGCACTATCAGGACCAGGCACAGGAAAACATCGACGACATGCTCGCCCAGATTTCCGCCATTGACCCGGCGCAGGGAAAGACCTGGCAGAAGATCATGGACAGCTGGGAGTGGGTTAACACCGAAATGCCGGTATACAAAGACGTGCTTCCCGACGGCCTGCCGGGGGATGATTCCATGTGCATTGTGGTTCTGGGCTATGGCCTGAACAGCAATGGCTCCATGAAACCGGAGCTGATCGACCGGCTGGAAGTGGCCCTGCGTTCTGCTGAAAAATATCCCAACGCCTATGTGGCGGTCACCGGCGGAGAAACCTCCGGTGTCAGCGGCGTCAGCGAAGCGGGAGAAATGGCGAGCTGGCTCCTGGCCAACGGCATTTCTGAAAACCGTCTCATTGTGGAAAAGAAATCCCTGAGCACCGCGGCGAATGCCATGAACGTTTACGATATCCTGATCGCGTCTTATCCTCAGGTCAGCAGTGTAGCGGTGGTCACCAGTGACTACCACATTCCCTGGGGCTGCGCCATGGTCACCACGGTTTCCCACTATAATTCCGGCTATAAAGGCACCCGGGAGCTGGAACTGGTAGGAAATGCGGCATGTACGACGGGCAGCACAGTCAACACGCTGTATTCCCAGGCCCAGGGCATTTCCCTCATTGCCGGAGTAGAGTTCGGCGGCAGTACAGCGCCAGCCCTGCATGTGGACGACAAGGCCGCCGCAGAGGAGACCACCCAGCCGGAGCCCCAGGAAGAGCCGGAAATCGAGGAAGCGGACAATTCCTGGCTGTTCTTCCCAACGGCTATGGTAGCATTGGCCGGCGTGATCTTATGTATTCCGACGAAGAAGTAACCGAAGCTGTCATGTCATCCTGAGTGGAAGAAATGGAGTCGAAGGATCTTCGCACCGAATGTCTGCTATGCAGTATCGGTGTGAAGCTCCTTCGACTCGCTGCGTTTATTCAGAATGCTGTGTTTTTGCTGGCTTGTGGGACAAGGGAGGGGCAAGACCCTCCCCTACACAGAGGCATGGTAGGAAATGCGGCGCTTTTCTTCGATTCCCGGCGGTTCGATGCCGTCGGTGCAGAACAGTCCGTAGAGATCGCCGCAGCGGCGTTCCAGCTCCCAGTAAGGATGGTCAAAGGCTTCGCCTGCGTTGAGGAAGGTTCCGCTTTTCTTGGCCGCTTTCAAAATCCCGCGGCCCTTGTCATTAAAGGCCAGCACCCGGGTGTAGGGAACCTCTGCTTCCAGCGTTTCTTTCGTGATGCCCAGGAAAGCGCACATCACCATCCGGTCGATGCGGGTTCGGGTGTAGCGTTTGGATTTGGTGGCGGCGATGATGGCTTCCAGGGTGGCTTCGGTTCGGCAGGCGTGCAGGAATTTGCGCCAAAGACCTTCGCTGCCATAGGGCAGGGCCTCGAATTCCGCATCCGTCATGGTGCGCAGTTTGGCAAGGATCGCCCGCTCTCCGGCAGCCAGAGTGTGCATGGGGGCGTCTGCGAAAATCGCTTGGGCAGGCTGGGGAATACAGGATTTCCAATCCTGCGCCGCCAGCATCCGACCGCGTACGGCGGTGGCGGAGGGATTTTCCATATCCACATCTTCCGCGTGGTAGCTGCCTGCCCGGTGGATGGGGAAAGGCTCCATGGGGGAACCCTGAGTCAGAATGGCTTTGCAGTATTCCACTGCCAGAATGTCGTTGGGCTGGGAGAGAACCTGGGCGGAAAGGCCCATCTGTGCCAGGGCCGCCTGACGGGCGGCGGGAAAGGACTTGCCGGTGTCCAGCTCCCGGCGGAGCAGGGGAGGGAAGTCCCCGCTCAGCAGCGCTTTTGCGGTATGGATCAGCGCGTCTTTCTCCGCGGTTTCCGCGCCGAAGCAGAGCGTATCGCACATTTGGGACAGGATCTTCACACCCCCGGCGGCGAAGCCTTCCGCGGAGGACAGGGCGGCGGTGACCGGAAGCTCCAGCACCAGGTCGGCGCCGCACGAAACAGCCGCCCTGGCGCGGCAGCTTTTGTCAAGAATGGCAGGGACGCCCCGCTGGACATAATTGCCGCTCATGGCGCAGACTACGGCGCAGTTTTCTCCAAATTCCGCCTTGATGCGCTCGATTTGCTTCCTGTGGCCCAGGTGCAGGGGGTTATATTCGCAGATGATGCCAACGGTTTTCAAATAACTCCCTCCCTTTCACAAAATTTTTCCAATCAGGGGTTGAGAAATTGGGAAAAATGAAATATAATACAAGTAGCTATGGTTATCATATCATAAAGTCCCCAAATAATAAAACAATATTTTTAGGAGGCAGATTCCAATGAACATTTTGATCATCAATGCCGGCTCTTCTTCTCTGAAATATCAGATGATGGATCCCGATACCGGCGTCGTGTCCGCTAAGGGTCTGTGCGAGCGTATCTCCATCGATGGCCGTCTGACCCACAACGCCAACGGCAAGAAGGTCGTGAAGGACATCCCCATGCCCACCCACTCCGAGGCCATCGCCGCGGTTCTGGATATCCTGGTCGATCCCGCTGACGGCGTTATCAAGTCCACCGACGAAATCGATGCTGTCGGCCACCGCGTTCTGCATGGCGGCATGGAGTTCTTTGACTCCTGCATCATCGACGACGCTGTCATCGCTGCCATCGAGAAGTGCATCCCCCTGGGCCCCCTGCATAACCCCGCTAACCTGCTGGGCATCCGCGCCTGCCAGGCTGTTATGCCCAAGACTCCCCAGGTCGCTGTCTTCGACACCGCTTTCCACATGACTATGCCTCCTGTCGCTTACCGCTACGCCATCCCCACCGAGTACTACAAGAATGACTCCATCCGCCGCTACGGCTTCCACGGCACCTCCCACAAGTATGTCACCAAGCGCGCCATCGAGCTGATGGGCACCAAGGACATCAAGATCGTCAACTGCCACCTGGGCAACGGCTCCTCCATGTCCGCTGTCAAGGACGGCAAGTGCCAGGATACCTCCATGGGCCTGACTCCTCTGGCAGGCGTTCCCATGGGCACCCGTTCCGGTGACCTGGATGCCGCTGTGGTGCAGTTCATCATGAACAAGTATGGCATGAGCGCTGACGAGTGCCTGAACATGCTGAACAAGAAGTCCGGCGTTCTGGCCCTGTCCGGCGTTTCCTCCGACTTCCGTGACATCGAGGAGAAGGCAAACGAGGGCAACGAGGACTGCCAGCTGGCTCTGGACAAGTTTGCTTACGAGGTTCGTAAGTACATCGGCTCCTACTCCGCAGCTCTGGGCGGCCTGGACTGCCTGGTCTTCACTGCCGGTGTCGGCGAGAACTCCGCTTCCATGCGCGCACGCATCTGCGCCGGTCTGGAATACCTGGGCGTCAAGATCGATCCCGAGAAGAACAACACCCGCGGCAAGGAAGCCATCATCTCCACCGATGACTCCAAGGTCACCGTTTGGGTCATCCCCACCAACGAAGAGCTGATGATCGCTCAGGATACCGCCGAGCTGGTCAAGGCTGCCAAGTAATTTTCGCTTCCCCTGTTTTTGCTACCCTTAATGGTGAGGGCCGCCGCGGATGCGGCGGCCCTTTTCGTTGAAAAATGGATAATGGAAAGCAGAAAATACGGACAGAATTTTAGAGATTCCGTAGCTTTCGATTTCCGGATCAAATCTAAAGGAGAAACTGCATGAGTTCTGTAACCGAGCGCTTCCTGCGCTATGTTTCCTTCGACACCCAGTCCGACGAAGCTTCCGGGACCTGTCCTTCCACTGCCAAGCAGAAGCTGCTGGGCGCGGCCCTGGTGGAAGAAATGAAGGAAATGGGCATTGCCGATGCCCGTATGGATGCTGACGGCTATGTCTACGGCACCGTTCCCGGAGATCCCAGCCTGCCCACCATCGGCCTGATCGCCCATATGGACACGTCCCCCGACGCTTCCGGCGCGGATATCCGGGCAAAGATCGTGGCCTATGACGGCGGAGACGTCTGTCTGAATGAGCAGAAGGGCATTTATCTGCGGGAAGCCGACTACCCCAGTCTGAAAAACCACTACGGAAAGCACCTGATCGTCACCGACGGCACCACATTGCTGGGTGCGGACGACAAGGCCGGCGTGGCGGAGATCATGGCCGCGGCGGAGCAGCTGATTGCCATGGGCGGCAAACATGCCACACTGAAAATCGGCTTTACCCCCGATGAAGAGATCGGCCGGGGCGCAGATAAATTCGACGTGAAGGGCTTCGGCGCGGACTATGCCTATACTGCCGACGGCGGCCCCGTGGGGGAGATCGAGTACGAGAACTTCAATGCCGCCGGAGCAAAGGCCGTCTTCCACGGCCTGAACATCCATCCCGGCAGCGCCAAGGGCAAGATGGTGAATTCCCAGTATCTCGCCATGGAGTTCCAGAGCCTGCTGCCCGTCCATCAGCGCCCCGAGGCCACGGAGGGCTATGAGGGCTTTATCCACCTGACCGACATGAAGGGCGAGGTGGAGCAGTCGGAACTGCACTATATCATCCGTGACCATGATATGGGCAAATTTGAGGAAAAGAAGGCCATTATGACCGCGGCTGCTGATTTTATCAACCGCAAATACGGCGAGGGCACCCTGGAACTGACCATCCGGGACAGCTACTTCAATATGAAGAAATGCATTGAGCCTTGCATGTATGTGGTTGAACGGGCCAAGAAGGCCATGGCTTCCGTGGGCATGAACCCGGTGGAAGTTCCCATCCGGGGCGGCACCGACGGCGCGCGGCTTTCCTACGAGGGCCTGCCCTGTCCCAACCTGTGCACCGGCGGCGAAAACTATCACGGACGCTTCGAGTTCATCCCTGTGGAGGATATGGAGCTGTGCGTGAAGATGCTGGTCAAAATATTAAGAGAGGTATAACGATATGCTTGAAATCATCGAATCCATCAATGAAATGCTGAACAACTTCATCTGGGGCGTTCCGGCAATGGTCTGCATCATCGGTGTGGGCCTTTACCTGAGCGTCCGCACCGGATTTATTCAGATCCGGAAACTCCCCTATGCCCTGAAGACCACGGTGGGCCGTATGTTCAAGAAGAAGGAAGCTGGAGACGGCGCAATCACGCCCTTCCAGGCGGTCTGCACGGCCCTGGCGGCAACGGTGGGCACCGGCAACATCGCGGGCGTGGCAGGCGCCATCGCCATCGGCGGCCCCGGCGCGGTGTTCTGGATGTGGATCTCCGCCCTGCTGGGCATGTGCACCAAATTCGCCGAAGTGACCCTGGCGGTTCACTTCCGGGAGCGCAGTGAAAAAGGCGACTACGTGGGCGGCCCCATGTACTATATTAAAAACGGCCTGGACTCCAAGTGGATGTGGCTGGCTTACCTGTATGCGATCTTCGGCGCCTGCGCGGTTTTCGGCACCGGCAACGCTACCCAGGTCAATACCATCACCGCGGCCATCGACTCTGCGCTGATCAACTACGGCCTGCTGACCCAGGGCAATACGGCGACCTTCGACCTGATCGTGGGCATTGTGATCTGCATTGTGGTTCTGCTGATCCTGCTGGGCGGCATCAAGCGCATCGGTAAGGTCAGCGAACAGTTGGTGCCCATTATGGCACTGCTGTACGTGGTGCTGGGCCTGGGCGTTATTTTCCTGAATATCCAGAAGATCCCCGCCGTGTTTGTCAGCATCTTTGAGGGTGCGTTCAATCCCCAGGCTGTCACCGGCGGCGTGGTGGGCAGCTTCTTTGTGAGCATGAAGAAGGGCGTCTCCCGGGGCATCTTCTCCAACGAGGCAGGCCTTGGCACCGGTTCCATCGCCCATGCCTGCGCCGATACCCGCAAGCCCGTCAAGCAGGGCATGTTCGGCATTTTCGAGGTGTTCATGGATACCATTATCATCTGCACCATGACGGCGCTGGTGGTGTTTCTCAGCGGCGTGGAGATCCCCTACGGACAGAATGCCGGTGCGGAGCTGACCATCTCCGGCTTTACCAGCGTTTACGGCAACTGGGTCTCCATCTTCACTGCCGTGGCCATGTGCTGCTTTGCCTTCTCCACCATCATCGGCTGGGGCCTTTACGGCCAGCGCTGTGTGGAGTTCCTGTTCGGCTCCAAGATCAATAAGCTCTACATCATTGCCTACGCGCTGGTCTCCATCGTGGGCGCAACCGTGGACCTGGGTCTGGTGTGGGGTATCTCCGATACCTTCAACGGCTTTATGACCATTCCCAACCTGATCGCCGTGTTCCTGCTGGCACCCCATGTGCTGAAGCTGATGAAGGAACATTTTGAAAAGGAAAAGTAAAAGTACAGAGATTATAACATATAGAACACAAAAACGCATGTCATTGCGCGCCTGCGCGCAATGACATGCGTTTCTTTAGAATTTTTTGCTGTAATAGAACTTAAAGGCGAACCCGGTCAGAGAGGCAAACCAGATGCAGGCCAGAATGGTGAGGCTGACGGTCATGCTGAAATATCCGCTGATCACCACGGCAACCAATCCAAAAATCAGGATGGTTTGAAAAGCGGCGGCCCGGGCGGAGGTCCAGATCTGAATGGTCCGCTCGTCGTGCTCTTTGACATACAGCTTTTTCAGTTCCTTTTCGCTGCGCAGTGCACGGACATTCCGGGCAAGGCCGAACAGCATGAACGCCAGCAACGCAAAGGATACGCCGCTCACAAAGCCACGCCACAGGGACTGCCAGCGGCTGCTTCCGGCCAGGGGGGCGAAGAAGGGGAGGATCTCCGCTTCTCCCAGCATGGCGCACACGGAGAAAAGGCCCAGCACAAGGCCGCAGACGCCGAAGGTGATATTCTGAATCTTCAATTTTTCTCTATAGTCTTCCATAAATTATTCCTCCAATTCTGAGAAATCAAACACTTCCTCAATGGTCAGCCCAAAGTAATGGGCAATCTTATAGGCCAATGGCAGGGAAGCCGTGTATTTACCGACTTCAATGGAGGTAATGGTCTGCCGCGTGGTACCCACGGCTTCGGCCAGTTCCTCCTGAGAGAGCTTACGCGCCTTGCGCAGCTCACGGATCTTCGTTTTCATGGGCAGCTCCTTTTCTTCTCCCGCCCGCGTCCGGGAAGGAGAAATGCCAAGTTAACTTTGCAAGAAAAGCATAGCACGCTTTGCACTAAATGTCAAGCGCGCTTTGCAAAAAAATAATCCCCGGGATGGCTTGCCATCCCGGGGATTGGACGTTATGGATTATTCAGCGAAGTCGGCCTCTTCTGCAGTGGGCTCGTTCTCAGCCACCACGATTTCGGGAGCGGGCTCTTCCACGGTTTCCTCCATGGGAATCTCTTCGGCGACGGGCTCTTCGGCAGGAGCTTCCTCAGCAGCAGGCTCGTCAACGAACTCTTCCACGGTCTCCGCCTTCTCACAGCAGGGGCACTTGGGCAGGGCATTCAGCATCTTCTTGGCCCAGGCAACGATCTGCTCGCCGTAGGTAGCCACAATGTAGACAGCACCGGCCACAGCTGCCAGAGCGGTCAAAATTTTTACGATGGTGTTCAGAGCTTTCATGTTTGAATAACCTCCAGATGTTATTTATTTCTTCTGTCTATAAGTATAACCAATGCGTACGGAAAAAGCAATAAACAAATCTTAAATATTTGCAAAAATGGAAAGAACTAAACATAGCCGTACATGCCCCGGATGCTGACTTCCCCGGAATTTACGGCCTCCATGCTGCCGTCGGGAAAAGCTACCACCAGCGCGCCGTTGTCGTCCACATCCACCGCATGACCATGGCGGACTTCCTCACCCCGCAGCAGGGAAATGTCCTGGCCCACGGTGATGCAGTCCTTCCGGTACTGGTCAAGCAGCCAAGCCTTTTCGGAAAGAAGATTCCCGGACATCTGGCAAAGGGCGTCCATCATTGCGGCCGCCACCTGGTTGCGGTCGATTTCGCGGCCTGCGGCCATGGACAGGGAACCGGCAATGTCCCGGATCTCCGGGGCGAAATCGGTTTCCGTCTGACAGCAGTTGATGCCGATGCCGATGATGGCGTAATCCACGCCGCCTTTGGGATTCAGTCCCAATTCCGTCAGGATGCCGCCCAGCTTCCGTTTGCCGTACACCAGGTCGTTGGTCCACTTGATGCTGGGGCGGAAGCGGGCTGCCTGTTCCACAGCTTCGCACATGGCCACGCCTGTGGCGCAGGTCAGGTGCATGAGGTCCGCCGGGGCGCAGCTGGGCCGAAGCAGGATGCTTAAGTAGACGCCCATGCCCTCCGGGGACAGGAAAGTACGGCCCATCCGTCCGTGGCCCCCGGTCTGACGGTCGGCAAGGAGCACGGTGCCGTGAGGCGCGCCCTGCCGGGCCATGGCTTTCAGCCGGTCGTTGGTGGAATCCAGTTCCGAAAAGAAATGAAAGTGTTCCTTCCAGGGGTATTCCGGGGATAGATTTTTCAGAATGTTCTCTTTCATATCAGTCAATGTCCCGGAGCACTTCCTCGGGAGGACGGTCCAGAATTTCGGGGTGCTGCAAAATGCGCTTGTAATGCTTGAAGAAAGCGGCGTAGTAGAAGCCGTCCACAATGCGCTCGTCCAGGGTGAATTTCACATCCACATATTTGCGCTGGACCACGCTGCCGTCCTCGGTGACCTCACAGGCCCGGCGCTTCATGCCGAAAGCGCCGAAGACGGGCAGGTTGCCGAAATCGTACAGGTGGTGGTAAATGGGCGGGATGCCCAGGCTGCCCATGGAGGTGAAGAACAGGCTGCCGTGGAAGGGGCTGACTTCCAGCAGGAATCTGGGAAGCAGACCGAAATAGTCCAGCAATTTCAGCAGCCAGACCACGAATTTCAGGAACACGCCGGGGATCAGGTTCAGCAGTCCCGCGGTGTTGTCAAAGCTGGAATCCAGAGGGGTATTCTTGACTTCCTCCACCGCGGACTGGAGCTTGCGGTAAACGTCGTCAGCGGTGTCCCGGGGATTCAGGTGGACCTTGATGACGGTGTCGGGGGAATCGGCGGTCATTTCCTTTTTGATGGTCATGCAGTACTGGATGTCATCCCCCCGGGAGTAGACCTTCTGGCCTGCCAGGAAACGGTTCAGGCCGGGGTACTTGCAGATGGCCCGGACATAGCAGGCCAGCAGCACATGGGTGATGCCGAAGCTGGTCAGGCCCTCCCGGCGCTTCTGGCGGATGTAGCGGTCCACATGGCTGATCTCAAAAGAGTCCTCAAAGAAGTTGGCGGAGGTATTCCGGGTGACCATGATGTAAGGGGAGACCTGGGACATGGGCGGCAGGGTGCACACCCGGCGTCCGTCGGTGCGGTCGCCCCAGGTGGGGTGGTACTCGCCCATGGGATGCATCCGGATGGCGAAGACCAGCAGCAGAACACCGGTCAGCAGCAGAATGTCGGGAAGACAGATGCGCAGGGTGTTCCAATCCCGGCCCAGCAGGCCCTCCCGGTAGAAATACAGGAGGAAGCCCATAGGGGCGGTAACGATGGGAAGCAGAAACAAAATGGCGTGGTTGCGGCGTCCTGCGGTGATGTCCGTGTACAGCGTGGCGAAAAAGATCAGCGCGATCCAGAACAGCCACACCATCATCCTTCCCTCCACGTTTCGGGAGATCCACAGGCCGGAATAGATTGCCATCATCCATACGGGGATGGCGGTCTTATAGAACAGCTCTTCGCCGTCTATCAGGGCGATCAGCGCGTACAGCAAGGTTGCCGCGATTGGCAGAACGATTTGGCTCCACACGTACTGCGAATCCCCGGACCCTTTCAAACCGGAGAGGGCAATGCGGGCCACTGCCGAAGCTACCATGCACAGCGCCATCAGCCAGGTCAGCACGTTTTTGCGGCTGACATAAAGATGCGTTCTGTTTTTCATACACACATAGTATAGCAAAATGCGACAAAAATGGCAATAAGAAAAGCAGGCTTTGCGCCTGCTTTCCGTGGGAAATTTCAACTTATCATGTTGACTGCGACAACATGTTCAGATGCCTTTCAGCGCCGCGATGTACGCCGGAGCCGTACCGCAGCAGCCGCCGAAAATGGTGGCGCCGTTTGCCTTGCACTGGTGCATGACATCGGCGAATTCCGCCGGGGTCTGGGAATAGACCGCAACGCCGTCGGGGCCGATGGTGGGAACGCCTGCGTTGGGTTTGCAGATCAGCGGGCCCTTCACATAGCGGCGCAGTTTGGTGATCAGATAGGGGGTCATCATGTCTGCCGCCACGCAGTTGAAGCCTACGGCGGCGGCACCGGCTTCCTCCAAATCTTTCAGGGCTTTGCCTGCGTCCGCGCCGGAGAACAGGGAGCCGTCGGACTGCATGGTGAAGGTGTACATGGCGGCGCCTGCGCCTTCCAGCTCGGCGGCGCAGAGGATGGCTTCCGCTTCCTGCTGGTACAGCAGGGTCTCACCCACCAGAATGTCCGCGCCGCCTTCCATCAGGCCCCGGATCTGGCGGCGGTAGTTCTCCACCAGCAGATCAAAAGAGGCGGCGTCCCAGCTATCGCAGAAGGTGGCCAGGGTTGTGATGTCGCCGGCGATGATGCAGCCGGGAGCGGCGGAACGGCTGAGGGCCACCAGCGCTTCATTGATCTTCTCGGTCTGCGCATCCAGGCCCACGGCCTTCAGGGCGATGGGCTGGGCCTGAAAGGTGGGGGCGTAAATAATGTCAGAGCCTGCTTCAGCGTAAGCGCGCTGGAGAGCTACCAGGGGTTCGGGATTTTCCAGGATCCACTGTTCGGCGCAGCAGCCTTTGGGCATACCCGCGTTGCGCAGGTTGGAGCCGGTGGCGCCGTCCAGAATGCAGACGCCTTCCTTTAATTTCCGCTGAAATTCTTCTTTTGTGAGCATATAGAAAACACCTTTCTGTAGGCCGGGGCTTGTCCCGGGCGATGGCGATTTGACGTTGATTGCGGCGGGGGGAAGCCCCCATCCTACATTGACCTGGGATTATTATAGCGCTGATTTTCAAATAATGCAACAATCATTGACCTTTTGGGTAAAATCTGTTACGATAGGCAAAAATAAGAAAAGGAGAATCTTATGAAGAAAACTGTACTGCGGGAGTATGCAAAGCTCATCGTCCGCTGCGGCGTGAACATCCAGAAGGGGCAGGAAGTTGTGATCTATGCCGATCTGGATCAGCCGGAATTTGTCCAGATGGTGGTGGAAGAAGCCTACAAGGCCAAGGCCAAGAAAGTCGTGGCGGAGTGGAGCTACCAGCCCCTGGAGAAGATCCACGTCCGCTATCAGTCCGTCAAGACCCTGGGCACCGTTCTGGAATGGCAGAAGGCCAAGCAGGAGCATCTGTGCGAAGTGATCCCTGCCCGGATCCACCTGATCTCCGAAGATCCTGACGGCCTGAAGGGCATGAATATGGAAAAGGTAACCAAGGCCCGCCAGATGTCCTACCCCATTCTGAAGCCCTACCGGGACCGCCGGGAGAACAAGGAGCAGTGGTGCATCGCTGCTGTCCCCGGCGCCGCCTGGGCCAAAAAGGTCTTCCCCGGCCTGCGCACCAGCGTCGCTATGGAAAAACTGTGGGAAGCCATCCTGCACACCTCCCGCGTCACCGACGATCCTGTGAAGGCCTGGGAGGAGCACAATGCCGATCTGCAGGCCCGCTGTGATTACCTGAACAGCCTGCACATCCGGTCTCTGCATTACACTGCCGACAACGGCACCGACCTGACGGTGGGTATGATCGAAGAAGGCCGCTGGTGCGGCGGCGGAGAAAAGAGCCTGCAGGGCATCTTCTTCAATCCCAACATTCCCACGGAGGAATGCTTCATCTCTCCCAAACGGGGCGAAGCCGAGGGCATCGTCTATTCCACCAAGCCTCTGAGTTACCGGGGCCAGATCATCGACAAGTTCTTTGTCCGCTTTGAAAACGGCAAGGCTGTGGAAGTGGGCGCCGAGCAGGGGGAGGAGCTGCTGAAGTCCATGGTGTCCATGGACGAGGGCGCGGCGTATCTGGGCGAGTGCGCCCTGGTTCCCCAGAAAAGCCCCATCTGTGAAAGCGGCATCCTGTTCTACAACACCCTGTTCGACGAAAACGCCGCCTGCCACCTGGCTCTGGGCATGGGCTTTGCCGATACCATCGATGATTTCCAGAACAAAACGCTGGAGGAGTGCCGGGCTTTGGGTGTCAATGATTCCATGATCCACGAGGATTTCATGATCGGCTGCGACAGCATGAACATCGACGGCATCTGCGAAGACGGCAAGGTGGTGCCGGTCTTCCGTAACGGCAACTGGGCGTTCTGAGATTTTTCAAAAAAACTGAAAAAAATGCTTGCATTCTTTGTTCTCTTGTGGTATGATATCCGGGCGATTAAAAAAAGCTATGGGCTATTATGCCCTTTACCTGATACGAAAGAGGTGAACGAAATGAAGGAAGGTATCCATCCCAAGTACGAACAGACCACCATCCGCTGTGCCTGCGGCAATGTCTTTACCACTGGTTCTACCAAGAAGGACATTCGTGTTGAGATCTGCTCCAAGTGCCACCCTTTCTATACCGGCAAGCAGAAGCTGGTTGACACCGGTGGACGTGTTGATCGCTTCAACAAGCGTTTTGGCCTGAAGTAAGA